>JAQWJE010000049.1:0-600000 GCA_029248525.1 Candidatus Binatia bacterium
AGAGTCGCGAGTTGCTTGGCAAAGGTGATCGGGTCGTGCTGCGCGGGCAAACCGATGCCCGTCCCAAGACGAATTTTTTCCGTCATGGCAGCGGCGGCCGCAAGCGCGATATAAGGATCCAGGCTGCGCTTGTATTCCTCGGCCAGCTCGGCCTCGCCCGTAGGCGCCGGGGTACGGCGGCTTGTCGGGATGTGGGTATGCTCGGGGATATAGATCGAGTAGAAGCCGCGCTCCTCGGCCGCACGCGTCAACGCAACCAGATCCATGGTCAGGTCCGTTGCATGAATTGTAACTCCCAGCTTCATTGCGAAACTCCTCCCGACCAACCCTTCTCGAACGAGGCCAGCATCACTGTTTCCAACTGCATGGATGCATGCAACCAGACGCCATCAACACGATGGTAGGTGTCGTTCTCCACGCCGACCATCCAGCGCTGCGATCCGTCCTGCAGTGTACAGGGAGAAAAGAGATCCCAGGTACCCTCGGCAAAATCTCCCCGCACCCTGATCCGGGGCTTGAGAAAGAAATGCCAGGCCCATCGGACCGTCGGATTTGCCAGACGGTCCTGGATCGCGGCTCGACCGCGCGCCACACCCAGAGAGCGTCCGCCATCCCAAACCGCATCTTCGGTAAACAACTCGGCCACCCGAGCGGCCATTTCCGATACGTGGGCGGGGTCCGGTGCCCCAGCGGAAATATGCGCGTGGCGGGAATCGACACGGGCGGCGTACTCCGCCTTGAGGCGCTCGATCGCCAACGTGCTCTCGGCCGCATCCAGGCGGGTCTCCAGGCTGGCAATTCGTTCTTCGAGAGATGGCATGCAAGCTTCCTCTAGTCTTCCGCACCGCCAGTCTCCAGCGTCCATCCACCCGCACTTGCCGACCACCCTCTCCATAAGGCAATAGTCCTGAGTATGCGGATTCTTGTTACCGGCGGCGCCGGCTACGTCGGTAGCCATTGTGCCAAGCTCCTGAAAAGAGCGGGCCATGAGGTCGTCGTGCTCGACAATCTATCCCGCGGCCATCGCGAGGCGGTGCGATTTGGTCCCCTGATCGATGCGGACCTGCGCGACGGGGCGGCCATCCGGGCAGCCCTCCAGGAACATCCGGTCGATGCCGTCATCCATTTCGCTGCACTGGCGGCTGTGGGTGAATCCATGGCTGCGCCGGAGCTCTACTTCGAGAACAATGTGCATGGCACGCTGAACCTGCTTGAGGCCATGCGCCAACAAGGCATCGACAAGATTGTCTTTTCCTCGACGTGCGCGACCTACGGCATCCCGCAGGAGGACCCGATCTCCGAGGCGACTCAGCAGAATCCGGTCAGCCCCTATGGCGAGACCAAACTCATGGTCGAGCAAATGTTGCGCTGGTACGGAACCTGCCACGGTCTGCGATGGGCCGCCTTGCGCTATTTCAACGTTGCCGGTTGCGACCCCGAAGGCGAATTGGGCGAGGAGCACGACCCCGAGACGCATCTGATTCCTCTGGCCATTGATGCCGCGCTCGGCAAGCGCCCGCCATTGGAAGTATTCGGCGACGACTATGCCACACCCGATGGCACCGCCATCCGCGACTATATTCACGTCTGGGATCTCGTCGAAGCCCATCGCCTCGCGCTCGAGAAACTCTGCGGCGATACCGTGAGTTTCGCCTGCAATCTGGGTACGGGAACAGGTGCCAGCGTCCGTCAGGTTCTGGCGGCAGTAGAAGAGGTGACCGGACACCCTGTTCCCCACAACATCGGACCCCGGCGGGCCGGTGATCCACCCAGTCTGGTTGCAGCCCCCGAGAAAGCCAACAAGATTCTCGATTGGTCGCCAACCTACCCATCCCTGGTCGACAGCGTCCGGCATACGCTCCAATGGCGCCAAAAACGCTGACGCTTTCGTGGAGGCGCGCACAGATCGCCGAGGGTGGCGCCTCGAAGTCGCCGAGGGTGGCGCACCCGGCGGGCCTCGCAAGCTCGGCCGTGGCGCTACTGGACGCAGAAAAAATTACCTGGATCGGCCCTTCTCCCATTCCGCGGAATCCCTGTTAGAGGTAATGTAGGGACAATCGTCTTTCGAAGGAGAAATTTGTGCATACAGATCTTTGTGAACGTCTCGGTATCGACCTCCCCATTTTCGCTTTCACCCACTGCCGTGACGTCGTTGTCGCAGTGAGCAAGGCCGGTGGTATCGGCGTCCTGGGTGCGGTCGGATTCACCCCGGAACAGCTGAAGGTGGAATGCGATTGGATCGACGAACGTATCGGCGACAAGCCTTATGGCGTCGATATCGTGATCCCGGGCAAATACGAGGGCATGGACCAGGTCGATCCTGAAAAACTCGAAGAGCAACTTCGCTCGATGATCCCTGATCAGCACCGCACCTTTGCCAAGAAGGTCTTTGCCGACCATGGCGTGCCGGAGCTCCCCGCAGAAGACAAGCACCACGAACTCCTTGGATGGACGGCGGTGACGGCGGCCCCTCAAGTCGACGAGGCCTTACGTCACCCCAACGTCAAACTCATCGCCAACGCACTTGGCACCCCTCCCGAAGATGTCATCGAACAATGCCAGAACGCCGGGCGGCTGGTCGCCGCCCTCTGCGGTAGCCCGCGGCAGGCGCTCAAGCATAAGGAAGCCGGTATCGATATCATTATCGCTCAGGGCACCGAGGGTGGCGGACATACCGGCGAGGTCGGAAGCCTTGTTCTCTGGCCACAGGTCATCGACGCCGTAGCGCCCACTCCTGTACTGGCCGCCGGCGGCATCGGCACCGGCCGCCAGATTGCAGCAGCCATGGCACTCGGCGCCGCCGGCGTCTGGAGCGGCTCGCTCTGGCTTGCCGTAGAAGAAGCAGAAGCACCCCCCGCGCAGAAGGAAAGTTATTTCAGTGCTTCGAGTCGCGACACTGTGCGCTCGCGTTCCTTTACCGGCAAGCCCTGCCGCATGCTGAAAAACGAATGGACCGAGGCATGGGAGAACCCCGAGAATCCCGACCCGCTCGGGATGCCCCTCCAGGGCATGGTCACCATGGAGTCCATCAGGCGCTCGCACCAATATGCCGAGGTCGCCCAGCCCGTCGCCTTCAACCCGGTTGGTCAGGTCGTCGGCATGATCAACGAGAGCGAGTCCGTGCGTCGGGTAATGCAGCGCCTTTCCGAGGAATACCTCGGTGCTGTGGACCGTCTCGACAGCCTGCAACCCAAATAGTCGCGAATCGCGGGGAGAACCTCGATGGAAGATCGTCTTTCACGCCTGTTTGGCAGGCTGACCATGCCGAGCGAAAAGCTCAGCCTGCCCGCGGCAAACGAAGCCCTGCCCGGGCGGGACGAGGCCATACCGGTGGCTGGCAAGCACTTCGTTTTGGGAACCGATATCCAACCGCCTTTTCCCGAAGGCCTCGAGCAGATCGTGGTCGGGCTGGGTTGTTTTTGGGGTGCCGAAAAATGCTTCTGGACAATTGAAGGCGTCCATACCACGGCCGTGGGCTACGCGGCCGGGCACACACCCAATCCCACCTATGAGGAAGTCTGCTCGGGCCGTACCGGTCATAACGAGGTGGTATTGGTCGTCTTTGATCCGGCAAAGACGTCTCTCGAAGATCTGCTCAAAGCGTTTTGGGAAGGCCATGACCCCACCCAAGGTATGCGCCAGGGAAACGATATGGGCACTCAGTACCGCTCGGGCATCTATACAACCAGCGATGCCCAACAAGTAGCCGCGGTTGCCTCCCGAGACCGGTACGCGACCGCACTCCGAGCCGTGGGCATGGAGGCTATTACGACCGAAATTCTCGGATCGGGCCCTTTCTACTATGCCGAGGATTACCACCAGCAGTATCTCGCCAAGAATCCGGCAGGTTATTGCGGACTCGGCGGCACCGGCGTGGTCTGCCCGGGAAGCTAGCGCAGGAACATTTCCGACGCCGGCGATCTAGAGCGGTAAAATCAGGGAAACGCGAAGTCCGGGTTCCGCATCTTCCAAAGTCACCTCACCACCATGAAGGTGAGCCACTGCGCGGACCAGTGACAATCCAAGCCCGCTGCCGGGCTCGGTGCGGCTGCCATCGGCGCGGCTGAAACGCTCGAAGGCACGATCGCGAAAATCTTCTGCCATGCCGGGTCCATCGTCCTGAACCATCAGGGTCTGGGAATCTTCCGTGCGCACCAGACGAATCTGAATTCGACCTCCGGAGGGCACATATTTTATCGCATTATCGAGCAAGTTCGCGAGAGCCTGTGCCAACAAATGAGGCTCGCCGCGAACCAGTGCCTGCCCCGTCGAGTCGCGAACCAGCTGCAAACCCGTCTCGGTCGCCAGAGGCTCGTAGGTATCGACCACATCGCCGGCCATATCGTCGAGATCGACATCCTGAAAGCGCTCTCTCTCGGCACCGGATTCCGCCAGCGTAATGGCTAGCAGCGCATTGAAGATGGACAGGATCCGATCCGCTTCGACCACCGTTTCCTGAAGAACCTGGCGGTAGGAGCCAGGATCATCTTCGGTCAATAATGCGACCTCGATCCGGCTTTTGAGCCGCGAGATCGGGCTGCGGAGATCGTGGGCGATCTCGTCCGACACCGATCGCATTCCCTCCATCAGACCCTCGATACGGTCGAGCATCCGGTTGAGGTTCTCCGAGAGATCATCGAATTCGTCGCCACCCGAACCGACCGGCATGCGCCGAGAGAAATCTCCGGCGAGAATCGCGACACTATTCTGGTTGATCTTTTCCAGCCGCGAGGACACGCGTCGACCGACGAAAAGCCCGCCAGCCACGCCCAAAACCAGCGTCAGGCCGAAGGCGCCGAACATCGCCTGCACAATCAAATCACGGAGTTTGGCGACTTCACCCAAATTGCGCCCGACCAAAAGGCGCAACCCGTCGGGCAGGTCGACAGCGCGAGCGCGCGCAAGCTCACTGCTCTCCCCCAGCGGAAATTCCACCACCTCTTGTCCCGCGGCCTCTCCGGCCGGCCAGTCCCTCAGATTCCCCGCCACCCATTCGAGCCTTTGGGTAGCGAGCATATAGATGGTGCTCCCCCCCGGTCGATCGGTGCTGCGTCGCGCCAGAATCGTCTTGATCTCGGCGACGCCCTTGCGCGAGAATTTCTCCTGTAACAACTCCGCTTCGGCCGAAATTTCAGCATCCACGCGTCCCTGGTCCAGAGAGAACGTCGACCAATAGAGAAAGCCGAGAATCGCAAGACTCGTGACGCAAAAGAGCAGCGTATAGACGAGTGCGTAGCGGAAGATAAGGCTGCGCTTGCGAGACGGCTTCATTCGCCCAACCGGTAACCGGCGCCTCGAACTGTCTCAAGCAGCGGCCTGTCGGGCGATCCACCAAGTTTTTTTCGCAGGCGACTCATATGAACATCAATCACATTGGTCTGCGGATCGAATTGATAGTCCCAGACACTCTCCAGAAGCATGGTTCGAGTGACCACCTGGCCGGGATGTCGCATCAGAACTTCGAGAATTTTGAACTCTCGCGGTTTCAGATCCAGGGTCTCCCCGCCCCGCCGCACGCGACGCGCCAGGAGGTCCATTTCCAGATCTGCCACTCTCAATGTGGTATCCGCCAGCGGCTGTTGCCCTCGACGCGTCAGAGCCTCCAGCCGCGCCAGCAGCTCCGAGAAGGCAAAAGGTTTGGTCAGGTAATCATCGCCCCCGGCACGCAGCCCCTCCACCCGATTGTCGACGCTATCCATGGCGCTCAGAATCAGAACCGGCGTCGCACTGCCCGTGCGCCTGACGGTTTCCACAATCGTCAATCCATCCATCTCGGGAAGCATGCGAT
This sequence comes from Candidatus Binatia bacterium, assembly GCA_029248525.1. Classification (NCBI taxonomy): domain Bacteria; phylum Candidatus Binatota; class Binatia (SeqCode); species Binatia bacterium. Next base: position 5,789 of record JAQWJE010000049.1, read on the forward strand.
CGACGATCAATGCATCGAAAGGGCCACTCAAGGCCAACGCGAGTCCGCGAGCTCCATCCCCTGCCAAATCGACGGTCCAGCCGCTTTCCCGGAGGCCCTTGGCGACAAATTGGGCCGCCTCCGCATCATCCTCGATCACCAAAACCCGCACAGTCCTTGCTTTGGCCGATGCTCGCCTCGCTCGCAACCGCCCGCTGATCCCGAAATCTGATTGCAAATAAAACCCGTTTAAAAACAGCTACTTGGCAGAGTCCATCGTTCTCCTGCTTCGCGGATCACCCCCGCCTGAAAGCGTGGCGCAAAATACGCGAATTTTCTCAGTTTGTTCACTCCCCGCGGCGTGTTAATCCTCACAGAACTTGAGGTATTCATTGAAGGAGAAACATGCACAGACCGCGCGGTAGGCGCTTCGTACCGGTACGCCCCGAGGAATCCAATCGTATCAACCGGCAAATCCGGGTCCCCGAGGTTCGCCTTGTAGGGGTCGACGGAGAGCAGTTGGGCGTCGTGGAAACGCAGGAAGCGTTGCAACGAGCACAAGAGGCCGGCCTCGATCTGGTTGAAGTCGCTGCCAAGGCACGACCACCGGTGTGCCGCATGATGGACTACGGCAAATTTCGCTACGCCAAGCAGAAAAAAGAAGCCGAAGCGAAAAAAAAGCAGCACACCACGCAGGTCAAGGAATTGCGCGTGCGGCCAGGTACCGATGTTCACGATATCGCTCGCCAGACCAAAAAAGCTCAGGAATTTCTGGAAGATGGTCAGCGTGTGAAATTCACCCTCCGGTTCCGTGGCCGAGAGATGGCCCACCAGTCGCTCGGGAAGCAGAAACTTCTCGATATCGCGGAGAATCTCGTGGAGTGCGGATTTGTCGAATTGGCGCCGCGGACCGAAGGGCGCATCATGCATCTGGTGATGGCTCCCGGCGCACGTAAAGCCAAGATCGAGCGACCCGCAGTCGCGCCGACGCCTGCAGCCAAGACCGAGCCGCCCCCTGCGAAGTGACCACGAGAAGTGAGCACCCAGTAGGGGCTGGCGGGGGTACGGCACGAAATCAATCGCCGTATCCATTGCGGAGTCCGCCAAGCCCGGCGGGGGCGGGTAGTGGACCTTTGCAGGCCGCTCCGTCAGACTCGTCGACGTGACCGAAATCGATCTCGCGATTCGTGCGGAAGTGCTGCACAAATCCTTCGGAGGGCGCCGTATCCTGAACGGCTTGTCACTCGAGTTGCGCGCCGGAGAGTGTCTGGGGCTGATGGGAGGCAATGGGGCCGGGAAGAGCACCCTGCTCCGCGTTCTCGGGGGCACCATGCGACCCACTTCCGGCAAGATCGAAATCTTCGGCTCGACACTACACGGCGACAAGGGTGTCCGAGCCCGCTCGCGGATCGGGTTTCTCGGCCACGAGAGCATGCTCTATCGTGACCTGAACCCGCGCGAGAATCTGGAAGTCTTCGCATCGCTCTATCGCTTGCCGGAAATCGACATCCGCGCTTGCCTCGATCGTGTCGGTCTGAGCCACGTCGGAAACCGACCCACGCGAACACTCTCGCGCGGCATGCTGCAGCGACTGGCTCTCGCGCGAGCGACGCTCCACAAACCTTCAATTCTCCTGCTCGACGAACCGTTCACCGGACTCGATGACAACGGAGCCAGTCTGCTTCGCGAAATTCTCGGGGAACACACCCGCCATGGCGGGGCCACTCTTCTGATCAGCCACGCGCTGCCGGAAGTCGCAGAACTCTGCTCGCGGGGCGTGATTCTGGACCGGGGTGCGTTCGCCTGCGAATTGCCCGAAATGCCTGGGGTCGAAGATCTGCAGCGGGTCTATCGCCAGACGATTCAGGGGCGACCATCCTGATGTGGCAGATTCTCCGCAAAGATCTCCGCATCGAGTGGCGTACCGGCGAGATTCTCTCGTCCATGCTCCTGCTGTCGATTCTGATCACTTTGGTTTTTGCCTTTACGTTGGAGCCTTCCCGTCTCCGTGGGCCGGAATTTCTGGGGGGGCTTCTGTGGGCAACCCTGCTTTTCTCAGGCACGCTTGCCCTGAACCGATCCTTCCTCCTCGAGCGCGAAGCAGGTGCCTGGACTGCTCTGGCCCTTTGCCCGATCGATCGAGGCTCCATCTATCTGGGCAAATTACTCGCCAATCTCGTTGTTCTTCTCGTCGGGGCGGCTGTGCTGCTCCCCTTGATGGTCTTGCTGCTCGGCACTCGCGATCTGCAGCCGAACCTTCTGCTCCCCGCCTCCCTGATTCTGGGATTGATCGGATTTGCCGCCATCGGAACCTTGTTTTCGGCGATGGCGAGCGGCACCCGAGCTCGCGAAGTTTTGATGCCCCTGTTGACCTTTCCGCTCCTGGCGCCTCTTTTGATCGCCGCTGCTCGCACCACCACCGCCGGGTTGACCGGCGAGCCCCTGGAGGCTGTCCAATCGTGGCTCCTGCTGCTCGGAGCTTTTGACCTTGTATTCGCCGTAGCTGGCTGGTTGTTTTTCGATTATGTCCTTGAAGACTGACACTCGGGTTTCTCATCCGTGGCGAGATTTCGCACTGCCCTTGCTGACAGGCGGCTTCATGCTGGCCGCCGTGATCCTGATTTTTTTCGTTGTTCCCAACGAGAAAGTTCAGGGCGTCACGCAGCGAATCTTCTACTTTCATGTCCACCTCGCGTGGATGGCCTTTGGTGGTTTCATTTTCGTCGCGATCGCCAGCGTCTGGTATCTCAGAACCGGCAGCGCTCGAGCCGACCAACTCGCACTCGCCAATGCCGAGGTCGGGCTGCTCTTCACCACTCTGGTTCTGGTGACAGGAGCGATCTGGGCGCGACCAATCTGGGGCGTTTGGTGGACTTGGGATCCACGGCTGACCATGTCCGTCGTCCTATGGGCCATCTATGCGGCCTACATCATGTTGCGCCGGCTGGGGCGTGGGGATGAAACAATCACCCGCTATGCAGCCGTGCTCGGCATCGTCGGCGTTTTGGATATCCCGATCCTTGTTCTGGCAATTCGACTCTGGCGCGGCGTCCATCCCGCTGTGGTGATTTCCAAGGACCCCGAAGCCGGCCTCAAGGATCCGACCATGATCTGGACCCTCGTTATCACAGGGGTCGCACTCGCCTTGCTCTTTACTTGGCTGGTCTCGTTGCGTGCACGCTTCGCCGCCATCGATGATGAACTCGAAACACTCCATTTGGAGGGAGAACGCTGATGACTGGTATCGATTTTCTCGGATATGCGTACAGTGCGATCTGGGTCGCTTTTTTCTTCTACCTCGTTTCCCTCGGGCGCAAGGCCCATCGTCTCGAAGAGGAACTTCGAGATCTGAAGAAATGATCCCTGCGCCGGGGTGGAATCACGGCTTTAGCCAGGAGCCAAGCTGCGCATGAAACATGCCCTGCTTTCCATTGTCGCAAGCTGCTTTCTAATCCTCGGCAATACTGGTTGTGGACCGACATCACGAGGACACGTCTCCCCGAACCTGCGTACCCCCTGGACTCCTCCCTCCGCAGCCGTTCTCGCTGCACCGCAGGAGGCTCCTGCCTATCCTCTGGAGGCAATTCCCGCCGACACGGCGCTCGACCTCGCGCAGATCATTGATATCGGACTCACCAACGACCCGGCGACCGCTCGGGCCTGGCTTACCGCCAAGCGAGCTGCCGCAAAGCGCATGGAAACCTTTGCGCTCTATCTGCCGGAAGGATCCCTCGATATTCGCGGCGGATGGATCGATATTGATGCCAATAAAACAGTTGAACTAAAACCAACTTACAGCATCGTGAATTGGGGACCGTCGACCTCGGTGGGGCTCCTCCTCTTTGACTTTTTTGGTCGCGAAGCATCGGTCGCCGCAGCGACACGAGCTCTCGATGCAGCCAACTTCAGTTTCAATCAGGAACTGCAGGACACCGTCGCCCGGGTCAGTCGGCAATATTACGACCTATGGTCAGCAACCGAGTCGGCCACAGCTGCTGCTGCAAGCCTCGAGGATGCCGAGGCTTCGCTCGAAGCCACTGATGAGAAATTCGAGGCAGGCCTCGCTCCAGTGCAGGACGTTTATCGCTCCAGGGCCCGGCTGGAAGACGCGCGCTTTCAGCTCTCGGAAACGCGCACGCAGATCGAGGAAGCGCGCGCGAGCCTCGCGGCCAGCATCGGCCTCGAAGAAATAGGCGCACTGCAGATCCACCCGCCAAGTCTTCCGGAGGATCAGATCTTTCTACTCGAGACGGTAAACGAGGCCACCGCGCATGCACTCCGCGTCAAGCCATCCTTGCTGGCTTCCTACGCCGAATTCGCCGCCGCCGAAGAGATAACCCGCGCAACCGAAAGCCTCCTCTTCCCGCAAATCGTGGCGGCGTATAATGCGGATTGGACCTGGGGCAAGTACACCAACAACCCCAGCCAGCAGCAAACTGCGTTTGCCGAGCTCCGTTGGAACGTCTTCGACCTCTTTCGAAATTACTATCAATTGGAAGAGTCGAAGATGGCAGCTCAGGAAGCCGCCGAAGCCGCACGTGCCGCCGAGCTCGAAACCGTATCGTCTGTCTGGTCCAGCTGGTACGCGTTCCGCTCCTCCATAGAGCAGGCGCGAGCGCGCGCCGCCGGGCTCTCAGCCGCCGACGAGACCTGGAAACTCACCAAGGCCAGCTACGATGCCGGCCTCAGCGATATTCTGGATCTGCTCACAGCTCAGTCCGACCTCGCGAGTGCTCGCGAGGAGAATATTCGAGCGCAGGCCAATGTCGCCACAGGCCTCATCGACCTCGCTCATGCCACCGGAACACTTTTCCCCGGTGAGCCGCTGCCGGAGACCAACAAATGAGAATCTTCCCTGCCCTTGCTCTGCTGATACTACTGATCTCTGCCTGCGGCGGCGATAGCCCACCTCAGGTCAAACCGGGAACTCCCGTGGAGGTCGCCACCAGTCGGACCGCTACCGTACCGCTCTACCTCGATGCCTTGGGGCGACTGGCTGCTTCCGACGCAGTCAATATTACGCCCCAGGTCAGTGGGCAGCTACTCAGCGCTCACTTCGAACAAGGCAGTCGCGTCGAAAAGGGGCAACTTCTCTTCCGAATTGATCCGCGCAAATATACAGCGAACCTGCAGGAAGCCGCGGGCAGGCTGGAACAAGCGGTGGCTGAGCTCACGGTCCGAGAGTTGGAGCTCGCGCGTAACGCCAATCTGGCCAAAAAAGATTTTGTATCCAAGCAACAATACGACCGCTTCGGCGCAGAGGTTGCCGAGGCAGAGGGAAGCGTCCTCAGCGCACAAGGTTCTCTCGCGACGGCAGAAATCAATCTCGCCTTCACCGAAGTTCGCGCACCAATCGCGGGTATTGCCGGCCTCTACCAAACTGATGTCGGAAATATCGTCACCATGGGAGGATCGGATACCCTCACCACAATCGAGTCACATGATCCGCTGTGGGTCGATATCGGCCTTCCGGGCTCAAGCATCGGCCGGCTCACGAAGCATCTTGCCAAGGCCGGAGGCCAATTGACGATCGAGGTGCGCGCGCTTGGAAGCAAGGCACCTCCGGCACCCGCCTTGCTCTCGATTGTCGATAATCGGGTTTCGGACAAAACCGGGACGGTCACCCTCCGGGCGACCCTCGATAACTCTGCAGGGAATTTCTGGCCGGGCCAACCCGTGCAAACCAGAACCCTGCTCCAGCAGGTCCCGGGAGCCATTCTGGTTCCCCAGTCCAGCGTGGGAGTTGGTCAGGCCGGCCCCTTTGTCTTTGTGGTCGAGGAAGACAAAAAAGTTCGGCAGCAATCTGTGACTCTGGGCCAGACACAAGGCAAGGATATCGTCGTCCTCACGGGCCTGAAGGCAGGCGTCGAGGTGGTTACGACCGGACGCATTCTCCTGAGTGATCAAGCGGAAGTCCGAATCGAAACGGCACCGACACCGACCCCAGGGAAGAACAAGGCCTCGTGAACCTATCCGAACCATTTATCCGCCGCCCCGTCACGACCGTTCTGGTGGCACTATCCGCAGTACTCTTCGGCATCTACGCGTACCTCACCTTGCCCGTGAGCGATATGCCCGATGTGGACTATCCGGTCTTTGTCGTCAACGCACAATTTCCGGGGGCCGAACCCTCCGTGATGGCCAACAACGTGGCTACCCCGCTCGAGCGTCAGATGATGGAGATTCAGGGCCTTGCTCAGCTCATCTCCAACAACACCTTCGGCAACACCCAAATCGTTCTGGTCTTCGATCTCGACCGCGACAGTGCAGGGGCCGCTGCCGATATTGAAGGTGCGATCAGTCGCGCTCAGCCCCAACTCCCCCCGGACCTCCCGACGCCTCCCAGCTACCGAAAATATAACCCGAATGAATTGCCGATTTTTTATGCCGGCCTCGCCAGTACTACGCTCACCGAATCTCAACTCTATGACTACGCCTACACACAGGTTGCACAACGACTGAACATCCTCCCCGGTGTCTCGAATGTCGTGGTCTACGGCTCGCCGCGAGCCGTGCGGATTCAGGTCGATCCCGAGAAGCTCTGGGCGTTGGGGATAGACATCACGGAAATTGCGGATGTCGTGCAACAGGGCTCCATGCTCACAGCCTCCGGAAAACTGCGCGGGCAGAAAGAAGCCTTTCTGCTTCTCCCCGAAACCCAACTGGAGACGGCAGAGGATTACGGAAATCTTGTCGTCGCAACGCAGAATGGCGAGGTGGTGCGGATCCGCGATATTGCGGATGCCGTCGACGGGATCCAACAACAGTATTTCCATATGGACTTCTGGGCCGACGAAGGCCTGCCCGAAGGAGCCACATCCGCCGGGTTTGCCGCCGTCGTACTTGGCGTCAGCAAGGCCGACGGGGCGAACTCCGTAGAGGTCGTTTCCGAAGTACTGGGATTGCTGCCCTTGCTTCGCCAACTGCTCCCGGGGTCGATCGAAATCGTCCCGATCTACAACAAGGCTACCAGCATTGTTGCTTCAGTAGACGATGTGCAGACCACCCTGCTGATTGCGTTCCTGCTGGTAGTTCTCGTGATTTTCCTTTTTCTCGGTCGCTTTCGAGACACAATTATTCCAAGTGTCGCGCTGCCTCTTTCTTTTGTCGTCACGCTCATCGCAATGTCGCTGCTGGGATTCAGTCTTGATAACCTGTCGCTTCTTGCTCTGACTTTGGCCATCGGTTTTCTGGTCGACGATGCTGTTGTTTTTCTCGAGAACGCCGTGCGACGAATGCAGCAATACGGCGAAACAGCCCCGGTAGCATCCGTCCGAGGTGCCAAGGAAATCAGTTTCACAATTCTTTCAATGACGCTGTCCCTTGCAGCAGTCTTCATCCCGCTCGTCTTCATGCCGGGCCTGATCGGTCGGATCTTTCGGGAATTTTCGATCACGATCATGATCGCAATCCTCGCCAGCGGCCTGATCTCTCTTACCGTGACGCCCATGATGTGCGCTCGCATGCTCGCGGCCCGCAATGAAGAGAACGAAACCAGGCTCGAGGCGTTCGCCAATCGGCTCGAGAAGCGCGTACTCGGCTTTTATGGGCGCACGCTGAACTGGTTCCTCGATTACAAACCGGTATCGGTTGCGATCTGGATCGCATGCATGGCCGGCACCATCATCCTGTTTCGCGCGCTACCCTCCGAATTCATGCCTGTTGGCGATAGTGGTTTTATCCAGGGCGTCTTTATCAGCAGCAGTAGTACCTCCCCCGAAGAAGTCCAGAAGCTTCAGGCCCAGGTCGATGGTGTTCTACGCGAGAACCCGGCTGTCTCCCGTGTGGTCACTGTCACCGGAATTCCGCAATACCTTTCCGAATCGCAAGGAATGGTGATCGCATTCCTTCGCGACCTGGACGAGAAATACGAAGTCGACGGGGTGACGCGAACCCGCCCACCGATCGACGTGGTCAACGCCGAGCTGCTCGCGAAGATGGGGGACCTCCCGGGAGTCCAGACTCTGATACGCCCGCAGCCGGTCATGAATATTGGCGGCAGCTCGGGAGTCAGCACAAATCAGGGGCAATATGCCTATCTGCTTTCCGGACTCGATGAGGAAAAACTCTTTGCGGTGTCAGAGCAACTTGTCGCCGCCATGAAGAAAGAAAAGGGGGCCCTTTTTGCCGATGTTTCGTCGAGCCTCTTCATGGATCTGCCCGAGCTGAACGTGGCGATCGATCGCGACTATGCGTCCACGCTAGGCGTTTCCGCGGGCGAATTCGCTCAGGTGATGTTTAACGCCTACTCGCAAAACTACTCCTACCTGATCAAGGATCCGAACGAACAATACCAAGTCATCGTCGAGATGGCCGACGACTTTCGCTCGGAACCGCAAAACCTTGCCAACCTGTACTTCCAACCACCACCCTCTCTCATTGATTCAGGATCGCCTCAGGGCTCCTCCAACCTGCCGAACCTCATTCCGTTCGAGGCGATGGCGACGAGCAGCCTGACCGCCGGCCCGCTGAGCATTTCGCACTTCGGCGGCATCCCCTCGGTGACTCTCTATTTCGATACAGCGCCGGGCGTTCCCCTCGGGAATGCGACCGATTGGCTGGAGCAAAAAGCAGCCGAAATCATTCCGGGCGATATCACGCACGGGCTCACCGGAAGCGCACAGGAATTCGCTGCCGTTGGGGAAGAGCTCGTTCTCCTGCTTTTTGTCGCGATCTTCGTGATGTACGTGATTATGGGGATTCTTTACGAAAGCTATATCCACCCCCTGACTGTGCTGCTCTCCTTACCCACAGCGACAGTGGGCGGCCTTTTGACGCTCTGGATCTTCGGCTCATCGGTATCGTTCTACGTGTTTGTGGGCATGTTCATGCTGATCGGCATCGTAAAAAAGAACGGGATCATGATGGTCGACTTCGCAATCCAGAGGCAGGAAGCAGGTGCAGATGCCCGCACGGCCATCCACGAAGCATCCTTGAATCGCTTCCGGCCCATCTTGATGACAACGGTTGCGGCGATCATGGGCGCGATGCCGATCGCGCTTGGCCTCGGAGCAGACGCCTCCTCCAGGATCCCGCTCGGACTGACGGTCGTCGGCGGTCTGGTGCTCTCCCAGCTACTCACGCTCTACGTGACTCCGGTCACCTTCCTCCTGATGGAAGCCGTTCAAGTAGGCGTCCTCGACAAATCGGCATTTTTCTCGCGACGTGACGTTCTAGCCGAAGCTCAGGCCGCAGACGAGGCCGATCAGACCAGCCAGAGCTGACGCGCCATTCAGCTGAGTTCGAGTCCCTCGAGGCTCCCCTCATCGCGCCAGGCCTGCAACAATTCGAAGAACTTCACCGATCCAGCGCCATAGGGGCCATTCTGACCGCTGCGCTCCCCGGGCTTGCCCTCGTTATTATAATAGCCCGGGGTGCATTCCTCGAGGAACTTCTGGCCGTCCCGAGCAAGACTGATGATGGTTTCGACCCATGCATCTTCCGCTTCTCGCGTCGTCTCGACGCGCGTCACCTCATTGGCCAGAGCATGGTTCACGATATAGGCGAGGTGCTTGGCCTGCTCGGCCAGAGCGTGCGGGAAGTTGACAGTGAACGCCGACTGCGTGTTCGAGAGAATAAAACAATTGGGGAAATCGCGGCTATGCATTCCATGCAATGTGCGAACTCCCTGCTCCCATTTGTCGGACAGGCTCAGACCATCGCGGCCATGCAGCTCGTAGCCCGAGCGCCGCACGTAGGAAGTACCCACCTCAAATCCGGTGGCGTAAATCAGACAATCTATCTCGTAAGAGACACCATCTACGACCACCGCGTTCTCGGTAATCCGCTCGACCCCCTTGCCTGCCGTATCCACGAGACTAACTGAAGGCCGGTTGAAGGTCGCCAGATAATCATCATGGAAACAGGGCCGCTTGCAGAACTGGCGATACCACGGCTTCAATGCCTCGGCGGTCGACTCGTCCTCGACAATCTCGTTCACTCGGTCACGGATTTGTTCCATTTTCTGGAAATCCGCGAGTTCCATTTTCTTCGCAATACCCGCCGGTGAAAGGTCTGCATTCTCCTCGTTTTGGACCATCACGAGAAGCTTGCGAATGATATCCGTCCAACCGTCCTTGACCAGATCTTCCGGTTGCCAGCCTCCGGATACGAGAATGTTGAAGTTATCCATCCGCGCTTGCTGCCAGCCGGGTTCCAGCGACTCCGACCAGGAAGAATCTGTCGGTCGATTATCGCGAATATCCACTGACGAGGGCGTGCGTTGGAAAACGAAGAGTTCCTTGGCTGCGGCTCCGACATGCGGAACGCATTGGATCGCAGTCGCGCCGGTGCCGATGATCCCGACCCGCTTGTCCGCCAGCTTGGTCAGATTGCCCGTGGAGTCCCCGCCGGTGTACGCGTAATCCCAACGACTGGTGTGAAAAGTATGTCCCTTGAATGAAGAGACACCGGGGATGCCCGGCAGTTTGGGTCGGTGCAAGGGGCCGTTTGCCATGCAGACGAAACGAGCACGCATGCGATCGCCACGGTTGGTCGAAACAATCCAACGGTTGGTCTCCTCGTCCCAATCCATGGCTGTGACTTCCGTCTGGAAGCACGCGTTTCGATAGAGGTCATATTTCTCGGCAATCGCGCGACTGTGGCGCAAAATTTCCGGAGCGTGAGCGTACTTCTCCTTCGGTACGTAGCCGACTTCCTCGAGCAATGGCAGATAAACGTAGGATTCGACATCACAGGCCGCACCCGGGTAGCGATTCCAATACCAGGTACCGCCGACATCGCCGCCTTTCTCGATCAGGCGCAAATCTTCGACGCCCGCCTGCCGTAAATGCGCCGCCGTCAATAACCCTCCGAAGCCACCGCCAACAATGATGACATCCACTTCATCGGAGAGCGGCGCGCGTGTATCGGCTCCGTCGATATAGGGATCTTCGACATAGGACGAAAACTCACCACTTACGTCCACATATTGTTCATTCCCGTCGGTGCGAATCCGCTTGTCGCGCTCCTGCCGATATTTTTCGCGCAAAGCCTCGGGATTGAAGCCGAGATCCTCGGCTGAGCTATTTTCCGTGTTTTCTGTCGATGCCATTCAAAAGTCCTTCTTTCGTCCCTCGTACCATGCCTCACTACGACGGCGATCGCACGAAGATTCCGCAGCAACGGCGAATCCGGGCTCCCACCCGGTCCGCTGAGCTTCCTACCCGCACTTCTCCTGATCCATACGATCCAGAATTTCCGGCCGAGAGGGAGCTTCTTGCCCCTGGCCGTGCGCAGCCGTTGGCACTCTCGCACGGGGTCTGAAAAGCTGTGCCTGTTGATTGAACTAAAGAATATTACCAAGGTTTATGACGGCAAAAAAGTAGTCGATGAACTGGATCTGACCGTCCGGGAAGGCGAGCTGCTCGTTCTGCTCGGGAGTTCCGGGTGCGGAAAAACGACGACTCTCAAGATGATCAACCGCCTCATCGAACCAACCAGCGGCACGATCCGGATCGACGGCGAGGACCATCGCCGCCGTGAAGCGTACGAGGTACGCCGCAGCATTGGCTACGTTTTCCAGCGAATCGGTCTTTTCCCCCATATGACGCTGGCCGAGAATATCGCGATCACGCCGCAGCTTCTTGGCTGGGGCGATTCGAAGATTCGCTCCCGAGTCGACGAACTTCTCGAGTTGGTAGAACTCGACCCGGAGCGTTTGCGCGATCGTCTCCCCGAAGAGATCTCCGGCGGGCAACAACAACGCGTGGGGGTCGCCCGAGCGCTCGCAGCTTCCCCGCGATTGATGCTGCTCGATGAACCCTTCGGCGCGCTGGACCCAATGACCCGCGATCGCATGCAGACGTCCTTTCGCTCGATTCACCGCCAACTGAATCTCACCGCCATCTTCGTCACCCACGATATGACCGAAGCACTTCTTCTCGGAGATCGGATTGCCGTGATGAAGGAAGGTGCTCTCATCCAGATCGGGACGCCGACCGAACTCATCCAGAATCCAGCCAGCGACACCGTCCGAGAGTTGATGGATACCCCGCGTCGGCAAGCCGACGCCGTCGAGGCCCTGCTCGGCAGGTAGGCGCATGGAGCATCTACTCGAACTCCTCCCCGACTATCTGACCGGGCACCTCCAGCTAACGCTACTGGCACTGCTCGCGGCCACCCTGATCAGTATTCCGCTGGGCATCGCAGCCAGCAGAGCGGCGCGCGTACAATCGATCGTTCTGGGTTTTGCCGGAGTCGTGCAGACAATTCCCAGTCTGGCACTACTTGCGGCGATGGTGCCGCTGCTCGCGATGCTGAACTTGCCCAGCATCGGGTTTCTGCCGGCCATCATCGGTTTGACCCTCTATGGACTCTTGCCGATTCTTCGAAATACCGTGACTGGCCTGCAGGAAGTAGACCCCGCATACAAAGAGGCTGCACGAGGTGTCGGAATGACGACCTGGCAGCAACTGCGGCTCGTCGACTTGCCGCTGGCCATGCCCGTGATCGTCGGCGGCGTACGCACAGCCACCGTCTGGACGGTCGGGATCGCAACGCTCTCCACTCCCGTGGGAGCTACCAGCTTGGGAAACTATATTTTTGGAGGCTTGCAGACACGCGATTTTGCGTCCGTCCTGCTCGGCTCGGTTGCCGCCGCATGCTTGGCCCTGGTGCTGGATGGTCTGGTGAGCAGCCTCGAGAAAAGTATACGCACGGGAAATCGACGTCGACGCTGGGCGACGCTGGCGATGATGGCCGCGCTCTATATCTTTGCGATCGGCAGCCTTGTTCTTCCCTGGATTCGCGGCGGTGAGCGCCCCATCACTCTGGCCGCGAAGCCGTTCACCGAGCAATATATCCTCGCGGGCATCCTTGCCGAACAAATCCATACGGAAACCGGGCTCGCGACCGACACGCTCGAGTCTATCGGATCGACCGTGGCATACGAGGCGCTGCTGGACGGCAGTATCGATGTCTACGTCGATTACTCGGGCACCCTGTGGCTCGGCCTGCTCAAGCGCAAAGATGCTCCAAGGTCTCGCGAGGAAGCCCTCGAGGCTATCGAGGCCTACCTCGCCACCAAGACGAACGCAGTCTATGTGGGAGCGATCGGGTTCCAGAACAACTATGCCCTCGCCATGCGAAGCAAAGAGGCAAAGCGTCTTGGCGTGAAAACAATCAGCGACCTTGTCCCCTATGCTCCGCAGCTCAAGCTGGGAGGCGACCTTGAATTCTTCTCGAGGGCGGAGTGGCCCTCCCTGAAAGAAACCTACGGGATTCGCTTCGCTCAGACCCGACCGATGGATCCCTCTCTCATGTATCAGGCCGTTGCACACGGCGGCGTCGACCTGATCACGGCCTATACGACCGACGGCCGTATCTCGGCGCTGGACCTGACCGTTCTGACAGACGATCGCCATGCTATCCCACCCTACGACGCCATCATTCTTGCGAGCGCTCGGGTGGCGCGAGAACACCCCGAGGTCCTCCGTGCCCTGCGCCCCTTGATTGGTGCGATTGATGCCGATGAAATGCGTGCGATGAATTTCGAAGTCGACGAGGGACAGAAGCAACCGCGAGCCGTTGCCGCCGCCTTCCGTAAAAATTCCCTGCCTCCGACCCCATGACTCGACTCGAAAAAGCTCGTCGTATCCACCGTATTCTTGAAGACTACTATCCTGAGCCGCCCGTACCACTCCTCCATACCGACGCGTTTACGCTGCTGATCTCGGTCCTGCTTTCCGCGCAAACTACCGATGCACGAGTCAATATCGTGACACCGGCCCTCTTCGCAGAGGGCCCGGACCCGATACGAATGGCTCGTCTCGGAGCACCACGAATCCTTCATCATATTCGTTCGTGTGGTCTGGCGCCCGGGAAGGCTAAAAATATCGACGCACTTGCCAAGCTTCTTCTCGAGCATCACGACGGCGAAGTACCCGCGGACCTCGTTGCTCTCGAAAAACTACCGGGCGTCGGTCATAAGACAGCCAGTGTCGTCATGGCGCAGGCCTTCGGTGTTCCTTCTTTCCCGGTGGACACGCATATCCACCGACTGGCTGCGCGATGGAATCTTTCCAACGGTCGTAACGTGGAGCAAACCGAGCGAGACCTGAAGAAAGTGTTTCCTCGAGATTCGTGGAATAAACTACACCTGCAAATCATTTACTTCGGACGCGAGCATTGTCCCGCGCGAGGGCATTCTCTGGCAGATTGTCCGATCTGCGGATGGGCCGCTACGAAGAAGCGGATGCGCGAGGAGAAGAACGGATCGAACCCAAGGTAGCCACCACCAGGTTTACGCCCAATCCCAGCAGGCCGGAGTGGACGCCGAAGACCGTCTTTGCGCCGAGGAGAGCCCCGCCCACCGCGATCCCCGTACCAAGCAGAAGTCCGATCAATGTAGGCCACGCTCGCAAACGGCTCCAGTGCAGCGCCACCAGAAATGCCGGCACGCATTGCACCAAAAGCTCCATTTTCAACTCGATCAGACGCCATAACGTGAGCTCTCTTTGGATCGCGAAAGGAACCATCGCAAAAAGAACCAGCGCCGCGAGCCATTTGCCGATCTTTGTTGTCCCGGGATCGCTCCGATCGCGACCGAGGATATCGCCAACAGCGAGGGAGCCCAGCGACAGCAGGCAAGAGTCCGCTGTCGACATGATCGCTGCCAGGGCGCCCACAAACACCAGAATCGCGGCAAACATCGGGATACCGCCTGCGGTCGCCCATTCCCCCAGCAGGTAGGGCATCACTTCGTCGCTGGCGACACCAGCAGCAGGATCGATCCGGGCAATTGCAGCAAACCCGATCAAGGTCACGACCAGTGTCGTCGTGAGCGGCATGAAGGTCATGATGGCGAAGGAGCGCTGCAGGACTCGTCCACTGCGTGCTGCAAATATCCGTTGAATCGCCTGGGGGTACAAAATACTACCGAGGCCGAGAAGTGCGACCGTGCTGAACCAATTGATGCAGGTCTCCGTATCCGGAATCGCGATAGCGCCCGGCCGCAGGGCCTCGACGCGCTCCGTAATATTGGAAAGACCGCCACCATCTCCCATCAACCAGAACAGGAGTGCCGACAAACCAAAGAGCATCAGAATTCCCTGCCCGGCATCCGTCCAGGCAACTGCCCGCATTCCACCCAGACTTTCGTAAAAAAGGATCACCAGGGCCAGACTGATGACACCGACTTCGTGTGGAATGATACCTTCGGTCACGCGACTCGTCATCGTGCCCATCGCCTGCAGTTGCGCGAGAAGGAAATTGGCCAGTGCGATCACCATCAGAATACCGATCGCCGTTGCCAAAAGCGGCCCGGCCGGATCATCGCGGAAACGATGCCGAACCCAGTCCCCCGGCGTCACAAATCCATGCTCGGCGGCGATCGGTCGGAGTCGCGGAGCGATCGCATGAAAGAGGACAATGATCGCCATCATGAATCCGGTCGACATGATAAAGGAGAATCCCGCCTGATAAGCGCGGCCCGGGTAACCGAGAAGCGAGTTCCCGCTGTAGGCAGTTGCGTAGAGTGTCAGAAAGAGAACGAATACGCCCAAATCTCTACCCGCGAGAAAGTGATCGCTGGGCGAAGCATCCTGCCGGGAGCGGCGGGCGATCTCGGCCACGGTTGCGAGGACCAGAAGGTAGCCCCCCAGAGCAACGACACCCAGCTCACCGAAGCTCATGATCCCTCAACCTCGGGGTCTTGCAACATCCAGGCGATTGAATTCAAAATTGCGACCCCTGTATAGCAGGCGACCGCATACGCCACCCAATCAGGGAGCCCGAAGACGATCTCGACCGGATAGTCAGCAGGGCGGTACCAGGGCACCGAGAGAATATAGAGCCCCGCAATGCAGACAAACAAAAACCGCCGCAGCCGAGTTCGCCAGTTGCGTGTGTTCATCCCGGGTCACTCGGTAGCTGGCACGGGCGTAGCTGCTGCGTCGGCGACTGGCGCCGCGCTGGCAGTGGGAGCCGACGCGGCAGCGTCGTCCTCAAGAGGCAACAAGGCCGTGACTCGATCCATGAACCCGATCGTCTCGGCGACAATCTGATCGGCGTTTGAAACTGCTGCGCATCCACCACCCGACAAACGAGAAAACGTGAGCTTCATGCGCCTGACGGCCTTCTCAAGACAACTATTTTCGATAGGCTCACCGCTGCGAGCCGCAAGACCGTAGCATCGGACCATCATTTTGGTGCCCTGCACCGCGGTCGCCAGTTGCTTCTGCATGCAGCCCCCCTTGGATCGAGCCTCTGCCGAAACCGGGAAGAGAAGCAATCCGGCCAGGAGTGTCAGCGCAAGAAGAGATCTCAAGATGCAGCCTCGATGAATTTGCGGATCTCCGCTGCAGTTTCTACCGGCTTCGCCACATGTGGCACCTCGCCGACATCAGCGATGCTTGCCGTTGCAGCGCCCTCGATTCCATTCGCAATCGCCTGCATTCGCTCCGGCCAGGAGACATCCCTCTCGCCTGCGAGGCAAAGCGTGCGTGTGGAGACCGCCGCCAGTGTCGGTGCGACTGTCTCCTCGGCCAGTCGTTGCACCAAGGCAGCTACGGCGGTCAGATCCATCGGTCGACCTTCGACTTTCTCTCGACTGATCGGGCCGAAGAGAGCATGCGCGATCCCTTCAAGCCCATTCATTCGACCCGATTTCACGATCTCATTGAAAAGAGTTTGCTGCGCAGGCGTCGCGTTCATCCCGTCGCCGATGACCACCAGACTGGAAACGCGGGATCGATCAATCCTCGAGATGTGCAAGGCAACCAGACCTCCCAACCCGTGTCCGACAATATCTGCGGCCGCAATATCGAGCCCATCCATCGCCTTGAGCACATCGCCGGCGAGATCTTCCCACTGATAAGGCGGCTTCGGCGACCCCGACCAACCATGCGCGCGGAGTTCCAGCAGCAGGACACGCCCCATGGACTGAAGTTCCGGGACGATATCATTCCAGACGTCGATCGTCTCGGCGAACCCGTGCAGGAGGATAATCGTGCGATCCCCTTCCCCGCTCAAACGGTAGCGAAGCTCGTGTCCCCCTACGTCGATCTTTGTAGTCTCCTCAGCCATGGTCTGCCTCTCAGGTTATCCTTTTGAATAAGTCTCGTTCTTGCGATGATGGCCGGTCGCTAGTCACTGACTTGCGGTCTCGTTGCCATGAAAAGAACAGCTACACCGGCAAGAATATAACCGCCAGCGATCGCCATGGGTATGGAGTTTTCCACATTCCACGGAAGAAATGCCGGCGATCCGGGAAACGGCGAATGAATAATCCCGAAGAGCGCGGCCCCGGCAGCCAAAAACAGCACGCCCGCGGCCGCTGCAAAGCGTCCATCGATCAGATGAGCCACTACGGATCCAAAAATCATCGCAGAAAATACGAA
Source organism: Candidatus Binatia bacterium (assembly GCA_029248525.1). Taxonomy (NCBI): domain Bacteria; phylum Candidatus Binatota; class Binatia (SeqCode); species Binatia bacterium. The sequence goes on from JAQWJE010000049.1 coordinate 23,107, forward strand.
TCCGGCACCGAGGATCAACAAGCTTTGATAACGGATACCCGCCTCGCCGGTCAGATTCGGCCCATTACCGCCCGCACCGACAAGCATCTGATCGACAATAATCAGGATCGTGCTGGCCATGACCGGAATAAAGCACGCAGCCACCGCCGGCCCGTGACGCTTCGGTACTGCGTGAAAAGCCTGTGAGCCGATTTCGATACCGATGAAAACGAGAATCGGAATAATGGCGACCTCCGGGAGTACATGGACCAGCCAGGAGAGGTACCCGAACATACCCCCCAGACCAACAAAAAGAGCGGTGGCCAGAGTGTAGGCGGCCCGCCCTCCCATCCGCTTGTAGGCCGGGTGACCAATATAGGGGGTCGTCTGCACCACACCCCCCACCAATCCGGCAATCAATGTGCTGATGCCCTCGGTCAGCAGAATGGATCGAGTATCGTACACATCTCCGGCCGACGCGGCCGATTCGACGTTATCGATACCTCCAATGATCGTGGCAAAGGCCAGCGGCAAGGCGAGGGGCAGGTAATCGACAGCAAGCGAAATGCCCTGCCAAAATCCCGTGGTTGGCCACGGAAACGTAACGGCAAAACCCGGCGTCCCGGGGAATAGAGGCGCATGTGGCAACCAACCTGCGGATCCCAGGCCGTAGAACAAGCCGGTGGAGATCGCGACCACCAGAAGAACCGGTGGCAAGCGAAGCGGGAGCTCCACCCGACGCAGCAAAACCAGAAGCAGCAGGAAAAGTGAGAACACACCAACCAGCGGGTTCTCGAAGAGCTCCAGCATCGGCATGAAGGCGATCAGGCAAATGCCGATCGAGCCGATCGTGCCCAGCATCGCGGCCTGTGGGATCCAATGCCGGAGACGTGCTGCCGGCCAGGTCACCAGCAATTTGAAAATGCCCATAAAGACCATCAGCGCCATGCCGGCCTGCCATGCCAGGTCAGCATCGCCCGTCCGCTGGTACAGCGGCCCCAGAGCACCGAACGTCAGCCCGAAGAGAGAGACCGTATCGATACCCAGAGGCATCGCCGTCACATCATCGCGGCCGGTTTTTTTCGCCAGACGAAAGGCCATCCAGGTGTAGATCAGATCTCCGATCAGGACACCGGCCGCTGTTCCGGGCAACATTTTCCCCAAAACCAGATCTGCCGGATAGTCGAATACCTGAATCAAAATCGTGCTGAAGACGATCAGTTGGGCAACGTTGTCGAAGGTCAGGCCCAAAAAGGCGCTGAAATCTCCCGCCCTGGCCCACCGATACTTGCCGCTCTCCTCGTCCGCCATGGTTCCCTCACCTCTCTTGCGACGGAACATACCATGTTCCCACCAGAGCTCGACCTGTTGGTCGGATGTCCGCTGGAGTGCTACCCGAGGCAACATGAAGCATCTTCTGATCCTTCATCATTCCCAGACCGGCGGAACGGGGAAGATGACGGCAGCCGTCCTCGAAGGCGCTCGCCGAGAACCAACGATCGATACCCGGGAGCGCTCGGCTCTGGAAGGAACCCTGGAAGACCTTCTTTGGGCCGATGGCGTCATCTTCGGCACCCCCGAGAACTTCGGCACGATGTCGGGGGCTCTGAAATTTTTCTTCGACGAAACTTTTTATCCCGCGCAAGGAAAAATCCGGTCTCTGCCCTATGGTCTTTTCGTCAAATGCGCCAATGACGGAACAGGAGCTGTTCGCGACGTCGAAAGAATTCTGCGCGGCTACCCGATGAGTCCCATCGCCCCCGCACTTGTCGCCAAGGGAGATCTTACCGAGGAGGTTCTGCAAAATTGTCGCGATCTCGGTCAGACAATGGCCGCAGGCCTGGATATGGGATTATGGAGTTGATCCGTCGCACGACCTGGGCTCTCTCCGCCACGTTGTCGATCGCGACCGTGATGGTTGTCCTGATCACCGCTCACGCCCCCCGACAGGAGGGCCTTTTAAGGGACCTCACACGAGAAAATGGAGTCGTGGAATGGGCCAGCGTGGTGATCCTTGTCGTGATCGCCCTCGTCGCCGGCCGCGCGCTGCTCCTCGACCGCAAACAGCCCGCCCTGCCGGCGGGCGGGCGCGGGATCCTGATTGCACTGGTTTTTCTGGCCACTCTCGCCGCTCTCGAAGAAATCAGCTGGGGGCAGCAAGTTTTCGGTTTTCGATCGAATAAATTCTTCCTCGATCACAACCTGCAGCGGGAAACCAACCTTCACAATTTGATGCCTGCTTCCATCTCCTCATCCGCGATCAATACGGTGATTTATGTCTTCTTTCTCTGGATTCCATGCGGTTTTCGGATGGCACCGAACTCTCGGCTGGCAATCGGGATTCGCTCCCGTGAGTGGGACAACTTCCTGCCGAGCCTGAACACAATCCTGATCTTTGCCTTTGGCTCGACCCTGCAAGCCTACTTTCTGCTGCCGACATGGAGCGACACCTTGGCACTTCTGGTGACTCTAGCCCTCCTGGGTCGAACACTCCTTGTTCAACCCGCCACACGATCAAACGACTGGGCTCATTGGGCGTGGGTTGTCTTTTGTGCGGCGACCTTTGCGATCCACCACGACATCTTTCGCTTCGCGAATATGCAATACGAAATTCGGGAACTTGTGGTGGTTCTCGGCTGCCTGCACTGGATCACCGACTGGACAATCCCAGCGATCCAACAGCCGAAGGGGTCCACTCGGGAATCAGCGGCAAAGCAGGGGATCGCGGCCTGATACGTCAGCTGGCAACGATCCCGGGAGCGGGCAGCCAGACGCGGAAAATAGCTCCTTCGCCGGGCGCACTCTCGACCGCCAGGGTTCCTCCCAGAAGATCCACCAATTGGCGCACCACATGGAGACCGAGACCCGTGCCCCGCAAGACACGACCCTCAGTGCGATCGATCTGCCGAAACGGCTCGAAGATGATCTTCTGAGCTTCCTTGCCAATACCGATACCGGTATCTTCCACCGCGATCTCGACGCCGGTATCGCGGGCCGTCGCCCGCAAAAAAATACCACCTTCATCCGTGAACTTTACGGCATTGGAAATCAGATTCTTGATAATCAGTTTGATCTTGTCCGCGTCGGATTGGAGCGCCGGCAGGTTCGGTGCGATATCCCAGGCGTAGGAGAGACCTGCCTCCTGCCGGATCTCTCGGGTCTCGATTTCCACCTCCCGCAGAAGGTCGGAGAGGACCACTTTCCCGAGGCTGACATCTCCCACCTTGGGATCAATGCCGGCAGCAAGAGAACCTTCCAGCATCTCGGCCAATTGGCGCCCGCTGCGATCGATCCGTCGAATCAAGTCTCGGGGGTCAGTCGACGTCAGGTCGCGCTCCTCTTCGAGGAGCAGCTCCGTGTACCCCAGAATCACATGCAATGGCGATCGCAGAGCGTGCGATAATGCGGAAACGAACTCTTCCTTGCGACGATTCGCTCGTCCCAATTCCTGAACCAATCGGGCATTCTCGAGGGCGAGAGAGCAGAGCTGCGCTGTGCCACGAGCCAGTCTGCGCTGTTGCTCATCGAACCCTTTTTCGGCATCCCGCAAACAGGCGCTATGGAAGCCGATAATTTCCTCGCCGCGACGCAAAGCCATGAACAAGGTTCGCTCCGGAAGGTTGATGGGTTGCCGCTCGATCGATCGGACGGCCCCTCCAGCCTCGGATCGAACCTCGACGATTTCGTCTCGGTCAAAGGCCTCAAGAATTTCGCCAAAGCTCTCTCGCAAAGGTTCCGCCGTCTGGAGATGCCTCCATTGCTCGGCTGAATCCCCATCACCGGCCACAATCAGGAAAGAGCTTTCCTCCGGGCTCCAGAGATACGTATGGCTGGCATCACATTCGAGAATTTCCGTCGTCGCTTCGCAAAGTCGATGCAGCATGACGGAGGTATCCGATGACCACGCGAGCTGGCGACGAATTTTTGCCAGACCTGCATTCACCCATACCTCGTCGCTGAGCAGCAACCGGGCCTGACGGACTTCCGTGATGTCACGAAAAAGGAGCACCCCGCCCGAGATCAAGCCTCCATCGATTCGCGGCGACCAGCGGTACTCGATGATGCGACCATCCGGAAACTCGATCTCTGCGGGCGGAGGCGTCTCTGATTGGGCCAACAAACTCAGAAATTGATCGCGAGCGGCCAGGGGGTCCGGGAGCAGCTGAACCATCCGATCACAAATATCCAGCGCGGAACCCTGCTCAAGTGCCGCGGGTAGAATCCCCCACATCTCCACGAAACAGCGATTGAACTGAGAGATCTCACCCGCCTCATTGATGACCAGAATTGCCTCGCTGGTCGCGTCGAGAACAACATCGATCCACCGATTGGATCGGTCTCCCGACGCGGAATCGACCGGTTTTATTTGCGAAGAAGTTGCCATTGGGTCTGAGGCAGGAGATCCCTGCACCCCTGATTCTAGCACTCGCTGACAACCACGGGAAATCCCCTGAATCGAGGGACGGGTCCTTGTCGGTGCCGGCAAAGTGGACAGCAGCCCTCTCAAGGCGTTATCCAGACCAGACAAGTTATTCTGCAGGAGAAATCGATATGAGCGAAAAGCGTTTTGAGGGAAAAGTATGCATCGTCACGGGCGCGGCTTCCGGGTTGGGCCAAGCCACCGCCGAGGTCCTGGCCGCCGAGGGGGGACGCGTTGCCTGTGTGGACATTTCCTCAGCAGCTGCCGAGGAAACCGCTGAGGGAATTCGCAAATCCGGCGGTGACGCCAGCGCCTATACGATCGACGTCAGCGACTTTGCTTCCGTCGAAGCCGGCGTGGAGGCTGTTGCTGACAGCCTCGGTCGCCCTGAAGTTCTGATCAATTGTGCGGGCATCGGTCGATTCCAGCATTCCCACGAAGTCGGAATGGACGATTGGCAACGAATTATAGGGGTCAACCTGACCGGCACCTTCCTGATGTGCAGACACACGCTGCCGCATCTTCTCGAAGGTGGCGGCGCCATCATCAATATCGCATCCAATGCCGGCCTGATGGGACAACCCTATTCGGCAGCCTACTGCGCCTCCAAGGGGGGCGTCGTGAATCTGACGCGAGCGCTGGCGGATGAATATCTCGAACAGGATATCCGGGTCTCCTGCATTGCGCCCGGTGGCATCGAAACAGCGATCCAGAAATCCTTCCAGGAAACCATGCCCGAGGGATCCAACTTCAAGAAGCTGATGCGGATCACGTCGCCGTTGGGCAACTCGCAGCCTATCGAGATCGCCCGGTTTATTGCTTTCGTTGCCTCCGAGCATGGCCGTTATATCACGGGAACCATCCACTCGATGGACGGCGGTCTGACCCGCTGAGGAACGTCCTCAGCGGAAAATAGCGCCCGCAAGCGCCAATCCGAGCGCAGCCAGGGTCGCCGAGTTGAGCATCGCGGAAAATTGGTGCAAGCGGGCGTAATACGGATCGTCGGCATTCTTGTCGCGCAGACGAGGCCGGAGAACTTCGCCGCCGTAAAGGGAGGCCACCAGGGCGAGGGCTACAGGAAGCGCAAGCCGGGCCAGTTCCCCCTCGCTCAAGCCCTCCCGCCCCAGTAACACGGCCCCCAGAGCGACGAATCCGCACAGGACCCCGAGTCGGTAGTAGCGCGTGAAAATAGGGCGCAGAAAACGACGCGCCTCACCGGGAAAATTACGATGAGCCGCTGGAGCGACTACGAACGAGAAGAAGAAAACCGAGCCGAACCAGGCGGCGACCGCGAGAGAAAATACCAAACGCAACAAGAGAACCCCCTCAGGTCGGGATATCGGCTTTTTCGCGCAGTACGATTTTATCCAATCGCACTCGCGAGGAGCTGCTCAAAGCATAGACGACTGCTTCGACGACATCCTCCACCCGCATCATTTCGGGGGTTCCGGTCCAGCGGGAGATTGCCTCGACCGAAGCCATCAAGCCCGGATCAAATTCTCGGACGGCCGCACCACCCCCCTCGGTGCCACCCACGTTACCGATATGCATCTCGGTAAATCTCACGCCCGTGCTGCCATACTCGCCACGCAAGGCCGTCAGAAAATGGGACAGACCCGCTTTGCCGGTCGAATAAATCGCCAGATGCGGGATCGCGAGGCCCGCTGCGGTCGACGTTACGTGAAGGATATGGCCGCTATCGCGCGGCAGCATGTCCTGGAGAGCCGCCTGGGTGACACGGATCGAGCCCAATAAATTGGTCTCGAGCATAGTCACCCACTCCTCTTCCGGCTGATCCGCGAAAGGAGCAAACCAGAGCACAGCCGCGGTTCCGATCAAGGCATCCAGCGGCACGCCGCCCTCGCGAATCGAGGCAAATAGTCGGGTGACGCTCTCCGGATCACTGACATCGCAGGCATGCGCTACAATCCGGCCTTCGGAATCGCGAGCATAGGCCTCGATCGCATCCACGCGTCGAGCCGCCGCATGAACCGTGGCACCCTCGGCGGCCAGCCGTTGGGCGATGCCGGCGCCGATTCCTACAGATGCCCCCACCACCAGAAATGTTTTCTCTGAAAAAATTCCCATACTCATGGTCCTACCTTCTTCCGCCGACTTCTCCATCCCCCCGCCAACGATGCGATGCGACCCCGCAAGCTCAAACATCGCCAATGACCGGCCCACCGCCCGGTTCAGCAGACGAAAAAAAAGGGTTGGAGCATGCGCTCCAACCCTTTTCTTGTTGCGTTATCGCGCCGCCTAGAGCTTTCCCATCGCCGCGAGGAAGGGGATGATGACCAATGAGACGATCGACATCAATTTGATCAGAATGTTCAGGGACGGACCCGATGTATCCTTGAAAGGATCTCCGATCGTATCGCCGATCACAGCCGCGGAGTGGGCTTCTCCGCCCTTGCTCTCGCCGGGGATCTTGCCCTGCTCGATCGACTTCTTGGCGTTATCCCAGGCGCCACCGGCGGTTGCCATGAAGAGTGCCATCAAAACGCCTGTCGTGGTCGCCCCGGCCAGCAATCCACCCAAAGCAGAGGCACCCAGCAACCATCCGACGATAACCGGACTGGACACGGCAATCAGACCCGGCATCACCATTTCCCGCAGCGCCGCCTTGGTGGAGATATCGACACAACGCGCGGAATCGGGTTTCACGCCTTCCTTGCCTTCCAGAAGGCCGGGAATCTCGCGGAATTGACGACGAATCTCCTCAACCATCTCGCCTGCGGCCTTGCCCACCGAGGTCATCGTCATGGCAGCCACGACGAACGGCAAGGAGCCGCCGATCAGAAGTCCGATCACAACGATCGGATCGGTCAGCTCAAGCGAGAAGGGAATATATTCCGTACCATTTTCGAGCGCGCTCATGCGCAGGAAGCGCTCCACTTCGGAGGAGAAGGCTGCAAAGAGGGCTAACGCGGTGAGCGCCGCAGAGCCGATCGCAAATCCCTTGCCGATCGCCGCTGTGGTGTTGCCGATCGAATCAAGACCATCGGTGATTTCGCGCGTTTCCTCGCCCAAACCACCCATCTCCGAAATGCCACCGGCATTGTCAGCGACCGGGCCGTAGGCATCGACGGTCATCGTCGCACCAACGGTCGCCAACATCCCGACAGCCGCCAGAGCAATGCCGTAGAGTCCCGCGAAGTAGTTGGCGATAAAGATCCCGATGGTGATCAGAATGAGCGGCAGGAAGACACTTTCCATGCCGATGGCAAGACCGGTGATCGCGTTGGTCGCCGGACCGGTCTTCGAGGCTTCGGCAATCCGTTGCACCGATTTGGTCTGAAAGCCGAGGACCTTGTCCACGGAAGTGTAGTACTCGGTCGCCAACCCAATGGCGACGCCAACGATCGAACCGCAGATCACGGCGTAGACCGGAGCCAGCGGAAGTCCCAAAAAGGAGACGACGATCAAGGAGATAATCCAGAACAAGGCTGCGGCAATCAGGGTGGTATTTCGCAGCGCGGCGGAAGCCTCGCCCTCTTTCAACCAGTTCATCGAGAAGACGCCGACCAGGCTGGCACCGAGGCCGATCAGTCCGAGAAGAATGGGCAACGCCATCAGACCCACGCGATCCTGAGCGGTAATTTCATAGGCCATATCGTACATGCCGCCGGAGGCGGCCGCGGTGACTGTCGCGCCCAGCACGATCGACGCGATAATGGATCCGACAAAGGATTCAAAGATATCGGCGCCCATGCCGGCAACGTCACCAACGTTATCGCCGACGTTATCAGCGATAACGCCCGGGTTGCGGGGATCATCCTCGGGAATCCCGGCTTCGACCTTGCCCACCAGATCGGCCCCGACGTCGGCGGCCTTGGTGAAGATTCCACCGCCCACGCGGGCGAAGAGGGCAATGGACGAGGCTCCCATGCCGAATCCGGAAATATATTGCACCGTCGAAGTATCGCTTCCCCAAACGAGATAGAGGACGGCCACGCCAAGCAAGCCCAGGCCCGCCACGGACAGGCCCATCACCGCGCCGCCGTTGTAGGCGGTCAGCAGCGCCGCACCGGCACCGTCCTGCTTTGCCGCCATCGCAGTCCGCACATTGGCCGAGGTCGCCGCACGCATGCCTGAATAACCAGCGACGATACTCAGCAAAGCGCCCATCAGAAACGCGACCGCGGTCTGCCAGTCAATCGCCAACAGCAGGAGTATCGCGACGCCGGCAACGAATACCGCCAAAACACGATATTCGGCCCGGAGAAACGCCATGGCTCCGTCCTGGATCTGCTGTCCGATGTCGGCAACGACGGGGTCATCGACCTGAACGGCGTCCACTTTCCGATAAAGACGGAAAGCTGCCACCAAGCCAATCAAGGCCAAAATGAGAGCAAGTACACCTAACGTTGTCGTGGAAATCATTCGTGAACCACCGGTTCTCGGGCCAATTGAACCCGTCTATCTATAAGGAAGAAAAGTCTTCGAGGACCACGAATCATTAGCGAATCCGATGCTGTGGGACAAGGCTGCCTTCAAGCGTGCTGCCATCCTCTCTGCCTCCCCCTGCGCGGGGATTCGTGCGATAATTGAAGCCTCGGGGGACATTGGCACACGTGGATTACGACACCATTGGAGAAAAAGCGGGCCTGAGAACTCTGGCCATCGATATCGGCGGTACCGGATTGAAGATGATGGTGCTCGACGCCTCGGGCGTTCCGGTGAATGAAAGGGATCGCGAGCGCACGCCATCGCCCGGGACGCCTCGGGCCATTCTCGCGGTCCTCGCAACGCAGATCGACCGCCAGCCGCAATTCGACCGAATTTCCGTCGGTTTTCCCGGCGTCGTGATCGAAGGAATCGTTCGAACCGCTCCGAACCTGAGCCCCGAATGGCACGAATTTCCGCTCGCGGAAGCCCTGCGAAAGCAGACGGGCCGAGAGACCCGGGCAGCGAATGATGCAGATGTTCAGGGCCTCGGCGACATCGAGGGCATTGGCGTCGAACTCGTTCTGACCCTCGGAACCGGCTTCGGTTCAGCTCTGTTTATGGCGGGCACCCTGGTTCCGAATCTCGAGCTTGGACACCATCCCTTTCGCGGCGACCGGACCTACGAGGACTATGTCGGCAAGCCGGCCCTCGAAGACATCGGGAAAAAACGCTGGCGCAAACGGCTGCTCAAGGTCCTCACCCAGATTCAGCCCATCTGGAATCCCCGCAAAATTTATTTGGGCGGGGGGAATGCCAAGCTGGTCAAACCCGAGGATCTGCCTGAAAACGTAAAGATTTGCCCCAATGCGGCGGGCATCACCGGGGGAATCGCCCTCTGGCGACAGACAGCCGGCCCTCGCGACCAGGGGGCGCATCCCGCAAAGCATAACCCCTAATCCGCGCATCCCGGCCTGATTTGGCCAGTAACCGCGCATTATTGCACGCTTTGCGACTACCGGAACGCCCTGAATCCGGGGGTCATTTCGGCACAGCGGTTGCAAATGAAGGGCACCCGATGCCCCGCCACCCCTCCTACAACCCAACCCCTGATCCACCGAAATCAGCTGCGGGCCTGGTCGATATGGCCGCGCTGAATGCGGATCTGGAGGATGCCAACACAGCAACCCACGCCATAGGGCTGATCGCCGCGATCTTGGGAGCGCGGTTTCTGCTGACCTCCGTATCCCCCGAGGCAAGTCCCGCTGTTTATGTCGCCTGCGGCGTCTACGCCGCGTCTTTGATCAGCGTTTTTGCCGCGTCATGCCTCTACCACAGCGCGACCGCACCTCGCCAAAAGCGGATCCTCCGAGCGGTCGACCAAATATGCATCTATTTGCTGATTGGAGGGACGGCGACGCCTCTCTTCGAGACGCTGCTTCCGCCGCCGCTCGCAGGGACCATGGTCCGCACCGTCTGGAGCATCGGTGCATTGGGGATTGCCCTGCGCGTCTGCTTTCCCTCACGGTTCGATGGGATCGGAATCCTCCTTTGCCTCGCCATGGGGTGGTGCGGGGCCGGAACATTGGATTTCTTTGTGCCCGAGACACCCTCGCTCGCCAAACCTCTGATCATTGGTGGCGGGATCGCGTTTACCGGCGGACTGCTCTTCTATCTGAGCGAACCCTGGTTTCGCTGGGGGCATGTCATCTGGCACCTTTTTGTTCTGGCCGGCACCGCGCTCCATTTTGGTGCGGTTCTGGTCTCGGTAGCCTAGCGCTTCGCGGGCGACCCCCGCTTTGGCTGCTGTGGGTCTGCTGGCTGCACCCAACCGCCGAAGCCCCGCGTGAGGGCATCGGCCGCTTTCGGCCCCATCGATCCGCAATCGTAACGGTGCGCTCGTCCCACCGGGCCAAGAATCTTGTCGATCACACCCCAGGTCCCTTCGACCGCACGCTCGGTTGCAAACAGGGTGGGATCTCCATGCAGGGCATCCCCGATCAGTCGCTCGTAGGGCAGCGCCGTATGCCCGAGAGCCTCCGAAAAGTCGACATTCAAATTCACACTCGCGGATTCCAGCCCGGATCCAGGTCGCTTGGCCTGCACATCCATCGAAACCCCGGGATTGTGTCCGAGTCGGAAGTGCAGCCGGTTCGGCAAGGGATCTTTTTTTCCGTGACCGAAAAATGCCTTGGGCGGCTCGTGCAATTCGATAACCGCTTCGGTTGCTGTGACACCCAACCCCTTGCCCGTCCTGATAAAGAAGGGCACGCCTCCCCAGCGCCAATTTTCGATGTCCAGACGCAGGGCGCAAAACGTTTCTGTTTTTGATCCGCGACGGACGCCTTCGACCTCCTGATAGCCCCGATACTGCCCACGAATATAATTCTCGGGTTGCACTTGCTGCATCGAATGGAAGACCTTGATTTGCTCCTCATGCAGACTCGATGCTTCCGCACTCGCTGGCGGCTCCATCGCGAGAAGCGCCACCACCTGCATCAAATGGTTCTGGACTACATCCTTGAGGGCCCCAACATCGTCGTAGAAAGCCCCACGGTCCTCGACAGCAAAAGACTCGGCCATGGTGATTTGCACCGAGCGTATATAGCGCCGGTTCCAGATTGGCTCGAAAAGCGTATTCCCGAAGCGAAAGACCAGAAGATCCTGAACCGGATGCTTCCCGAGATAATGGTCGATTCGGTAGATTTGGTCTTCACGCAGCACCCGAAGCAACGCCTTGTTGAGCTCCCTTGCCGACTTCAGGTCGTGTCCGAAGGGCTTCTCGATCACCACCCGAGCGCCCGAAACAAGATCCGCTGCCTGCAGCTGGAGAACCACCTTTTCGAAAAGTGCCGGCGGGATCTCGAGATAAAAGAGCGGGTGTTTTTTCTTGCCCATCGCTTTTTTCAGCCGGGCAAAAGTCTCGGCATCCAGATAGTCGCCGCGAATATACTTCATTTTTGATGCCATCTGGCGAAACACGGAGGGCTTGCATTTGATGCCTGCCGCCTCGATCGCCTCGCGGGCGTATTTCACCAACCCGGCATCGTCGATATCGGAGAACGCCACACCGATAATGGGAACCTTCAGCAAGCCTCTTTCGGCCAGTCGATAAAGTGAGGGGAAAGTCATCTTGCGAGCCAGATCACCGGTCGCACCGAAGACCACGAGTACATCGGAGCTTTTAGAACCCATGAACGCGACCTGCCCCTTTCGCGCCTCCGGGTCAAGCGCAATCCGAGGGAATCAGCCGGGGCGTAAAACCAATCCGTTTATGATTCAATCTCCCCGATGGATGATGCAGACGAACAACCACTCGAAATTCCCTGGCGCGACCTCTCCGGTTCTGCTCTCGACGCCCTGATCGAAGAATTTGTCACTCGCGACGGAACGGACTACGGAGCACAAGAGCGCGATCTCGCATCGCGCAAACAGGATGTGCAAAGACAAATCGAGCGCGGGGAAGTGTGGATTGCCTTCGACCAGAACTCGCAATCCGTGAATCTACTGCGCCGACGGTAACTCTGGCGAATGGGAGCGACTCGATGGCAAGATCCCTCAACTCGAAGAGCCCGGAGGGAACGGCCCGTATGACTCGAGAAGGCGGGGCCGCAGAAGCTCCGTCCAGCGGTCATAACCATCCTGGTTCAAATGCAGGCCGTCGAAAATATAGAAGTCACCGGGAGTGCCCCCTTCATCCAGAAGGGTCCGGCCTGTAGGCACGAAGAAAATCCGCGGGTTCTCCTGCGCCATCGATTCAAGCGCGGCATCTACTTTGATCATTTCAGGCCACTTCTCCCACCGGAGTGGCGAGGGCTTCATCGAAAGCAGCCACACATCCACCTGCGGCAGTTCTGTCTGCACGATATCGACAAATTCCTTGAAATCGTCGATCAAGTCGTCCGCGCTTTTCCCGGAACCGAGATCATTACCCCCGACGAAGACGACGACCGCCCGAGGCGCATAAGGTATGATGATCCGGCGAATATTATGGACCACGTGCTCCATATGAGCACCCCCGAATCCCCGTTGGAGGACTCGAAGAGGCGACATATCCGCCGTCAAGGAGCGCCAGAACCGAATGCTTGAGCTTCCGGTGAATACGATTCCCCCCGGAAGTGGCGCCTGCTGTGCATCGGCTGCCTCGAAGACCAGAATTTCATCTTCGAAAAACGTCGGATCGCCGGCGGCCAGTCCTTGCCGCCAAAGAAGGAATGCGATGAGCAACGCGATGCCGCAGGCGAGAGCGAAAACGGTCAGCAGAAGCTTCTTGATCATCCGGCTCTCTCCGGCGCCACGCGGGCGGCCCGCTCGAGGTTGGCGCAGGCGCCCGGAATGCGAGCGCGCTGCAAGGCACGCGCGCATTCCGGATCGACCACTGTAACTTAACTCAACTCAGCCCGAGTATAGCCAAGCAGGCTTCGAGCGATGATCAGGTGCTGAATTTGACCGGTGCCCTCATAGATATCGATGATCCGACAGTCTCGAAACCACTTCTCGAGCAAATGATCTTCCGAGATTCCCATTGGGCCGAGGATCTCGATACAACCCTGCGTCACTTTGCGGACCGCCTCCCCGCCCTTGGCTTTGGCGATCGAGGCCTCCATATTGTTGGGCTGACCCTCGTCCGCCAACCAGGCCGCGCGCATCACCGTCAGGTAGGCAGCTTCCTGAAGCGCTTCCAATTCAAGAAATCGCTTCACAATCGCATTTTCGCTTCCGGCACCACCCCCGTATGTGAGTTCAATCCCGACCTTGCTCAGCTCGTCCTTGGTGAAGTCGAGCGCTGCCTGCGAGATTCCCAGACCGAGAGCTGCGACCGCAGGACGGGTCATATTGAAGGTCTTCATCGCACCCTTGAAGCCCCCGGAGCCTTTCTGGGCGACCTTCTCGTCCCCACCAAGCAGGTTCTCCCGCGGAATGCGACAATTCTCGAAATGGTAGGCCGCTGTATCCTCGGCACGAATCCCGAGTTTCTTTTCTTTTTTGACAACATTGAAACCGGGAGTTCCCTTTTCGATCAGGAAGGATTTGATCCCTGCCCGACCGGCGGTCGGGTCGAGTGTCGCCCAAACCACCACCCCTGCCGCACGGACACCGAGCGTCACAAAAATCTTCTCTCCATTGATGACCCACTCATCGCCATCGAGCGTGGCTGTTGTGCGCAACGCCGAAGGATCCGACCCGCAGCCGGGCTCGGTGATGGCCATGGCCAAAGTCATCGAACTCCAGCGGGCGACCTGCTCGGGGGAACCTGCAGCCTGCAAGGCCGCATTGCCAAGACCACCGGGGGACCGGCGGACTTCGACCGCATAATCTCCCCAGGTCCTCTCGATGGTCAGACCCATATGGAGGACGGCAAACCCGCCATCTTCGCCGATGACGCGCTGCCCGATGAGATCACGGCGAGCGGCCGGAAGGTCGGCCCCCTCGGGCAGGACCTCCGGTGGCATTTCATGCTCTTCCTGAGCGTCATAGTATCGCGCGTATTTGCGCGCGATCAGACTCTCTTCTCGCATCATGTTGAAAATTTTCTCGTCTCTTTCGGAAACCTGAAAGTCTATCATTTTTAAACTCCTGCTCAGACCGTTGCGGCGCCTTCAAGGACCCCGAGTGTGCGCGCATGGCGGTACCACATCTCTACAGGGTACTCGCGAATGAAGCCGTGGCCACCAAAAACTTGAAGGCCATTGTCAGCGATTTTCATGGACTGCTCCGCGGCATAGCGTGAAGCAAGATGAGCCGATCGGGTCGCCTCCACGCCTTTCTCAAGCTCCGAGGCGGCTTTCCAGACCAACCAACGCATGGAGTCAATCTCGATGGCCATATCCGAGAGCATGAATGCGACTGCCTGTTTGCGGCCAATCGCCTCACCAAAAGCGACACGCTCGGTGGCATAAGGCGTAGCGTACTCCAGAACAGCCCGGGACAATCCTACCTGAACGGCAGCTGTACCCACGCGGGCCGCATCCAGAATCGAGCGGATATCACCACCTTCATCGCCGCCGAGTCGGTCGGCCGCCGACACGCGGACCTGATCCAGGTCCAGAGAAGCTGTTGGAAGCGCGCGCAAGCCGAGAGATTTGCCGGACTCACTAATCGTCAGACCCGCAGCATCTCGCTCGACGATGAAGGCTTCAAGGTTCTTGTCAGCGCCCTCGGCATCACCATTACGCGCGATGACAAGGAAATGACTCGCCGAGTCCGCGAGGGGAACGAAGCTCTTCTTGCCAGTCAAGATCCACTCATTCCCGGAAAGGGTAGCCGTTGTTTTCAACTGCAAAGGATCAAAAAGAGGTCCGGGCTCAATCAACGCGAGCGAGGCCGGGTGAAACTTTTCTTCGCAAAAAAGTGGGAGGAAACGATCCTTCTGATCCTCGGTGCCATGGTCGACAATCGCAAAAGCAAAAAGCGCCGGCGCCATCGCCGCCATCGCGAGTGCCGGGTCTCCGTAGGCAAGCTCCTCGAGCGCCATCGCGCCAAGCAGGGGCGAGCGTGGCATTCCCGCACCGCCATTCTCCTCGGGAATTTGTGCGACGGTCAGCCCGAGCGCCCACGAAGCGTCGAGAAAACCCTCCGGGAGTGCTGCCTGTTCGTCCGCATCACGAGCGGAATCGCGCATCGCTGCGGCCGCAAACTCACGTGCCGTGGTTCGGATCAGCTCCTGCTCTTCTGTTGGCTTAAAAGAAATCAAGTCGTTGTCTCCTGATGTTTCGGTTGAATTTTGATCACCCGCAAGATTAATGCACTGAAACCGCAAATTTCAAGGCGACCACAACGGAGGAGATATCGATGAAATTCGGAGTGATGTTCAGCAACGTGGGCCCCATGGGAACACCAGACTTTCTTCCCGATTTCGCACGAATGAACGAAGCAGCGGGCATGGAGTCTCTCTGGACGGTGGAGCACGTCGTTGTGCCGGAAGGGTACAAATCTCAGTACCCCTACAGTCGGGATGGTCGTATGCCCGGCCCGGAAAACTCACCAATTCCGGATCCGATCATGCCGCTGGTTTACGCCGCAGCCTTCACGACCAAGATCAAGCTGGGCACGGGTATCCTGATCCTGCCGCAACGACACCCCTTCTACGTTGCGAAGGAGGTCGCTACTCTCGATGTTTTATCCAAAGGCCGCGCGATCTTCGGCATCGGTGTGGGATGGCTTGAGGAAGAATTTGACGGCCTCGGCATCCCCTTTCAGGACCGGGCCTCGCGGACGCGAGAATCCGTCGCCGCGCTGCGGTCGCTCTGGAAGGCCGATCCCGAAGCATTCGACGGAAAGTTCTTCAGTTGGGGACCCATGAACTCCAATCCCAAACCAGTCCAGGGGCACCTCCCCATCGTGATGGGCGGTCACACGGATATCTCCGCCAAACGGGCCGCTCGCTATTGCGACGGCTTCTTCCCCGCGATCGCTGATCCGGAAAAGGTCGCGCACCTCATTCAGGTGCTGCATGCCGAGTGCGACAAATTGGGCCGTGACCCGTCCGAGATCGAGCTATCCGTGGGTGCGGGTGCGATCGACCTCGACGGTATCAAGCGCTTCGAGGATATGGGCGTTGCTCGGATTGGTGTGGCCCCCGCAGGTTTCGACAAGAACTCCCTGGAGCAGGGCCTCTCGGCGTTCACGGATTCCGTTCTTTCCAAACTCTGACTCTCACCGGAATTGGTCTGCCGGGAGAGCCCCGGCAATCACGGCAGATCAAGACCGGCTTGTGCCTCGACTGCACTTCGAGCGGCCTGCCGAAGATCCTGTTCATTGCCCGGTCGAGTCACAAGGCGTCCAATATCAGGAAACCGCTCGCGAACGCTGCGTGCCTCGCCGATCGGGCAAGTCGCAAGGACTGCGGTTTTTGCCTCGCCCGCCAGACGCAAAACTTGCTCGATCTCTTCGGTGACGAGGCTTGGATCGGCGCGAAGTACCAAAAGATCGTAGGGGACGTCGGCTGATGCCAGAATCCGACAGACATCCGAGAAGCTGTCGGCGAGAGTCACCTCACAACCCCAGGATTCAAAGAGCCCCCGGAGATGGAGAGCAAGCCGGCCCGGTTTTTCCCATAGAACGAGCCGGCCAGCCGATGGCACCTCGAGGTCCATGGCAATCTCGGCATCTCCCTCGACGAGGGGGAGCTCGAAAGAAAAACGACTTCCCTTGCCAAGTACTGATTTGACTTGAATCTCGGCGCCCATCATGACGACCAGCCGTTGCGAAATTGCCAGACCGAGTCCAACACCGCCAAACTGCCGCGTGGTCGATGCATCTGCCTGGCGAAAGACATCGAAAATAATTCCCATATCCTCCTTTGCCATTCCGATGCCGCTATCCTCGACGGAAACCCGTAGCCGAGCGCTATCATCGGCACCGGTTGCATCGGAAACTTTGATGTCCAGGGCAACATGGCCGCTATGAGTGAATTTCACGGCATTCCCGATCAGGTTCAGCAGGACCTGACGGAAACGCGTCGGATCACCCACAATGAACTGGGGGACATCGGCATTTGCGGCCAGAATCAGTTCGACACCCTTGGCCGAGGCTTGCACCGCAAAGGTATCGATCACGCCTTCTGCCAGCCTTCGAATATCAAAGGAGATTTTTTCCAATTCGATCTGACCGCTCTCGAAACGCGAGAAATCCAGAACATCACCGACCAGCGCGATGAGGGTTTCTGCGCATGATTGGGACCGATTGAGGAAATCGCGGCGCTCCCCATCATCAGTGGCCTCGAGCGCCATCTCCGTCATACCAAAGATACCATTCAGCGGGGTGCGGATCTCATGGCTGATCGTCGCCAGAAACTCGCTTTTCAGGCGGTCGGCCTCCTCTGCCGCCTCTCGCGCGCGTACCTGCGTCCGTTCCGCCGAACGACGTTCGCTAATGTCGCGCAAGAATGCCGTAAATTGGACCGACGCCGAAAGACTGGATCGCGTGATGGTAAGTTCGATCGGAAACTCCCGACCGGTTTGGTGCAATGCCTCAATCTCGATACGAGAACCTACGACCCGAGGGGCACTCCCGCTGCGCAGGCGCGCCATACCGGCCCCATGCGCTTCGCGATAGCGGGCCGGGATAATCGTATCTGCCAAACGTCTCCCGACGACTTCTTCGCGTGACCATCCAAAGATCGCGTGCGCCTGATCATTCCACTCAACGATATTTCCCATATCGTCGGCAATCACGACCGCATCGAGAGCACCATCGAGAACGATTCTCTCCCCCTGAATCCGAAGCTCGAGTTCATGAATTGATTGAACGGCATCCGTCAAGGTCGAACGACGGATCCACGTCAGCAGGATCGCGAGGGCACCGGTGCCGAGCAATTGGGGAACCAGGTTCGATCCCGTATCCGGTGGCAAGCGAAACTCGATCGTCAGCCATCCAAACACCCAGGCGATCAGGGTCAGCAAACTCATCGCGCGAAGATCAAACGACAGGCAGCCGATTCCGACCATGCTGGATAAAAGAACGTAAAAACTGGACGCGTTGGCAGATACTTCAACTACGGCAGCGCTGAAAGAAAGCCCGACCAGTCCAGCCAAAAACAGCGCACGGACTTCCCGGCCGCCTTTGCCGCCCCGGACCCAACGCCCCAGGCCGAGAAAGATCGCCCCCACAACCAACGACGGCAGGACGAAGCTGCTGTCCAGATCGTCTGGCGGCAAAAAGAAATTCACCAATGCCAATCCAAGATAGATCACGCCGACCCAGAGCAAGGCTCTTGCAGTGGTTTCGTGAGCTTGCTCACTCATCGCGGCTTCGAAAGCAGCCGGTTGGATCGGGCTGGACACGTTTTCTCTCTAGCACTAGTGAACCGTCGGCCCCACCCAAGTCGCGCGAATTCACTTGCAGCCGATCGTCGCAGATGGCAGTCCCGTTCCATGGCTATGGAGACCCGTCCTTTTACCATCGATATTCCCGAAACAGTATTGCAAGATTTGCAGGAGCGTCTGGCACGCACGCGCTTTCCCGGCGAAATCGCCGGTGCGGACTGGGGCTATGGGACGGACCTCTCCTATCTCCGTGATCTCGTTACCTTCTGGAAGGATAGCTACGATTGGCGCCAGCACGAGACACGATTGAACCAACTCAACCAATTTGAGGCACGGGTAGACGATCTATGGGTCCACGTCGTCCATGAAAAAGGGACGGGACCGGCACCCATGCCTTTATGCATTACTCATGGTTGGCCGGGTTCGTTCGTGGAATTTGAACAAATCCTCGGTCCGCTGACCGATCCCGCAGCGCATGGCGGTGATCCCGCTGATGCCTTCGACGTCATCCTTCCATCAATGCCGGGATACGGATTCTCCGAAGCGGCCACCACGCCCGGTATGGATTGTGAGAAAATCGCTGATATGTGGGTCAAGCTGATGCGTGGACTTGGCTACGATCACTTTGCCGCACAAGGTGGTGATTGGGGCGCGATGGTTACGGGTATGCTGGGGTCGAAATACCCCGAAGAACTCATCGGCATTCACCTGAACATGGTCGTTGCCTTCCCCGGTGATCCCGCGAAAGCTCTCGAAGGACTCAGCCCGGAGGACATGGCCGCACTCGGCGATCTTGACCACTTCCAGAAACAGGAGACCGGCTACCAGCAAATTCAGGGGACCAAGCCACAAACGCTCGCATACGGATTAAATGACTCGCCGGCCGGGTTGGCTGGTTGGATCATCGAAAAATTTCGCACCTGGAGTGACTGCGACGGCGACCTGGAAAGCATCTACACCAAAGACCAACTGCTGACCAATATCATGCTCTACTGGCTACCTGAATCGATCGGGTCTTCGGTGCACCTTTACTGCGAATCGATGCGTGCGGGTAAATTCCCGCCAACCGATTACCGGGTAGAGGTTCCCACGGGTGCGGCCATCTTCCCGCAGGAAATCATCCGCCCCCCACGGGCGTGGATCGAAGACACCTACAACCTCCAGCATTACCGCACCTTCGATAAAGGCGGTCATTTTGCGGCCATGGAGCAGCCTGCCGCCTTGGTGGAATCGATTCGGGACCATTTCCGACCGCTGCGAGGATAGTTCTCAGGCGCGGAGTCCCGTGTCCTCGGGGAAACCCAGCATCAAGTTCAGATTCTGAATCGCGGCGCCAGCGGCGCCCTTGCCCAGGTTGTCGAGGAGACCAACCAGCAAAATATGCCCGTCCGGGTGCGGCAGTACCGATAACGAAACCGCGTTCGTCCCGTTCCATCGGCCGGGGTCCAGCGTCTTTTCGTCACCGAGGAACTCCTCGGAAAACGGCATCACTTTCACAAAGAGCTCGCTCGCATAGCGATCTTTCAGAAGAGCATGAATCGTCGCGCCGGTGGCACCCGGCTGCAAAAAAGAGGCATGCAGCGGAATCTCGACTCGCATCCCGCTGGCGAAGGGCCCTACGGCCGGAAGAAAATAGGGTGCCTGTTCCAGACCGCAAAAATGGACCATCTCCGCGATATGCTTATGCTGTCGATCGAATGCGTAAGGCGCCTCAAAAGGTAATCCCGCCAAATCACCTTGAGGATCCTCCCACTTTTCAATCAACTGCCGTCCTCCGCCCGAATAACCCGATAGAGCGTGAATGGTAATCGGCGCTTCCTTCAGCAGAAACCCCTCCTCCAGAAGCGGCGCGAGTCCGAGGATCACGCTGGTCGGGTAACAACCCGGGTTGGCCACCAGGCGGCCTTCCCGAATGGACTCCCGCTGCAGATCCGAAATCTCGGGCAACCCGTAAACAAAATCCAGGCTGACGCGGTGAGCACTGCTCGCGTCGATGATCCGTGTATCTCCAGCTGCGACACTCGCGACCGCCTCACGCGATGCTTCATCGGGAAGGCAGAGAATTGCCAGATCCGCCTGACGCAGAAAATCACGCCGGACATCCAGAATCTTGCGATCGGCTTCCGCTGGAGCGATCAGTTCGATATCCGACCGTGCGGCCAATGCTTCATGAATCCGCAGGCCAGTGGTGCCAACGTGCCCATCGATGAAAACTTTCACAGCCATCTGGGCATCATCGCAGGCCCGACCCCCTCTGCGCCAGTCCGGCACTTCCACAAACGTCGATGCCGACTTACAGGCCGTCTCGGCTCAATCTGCCTACCGAGTGGCCCACGCCGCCTGCAGGCGCAGCAGAGCCGCAGCCAGAAGCGGGATCGCCACAGGCCAGGCGGCCGGACTACTGGTCTGGGCGAGTACAATCCAGATCCACCAGGACCCGATCAGGTGAAATCGACGCCACCGGACACGACCGAGCATCCTGACCGAACGATCATTCGATGTGGCTGCCATGGCAAAAGTGAAAAAATAAGCCAATCCGCCACCAGCCAAAGTCAGAATATCGAGACCGGCCAGAAAGGGGTCCGGGTACCACAAACCCAGCGCCAGCAACGCAAAAAGATGAAGGAGTTGGGACCAGGCAAAAAGCAGACCCACGGCACGACGGTTCCGGCGCATCCAGCTCGTGGTCGTGTTGGTGAAAAGCCGGCACACGGGCGCGGTGGCAAAGGCCAACGCGAATATCAGCATGGATGCACGGCCGCTGCTCCGAATCATCAAACGCAGATTGGCCTCGGAAACCGGGAGCAGCAGCCCCAGATAGGCGACGGCCAGCAGCGCACAGAAAACCGGCAACCAGGTCTTTCCCGCGCGCTTATGCCGGCCAGCCTTCTCTCCCAATCGATTTTCAAAGCTCATGCATTCTCGAAGATGACAGTCCCCCGTAGGCAAGCAAACGAAACTTGGGTAGAGGTGGGCGCGTGCGAGAAGTGAAACCTTGAACAAGACGATTGCCCGGCTCCTCGTCAGTCTGGTCGTCCTCGGGGTCCTCTTCATCAATGTCGGCCCGGCAAAGTTGGGGCACGTACTGCTCGAGGTGCAGCCCCTCTGGTTTTGGGGAGCATTTATCGCCTACAATTCAGGCCAGGTCGTCAGTGCATTGCGCTGGAAGACACTCGGTGATGCGGTGGGCTTCGAGACAAGCGGATTGTCCTACATCCGCATCTATTTCATCGGGATGTTCTTTGGAATCGCGATCCCCAGTACGCTGGGAACCGATGGCACCCGAGCACTCTACCTGGGACGAATACCACCTGGCGCCACCAGGGCCCTGTCGACGGTGGTCGGAGATCGAGTCATTGGTCTGGTCACACTGATGACCGTGGCAGCGCTGGCGCTCCTGTTCGGCCCGCGCGGCGATCTACCACCTATCCTCGCTCTGGCGCTTGGTCTCCTGTCGGGGGGAAGTCTGCTCGCCTGGATCACGGCCCCTGCTCTGGCCTCCTTGCTTCCCGAAGGAAACCGCCTGCGCGAGTTGATCCGAGGCGACCTCCTGCCGCTCTTTCGCCACCCAAAACTTCTCGGCAAAGCATTTACGCTTTCGATTCTGGTGCATCTGCTCCATATCGCCGGGCAGAAGTTCCTTACCGATGCTCTGAGCCTCGACGTCAGTTGGGGATTCATCGCGATTTATCATCCCTTGATCGTCCTCGCGACAGCGATTCCGATCACCATAGGCGGCTTCGGCTTGCGCGAAGCAACCTATGCTCTGCTGCTCCCCTTCGCGGGCATTCCGGCCGACGATGCCATCGTCCTGTCCTTATTGTGGTGGGCTGTAGGCGCGCTTGGTGGCCTGCTCGGTGGTGTCATCTACGCCGCCAGCGGAGGAGCGCCCGCGGCACCCGGCAGGCCACCTGCCGGACCCGCGACCGGCTGATTGCGATATGGTCGCCAGCAACGCCGTTACAATCGGATCGATGCTCGCATCGTTGACTCCGGGCAAGGGCGCCCACTCGAGAATTCGACGACGCAGTGGTCCCGCGCGAAGATTCTCCGGGCGCAAGGCCAGTTCCTGCCGCAAGGCGTGATCGATACGATCAATCGCGGGTCGGATCTGCTCCTGCAAGGAGAAGATTTCGAGCGCACCCTCGCCTCGCTGCAACTGGGCCCGCTGCACTGCTTTGGCCGCCGCAAATTGTGCCTCGACCAATGCCACATAGGGCTCGATTTCCAGATGCGCTTCCGCAGCAACTCGTGCCGCGCGACGACGGATAGCCTGCTCCCGGCCGGAATCCTGAATCGGCAGCGATTGAGCTCTTTTTGTTTCTGCGACAAAGGGCATGACCTGCAGCCGGCGCGCCACCAGATCCGCGAGGCGCTCCTCTGCGGGGGACAGCCTTGGGCCGGTATCCGGAATGTAGCGCCGCCGGCGCTCCGCAAGCTGGCCGCTCGCCTCTTGCGCGGCCAGCCAGGTATCGATGGATTCGAGCAAGCCCGCCTCACCAGCGCCTAGCCAATAAGCCTTGCGATCCGATTGGAGAACCCGCGCTACCCGCGGCGCCGGATGAAAACTTCGGATCTCGAGGGTATCGGTCACCACAGCATCCACTAAGCCGCGGGCGAGCAAATCGGGAAGTGTCCGGTTCTCGTCCACCAGGATCAGAGCGACTCCGGGCAAGTGGGCCCGGGCGACGCGCTCCAGGTGACCGCCTCGATTCACGGCAACGCGCAGACCGGGAGTATCCAGCATCGGCACTGCTCGTTGGTTAGAAACGACTACAATGGCATCGGCTGTGGCTACGGCCCGCGACATTGGCGCCTGAATCAACCGATCACCACGAACCGTAATCCCGCTCATCGCCACCGCAAATCGCTCGTCAGCGAGGTCGCTGGTCAGATCCGGCCAGGTAAAGGGAACAACCTCGAGGATGCGGCCCTTGTCGACAGACCACGCCTTGGCCATCGCGACATCATAGCCCTGCAAGCATCCCTTGGCGTCGCGGTAGGCGAACGGAGGGTAATCGCCACTCATCCCGACTCTGACAGGATGGGCGCACCCCACCAGGCCCAGCAGAATCAGCAGAACTATCGCCTGTCGGCATTTTATTGGTTGAGCCGACGGCGGCACTGTCTTACGCTTGTTCCATGATCGCATGTCTTGACCTCGAAGGTGTTCTCATACCGGAAATCTGGATCAATGTTGCCGAAAGAACCGGTATCGAAGCATTGACCCGCACGACCCGCGAAGAGCCGGATTACGACAAACTGATGCAGTACCGGCTGGACATTCTTGACCAGCACGGGATCACCCTGCCGCAAATACAGGAAGTGATCGATGGCATGGGTCCCCTCCCGGGCGCCAAGGAGTTCCTGCTCTGGCTCAAAAGCCGGGCCCAGGTGATTATTCTCTCGGATACTTTCTATCAATTCGCTCACCCGTTGATGCGGCAACTCGAATTCCCCTGCCTGTTCTGCCACCGGTTGGAGGTCGAACCCAGTGGCCATATCAGCGGATACGAACTGAGGTTGGAGGATGGCAAACGTCGCGCGGTGCAGGCGCTGAAAGAGCTGAATTTCCATATCGTGGCATCCGGTGATTCCTACAACGATACCACGATGCTCGGCGCCGCCGACGGCGGTATTCTCTTCCAGCCGCCGCAGAATGTCATCGATGAGTTCCCCCAGTACCCCGTCGCACGAGACTATGATGATCTGCGACGAGAATTCATCGCGGCCTCCAATGGCGAAATTTCAGATGATTGATTCGGTTTTACCGCCGCCCTCTCTCGGCTAAGGTCTTCGTATGATCGAGCTCGAAAAAGACCTCTACGATGAGATCAAGACATTCGCTCTTGAAGCCTTCCCCGAGGAATGCTGCGGCTTCATCCTGTACGATATCGCCGAGGAAAAAGAGGTCGTTCGTCCGATCTCCAACGTAGCCACCGAACGCCATGCTGCCGACCCGAAGAACTTCCCCCGCGACGGCAGCGACGGTTATATCATGGAGGAAAAAGAGCTTCTGACCGTCAGTCAGGACCTCGATTCGGGCGCCTACGAGCTCCGCTCAATCTACCACTCTCATCCGAACAGTCGGGCCTATTTCTCCAGCGAGGACGAAGCCCGAGCGATGCTTTGGGACGAGCCCATCTACCCGGAGGCCGTCTATATCGTGCTCGGCGTTGACGGAAAGGCAGTCCACGGAATGTCCGCGCATCAATGGAACGAGGAGCGGCGCGAATTCGAGGACGTCCGCATTCGCCACCTCTGATTTCCAACCTATTCGGCAGTACGCTCCTGTCCGGTCTGCCCCAGCACCATCAACACCGCGCCCGGCAAGGCACGAAATAAATCGCGACTGCGTGCAACAATCGCAGCGGTCACCGCAAGCCCCGTCCCACTTCCCTGGAAACTGAAGATTGCCGCTTGCGCCCCTTCCAAGGCTCCCACCGAGCCTGGGATCGGCAGCGCGTGAGCCAAGCCGACTCCCATGATGGCGCCAGCCAGCTCAGGCAATGTCGGTGACGCCGCGAAGACCTGGAAGGCAATGGTGAATTCAAGAAAGATCAGCGCGTTCAGAAATAGTGCAAAACCGATGATCCAACCCATTTGGGATCGACGCTGAAAGAGCAGGAGTCGCAACGAATCTTCGATATCGATCAAAGCCTCCGGGGTTGCTCCCAACCGCTCCAACATGCGAGCAAACCGCCCTCGCATCAAGGAGTCTCCACGACCCAGTCGCCGCACGAGATAGATCCCGACAGCAAAAAAGCTCAATCCGCCCAAAACGACTGCCAACAGCAACTGCTCGCCCAGCGCCTGATTCCGAGTCGCGAAAAGTGTGCAATAGACGACGGCAAAGCTCAGATTCGCCAGCAACTCGATCGCTCGGTCAATGATGACACTTGCAACCGCCGGCCCCGGCGGTACCGGGCGTTTTACGAGGAGAAAAGCGCGCAACGGATCTCCGCCCAGCTTGGCGCCCGTTGTCACCGAACTCACCGTCACCCCGGCAAACCACATCGACAACAGCGACGAGAGTGGAACGGATACGCCCAGTGCCCGCAAGACCATCCGCCAACGAAAAGCGATGCCTGTGGCAATCAAAAAAAATGAAGCCACGTAAACGGGCAGCCAACGAATCTGCACCCTCTCGAGCGTATCGAGAATCAGGCGCGGACCCGCTTGCCAAATCAACCAAAAAAACAACAGGAAGCCGAGCCCCGAAAACAGGGATCGGTAGAGGCCGCGCTTCATGCGCGCTCGTCCGGCAATGCAAGCGGAAGCACCCAGATCATGAGAGAAAAGGCCGTGAGCAGACCCAGCGCGGCCACCATACCCAACCCGCCAAGTGCGGGGTATCTGGAGAGAGCCAGTGCACCGAATCCGACCATGGTGGTCGCTGTCGTGATTGACAATGCCCGCCCGCCGCGCTCCATCGCGGGCCCTACCGCCTTCTCCTCACGATAGCGAGCGAGCAGAAAAAGGCCGTCGTCCAGGGCAATCCCCGCGACTAGCGGGAGCATGATGATGTTGACGGGTGTCAATACGATTCCCAGCCAACCCGCCATGCCGAGCGTCCCCAAAACGCTCAAAATCGGCAATGCCAAAAGCGCGAATAAAGTCCGCGGTTGCCGCTCGCGCCAAGCCAATAGAGCCACGGTCAGGAGCATGACCAGAACCAGAAAA
Organism: Candidatus Binatia bacterium; assembly: GCA_029248525.1. Lineage (NCBI taxonomy): Bacteria > Candidatus Binatota > Binatia (SeqCode) > Binatia bacterium. Next base: position 49,345 of record JAQWJE010000049.1, read on the forward strand.
TTCATGACCTCCTCGCGCAAGGTCTTTTTGAGCTCGGCTTCCATCAAGGGACGCGCAGCCACCTGCAAGGAAACTTCGGGGGGCAAGAGGAGATCCTGCTCGAGTTCCTCGGCGACCAACCGGAGCGCCGCAGAGCTCTGCGGCGTAAACGAAACCAGAATGGCGGTCCCGGCAGCATCTCGCCTGATATGGTGCTCGAGAATTGGCTCCATCCCGGGGAGTGGTCTCTCCAACGCCGACTCTGGTTGTGGCACCGTGCGGAGAGACCGCAATCCCGCAGCGAAAGCGGTCGTTCGAAAACCGGCTTCTTCGAGGGCATTCTCCAGAGCGGCTGCAGCCTCTTCTCGTGGCTGCGCTGTCCACCAGTCGATCCTCTCGGTCTGAGTCGCCAGTGAAGGCAGCAAGCTCGCGGGACTGGTCACCGAAACGACCGCACCGCTTTCGATAAAATCTTCAAGGCGCTGCGTCGTCACTTCGACACCCTGCAAAAGGGCCTCCACGCCGTCCGCCCCAGCATCCGGACCAATGCCCAGCATTACGGATCCGTGTGGGTTGGTGAAACCGAAATGCTTTCCGATCTCGTCCTGAACTGCGGCGGCCTCACTTTGACGAGGCCGCAAGGCAAAGAGATCTGTATTGAGGCGAACATGCGAGAGGCCCACGACGACCCACACGAGCCACAAAACCAGCGCGAATCCAAATAGCCGTCGTCGTCGCGCAACCACCGAAGCCAGTCGTGCCAACCATATGGCCCGGCCGGGAGCATGCCCACCAACACCGGCCCCCAGCAATAAAGCCGGCAGCAGAATCATCGTTGCCAGAGCATTCCAGAAGATTCCGATAGAGGTCAGCAAGCCCAGCTGCGCGATTCCCTGCAGGGAGGCAAAACCAAGCAACCCGAAAGCCAGACCCGTCGTGACCGAAGCGATCGCTATGGGCCAGAAAAGGTGGCCCAGCGTCGACGCCAGAGCGTCCTCCGGGCTTCGATCTCCCCTGACCTCTTCGCGAAAACGCGTATGGAAATGAATAGCGGCATCGATTGCCAAACCATAGAAGATCGCGGCAAAGGCCAGGGAGATCACGTCGAGGCGCTGGAAAATCAGCAGACCCGCGGCAAGCGTAACGAGAGACCCCAGCAGGAGATGATAGCCCAGGATCGGCAAGAAACGTCCGCTGCGGGCCGCCACAAGAAAGATGAACAGGACTCCAAAAAAGGCGGCGCCGGTATAGCGCATCAAATCGAGTCGCATCATCGCGGCGTCTTCTCGAGCGAACGCGAATGCACCTGTATAACCAACACCAAGAGATTCCTGCTCAAGCGGTGTCCATTGGCTGCGGGCCTTGGCCTCGGCTCGCGCCAACCCCTCGGAGAGACGAGCGACCTCGTCCATCGAATAGCCGGCGTTGGTCGGTTGGATCAGGAGAAGCAGACGCTGTCCGTCTTTGGACATCAGGTATTTGCTTCCCGGTGACAAAGCGCGATCGGGCCGATTCCGCTCGAGCGATTCTCCCAGAATCCCCGTGAATCCAAGCGGATCCGCGGCCATTCGTGCAGCCATGGCTCCGCTGCCCGGCAACGCCAGAAGACCGCGGATGCCCGCGGCAATCTCCTGCCCCAGACTCGGGTCGAGACGCTCCTGCACCGCGGGTCGGAAATCCTTGCTGGTATAACGGACGAAACCGCCGTCGACTGAAAAGTCCACAAAAGCGCCGACATCGATCGACCCGCGAACACCGGCTACCGCTTCTTCGACCGCAAGCGCTGCCACGAAGTCTTCCGCGAAACGAGTTGCCATCGCCTCATCGGGCGCACGAAGCACCGCAACAGCCGCGTCTCGCGCGGCAAATCGACTGACAAATTGTGCGTAGGATTCAAAGGCAGGAGCGCCGGATGGAAGCATCGAAACCAATCCGACATCAACTCGTAACCAAAAGAGAGACGACGCGGAAACGAACAAAAGAAATAGCGACGCCCAGCGAATCCCGGCGGCATAACGAACGATCCATGCCGCCAGAGTCCGGATGCGAGGGTTCGCGTCGCGATTCACGGTTGATTCTCCGCAACCTCGCGACGGACCACCACATCGATAAAGCGAATCTTGCTGGTATCGCCGGCTGTCGTCTCGAGCATCACCTCCGATAGACCGCCTTCGGGCCCACCGAGGACCATTACCATCCGGGTCAGATCACTACCGGCTCCCGCTATCCTAGGCGTCAGCGCAAAGCTGTCTTTCACCGGGCCTGCGACGACTCGAAACTGATCTATCTGAGCTGCGCTCCCGCCGAGAAACAAATCGGTCATTTCCCGAAGCCCTGCGGCTGCTCCCACCGAGGGCAATGTGCGTAACTGTCCGGGGCGCCCCGCTCGGATCTGATCACCCTCGATCTCCAGAACTAACGCTTCCGGGTTTTCAATTACCCATCGAACCCGATCGGGGCGCTCCAGCATAAAAGTTCCTGCCGACACCAGAGGCTTGGCAAGCAGCGGGGTCTGCCGGTGCTGCAAAAAGCGTCCCTCGATCCTCTGCACATCCGACTGTCGAATCATCCAGGCCTTCAGATCACTTTCGACCTCTCCCCCGGAAGCATTCGCATGAGCGATCAAGCAGATAAAAAACGCGGCCGAAAGAGCACATCGCACCATTTTTCAGGAAGCAGTCTGTTCCTGTGCTGCGATAATGAAGTCCGCCAGAGCAGCGATCGATGCGAAAGCCGTTTTTGCTGCTTCTTCGTCCGCGATCACGACTTCGAATTCTTCCTCGATCAGGACGACGAATTCGAGGGCGTCAATCGAATCCAGCCCCAGGCCATCGCCGAAGATGGCGTCGTCGTCGACAATCTCGGCCGGGGACACCTCGAGACGAAGGCCGTCGACCAGCAGTTCCTTGGAGCGTTCGATTATTTCGCTTCGCGACCTCATCTTGATCGAATGCTTACTTCTAGATTCCCGGTGGTACAAGGAGCGGAAACCATGAAAAAGTCCTGAATCCGGGCCCGGCAAGTGAATTTCATCCAAACCGGAAACATATATTCAGCAGGGGGCCGCCTTGCCCAAGAGATCAAGAAACGCGAGACTGGAGCAGGTAGACTTTCATGGAACTTGAACTGCAGGGAAAAAAAGCTTTGGTCACGGGGGCCAGTCGCGGAATCGGCCTGAGCATAGCGAAACGACTCTCGGCCGAGGGCGTTACTGTCGCCATGAATGCCGGGCACGACGAAGAACGTCTGGACGCGGCCGTGGGCGGCGTCCAGAATGCCGTCGCCGCATTCGGCGATATCTCCGACCCGTCCGCAGTCGATGCTCTTTTCAAGGGACTGAAAAAAAGCATCGGCGGCATCGACATTCTGGTTCATAACGCCGCTCGCACCAGCGATGGGCTTCTGATGATGATGAATCATGCAAGTTGGCGAGAGACTCTCGATGTCTCCCTCGATGGCGCCTTCCTATGCTCCAAGGCCGCCCTGCGATCCATGATTGCCGCTCGCGGCGGGAGAATCATTCAGGTCATCTCGCCAGCGGCCTTTCTCGGCAAGCCCGGTGCCGCCAACTACGCTGCGGCGAAAGCCGGTCTGCTCGGACTGACCAAGACGTTGGCCGGCGAGGTCGGTCGCTACGGCATAACCGCGAACGCCATCTGTCCCGGCTGGGTGGATACCGAACTGATCGCGGGAATGGAACCGGAAATTCGCTCACTTGAGGAATCTCGAATTCCCCTGGGCCGGTTCGCTGAAACCGAAGAAATCGCAGACGCCGTTCTCTTTCTGGCTTCACGGCGGGCAAACTATATCACCGGCACGACTCTGGTCGTCGATGGTGGTTTGACGATGCACGGATGAGACGAGTTTATATCACCGGCATGGGTGCGATCACCGCAGCGGGCCCCGATGTCGCGTCCTTGATGAAAGCGCTGCGCGAAAATCGCTCCTGCATAGGACCGCTCGATCTGTTTCCCACCGGCGACACCCCTGTCCAGATCGCCGGGCAAGTCGGCGATATACCCGCGCCTGAAACGCTCGATCGTAAAGATCTTCAACGCGCTTCACGCAGCGACCTGCTTGCGGCCGCAGCCACAGCCGAAGCATTCGCCGAATCGGGCCTGGCCGCAGCGCCTCCCGACCCCGCCAGGTTTGGCGTGGCGATCGGAAGCTCGACCGGGGGGATGCTCGAAACTGAATCCTACTACGAATCCTACCATTCGGGCCTTCCCCTGAACCCACACAGGCGAACCCTGCTATCGGCGACCGTCGGAGCCAGCGCAGACCTTGTTGCCAGCATGGTCGGGGCACAGGGCCGACGCCTCGCGCCCTCCACCGCATGCTCCAGCAGCGCTCTGGCCATCGCGATGGGCAAATTATGGATTGAATCCGATGCCGCCGATGTTGTGGTGGCCGGAGGTACGGATGCCCTCTGCCGCATGACCTTCTCGGGATTCCAATCTCTGCGCGCGATGAGTCCGGAACCGTGCCGGCCTTTCGATCTCAATCGTCAGGGTCTCTCCCTTGGCGAAGGCGCTGGTATCGTGATTCTGGAGTCGGAAAGCCACGCCGCCAAACGAGGCGCACTCCCTCTCGCGCGAGTCGCCGGAGCCGGTATGTCCTGCGATGCAACGCATCCAACCGCTCCGCACGAAGAAAGCCGCGGCGCCATTGCCGCACTCAGCGGCGCACTCGAGGATGCGGGACTCGTGCCGGGCGATATTGATTATATCAATGCGCACGGCACTGGTACTCCACAAAACGATGCCGCCGAGGCCCGCGCGATCCGACGAGTTCTCGGAGATACGGGTGATTGTCCGGTATCTTCCACCAAGGGTGTTTTCGGGCATCTCCTCGGGGCCGCTGGCTCTGTCGAGGCAATTTTGTCGAGCCGCGCCATGATCGAAGGCTTTCTTCCGCCACAGGTCGGGCTGCTCGATCCCGACCCCGAGTGTCTTCTTTCGTTCGTGCGCGAGCCTCGCCCCGCTGTCCTCGAAACTGTCGTTTCCAATTCCTACGGTTTCGGCGGGAACAACGTCAGTCTCGCTCTGAGTCGGACATGAACGATCCTGTCGTGATCTCCGGGGCGGGTCTGATCACCCCACTCGGCACAGGAGCCAGCGCTGTTTGGGCAGCCATCGAGCGAGGCGAATCCGGTATTCGACATCTCGAAGACGACGACCCGCGATTCGCCCGCGGCGTCGATCCCGACAAGGCACCCGCCTGCCGGTTCGGGGGCTTCGTTCAGGGCTTCACGCCGCGAGAATTGATCCAGTCCAACCAGCTCCGACGGATGGATTGGTTGTCACGCCTGCTGCTGGGTTCCGCGCGCCTTGCCATTCAGCACGCCAATATCGAAGAAGAGATCGCCTCGGCCCCCGAGCGAACGGCGATCGTCGCGGGATCTGCTTTCGGAGCCCAGCGCGAAACTCAGGAGTATATTGATCGGCTTTTGAGCCGTGGACTCGGGGCCGGCCAGCCTTTCCTCTTCCCTAATCTCGTCCTGAATGCTGCCGCTGGTTGGGCGGCGATCGAATTTGATATTCAGGGACCCAATATCACGGTCTCCGAGCATGAAGCATCCGGCGAAACTGCTCTGGTCACAGCCTTCGACCTTCTTGCGTCCGGTTCTGTCGACCGAGTCCTCGCCTCCGGCATGGACGAGTTCAGCCAGGTACTGCTGCACGCGTTGGAAGATCGCCACCTGCTGGACCCTCGATGTCTCGGCAAACCGGAGAATAAGGCCTCGGGCAGACGCAATTTGATCCCCGGTGAAAGCGGCAGCACCTTGGTGCTGGAACGCCTCTCGAGGGCTCGCACGCGCGGGCACGAACCGCTCGCTGTTCTCGCGGATGCGGCCACCATGGGAACCGGTAGTCGAGCCCATCAATTTACGGCACCGAAAGCTGCCGCTGCTGCTGTGCAAGGGTGGCTACAGAACCGGGATGTTGACCTCCTGATCAGTTCCGGTGCCTGCAGTGCAGCCCGAGATGCTGTCGATCAAGCGATCGGCGAAGCTGCCGGGAACCCGACACAAATCGACCTGAGCGCCTATGTCGGAGAGACTCCCTCCGGTGGGGTCCTCGCTGCCGCGATCGGCGCTCTCTCTTGCGCCGCCGGGCACGGCCCGGGCACAGCAGCCGTATCGCCTCTCTCCAATGTTCTGATCAGCGGCGTCGCCCGCGGGGGTCTGGTCGCACCCCTCCTTTTACAAAGCCTCGAGAAAGGGATCGCCGGCCCTCAATCCTGATCGCCGGAAGGTGAAGTCTTCGGCTCCGAGTTCTCGGCGGCCGCGCCACCTCCGCGGCGGCCGCGTCGACGCCGACGCCGTCTTTTTTTCGGCGCACCGTCCGCACCGGCGGCCTCTGCCGAGGGCCGATTTTCGTTATTGGCGCCCGTTTTCTTTCGGCCGCGACCCTTGCGTTTTTTCTTGCCGCGACGAGGCGGTGCCGTGACTGGCTGAAAGAAGGTTGCGGGACGTTCGGGGCGACCTCGGCAGATATCGCATAGGCCGCATTCTTCCCCGTCCTCTTCGCCGAAATAAGATCGGAGATAAACGGCCCGACAAACCGTGCTCTTGGCATAATCAGCCAACGAATCGAGTCGCCGTGAATCCTGCGTCCGCAAGTTGGCAAACTGGCCCGCGAGGCTGCGTACCTTTTCGTCCACTTCATCTGTCGGCACCAGTACTTCGATGATGCCTTCCTCATCGAACTTCACGATGCCGGCCTCTTCGATTGGTACCAACAACGCATTCGTGGTGCGGTCGCCGAGTTCAGCAGACAGAGCCAAAGTTTTCAGATCCGGCTTTCTTCCCTCGCCCGCCCAGGCAGCAAGAGCCTCGCCCAGTCGATAGAGTTGCTCGGGGCGCAGCCGGCTGCGTGAGAGCAGAGCCTCATGGGTTTTTCGATCCTCCTGAGGGTCATGCAAGAGGATACAATTCGACTTGTTACCGTCGCGACCACTGCGTCCCGCTTCCTGAACGTATTGCTCCAACGACGCCGGTGACTGCGCGTGCGCCACATATCTTATATCCGGTTTATCGATACCCAGACCGAATGCACTGGTCGCCACCATCACGGTGCGACGACCGGGCTTCATGAACATTTCCTGCTCTTTGTTCCGGTCGCCCGCGCTCATTTTCCCATGATAGCGATGCGCCGGAATACCCAATTTCAGAAGGATACCGTAGACGATATCGACTTCCTTGGTTGTCGTGCAGTAGATGATGCCGGGACGCCGCAGGCGCTGTGCCAACCGCGCGAGTCCCCGAAGGCGCTCGGCCTGTTGCGACTCGAGGACTTCGAAGGCAAGGTTCGACCGATGAGGTGAACCCGCCACGATCCTTGGTTCCCGCATTCCCAAAAAGCGCATCACGTCCGTGCGAACTTTTTCCGTGGCTGTAGCCGTCAGGGCCATCAGCGGCGGCGCACCCAGCGCGCGGAGCCTCTCACCAAGTCGCTGATAGGCCGGCCGGAAGTCATAGCCCCATTCCGAAATACAATGCGCCTCATCGATTGCAGCGAGCGAAATTCCGGACTCCTTCAGCGCTCCGGAAATTTCTTCGTTTGCCAGGGATTCAGGCGTCGTCATGACGAGCAGAGGTCCACCCTGGCGAATCTCCTCAATCGCCGCCTCCCGCTTCTTCCCGCGAACCGTACCGTCGATACGAACGCACGGCACCTCGTATTTGATCAACTTTTCGTGTTGGTCCCGCAGAAGAGCCAACAACGGCGAGATCACTACCGTAGGCTTCGGTAGCAGCATGGAGGGCACCTGATAACAGGCTGATTTGCCGAAACCGGTCGGCATGACCAAAAGGACATCCTCTCCGGTCAAGGCAGCATCGATCCCGCTTCGCTGCTCTTCGTGCAAGGAAGGGATCCCGATCCGACGAGCCGCATGATCCATCGGCTCTGCGTCCTCCGGAAGGGGCTCCATCACGACTTTTTCCGGCGCTCGGTTTGTTTCCGAATCATTTCGACGCCGGCCACGGCCCGAGCGACGTCTACGTCGTCGAGGGGTTTGTTCTCCAGAGACCTCTGCGCTCATCGGCAGGCCTCCGGGCAAGAATCTCTGCCCATTTAACAGCTCCTGAAAATAGGCCCCGAAAAGCACTGCTCCTGATCGACATCGAACAAGGAAGGAAGATTCGGGGTAAAGCGAACGAGGTCGGAAAGTTGGTGGAAGCCCGAACTCGCACTTGGGGCGGGGTCTCCCCCGCGTGAGAAAATCATAAGGCGCATACCCGTGGAAAGCAACCCCCCACCGGCAGTGCCCCACAAACGACAAAGGGATTGCGCTTTTCGACCACAGCGGCGCCAACGGCTATGCAACGTACATGGAAAAGACGTCTCTGGTCCTGACCTGCATTGGCGAAGATCGCGAGGGCCTTGTTGAAGCTCTGAGCGAGGTGGTGCAATCCCATCAAGGAAATTGGCAGGAAAGCCGCATGGCGCGTCTCGGTGGACGCTTTGCCGGCATCCTTCAGGTCGAGATCCCCACCACAAAGGAAGCCTCGCTGCGTACCGCTCTCGACGCACTCTCGGGGGCAGGCCTTCGAGTCGTTGTCGAAACCACAGCGGAACACGAGCCCCTGGACCATCCTCTGGAGCTCGAACTGATCGGCCTGGATCGGCCGGGAATTGTTTTCGAGATTTCCCGGGTTTTGAGGTCCTATGGGGTCAATGTCGAGGAACTCGACACCACCCGACAAAATGCTCCCCAATCCGGCGAGCTCCTTTTTCAGGCCCGGGCCTCCCTGCGGATACCGCCGGAGCTGGACCCTGCAGAACTCTTCGCGAAGCTCGAAGCGATCGCGGGCGATTTGATGGTCGACGTTCTTCTGGAGCCCCCCGAGGACTGAAGCCGACCCTCAAGAGCCTTCGGGAACCCAGCCGAACGGCTGGAGCGAGGCCTGCAATGATGGAGCAATCCTCTCGGTTTGCCGACGCCCTTCCAGCATCACCCGCTCAATCGCTTCGCGACCCGGCAGCAGGGAGACCGGCGAGAGCGTGCCAGTGAAACGAATCAGGAAACTCGCATAGGGTTCCTGCTCACCAAGCTGAACTTCGACCATCCGCATGACGGGCCAAAGCCAGGCATGCGACGGTGTCAGCCGCGGCCGGAACGAATCGAGTGCAAGTACGCAAGCATTGCGAGTCCCGATGCGACCTTGATGCACCGCTTGCCGCGCCAGACGAACCGGCACATTGGCGGCCACGCCTCCATCGATCAATGCAACGACTTGCTCGCGCTCCATCACGGACTCGAGAATGCCATGCATTTCCGGATCGTTTCGGGTCACATCGTAGTGCAGAATGCCCGGAATCGCCGCCGAAAAGCCGACCGCATCGACCGCATTCGCGTCAAGCGTCCGCGCGTCTTCTCCCAAACCGATAGCCCTGACCGAGACGGGATTCACGAAATCCATCATCTGCAAAAGCTGTTTGCCGATCTGCGCAGACAAGGCGATTCGACTCGGCTTTTCTGTCGCGCCCAGCTTCCGCGTCGATGCCCACTCCTCGGGTGAAGCCCTTAGTGCATCCGGACGTACCCCTGCCACCACGGAGACAAAGGGAATCTCGAGTTCGGACAATCGACATGGCGATCCATCTGCCAAATTCAACCGCTCTCCGATCGAACTCTGCAAAAACAGCCGCATGACACCCGGCAGTCCATAGCGCCTGCGAATGCTCGCAAACCGAAAAACCTTGTCGGGTTCCAGACTAGTGGCCAACTCCAGTTGACTGTTGAAATCCGGATTTCGCCAACGAGCCCGAAACAGACCGATCACCGCGCCCATCGACGCACCCACAATCATGCCGGGCATAATGCCGAGACGGTCCAGCGCGGCAAAGGCCCCAAGATAAATATAGCCCGCACCGCCTCCCCCGCCCGCGACGACGACGAGAGCTTTTCTACCGATCTCAGCATCGAGTTCAGCGGACGAGAAGTCTTCCTGATGCGCGCGCAAAAGGCGTTCACGCGTCGCCGTGATCTGCGGTCGGAATTCCTCCAACCACTTCCGCGCACGAATCAACTGGGCCCCCGGCTCCATCTTCGCTCCGAGAATTGGTCCCAAGGTCGCGAAAATTCTCTCGCGGAGGGCCTCGATCGGACCCTGGTCGACCGAGACTTCTCTGCGACCAATCGATGCGCCGGCAGCCGCGGCGCCGGGCTCAAATGTCCCGAGCCGAGCCAGCGAAAGACCATAGCGAATCTTGGTATATTGTTCGTGCGAGAGGACCCCGGGCAAGAGCAGACCTGCTTCCACCAGCGCCTTGTCCATCTTCTCCAGATGGCACCGTTGAATTTCGATCTCCGCTTCTATCGACATCTGCCGGGTTTCCCCTCTATGATTCAGCCGTGCTTGCCCATGGGGCCGATTTCTCGCGCGTTCGCAGAGGAACATTGTCACCGGGCCGAATTTGGAGGATCAGATGCTTCTCGATCGTTTTCGCATGGATGGAAAAACCGCTCTCATCACGGCTGCCGGCAAGGGAATAGGTGCTGCATGCGCCCGAGCCTTGGCTGAATGCGGCTGCAACGTCATGGTCGCCGCACGCACCGAGAGTGATATCGAAAGCGTCGCGGCTGAGGCACGCGCGCTCGGCGTCCGCGCCTCGGCCCTGCGCTGTGACATGACCAAGCGCGAAGATATCGAAGCTCTCGTCGCGGCTACCATGGAGGAGTTCGGCAGGATCGACGTTCTGATCAACAACGTTGGCGGCTACCCTCCGATGCCGGCCTTGAAGACGAGCGAGAAGGCCTTCAACGATGCATTCAAATTCAATGCGACGACCGCTTTTATCACCAGCCGTCTGGTGATCCCCCATATGCTCGCAGGTGAAGGGGGTTCGGTCGTTGCCATTTCGTCGGCCGCCGGACGCGTCCCCGCCTCCGGGTTTGTCGCCTACGGCACCTCCAAGGCTGCGATGACCTTCATGATGCGAAATTTTGCGCAGGAGTTCGCGCCCAAAATTCGCTTCAACACCATTGCGGTCGGTTCCACCGCCACAACCGCTCTGACCAACTTTCTCGATGATAAAACCCGATCTCTGATGGAGGACTCCACGCCGATGAAGCGCCTGGCCGAACCGGAGGATATCGCGATGGCGGCGATCTATCTGGCCTCGGATGCGGGCAGTTATGTGACCGGAAAGGTGCTTGAAGTCGACGGCGGACTGGAATGGAATAACTGGCCCTTCTGAGGGAGTCACATGGACTCCTGACTCTCCAGTACCCGCATCAGGGCACGCCGGCGAGAATCGCGCCGGCGTGCCTCGCGATGACCTTGCCACCGAGCCAAAGAAAAGAACCCGGGGGTTGGACTCGCGTCAGGCACGGACGAAGCCCTGGGCTCGGATGTCCAATCAGCAAGGCGCCACAACTGAGCCGCAGGCACCTCCGCGAGATCCGCGAGCGAGACACTGCCGGGATCAGGCGCCCGGTCGACCAGCCGAACATCCATGGGCAAACCGATCTGGCGACGGAGGTCGAGGTATTCCTTGGTGGGAAGCGCCATCCCCGGATCGGAAACCTCAACGAGAATCCGCAGATCCTGTGCGCGGACACCCGTATAAAAAATACGACCACCCAATGCGGCAGCAAACGTCTGCGCAGCGGCCAGGATATCTACCGCCATCGCTTCACGGCCACCGAAAGCGACAGAGTCCCGAGCGGAACCCAAACGTCGCACCGGGAAATCCGGCCGTTTGCATTTACATGCGGCGGTAGCGACCTCGACCAAATCTCCCGTGCTCCAACGGACCAGGGGAGCCCGCGCTTGCTGCAGGCTGGTGATCACCAACACGCCACACTCGCCGGGCGGAACCGGTTCTCCATCCACAAGGTCGAGAATCTCGCAGGAGTATAGGTCATTCGCCAAATGCAGCGAGCCTTCCGCACACGATACGCCAAGCAAAACCGCTTCCGGTCTCTGGTAAACCTCGACCACCCGACTGCCCCAGTCCTTTTCCAACTGCAAACGCAGCGAGTCCGGCAATAGACCGGTCGCGAGAAGCAGCTCGACCGAGGAGGGAATTTGGCAAACCCCTCCGGCATCGACCTCTTCCGCCAGCAAGAGAAGAGCTCGGGAATCACCGAAAACCACACGTGGCTCGAAGGCCGCCAGTTCGCGCAGGACACGGTCGATCGTCTCCGAATGCCAGATACGAATTTCTTCCGTTGGCAGCGGACCTTTCGCCACCAAGGTCATTCGGGAGGGCCCCGCCTGCTGATCCGAATGCATGGCCTGCAAAAGAGTGTGCGGATCTGACTCGGGCACAAAACTCGAGAGAAGTTGAGCGGCAGGGGCGATCTCGTCTCCGCCTGTGTCCGAGAAAAACAACTGGGATATGCCCGCCTCTCCGAGGTCTCGAATAGAACTTGTCGGCAGCTTCTGGAACTCGGCCCGGGTCGAGCATGGATATCCCTGCAGATGTCGGGCGTAAAACGAGCCCTCCCGCGCATGGGCAACACAGCTCGCCAGTTGCCCCTCGGTTACCGGCATGAGGACCTTCTCTCGGCACGAAGGGCGCTCATCTTCGAACCTTCGAAACAAAGGGTATGATCATGAGAATAATCCGCAACGTATCCAACCATGGGTGGTAGTGGCTATGCCTTTCATCCGGCGGTGGGTAGTAGACCTGAACGTCCACGGTTTCGATGCACAGGCCACGACGAACGGCGAGGATCAGAACTTCACTCTCGAATTCGAAATGGCGACCGCGAATCTCCTTCGAGAGGATGTTGGCCAGAGATGCCATTGGATAAATTCGAAACCCTGATTGCGTATCGAGGATCTTCTTGCCCGAGGCTCGCTCGACCCAACCGTCAGCGAAATCATTCGCCCAACGCTTCAGCGGATCGATTTCATGCACACCGTCACGGCAACGAGAACCGATAATTATCCTTTCCGGGTAACGCTCGGACTGCGCCACCAGAACCGGAATTTGCGAAGCGAGATGCTGGCCATCCGCGTCGAGTGTCACGACATGCGTAAAGCCTTGCCCCGAAAGTTCCTGAAAACCCTCTCGCAAGGCCGCACCCTTACCCCGGTTGCGAGTATGGGTGATCACCTGAGCACCTGCCTCTCTCGCTCGATCGGACGATTCATCGCGCGATCCATCGTCGACCACCAGAACTTTCTCCACATATGCGAGAGCGGACGAGACCACGGAGGCAACGGTAGTTCCAGCCCCGTAACAAGGAACCAGAGCGGCAAGGCGAAACTGACTCACCCGCGCAGAGCCTGCAGGCGTTGATGGATGCGGCCCTGCACCCGATCGCGAAGGTCTTCGCGATCCTCGTAAGAAAGCCCTTTGGTCTCGATCGGTTCGAGAACTTCCATCACGACACGTCCGGGGTGAATCGACAGATATTTTCCGCGAGGCATGACCTCGTCACTTCCGTGAATGGCGATCGGAACGATTGGGCGTTCCATTTGAATCGCCAAAGTGAACGCACCTTTCTTGAATTCCTGCAGGCCGCCCCCTGCCGGCGAACGAGTCCCCTCGGGAAACATGATCAGGGAAAAAGCGCCCTTCCCTTTGGCCGCAATCCGATTGAGCTTTTCGATGGATTTGGCTGGATCCTTCCGATCGATCGGAACCATCCCCAGCGTCTTCATCACGGCACCAAGAATGGGCTCCCGAAACAACTCCATCTTCGCAGCAAACCGAATATGACCGGGTAGGTGTCCCAATAATGCCACGATATCAAAATGACTTGCATGGTTAGGCGTGACGACCGACGCCTCCGCAGGGAGGTTCTCGGCACCCCGCAAATCAATCTTCACACCTGTTGTCGTGCCAATATTTCGAGCCACGGCTTTTGCGGTTTCCCAGCCGAATTCAGGGTTCGCAAAATGAAGGGCACTGACCAGAGCGCCTCCACCTAAAACCGAGGCACGGAAAACAGCCCGGTTTAGGAAGAGCTTCCCCGCGCCAGCCGGATCGGCTCCGAATCGGAGGAGATCTTCCCGGTTTGCATCGTCGGATATATCGGCTCCGGTCATACTTTCTGATTAGCCCAGAAGTCGCGAAACTGAAACCATTGGAGGGGGTATTGACGAACCTTCGCTTCGAAGAAACCGACCACTTCCTCGATCGTTTCCTGAAGAACCTCGTCGGACGACCCGCGCGGGATGCGGTAGACTTTCGACGGCAGAAATTTATATCTTCGGCGCGATTCACTGACCGCGAAAACGGGCCAGATGGGGACGCCAGCCGCACGTGCCAAATGGAAAGGCCCCACCTGAAAGGGCGCGGCCTTGTCAAAAAATGGCAGGTTTTGCGTTACTTGCCCGGGGGCTGATCGATCGAGCTGAATCGCAACCACTTCCCCTCGGCGAAGCGCTCGCAGCATCTCGACAGACGCAAAGGGGGAGTTGTCCGAATGAATAATTTTCAGCCCCATCTGACCGCGCATCTTGTCCTGGAAAGCCTGCACCGTCGGGTTTCCCTCATGAGCCATGACCAGATTGACGGGCCGATCAAATCGCTGCATGACTCGTGCGCCAATTTCCCAACAACCGAAATGCGAGGTCAAGGCGATCAGGCCGGAGTCTTCCGGGACGATCGCATCCAGATCCAGATCCGGCGGAAGTTCGATGCCCAAATTCGACTCCAGGTTGAGTCCCAGTTCTTCTTCGTGCTGCACCTCGCAAGTTTCGCGGAAGACGCGGGCAAACTCCATGAACATACGCAGTGCGGCGAGATGGTTACGCAAAAAGCCCTGATCCCCGAGAACTTGTTTCAGATTGGCGACGGCACCGCGACGATTCTCGCCGACAAGCCCGAAAATCGCCATTCCTGTCAGTGGCGGAGCCAGGCGCTTCCACCACTCTGGTCCATGGACAGAGGCTCGGTAGGCAAGGTCTCGCCAGAAGAGTCCGTCGTGCTGCAGGCTGATTTCCCTGATCTTTTCCGATTCATCCGTCATGGGAGAGTTGAACCTTCACAAAAAGATCGAGATCCTCAAACCAATGTCTCGTATTCGCTGCGATCAAAGCCTTTCGGCTTTCAGTGTATGAGAGGTCGCTGAAACAACGCGCACCTGAACCAACTCGCCGACGGTAAGTCCGCTCCCGTCAAAGACTGCTGTCTTGAAATCCCGCGTCTTTCCGACGACCCATCCATCGGGACGCTTGGCCGGCCCCTCGACAAGGACTTCCACAATCTCACCGATGCGCGTCCGGTAGATCTCTCCCGAAATCACTTCCTGCTGCTCGATCAATTGGCGCAGGCGCCTGCCCTTTTCTTCCTCGGTCATCGTATCGCCAAGGGCATACGCCTTGGTACGTTCGCGACGCGAGTATTTGAAGAGATAGGCAAAGTCGTATCGAGCCTGCTTGAGAAAATCAGCGGTCTTCTGAAAATCTTCTTCCGTCTCGCCCGGGAATCCCGTGATAATATCCGTCGACACCGCGACGCCCGGAATCTCCTTTCGGAGACGGTCGAGAAGAATCTGATATTCCTCGATCTCGTAATCGCGACGCATTGCCTTGAGGATCGGGTTCGAGGCCGATTGCAGCGGAAGGTGAATATACGGCATCACCTTGGGCTCATGCGCCATCGCCTCCATCATGGAGGGATCGACATCCGAGGGATGCGGCGAAGTGAAACGAATTCTTTCCAAACCATCGACAGCGGCCGTCCGCCGCAAAAGCTCGCCGAAGTCGACCCCGCCTTCCTGATAGGCGTTGACCGTCTGGCCAAGAAACACCACTTCCCGCTTTCCTGCCTGCACAGCGGATCGAACTTGCTCGAGGACCGCGTCTGCCGGAAGGCTTCGCTCCCGGCCGCGCGTATAGGGCACCACGCAAAATGTGCAGAATTTATCGCAACCGCGCATCACGCTGAGCCAGGCGCGTGGCCCGGGGGCATGGTCCGGCGCAAGGTCGGCATAGGTTTCGCCGCGATCCAGCCGAACTTCGACGAGGGGATCGCCGGCGTCCGCGAGAAGCTCGGGCAGGTTCCGATATCCATCCGGGCCCACTACGAGGTCCAGGTACGGCGCTCTCTCCAGCAGGCGTTCGCGCTGATGCGATGCCATACACCCCAGAAGACCGAGGCGAATACTTGGCCGAGCATATTTGTAGCGCAACAGCTCGCTCAAACGCCCCAGAACGCGATCTTCCGCATGTTCCCGAATCGCGCAGGTGTTCAGCAGCAGAACATCGGCCAGTGCGGGGTCTTCGGTCTTTTCGTAACCGTGCCGCCGCAGAACGCCTCCGACCAGCTCCGAATCAGCAAAGTTCATCTGACAACCATAGGTTTCCAAAAAAACCTTACGCTTGGGCTCGGCGTTCACGACCTGTTCTTCCTCGATCACTCCACCCTGATAGCGGTAATCGAACCGAATCTCACGGCTTCAACCTCGCAGCGAGGCTTCGAGAATTCGGGACAATTCCCCACGCTTTTTCAACCAGCGAATGACCTTATGGTCGCCTTCGGCGTACGCGTGGAGAAAGACATCTTCGCAAGAGGCGATTCTCATGGCATGGGCCACGTCGAGGCCTTCCGTATGGCAATAATGCACGTGGAAGGTGCTGCCAGGCCGGCGCGACGACAGCGTCGGCACGAGATCCTCAAAGACCCGATTCTCTGCCGGTGAGCTATGAATATTGCGAATATCCTTCTTCCACCTGCGGTCACCCAGGCGAAATCTCTGCCATTTGGCGACTGTGGTTTGCGGGGAAAAGGCGTGCACCTCGTCGAAGCCGAGTCGCGCACCGAAGTGAAGGGCTGCAAATCCTCCGGCCGAGGCACCGACGGCCACAACGCGACGGGGCTGCAGGCGCTCCAGGTGCCCGGCGAGGACTTTTTCCACCGAGAGCAAATCGTCGCCCGCTTCGGGCAAGCCGCGGAAGTACCAGGCGCGATGGGGATCTCGCAGAAACATTCCCTTTGCGGAGAGCGAACTCGCAAACTTTGCGAATTCATAAACCGGCACAGCCACGGAGCCAAACAACCCTCCGAAGGCGATCAGCAGGGCATCTGCTTCCGAATCTTCCTGAAGCAGGATCGCGGTTCCGTCATCGGCAAAAGGATCCAGATCCTCCGCCGGTTGCTCCTCGTCTTTTGAGGTATCGCTCATGATGGTCTCGTCTCTTAGCATAACCTGAAGCCCCGAGTTGGCCTGATTCTGTCGCGACGGCTAAAGATTTGATTGTGGGACATCACGATCATAGCAAAAAAGACACCGATTCGGTGGCAGAGCACCGCCAGAAGGGTGCGCAAGCCCGTTGCCTGGTCATCACTGTCAGCGACTCGAGGACTCCGGAAACAGATCGGAGCGGGGATCGGATGTCCGCCCTGCTGGAGCAAGGCGGACATCATACAGCCCAACGCCTTCTCATCCCTGATGAGCCCGATCAAATCCGCCAAGCCATCACCAAGGCCCTCGAGGACCCCTCGATTGATGCGGTCCTGACCAACGGCGGCACCGGTATTGCCCCTCGAGATCTCACGACGGATGTCGTTGCGTCGCTTCTCGACCAACCCCTCGACGGCTTCGGTGAACTCTTTCGCTCTCTCTCCTTTGCGGAAATAGGATCGGCAGCAATGCTCTCCCGGGCCGTCGGCGGGATCGCCGGAAAGACCATGATCTTTTCTCTTCCCGGCTCGACCAAAGCCGTCGAACTCGGCATGACAAAGCTCGTCGTTCCCGAGCTCGGCCACCTTCTCGGGCTGCTGCGCTCATGAAAGTTCGCGTCCGTATGTTTGCTTCTCTGCGCGAGAGAACCGGTACCTCCAGCACCGATGCCGAACTCCCACAAGAAGCCACCGTTGCCGATCTGCTCCTCGAATTACAAAAACGCTTCCCCGCACTCGAAGGCTGTGGCCGGGTCGCTTACGCGGTCAACTCCGAATATGCCAAGCTCGAACATCCATTGGCCGACGGCGACGAGGTCGCCTTGATTCCCCCCGTCTCCGGGGGCATGGACGCAGGAAACCGGAACCCATGATCGCATTGACGGCAGAACCAATCGTTCTCGACGACCTTCTTGCAGCCGTCGCCGACCCGCAGGCCGGAGCGGTCTGCGTCTTTCTCGGCACGACCCGCAACCATAATGAGGGTCGTCAGGTGGAGGAGCTTGAGTACGAGGCGTACGCCGGTATGGCTGAAAAGGAGCTCGCCGGAATTGCCGAAGAAGCGCGCAAGCGTTGGGCGGTGGCCAAGGTCGCGGTGATCCACCGCACGGGCGTGGTCCCGATCGGATGCGCGAGCGTCGTGATTGCTGTGTCGGCAGCCCACCGGGGTCCAGCTTTCGAAGCGGCACGCTTCACCATCGATCGCCTGAAAGAGGTCGTACCCATCTGGAAAAAGGAACACTTCGAAGGGGGTGCCGTCTGGATCGGGGATCAAGCCGGTGAGCAAGGGACCTGGGAGACCCCGGACGGGAAGCAGGACCCGGGCCCGCAGACCTGAAGGCTCTCCCGAACCTCCGCCTGATGCGCCCCAGCGATTTTCAAACCCTCGAACTCCCTCGATTGCTCGATGCCGTCGCAGGCCATGCTGCATCAAAGGCCGGCGCCGAAGGCTGTCGCCAACGACACCCCCTGATTCACCGGAGCGCCGTCGAAGCCGAGCTCTTCCGCGTCGGCGAAGCGCGCGAGGCCAATGACGAAGAACTTGCTCCCCTGGGCTCCTTTCCGGACATACGCCCCATCCTCGCAAGCGCACGCACCGAAGGCTTCATTCTCGAGGCCGAGCGATGCCTCGAGGTCGTGGCCATCCTGTCGCTTGTTCGTCAGATGCAGGCCTGGCTCCGCCATCGGAGCATCGGTCGGCCACGCCTGTTGGCCGCGACCCAGTCGCTGCACCATTTACCGGCCCTGAGCGAGATGCTCGAGCGTTGCCTGGATCCTGAGGGGGGATTGCGGGATGAGGCCAGCCCCGAACTCCGAAGCATTCGCAGGCGGATACGCGGGCTGCGGTCGGGGCTTGAATCGCGTCTCGGCAAACTACTCCAGAAATCCTCCCACGAGACAACTTTCGCCGATCAGTTCGTCACTGTCCGCAATGGAAGATTTGTCTTGCCCGTGCGAGCAAGCGCCGCCGGTAGTCTTCCCGGAATCGTCCAAGATCGATCTTCTTCCGGCGAAACCATCTTCGTCGAACCACTTTCTTCGGTCGAAGATAATAACCAGCTCTTGTTGGCCGTCCGGGAGGAACTTGAGGAAGAGGCTCGTATTCTGGCGGCCATCACCGAAGCGATCGGGCAGAACGCTGACTCCTTACGAACCAATATCGAGACTCTGGTCGATCTCGACGGTCTTTTTGCAAGAGTTTCCTTCGCGCGCACCTACGATGGCATTTGTCCGCGGATCACCGATCGCGAAATCCTTTTGCCCGCAGTCCGTCACCCCCTGCTGGTGATGACCGACCGGAAGGTCACCCCCGTCGATATCGAGCTCGACGAGGAATTTGATCTTCTCGTCATCACCGGTCCCAATACCGGGGGGAAAAGCGTCGCCCTCAAAACACTCGGGCTTTCCGCCTTGATGGTCCAATGCGGCATTCCCATTCTCGCCGCCCCCGAGGCTCGGATACCCCTCTTCGACCAGGTCTTTACCGATATCGGCGACCGACAAAACGTGGCGGATGACCTCTCGACATTCTCGGGACATGTCCAAAACCTCGGCGAGATTCTCTCGGCTGCAACACCGGATACTCTGGTTTTGCTCGACGAACCCGGAACCGGAACCGACCCCGAAGACGGTGCCGCGCTTGCTCGCATTCTTCTTGAAGAACTGTCCGCCCGCGGCTCACGCACGCTGGCGACGACGCACTTCCAGACAGTCAAGGTTGCCGCCCTCTCTCATCCACGCACTCGGGTGGCGGCTGTCGATTTCCATTCCGAAAGTTTCGCTCCGAAATATAGATTGATCTATGACAGCGTAGGACCCAGCCTGGGTCTGACCATGGCGCGAAGACTCGGCCTGCCCGCCCCGTTGGTGCAACGCGCCGAAGAAGAGCGGAGTGAAGCCACAGCCGATCTCGCGGCGGCGCTGGATCGATTGGAGAATCAACGAAAAAAACTGGAGGCTGAAGTCTCCGACGCTCTCGCCGAGCGGCTGAAATTCAAAGCCATGAATGCCGAGCAGGAACGTCTGGTCAAAGAACTGACTGATAAAAAACAACAAAAATGGTCCGAGGAGCTAGGGGCTGCGCGACGCTTCGCCGAAGAACTGCGGATCGAGGGTCGCAAGTTGCTCGATCAAGCGAGGAAGAATCCACGCGATTTTGCGCGCCCGCTTGTGGACCTTGCTCGTGATCAACGAAAATCGATTGCGGATGCGGCCGATCAAGAGGCCTCGGCCAAAGCTCCGAACGCCTCGAGCGGAGAAATGCCGAAGGTGGGAGATCAGGTGCGGATCCGCAGCAACGGTCTGGTCGGCGAACTCATCGAATTCAATGACGATCGTGCACGGATCGGACGAGGGAAAATTCGCTTCGATGTCGCCCGGGAGGAACTCGAGAGGGTCGGTGGTCCTGCCTCGACCGGCAAATCGGGCTCCAGCGGAGGGTTTCGTGTTCAGCGCGCGCAACAACGAGCCGATAATGACGACGCTGGCTCGTCAATCGAATTACACCTGATTGGCGAACGAGTCCGCCCGGCGCTCGAAAGGCTGGAGAAATTTCTCGACCAGCAGGCGCTGGATTCTCGCGAAACTGTGAGGATCGTGCACGGTCATGGAACCGGCGCTTTGCGACGGGCCGTTCAGGAGCAGCTCACGATTTCACCCCATGTCGATCACTTCACCGAAGCTCCGCCCGCGCAGGGCGGTACAGGGGCCACAATTGTGTACCTGCGCGGATGACCTGCTTTTCCGAAAAAAATTGGCCGCTACAAGGGCATGGGCAACCGAAGAGACGACGAGGTCTGCCCGTCGCTGTCGATTAAAAGAATCTCCAGACCCCGAGCACCCGGAGGCAGTCCCGCAAGCGATAGTTGCACCGACCCCCGCTGCCGACCATAGCTTCCTGCTGCCAGATCCACGCGGATCGGTGCCGTGTCTCCGACGTGATCGATGATAATTTCGAGTAGCGTCAGGTTCCCGTCGAGGTCTGCCCAATCCAGATCCAGGTTGGTCTCGGTGTCTTCCGCCGGAAAAACTTCTGCCTGCAAAATTTTCGGGCGCCCCGCCAGCAGGTCGATATCCCCGGAAAGCGGTCGGATCGGCTGACGAGCACCCAAACCGGTCGCCATCCGCGCTCGCCCACCGGATGCCTTTCGAAAGAACGGCGCAAAAGCTCGTCGCAGGCTCTGGATCTTGTAGATGTCCCGCGCCTCCGGCGTCGAGCCCGAGGGCACGACAAGAACAAATCCCATATTGAATTTCTTCACCGATTGATTCGAGTCGGGGTAACGCTCGCCCAGTTGTTGGATCAGATCCTCGATCACTACTTCGCGCCGAATGCCGGTTACGGTTTCACCGATTTGATAAGGACGATCCGGCGTATCCCCGGTTTCCAGCGCAAAGAAAGGAGGGACCTCTTCGGGTTCGATCAGGCCCATGAGGTACCGGTCCAGATAACCAAACCTCTCCATGGTGCGCGCAACGCGATACGCGCCATCTCCGGCCGGCTCGAAAACAGCTCCTCCCAGAAACGAGGCTGTACTCGCCAACCCGGGGCTCCAATGACCCGAGTCTGCGTGCTGCATAAATGGCTCGTCCAGAAATCTCGGTACCCAACGGTGGCCTGCTTCATGAGCCAGAACGGCGAGAGTCGAGGGGGCGTAATTATAGGCCGGGTGCATCGGCGATGCCGTCGGATCATCCGCCCAAAAACCGATATCATTCATGATGATCAGATGTTCGAGGTTTGCCGAACCGAAGATGCCGGAATGATTGAAAATTGGCTGGCCCAAGCCCGAGGTCTGATTCGCCACTGTCTCCGCGTACACGAGATGAGGCGCATCTACGGGCTGATCGGTAAATACGGTCAGGAATTCGAACCGGTCGGGCAGCTCTGCATGTACGCGGCGAGACAAAGCCGCGGAATTTAATCTCGGCCGGTCTCGATACCAGCCAAACACCGCTTCCTCGGCATTGATTGATCGAACCTCGCGAATATCCTCGACGCGGGTGCTGAGGCGGTCGGCCCCCGGGGAAAGTCCCACCAACCCCCAACGGGTAGCCAGGGCGGAATACTCGACGAGAATGCGCCCCTCCCGGTCGATCTCCATAAAAAAGGAGTTTCTCGCTCCGGCCGGGCGGACCGAAGCCACATCCAGCCAGCTGATGGCGACCCGGCCTTTTTCCTGATGCACAAAAACTCCACTGGAGTTCGCCCGTCCCGGGAGCAGTTCGTTCCAGAGACCCGCCATGACGGGCGGGCCCGACATCACGGCGGCGAGAAGATTACCCGGTGCATTGGCTCGAGCAGCACTGCCAACCTGCCAATTCGCCCCGAACGCGATCGCCCCGTGCGGGTGGACCCAAATAGAATCATGGGAACGTCCATAAAATCGGATCGGTCGCTTCAGATCGACACGGATCGGCGCGGCCTCTCCCGGAGAGAAACCCAGCGCGGTACCCAGCGTGCGGTTACGGCGGCGTGCCGCGCTCTCTTCCGCGACGTAGCCCCCCGACGCACGCGGGCGAAATACCAGCCTTCGATTCTCCAGCGGCAGAGGATTCGCCGCATCAAGAATACGGCCATCATCTTCGACAACCAGGACGTGCCCAAAACGCTCCGCTCGGACGGAAGATGCGAGAGCCACCGACAAACCCATCGCTACGAAGAACAAGACCGCGAGACGGGTTGTTCGAATTTTCATATGCGAAGAGATTTTCATACCGACGTTTGGCTGGACCCCCTCGGGAATCAGCAAGATTATCCCACATCGGACGTGCTGTTGTGAGCTTTTTTTGCCCCGCAACCGCCATGGCAACAGCCCTGCTGATCATCGCCGGAGAGGAGCGATCGAGAAGCAAACCGCCAGCTATGGAGAACCCGTCGAAAAATTTGGCCGGTGCCTGAAATTTTCAGGGCCATCTCGGGCCCCATGGTTCTAGGGACGTAGTTTTTTCGCCACGACGTAAAGCTCGGAGGAATGCTGACGCGTTGTGTCCAATTTGACCGTTTTGACCCCGAGAAAGGTCCCTCGTAACTCCTGAATCAAGCCCTCATATTCAGCATCCATGAACAACTTCGCCGCGAAAGAACCTTCCGGGCGCAAAACAACCGGCGCCATCTCGATCGCTGCACGAACCAGTTCGGCGTGTCGAGCTGCATCCGCATGTTTGATACCCGCCAGCTTGGGCGCCATATCGGAAAGCAGGACATCTGCCGGGCCTCCGAGGAGACCTCGCAAGGATTCTCTGACGGTTGGGTCGCGCGCATCCCCTTGCAGAATTTCCACATTACTTCCGGGGAGCGCTTCCGATTCCGCAAGGTCCACGCCGACCACGCGACCGCTGGGCCCAACCAGCCGGGAAGCGATCTGCAACCAGGCGCCAGGCCAACATCCGAGATCCACCACCCGCATGCCCGGGCGAAAGAGTTTCTGGCGCTTGTGTAATTCTTCGAGCTTGTAGCCCGCACGCGACCGCAGACCCTCCTTCTTGGCCTTGCGATAGTGTATATCTTTACGGTCGTATTTCGGCACCACGAAATCAGCTTATTGGTTGGAGAAGAAAATAACTCCCGGCTCGTTCGCGATTGCGTATTCTTCGGTCAGATAGGGATTGTATGCCTGGTCACCAACCAGGTATCTCCCGAAGAATGCACCTGCGTAGAAATTCTGCGCTCGCAAGGCAATATCGATATCCAGAGCCGGCGGCTCACATGTGGCCTCATACGGACCGATCAGAGCTGATGCCCCGATCGAAGGCCAGGTTTCCTTGGTCAAGCCGATGCTGGTCAGCCAATCGCCGATCTGACAGATATTGGCGAAGTGCGTATGTGTCGCGCCCAAAACCGAAACGCCGAAAAGAACGTCACTCGAGGCCAAAGCGAGCGTTCGCTCCTGTTGCTCGATAAGCGGATCGAGTGTCCCGCAGAGAAAGAGGGCCGGGATGTCCAGCCTGCTGAGTTCCGCGTCCGTAATTTCCCGATTCGCGGCAGCAATTGGCATAATCGCGACAACTCGGGGGTCGGGGGCCTGATTGCGGAAGCCGGTTGCGACCGACGTCGCGGTAAAACCACCGTAGGAGTGCCCCATCACGCCGACCTGCTTGGTGTTGACGACATTATGAAAGGCGTCCTCGGTATCGGTGCAGCGCGAGTGCATGAAGTCGATCACCGCAGAGATATCCGGGGCTCGATCACCGCCCGGATCCGTCGAACTTCTATCGCTGTTGGTATTGCCTGTGTGTTCCGGAGCCACCACCACAAATCCTCGACTTGCCAAATATTCCATCAAGGGCAGCGACTGCGTATTGATCCCACCAAAGCCGTGCGAGAATACCAGCATCGGCCATTCCCTTGCCGGGTCCGGCTTGGCATCTCGATAGGCGATCTCGGAAGTAATCCCGGTATCCCCCTGTAGGGGATAAACAGTGAATTCCAGATTGGCGTCCGGCACGGCCGGGTACCAGAGGTCGATCGGCAACCGGCGATCGCCGCGCGAGGAATCCGTGACGACGTCCACCGTATGACCTACCGTATAGGACCCGAGCTCATCAGGTGGCACGAACGCAATTGGATCCCCGTCCGACGAGCCCCCGCAGGAAGCCAAAAGCAGAGCGAGGGCGGGAAGCAAAATTCCACCAGAGAGACGTTTGATTTTTTTCATCAGATAGATTCCTTCCGGACGGCCAATCCAACCGGGGCAGCCTTCACAGGGTTGCCCTTATTATGTAAGACCGTCGTGTGCGCCGACAGGAGTCCAACATTACGGATCTCGCCTCCGAGGTCCAGACGAAAGGCGATAAACCGTCCCGTGCACATCGTGATGATCGGGCGCCAATGAACTTCGCGTTCCCCAAAGGACAGGACGACGAAACGTGCTCGATCTCGATTCGCTGAACCCGCAACAATCCGAAGCCGTGCGCCACGGTGAGGGTCCCCTGCTCGTCCTCGCGGGAGCGGGGAGTGGAAAAACGCGGGTTTTGACCTACCGGATCGCTCACTTGATCGAGAAGCATGACGTATCGCCCCACGAGATTCTCGCGGTCACCTTCACCAACAAAGCCGCCCGGGAGATGCGTGAGCGATTGGTCGATCTCGTGGGAGACCGGATCTCCGATTTGACCGTCGGAACCTTTCACTCCACGTGCGCGCGATGGCTGCGACGCTATGCACCCAAGCTCGGACTACCGTCGAGTTTTGCGATCTACGATGACGCCGACTCCCTTGCCTTGTGCAAGCGCGCTCTCGAGGAAACCGAGGTCAACGATGAAGAGGTCCCGCCGCGGCTTCTTCGATCGATGATCGATCGAATGAAAAATCAGGCTCTGGATCCGGCAAAGTTGAGTCCGGGGCCCACATGGTCGGAGGGGATGATTCAGGCGGGCCGACGCTATGAAGAACTCCTTCACCAGCTTGGCGCTCTCGATTTCGGTAGCCTCATCACCGGCATGGTTCGATTGCTTACCGAGCACTCCGACGTCCGACGCACATTTCAAAGGCGCTACCGCCACGTACTGGTCGACGAGTATCAGGACGTCAACCATGCCCAGTATCTTTTGATCGACAAGATTTCAGGCTCGAATGGCAACCTCTGCGTGGTTGGTGACGACGACCAATCGATCTACGGATTTCGCGGCGCCAACGTTCGCGCCATTCTGGAGTTCGAACGTGACCATGCAGATGCTCACGTTGTCCGGCTGGAGCAGAACTATCGATCCAAGGGCAATATTCTCGAAGCGGCCGGGGCCGTGATCTCCTGCAATGCCGGACGGCACGGCAAACAACTCTGGACCGACGACGAGGACGGCGAGAAAATTCGTCTCGGCACATTTCCCGATGATCGAGCCGAGGCCCGCTGGGTCACAAGCGAAGTTCTCGACGCACAATCCCGCGGGCGAGACTCCGGCGAGATCGCTATTTTCTACCGCACGAATGCTCAGTCCCGCGTTCTCGAGGAGGAACTGGTGCGTCAGGGCGTACGCTACGTTTTATTAGGAGGTACGCGCTTCTACGACCGGCGCGAGGTCAAAGATGCTCTTGCCTACCTCCGCTCGTTGGTGAACCCCCACGATGACATCAGTCTTTTGCGCATTATCAACACACCGACCCGAGGGATCGGAAATACGACTCAGCAAAAATTATTGCAGGCCGCGCGAGATACCGGACGCTCCATATCTTCGGTGATCGACCTCCTCGAGACGGACCCTTCACTGGTCAATCTCGGAAAAGCGTCTCGCAGCCGCGTTCTTGCCTTCCGCGAATTACTCACAAACCTCCGCGAGAGAGTCGCACAGGCGAGCCTGAGCGGTCTGGTGGAAGGAATTCTGATCGAAAGCGGCTACCTGGAAAGGCTACGTGCCGAAGGAACCCACGAAGCCGAAACCCGTGCCGAAAACCTCGAAGAACTGGTCGGGGCTGCTCACGAAGCCGAAACCGGAGTCGTATACCCCGATACCACGACGGCTATCGAAGCCTTTCTTGAAAGAGCGGCTCTGGTCACGGCCATGGACGAAAACGATGATGGTCGTGGCGCTCTGAGCCTGATGACCCTGCATAACTCGAAGGGCCTCGAGTTCCCGCTGGTTTTCCTCGTCGGGATGGAAGAGGGAGTCTTCCCGCATATTCGCTCGATGGACGAGGGAACCATCGAGGAAGAACGTCGTCTCTGCTATGTCGGCATGACGCGGGCTCGCGAGGAACTCGTGCTGACCCGGGCTCGCCACCGTATCTTGTTTGGCACAAGCCAGAACAACCCGGCTTCGCGCTTCTTGCGCGAGATACCAGCAAGCCTTGTGCAACCAGTGGGTCTGTTCGGTGATGTCCTCGAAGACCTCGAGCCGTCGCCGGTCAAGGAGAGCCTGCAAAAGGGAATTGACCGACTGATCGAGCTCGGAGAACACAGTTCCGAGGAATTGGACACGGACGAGCCTCGGATCGACTACAGTGTCGGCCAGGAATTCAGCGAGGACGTCTCAGCGACCCCGCTGCGCGTGGGGACCGTGGTCAATCACCCCAAATTTGGTGCCGGCGTAGTGCGACGCAAGGAAGGCACCGGTGGGGCCACCAAGCTGACCATCCAATTCGAGCGTTATGGAATCAAGAAGCTGATTGCCCGCTACGCGCCCCTGCAAATCATGGGGCAAGAGGGGCCTTGGCACGGGTAGTGGCACGGGTAATGGCCCGCCTCAGGGCTGAGGATCAGCGGTGCGAACGCTCGGCGATCGTGTCGGAGTTGCCGCCGATGGCCACGCCAGTGGAAAGACCTTCGGAGTAGCTCTCGTAATCGAACCCTTCATGCGGGACATGACCAAAAATCGGCTCCAGATCGTCTTGCGAAACCAGCCGATAAAACGGTCGAGTGAAGAGCCATTCGACTGCGTAACCGATCGGATGCAGAACATAGGCAATGATCCGAAAAGGGTTGGACTGTGAATCATCATAATCGTCCACAGCTCTCGCGGGAGCCGCCAGAAGCATGACAACCATTACGGCCGCAGCAATTTTTCGAAGCATTTTCATGGATATCCTCAATTCTTCTCTTCCTCTCTATCCCACTCGGCGCCATCAGACCACCCCCCAAACGCTCCGGTCCGCCGACTTTCGGAGATGGAGGCGGGATTGCCTGTCCCGGTCGGGCATGTTCTCAAAGAGGTCATGGCTGACCCCAGCGCACCCCGGACGGGCTCCGAGGCCCCCCAAGGCAAGCGCGAGGGGCTTCTCCTTTTGCTGAGAAATGCCCGCGGTGCCTTGCAATTGCTCTTCCGTGCGGACTCGAGGCTGGCGCTATTACTGATCTTTCTCGCCTTCATCGAGGGCCTGCTTCCCGTTGGAATCGCTTGGGTCGGCAAGGAGCTGATCGATGCCGTCGTTGCCTCCGCTACGGGCAGCGCCCCCGATATATCGGGGGCGCTTTTCTGGGTCGCGGTCGAGGCGCTCCTGGTAATTGGCCGCTCGGGAGTCACGCAGCTCAATCAGGTCGCGGAAGTCCAACTCCGTTCGGCCCTCTCTCTTGGCGTCAATACCGCCATTCTCGAGAAGGCCATTCACGTTGGCTACCACAACTTCGAGGATCCCGATTTTCACGACCGCTTGTCGCAGGCCCGACGAGAAGCGAGTTCCCGGCCGCTGGATGTGGTCCGCCAGATTCTCCGCTTCCTTCGATCCTCCCTCACCTTGTCGGGCTATCTGGTTGTCCTCCTCTCCTGGAGTCCCTGGGCCGTGATCATTCTTCTGGGCTCGGCGATACCACCCTTTGTCGCGGAGGCGCGCTTCGGGCGTGAAGCCTTTCGCCTGAATCGATCGCGCATGTTCGAGAAGCGGCGGGCGCAGTATCTGGAATCTCTGATCTCGCGAACCGAGAGCGCCAAGGAAGTAAAACTTTTTTCCTTGAGCTCAATGCTGCTGGATCGATACAGAAAAACTTTTCAACGCTTTCACCGCGAAGACGCCGGCCTCGAGCGGCGGCGCGGCACGGCGGCAATCGCGCTCGGCATTGTCGCCTCCTGTGCTGTCTATGGATGTTACGCCTGGGTGGTGATCGACGCTGCTCGCGGCATCGTTTCGGTTGGCTCCTTGACTCTCTACCTGACCGCCTTTCGTCAAGGACAGAAATCTTTTCAGGACGGACTGCTCTCCCTTGCCCGCCTCTACGAAAACAACCTCTTCATGACCAATCTCTTCGAGTATCTGGAGACACCCGAAGACGAGCCTCACGAAGAAATTCCGTCGCTGACGGACTCGATCTCCGCCGCCGAAGGCATCTCTGTGGAGTTCTCTCAGGTTCGCTTCGGCTACCCGGGCATACCGAGAGACTCGATACAGAACTTGGACCTGAAGATCGCGCCGGGCGAAACGCTTGCGCTGGTGGGCCCCAACGGCGCGGGAAAAACGACTTTCGTGAAACTTCTGGCCGGCCTCTATCGCGCCAACTCGGGCGAAATACGCGTCGGAGGCACACCGATCGAGCAGTTAGGTCCCGCCGGCCTGCGCTCACGAATGGGTATCATCTTTCAGGATTTTGTTCGCTTCCATTTCAGCGCGGCCGACAATATCGGCGTCGGATGGCTTCCGGCCATGGGCGACGAAGATGCCATTCGCAAGGCCGCCCATGAGGGGGGCATCGCAGAAACGCTCGAGGCTCTACCGGACGGATATGCCCAAATCCTCGGACGGTGGTTTGGCGGAGAAGAGCTTTCGACCGGTCAATGGCAGCGCCTGGCTCTTGCGCGTGCCTTCATGCGTCCTGCACCTCTGTTGATTCTCGACGAACCCACCGCGGCACTCGATGCCGAAGCTGAGGCAGAGATCTTCGCACGCTTCCGCACCCTGACGGCCAACCGAACAACCATCCTGATCACGAACCGGTTTGCCAACGTGAGCTTCGCCGATCGAATCGCCGTCCTCGAACGCGGGGTGCTGACCGAACTCGGAACGCACGAGGAACTCATGGCCAACGATGCAACCTACGCGCGAATGTTCCGTCTGCAGGCATCCGGGTACCATTGAGCCGACCCCGCGTCCGCCCCCTCAGGCCCCTGAGGAACCGCAGCAGCAGCCGCACCATCGCGCGCTGCAGCAACCCAAAGGCATGAAGTTTCCCGGTGAATCGTCCGATTATTTTCACGTCGATAGAACGGATTCGGTATCGGATGGTTGTCCTGGGGGGGCTTATGCAAAGAGCATCGGGAAGGGTTGGAGCGGCGTTGGTTGTCGTGATCATATTGGCCAGCAGCGCGGGGAGCGGTCAGGCGCATGCGCAAGATGAGCCGGACCCCAGCGGTCTTTGCGGCTCCTGGCCGGTTCCCGAAACGCCCGACACGGAACCACCGGAATTATCACTGCAATGGCCAACGCCGGATGTCGTCATGCGCACCGGGATCGAAAGTAATTTCTGGGGCTATGTCGCTGACGACCAGGCTGTCACCAGTATTCAGGGAGCCCTGCAGCACATCGAAACCGGTCTTTGGTGGCGCCCAGATCAAACTTGGGGCGATCGCGAAATGCATCCTGCCGCGGTCGTCGATGCAGATGGCCATTGGCGATGGACGCATGCCCCGCAAGCCCCCGGCAGTTTTCGCCTGATCATCGAGGCGCGAGATGCAGCAGGGAACCTGACAAGCGCGGACACCACCTTCGCGGTGATCGGAGAGGCGCTGGTGCCAACTGGAGCGCCGCCCACTCCTCAGCCGACGCCGCAGCATACCCCCCAACCCGACCCGACGCCCGGACAGACACCTCGTCCCGAAGCGACACCTCGTCCCGAAGCGACACCTCTGCCGACCGCTCAGCCGACGCCGACCGTGGTGCCATCCCCGACGCCCCCACCGAACGATCCTCCGGCAAGCGATCCAGACTGGGTCCTGCGCTGGTCGGATGAGTTCTCGCAAGCCGCTGGCAGTCCACCCGATGCCGCACGATGGCGTGCGGAAGTCGGTGGCTGGGGCTGGGGCAATCAGGAACATCAGTTCTACACCGACAGCACCCGCAATGCGGCGCACGATGGTGACGGACATCTCGTGATCACGGCTCGCGAAGAAACTGTGCCCTCTTCAAGTTGTTGGTATGGCAGTTGTCTCTATTCATCTGCACGCCTGACGACCGAGGGGTTATTCGATCAGATGTACGGGCGATTCGAGGCACGCTTGCGGTTGCCCTACGGACAAGGGATCTGGCCGGCCTTCTGGACGCTCGGCAACGACTTCCGCGAAGTCGGCTGGCCCGCTACCGGCGAGATCGACATCATGGAGAATATCGGTCGGGAGCCGGGAACCGTCTACGGCACCATCCACGGTCCGGGCTATTCCGGAGGCGCGGGCCTCACAGGATCTTTCGAACTGCCATCCGGTGAGGCCTTCGCCGATGACTTTCACGTCTTTCGTATCGACTGGTCGCCTGGCGAAATCCGCTGGTTCGTGGATGACAACCTCGTGCACACTCTCACTCCCGGGGATCTGCCCAACCCGGAAGATTGGGTTTTCGATCACCCCTTCTTTCTCATTCTCAATATCGCGGTTGGCGGGCAGTGGCCGGGCTACCCCGACGGTACAACCACTTTCCCGCAAAGAATGCTGATTGATTATGTGCGCGCTTACGAGCGAGTGGTACCCGAGGTCCATCCTGAGCCATTTACCTACGTCGTGTTGCCCGACACGCAATATATGACGAGTCGAACCAATCAGGCCGTACCGGAGCAATTCGACCGGCAGACGGAATGGATCGCGTCACGGGTCGCGGCGGACAATATCAAATTCGTCTCCCACCTCGGGGATATCGTCGACTGGGGTCCCAGCAGAACCCAGTGGGAGATTGCCGACCGGGCGCTTTCCCAACTCGATGGCGTCGTCCCTTATGGCCTGACCTTCGGCAATCACGATGCGGATGATCGCGTCTGGGGCCGCCGCGATAACCTCTTCAATGAATACTTTCCTCGTTGGCGTTACGAGGAAGAGGCCTGGTACGGCGGGTCGTATCCGTCCAACAAGAACACCAACAGCTATCAGACGTTTACCGCCGGACCGCACACCTACCTTGTGCTGCACCTGCAATGGGATCCTCTTGCCGACGTGCGCGCGTGGGCCAATCAAGTCCTCGGCGCACATCCCGACAAGCGCGTGATCGTCTCAACCCATGAGTTTCCCGGCAACTGGCTGCTCTGGAACGAAGTGCTCCAGAACCACGCGAATGTCTTCCTGATTGTGTCCGGTCATGAATGTGCCCGCGAGCGCTTCCTGCCTCTCGAGAACGCGCTGGGTGGTGTCGTATATTCCGTCCTCACCGATTATCAATGCGACAACCCCTCGCAGGCCTTGCTGCGAACCTACAAATTCCATGCGGATGGCGACGTCGAGGCCACCACCTACTCCCCCTGGACCGAGGCTTATGAAATCGACGACTCTTCGTCTTTCCGGTTCCGTCCGGACTATGCGGGTGCCGCCATCTGCGACGATCCGAAACCTTTTTCGGGTGAACGCATGCAGATCCCCGGCCGACTCGAAGCAGAGGATTATGATGCGGGTTGCCCGGGGAGCGCCTATCTCGACCGCGACGGCCGGAATGAAGGGGGTGCCTATCGCGAGGACGGCGTAGATCTGGAGCCGACTGCCGACGGGGGAATCAACCTGGGGTGGACGCGGGACGGAGAATGGCTGACCTACTCGATTCGGATTCTGGAATCCGGTCGTTATGACCTCACGCTCCGGGTCGCCTCGGAGGGAAATGGATCGGTGCTGCGCCTATCGCTGGGGGGCGATTCCCTGACCGACCCGGTGGCCATTGCACCGACCGGGAACTGGCAGAGCTGGCAGGAACTTCGCCTGGAAGGCATCGACCTGATGGCCGGCGACCATCTTCTGCGCATCGATATCGACGACGGAGACTTCAATCTGGACTGGATCGATTGGGCCCGACAGCAGTAGCACTGGGGGGCAAAACATGAGAGCGCTCTCCGAGGGGATCCATCCGGGTGGGAATGACAACGAAACAACGCGGTGTTCTGGCAGGAATGTTGGCCGCATTGGGCGTGGGCATCACTCTGGTCGCTGCCAGCATGGCGTGGAACCCGCTCGAACTGACCGCGAATCTCGATCTGGAAAGCCGCCTGCGTCTGGCCGCCGGGTCGTGCATGGTCCTGATCGTCTCGCTCGCGATTACGATCGGGCGTCTCGCAAAGCATCGCTTTCTGACACCGGCAGACATGGACGGTGCCGCCGGTGGGGCGGGGTCGGCCCGAGCGCGGATCCTGCAATCCCTGCTGCAGAACACACTTGAGCAGGCCGTCCTCGCCGGGGGAATTTACCTTTGCTGGTCTGTCTGGATGCCACCACAATGGCTGTCAGTACCTTTCGTGGCTGCCATCGCCTTCGGGATCGGAAGAATCTTTTTCTTTGCCGGATATGAAAAAGGTGCTCCGGGCCGCGCCTTCGGCTTTGCATTGACCTTCTATCCCTCAGTCCTCATGCTGGCCGTGCTCGTTGTGTTCATTTCGGTGCATGGGTAACGCTTGCCGGATGAAGGCCGCGAAAAACGCCGAATCCGGAATCGCCATCATCTTCGATATGGACGGCGTGCTGATCGACTCCGAGCCGAACTGGAAAATCGCCGAGGTCGAGATCTTCAGAGAACTTGGCGTGCCCCTGACCGAAGCCATGACCCGGCAGACCACCGGGCTGCGCATGGATGCTTGCGTGGAGTACTGGCGCGAGCGCTACCCCTTCAGAGGAGACGCTGCCGAGATCAGTGCCGAGATCACCGGCAAGATGGCCGACTGGGCGCGCTCTTCCGGGGCGCCTCTTCCCGGTGTGGCCACGGCCATCGCAATCGTGCGCCGTCAGAGAATTCCGCTTGGCTTGGCGACCTCATCGGACTTCTCCCTGATTGAGGCGGTTCTGGAGCGGCTGGATCTGGAAGATGCTTTTTCTGCCATTGCCTCGGCATCCGAGGTGGACTGCGGCAAGCCGGATCCAGCTGTCTACCGCCTCTGTGCCCGTCGCCTGGGCTACGCGGCAGATCAATGCATCGCCATCGAGGATTCTGTAGCGGGCGTCCAAAGCGCCACCGGCGCCGGCATGAAGTGTATTGCCGTTGGCGAGGCGACGGCCTCCCGAGACGACCTGCTGGGTGCCGGCGCCACGGGTTGGCTGGCCTCTCTGGAAGACCTGGACGTCGATACCTTGGGGGAGCTGAGCGGCCTCAGCTCGTCGGGTCCAGAAGCACCTTCATGAAACCATCTTCCCGCTTGTCAAAGCGGCGATAGGCTTCGGCCCCCTCGCTCAAGCCCAACCGATGGCTGAAGACCGCTTCCGGCCGAATCCGCCCGGATTGCAGAAGCGGAATCAACGCCGGCCAGAATTCCGGCACCGGGACCACGCCGAACGCCATGGTCAGATCCTTGGTCACCGCCAATGGCATCGGCAAGGGAAAATCCATTTCCAGATTCACACCGATCACCGCCAGCACCGCTCCGGGGCGCGCGAGCATCATGCCGGAGTGGATCGTCTCCTGAGCGCCAACCGCTTCGATCACGGCATCCGCCCCTTGCCCACCGGTCGCTTCGATCACGTGCATCAGTGCATTGTCCGGCGTCACGGCCTCGGCACCCAGCGATACCGCAAGCGCTCGCCTCTCGGGCACAGGGTCCACGACGATAATGCGCGACGGTCCGTAGAGTTGCGCACAAATAAGCGCCTGAATGCCAACCGGGCCGGCACCCAGGATGGCTACGGTGTCACCGGGGTTAATCCGTGCCGATTTCGCCCCGAAAAATCCCGTCGGCAAAATATCGGTGAGAAGGACCGCCTGCTCCTCGGAGATCCCATCGGGCATCAGCGTCATGGAATAATCCGCCCCGGGCACAGCGACCGCTTCAGCCTGACCGCCGGGTAGATCCGGCATGACGCCAAAAACGCGGTTCATATGGTTCAGGCACCGGACCACTTCACCGCGGCGGCAACTATCGCAGTCGCCGCAACCAATGACGCCGGCGACGATGACGCGGTCGCCGCTCTTGAAGTTCCTCACCTCGGAGCCAACCTCGACCACCTCACCGATGAACTCATGGCCGACTGTAAACGGCCCATCGGTCATCATCAGGCCATGGTATAGATGCAGATCCGATCCACAGATTGCCGTTGCCTCGACCCGCACGATCGCACTGCGAGCGTCCTGTGGCTTGGGATCGGGTACCGACTCGACCCGCATGTCTCCTGCTCCGTGATACACAATGCCGCGCATGGGACGCGATCCTGTCGTAACCGGACCACAGGGGCAAGGCCTTTCAGTAGCGGATTTCGTCGATCTCGTCTTCGAGCATATCGGCCTGGTCCTCGAGGGACACCAGCCGACGCTCCACGGACATGCGCCACGAGGGCGAACAAATTTTTGCTTCCAGCCGCGGCCCGCCTTCCTCACCACCCTGAGGTTCGCCTGCACTGACCACCAAAGCCACACCAATCAATCCGATAATAATTGCTATACGCATGATAGATCTCTCTCCCTTTGAGATAGATCCTAGCGGTCGCCAAGGACAACCGTTGTCCGTCTCCTTTCTCTCGGTTTCCGGGCCCGGCATGTTAATCTCGACTCCATGAAAGATCGTCTGCCGGCAATTGCGTTGCTCGCCACCGGGATCGTCTGTTTTGCCATCCCTTCCTCGGTGCGGGCGGAAAACGACGCCCCTGCGCAAGGAATCGAAGCTCCTTCCGCGTATCTCGAGAGTATCGAGAATCCGGGTGAGAGCGGCGGCGTCGAAGAGGCAGCTGCGGCTGCCGAACAGGGCGCCAAGCACGAGAAGGCCAAAGATCCAAAACAGGACTGATCGGCGAAACCCCTTCCGACAGATCATGCGGGAAAGACTTTTACGAGCGACTATGGAATCAATTGAAATCCCTCACGCCAGAGATTTCGGCGGCCGACTTTTCCCTCCAGGTGTTCGAGCAGAAAGCGCGCCCGAAATTGGAGACTGGGTGGTGACCTATCGCGAGGCCCTGCTCGAGTTCATGGCCCGCGATGGTGCCGTTCTCGTGCGAGGACTGCCCATCATCGATGCCGAAACCTTCGATACCTTTGTCGGTGCCCTGGGGCTGCCCGCGTTTCCCTACGCGGATTCGCTCTCGAATGCCCATCGGATCTCATTTACCGACAGGGTCTTTTCCGCCAACGAGGCCCCCGCGCACCTGTCGATCTTTCTTCACCACGAAATGGCGCAGACACCACGGCCCCCGAGTGCCTTGTTCTTCTTCTGTGAATTCGCGGCGACCGAGGGTGGCGCTACGCCCTTATGTCGATCCGATATCCTGTGGGAACATCTTTGCGAACGCGACTCCCTATTTGCGACTGACTGCGAAAACAAGGGGCTGCGCTACACCAACGTGATGGCGGGTGTTGCTGACCCCGGCTCGAGCATGGGCCGCAGCTGGCGAAGCACCTTCGCAGCCGAGACCCGGGAAGAGGCAGAAAGGCGTCTCGAGGAGCTTGGCTACGTATGGGAATGGCTCGATGGCGATGCCCTGCGCGCCACCACGCCCGTGCTTCCCGCCGTAAAGGTTCTACCAGATGGGCGTCGAAGCTTTTTCAACCAGTTGATCGCAGCAACACAGGGGTGGAAGGATACGCGCAATGATCCTTCGCGCGCGATTACCTTCGGCGATGGAACCCCCTTGCCCGACAATGGCGTCGCGACCGCCAGCGCGATAGCGGAGGAACTCACCTTCGACCTGATGTGGAAACCCGGCGACGTCTGCCTGGTCAATAACGATCGGGTGATGCATGGCCGCAAACCTTTTGCAGGGAAACGCCGGATTCTGGCAGCGCTCGCTGCCGGATGATCAGTCCCGCTCGGGCAGGTCGTACTCGGAGATCTCGACCGCTCGGCCTTGTTCCGCAGAATCCTGTGCGGCAAGCCCCATCACCACCGACATCAATCCGTCCCAGGACGAAACCTCCGGCGGTTGGCCGTGCCGCAGGGCCTCCAAAAAGGCCTGGTGTTCGAAATAGGTCGAGCCGTGATGAAAGCCTGCCTTGAGAATAGTTTCATCAACCTCAATCACTTCTTCCGCAACAGAAACTGGCGATCTCTTGCCCAGTATAAATCGGGAGCTCGGAATCAGAGCCTCCAACTTTCCGCGATCGCCCACCACAGAAACTTCCTGCTCCTCCCGCGACCCCTCGGCGAACATGCACAGATCCAGCATCCCGCGGATCCCGTTCGCAAAATCCACAATCACGAAACCGTTATCCAGAATATCCGGTATTTCACCGTCGTAAGATTCGTCGAGATGATTCACATCCTGCGCTGCCGAACAATAAATCCGCCTTGGCTCGCTCCGAGCCAAAAGTCGCATCAGATCAAAAAAATGACAGCATTTCTCGACAAAGGTGCCGCCCGAATTCCGATTGAACCGATTCCAGTCCTTTACCTTGGGAAGGAAGGGGAAGCGGTGCTCCCGGATCGAAATCATGCGAGTCTGACCGGCCGTGCCGCCACGCAATTCGGCTTCCAGTCGCTGGATCGGAGCCATATAGCGATATTCGAGACCCACCCAGAAAAGACCCGCATAGCGTTTCGCCATCTCATGCGCCCAGACCGCGTCTTCCAAAGTCGTGCACATGGGCTTTTCGACGAGAACGTGCTTGCCCGAAGCCAGCACCTTTTCCAGCACCTCACGGTGCGTGAAGTTCGGGGATGCGATCACCGCCACCTCAACATCGGCACGGGCGAGCAATTCCTCGGTATCGGAAAAGACAGGCGTCTCGGGCGGCAGTACCGGGCGAATCCACTCCCGGGGTTCTGGATGCGGGTCGGACGCCGCGACAATCTCGACTCCGTCGATCACCGCAAGGTTCATTGCGTGCTCGATTCCCATCATGCCCGTGCCAATAAGTCCGTAACCGATCGTCATAATCTCGTCCTGACTATACAATCTCGAAGTGCTTCGGCCACCCGCCGGCTAGCTTCCCACCATCTTTGCTGACAATGCTCCCCCCCATGAGCACCACTGCAACCGACCTGTCGGGAAATCTGCCGCGTCTCGCCGGTTTCAACGCCTTGCAGATGACTCTGTTTCCGGTCGCGATCATCACCCTCTACCAGAACCGGGAATTGGGACTGGATATGAGCGCGATCCTGCTCCTCCAGGGTATTTTTGGTCTCGCTATGGTCCTCGCCGAATTTCCTTCCGGCTATATCGCGGATCGGATTGGTTATCGGCGCACCCTGATGGTCGCTGCGGGACTCGGAGTTTCAGGCTGGTCGGCTTATCTCTTGGCAAGCGACTTCACGGGGATCCTTGTGGCCGAACTTATCCTCGGTCTCGCAATGGCACTGATTTCAGGTTGTGACTCCGCCCTGCTCTATGAATCTCTGATCGCCATGCGGCAGGAGTCCGCATTCACAAAGTGGATGGGGCGCATCCGTTTTGCCGGTCAGGGTGCGGAGGGTACAGCAGCTCTCGCGGCGGGCGTCCTCTATACGCTATCCCCGACGCTGCCTTTTCTCTTGCAGATTCCGGTTTGGATCGCCGCTTTCGGCGTAGCGTTCTCTCTGACCGAACCTGCTCGCAGCGCACAGCCCCGAGCCGAACACGGTGAACGAATCCGCAAGATCACCCGAGAGGCCCTCATTGAAAACCGGGGGCTCCGGGCAATCATTTTTCTGATTATCGTGCTTGGCTTGTGCTCCTTTATTCCGGTCTGGATCATCCCGCTCTACGCAGAAGCTGCCGGTGTGCCGGCGGCCTGGATCGGCGTGCTGTGGGCGGTGGCGAACTACACTGTCGCCCTGACCGCGCTCACGAGTACCAAGGCCGATAAATTTCTCGGCACGCAACGGCTCGCGCTTGTCGGCGTCGCTCTTGCTGCTGTCGGCTACGCCGGTCTCTCTCTCGTTCATGCCTGGTGGGGCTTCGTCTTCTACTTCTTTCTGACCGCCATTCGCGGGCTGGTCGCGCCGGCTCTTCACCACGTCGAGCAACGGATGATTCCGTCAGACGATCGAGCGGCTTTTCTTTCGCTGAGAAGCCTTCTTTTCCGTCTCAGCTTTTTCGTTCTGGGCCCATTGGTGGGCGCCAGCATCGATCGGTCCGGTTTCCACGCAACATTGCTCGGGGTGGGTATCCTTCTTGTCCTCGCCACGTCGGTCGCCTGGCTTCATGCAAGGCCTTATATGAATCGCATCACTCCATGACCCCCGCTCCATCCGGAAATGCCAATCCCGAGGCAAGCGTTCTGGGTGCCTGCGGTTTCCCATCGATGAATTCAATCACACGGTAGCTCCCAGCGAGGCGGCCCGGACCGATCCCGGTTTCGCTGACCCGAATTCCGAGGTCCGCATAGAAGAGTCGACCCGAGCGATCGACAGCAATTCCCATCGGTGTGCCTGTACTAAATGGTACCGAGCCAAGAGTCTCCCCCGCAGGGGGCTCCAGAATCCGTCGAATAAAATCGCCAGAGAAATCGTATTCTGCGATCACCCCATTAAAGACACTTGAGATGTAGAGGGAATCCCTGGCCGATGGCGCGACCGCGTTCGGAGTCGGCGAGTTCGGGTTCGCCACGATAAAGTTCTCTCGCTGGACGCGATCGGCCAATGGCGCTCCGGTCGCATCCAGCCGGCCGCATCCACCCGAGGCTTGATTCGATGTCGGATAGGGCGGGTCAAAACGAAAGACACCTGCCGTTTCCCTCGCACTGGCGACATAGGCGCGGTCCTGATCATCCACAAAGATGCCGCCCGCGGTGCCAATGCCGATATCAAGCTTGCAATAGCTCACCGAATCTCCGTCAAAAGGCGGAAACCAGATGATCAACTGGCCAGTCGGGGGCCCCGAGGACTGATTCCCCACATCCGTGGTCAGAAGCCGACCGTCTTTCAGAAAACCGCAACCATAGGGTTCGGGTTGGCTCCGCGATTCCTGATAGGTCGGTGTCAGCTTTCCGACGCGAGTCGCCGAGAGCTCCCCAACCCGTCTTCCGGCGAGCTGAAAGAATCCATACCCGGCAGGCGGTGTCGGCTGTCCCGTATCCTCCCCGGCAATAAACCGCCCCGAGCCATCCGGCTTGAAACAAATCTGTCCGTTGATGTCCCAGCCACCGGGATCCTCCGAGTATCGCTCAATCACCGTCTGGACCGCCCATGGCTCCTGCGTTTCGTATGCCAGCAGCCGATTTCCCTCGGCGCCAAAAGCAATCGGCTGACGCTCCTCGCTGTCGCCACATCCGCAGGCAAGGATCGCGACAAGGCCTGCCACGCCAGCGAATCGGATTCCAAAATGATTCTGCTTCATGAACGTTCTCCTGTGGTTGCTCCTGTCGGATTCGCTTGAGTCGCGCCAGTGCGGTTCTTGATAGTCGTCCCTTCCTCGAGGCCCGTGATCGGCTCCAACTTTTCGCACTGGCTGCGACGGCATTGCCCCGCATCATCTCGAATGACAC
Source organism: Candidatus Binatia bacterium (assembly GCA_029248525.1). Classification (NCBI taxonomy): domain Bacteria; phylum Candidatus Binatota; class Binatia (SeqCode); species Binatia bacterium. The sequence goes on from JAQWJE010000049.1 coordinate 89,338, forward strand.
ACGGCGTGCCATCGGGAAGGACTTCGTAGCGACACCCGGACGCGGTCACGCGATCGACCGTGCATTGGTTCTCGTCTTCACAAATGCGTTCCGCCACCAGACATAATCCTTCTTGACACAATCCACCGAAAGCACCAACAGAACATTCGACCCCATTCGCCTTCCGGGGGTGGCGACAGATACCTTCATCTCGGGGCAGGTCTTCGGTGCAGGTATTGCCGTCGTCGCAGACGCCACCCTCGGGGCAACCCTCCGTTCCGCTCAGGCAAAAAGCGGAGATCGGGTTCGGCAGAAGAGAAGTCAAAAAAGCGATACTCGCTGGAGATCCTCCACGAGCACCCGTGCCCGACCCGACGAAAAGCACGCCGTCCGCAACCACCGCTGGCGAAGAAACCGGTCCGCTGACCGGAAGCCGGTTGAGAACCTCGCCCGTCTCCGCATCGTAGAGGAAAACGGAACCGCCGAGCGACCCCGCCATCATCACGCCGGGAATGGCTGAGGTTGGCGCATAACTCGGCATCGAATCGGGGCTCGCCCAGAGAATCTCTCCATCGGAACTATCCACCGCAAAGGCGGCCGGTAGCTGCGGCGAACTCAGGTCCGTGCCGATCGCCGTACTGATATAAATACGTCCATCGAGCACCGCCGAACTCGCAATGATTCCTCCGATATCGCCACCTGGAACCACTTGCGTCTGCCAATAGGGCTCGATCTTCCCGGTGAGCTCATTTTCTCCGTCACGATCGAGGAGATAGTAGAAGCCATTTTTCTGACCGTAGCCAACCACCTCGCGCTTCTGCCCTTCAATCTCTGCGGTAAAGAGATTCGGCACCGCACCAATCGCGAGATCCTCATTATCGACTTCATAGGCGCGCCATTTCCACCGAGGCTTTCCTGTGTCGAGGTCCAGAGCAAAGAGGGCCTCATCATAGGGTGGCATCGGGGGTTCGGGGTCCGAAGTCTCGGGGTCATAATCGGTGTCACAGTTGCTCGACGTGGCATAAAGAAGACGTCGCGTCGGATCGATCGCCGCCGACGACCAGACGTTGCCACACGCAACACCGGTCCTGTCGAACCCGCAGCCCTCGCGCGTTGAGAGGAAGTCGTCGGCGAGACCGAGTGCGCTCGCGGAATGGTAGCCATCAAAGCGACGGACCTCGTCATTCGGATCGGGACGGCAATGAGCGCCGGTGACAACATCGAAGTACCAGCGCAGCGTCCCGTCACGCGCGTCGACGGCATAGAATCCGCCCTTCCCGTCCCCGAAGTCATTGATGTCCATTCCAAAATAGACAAGCCCCTCAAAAACTGCCGGTGAGGAAAGGATCTCGTTCCGTTCCTCCAGAAAACCGCAATCCGTACAGCCGGTTCCTGCATCAAACTCCCAAAGAAGCTCTCCGGTTGCCGCCTCCAGAGCATACATCGTCATGCCGCCCGCCACGAAAACTCGTCGTCGTCCATCGATATCCGCTACGGCCGCCGATCCTGCGTTGGGGAAGGAAGCGCCCGGGTGCGGCTTGAACCGATAGCTCCAGACCAAAGATCCGTTATCGGCACGCAGGGCGTAAAAGTTTCCATCCCACGAAGAGATGAAGACCATCTTGACGCGCGTGCCGTCGGGGAACTCCACCCAGGCGACGATCGGCGATGCCGTAACGACAGCACCCGTTGTGAAGCGCCAGAGCGGAACGAGACGGTCGACATTCTCCCGGGTCAGAATCGCTTCATCCGCGCGAGAAAAGTTGCGCGCCAGACTGCCGCCATAGGTCAGCCACTCCCCCGGTGTCGGCTTTTCCACGTCCACCGCAATGCTTTTCTGACAGCCCGGAATCAGACCGAGAAGCAACAGGAGGGTAAAGCAGATTTTTGCCAGCCTCACGCACAATCGCATGGGAGAACCCTGCGGCGTTTTTCCAATCTTGTAAAGCAGATCAAGGTCGCGCGCCCGAAGGCGTCGGGGAAGACCGGGAAACTCGTCTAACCTTCGAGCAATACCTCGAGAATCCCATCCCAGAGCGCCACCCGAGCCTCGAGTGCAGCGACGGCTGCCTGCGCTGCTTTCGCATTGCCCCGTGCATGAATCCCGACCAGATCCGCGGTCGCCGGACCATGTGCCTCTCCATCAACCTCGATATGCCGCTCGAGATAGAACCGAAACGCCGAGAGGTCCCCCGTATCGGAGAGCGTTGGAATCGAAGCTTCGAGGACCGGGAACATTTCCGGGATCAATCTTTCGCGACCCACGCACAAAACGGCGACGCGTTCGGCCAGGTCGCTTTCCGTCACCGCCAATGTCGTCTCGACAAAAGCTCGTGCCGGCTTCGCCGCATGATTCTCCAACGCTTCAAGCGTCGGTCGGCCCTTTCGCAAATCTTCAAGAAAATCCAAAACGGGCTGCGGCGAGGCGCCCATACCGCGCATCGCCAGAAGATAGGACTCGAAATGCGAGAGCGGCTCTCCGTTCAAGGAAATGCCACACTCCTCCTCGAGGAGAATCTCGTGCAGCAAACGAGCAGAGTTCGGGTGCGCGGGCGGTTGCCAGAGCGTTTCTCCGGGGCAGATCCCCAAGCGCACGGAATGGAGAAGAGCCATGAAGTCCCAAACCGCAAAAACGTGAATCTCGGCAAAAGCCGCCAGTCGGGTTGTCGTGTTCAAAGTCTCGAAAAGAGGATGCTGACGCGTCCTTTTCTCGAGAGCTCGAATCTGGTCGGCTTCTGCTTGAGGCCATTCAGCACGGATCAGTAAATCCTCGAGGGGCGATGGGGCAGAAACTTGGAGAGAAGTTGTGGCCATGACATGGAACCTGGGTATATTTTAGCCCAGCCTTGGCCACCCTGCACCTCCTCGCAGGCTTTTTTCGACGCGATTGCCCCCGGGGCAATTTACACCGGGTGTCGCCGTGATAGAGAAACTCATGTCCCGAGAAGCCAATCTGGAAACCATCCACCGAATGTGGTCCGCGCTCAGCGCACAAGACTGGGAGACCCTGACAGATTGTCTGGACCCCGAAATCCAGTACGAAGACGTCCCGACCGAGGATACCGGTGCAATTGGCCCCGAAAATACGGTGCGGCGTCTGCGAATCGCCTTCGACCACTTGGTCGATCATAAGCACGAAATCCACCATCTGGCTGTCGACGGCGACCTGGCCATGCTGGACCATACCGAAACCTGGACCTTCAAGACTGGCGAAACTGCCGTCAACCGCTTCGCCACGGTTCATGAAATGCGCGCGGGAAAAATCTATCGCTGGAGCGATATCTGGGATGTGAATAAATTCGTCAGTCAATTCCCGGGATGGTTTCTCGAGGTGATGGCTGCCGCGCACGCATCCGACTTTGGCGGCGAAGTCGTCGCACCCTGAATTTTGAGACTGAACTTTTACTGGCGGCACCGCGCAAATCGATTGCGGGGTACTGCCCCTCGAAAAGGATTCCCCATGAAAGACCCCCGAATGTTTCCCGTATTAGCGATTTTTGCCGCGATCCTCGCCGGCGCCTGCGGTGGCTCGAGTTCCGAACCCCGGACCCCCGAGCTTCCCGATGAATGGACTCTCATTCGACCCGGGGGCGAAACCATCTGTTCGCGCGGCACCGAGTATGCGTACGCCGTTCGTGGCGGCACCGTAAACAAGGTGGTCATCGATTTCATGGGTGGAGGCGCTTGCTGGGACGAACTGACATGCAGTGTTGCCGACGCGATTTTCAATCCCGAGGTCAACCCGGAGGCCCTCCTGCGTGAGGGCCGGCAGGGAATCTATGATCGCGACAACCCGGAGAATCCCTTCAAGGATTGGTACCACGTATTTATCCCGTACTGCACCGGAGATATTCACTGGGGCAATAATGTCGAGACCTATGGCGAGGGCGAGGATGCGTTTGAGGTTCACCACAAAGGTGCCGTGAACTCGCAGGCCGTAATGGATTGGGTTTACGAAAACTTCGAGAAACCGGAACGGATCTTCATCACCGGCTGCAGTGCCGGCGCCTATGGTTCGATTGGCTGGGCCCCTTATCTGATGGAGCACTATCAGAACTCGGAAATCGTCCAAGTGGGTGATTGTGGTGCCGGAGTCATCACGTCCAGCTTTTTCAAGGACAGCTTCCCGTCGTGGAATGCCTTTGCCCAGTCTCCAGCGTTCATCCCGGGATTGAACCCGGACAATGTGGACCTGACATCGATCGACCTTTCCTATTTTTATGGCCAGGTCGGGAGTTACTTCCCCGAAGCCAAGGTCGGCCAATACAACTCCAAATATGACAACAACCAGACGTTTTTCTACTCGGCCATGGGTGGTCAGGGCGGCGCGACCGCCTGGAGCGAGGACATGACCGCCAACATCGAATCCGCACACCAGCAGGCCGAAAACTTCCAATCCTATATCGCCTCAGGTGATCAGCACTGCATCATTGTCAGCGATAATTTCTACAACGTGCAGGAAAATGGAATTCGCCTGGTCGACTGGTTTGGGGACCTGGCCGAAGGCAAAGACGTCGACCCGCGGGTCAGCTGTATCGGTGAGGCATGCGACCGACGGACTGGAGCGCCGGAAGAATAGGTCCGCGGCGATTTTTGGTCTTTTCAAAAAAGATTTCCAGGAGACGGCGAGGGCAATGAAAGTTGCGGGATTTCATTTCCTGATTCCGGGCCTCGTATCGGCAGCAACACCAGCTGCTGCCGATACGCAGCCATCGCTGTTAAAGGAGGGGGCGGTGGAAAGATCGCAGGTGCGCACCAGACGCGGTTCCCACGAAATCGTGGCTGAGATCTATGCCGCGCCAAACGCCGGACATGCCATGCTCCCCGAGCAACCAAAAGCCGTGGGTGATGCGGTGCTGGAGTTTCTTTCTCGATGAATATGATTGAACCGTCACGAATCCGTCGCGCCTGGCAGGGTCGCATCTCGGGCTGCCAACTGGGCAAACCCATCGAAGCTCTATCGATGATGCAGGGCTTTGATTCGCTGCAATCGTATCTCGAGCAGGCAAAAGCCCTACCCCTGCGCGACTATGTCCCGCATATCGAGGGGACGCTGGTCGATATCGCGAGGAAATCCTGCCGCGAATATCTCTGCCGGAGTGAGCCCGATGACGATATTACGTATTCCGTTCTCGCCCTGATGATGCTCGAAGAGCATGGCCGCGGCCTGAATACGGCACACGTGGCGCGCACGTGGCTACGTTACCTCCCGGCGGGCGCTACCTTCACTGCGGAGCGAGCGGCTTATAATATTCTCGCTCAGGAGGCCGAGACCGGCTTTCTCTTCGGTGCACCGCCGAACTTCGACCTCGAGCTCTGCTCTGACAATGAATATAATGATTGGATCGGTGCCCAAATACGCGCCGATGTCTACGGATGGGTATGTCCCGGCGAGCCCGCACTTGCAGCCGACCTCGCCTCGCGCGATGCCCGACTTTCCCATCGCGACGAGGGTGTTTTCGGCGCGGCATTTATCGCTGCCCTGGGTGCCGCGATCCCGGCGAGTGATGGCTTTGCGGAGGCCGTCGCGGAGGCGCGGAAACAGATTCCCGAAGGGTCCGCATGTCTGGCCGCTGTCGACCTCGCCGTTTCGCTGCATGGAACGAAGGATGGCATGGCGAGAATTCGTGAGAGATATGCCGATCTGAGCCCGGTCCATACCGTCAACAACCTGGCGGTCGTCGTTTTGGGGCTGCTCGAAGGAGAGGATGATTTTTCACAAGCGATCGGTGACACGGTAAGTGCTGGCTGGGACACTGATTGTAACGGCGCAACCGTAGGCGGACTTTGGGGCCTCGGCCCGGGAGAAATCCCCGCCTTATGGACAAAACCCTGGCAGGATCGGGTGGCCGTAACGATCGCGGGCGTCGGAGAACTGGCCCTGGAAGATCTGGTCCGTCGGACCTGTGCTGTCGGCCAAAAGATTGCCGGAGACACCGGCGCAGCGACCTCCTAGGAGACGCCCGGCATAAAGGCTAAGGATCGGCCATGCCCAAATTGATTCCCTCTCCCTCCATCATCGAAGCGGCCGGAACGAAACCAAAAAAAATTGAGGAGTTCGCCGGCCGCGTCAACTCCGGACATCATGGCGTAAGTCTGGCACGAATGACGTCGCCCGAAGGCTGGCTCGAACCAGGCCAACGCCCGGAGTTTGAGGAGATCACGCTGGTTCTCAGCGGTACCCTTCATGTGGAACATGAAACAGGAACCCTGAAAGTTCTGGCGGGACAAGCCATCATTACCGAAGCAGGTGAATGGGTCCGCTACAGCACGCCGGAGCCTGAAGGCGCGCAGTATATTGCAATCTGCCTGCCGGCATTTTCTCCCGATACCGTGCACCGCGACCCGGACAGCATCCCTACTGACCCCGTTGGACGAGCCTCCGACCAGTAACCGGCAGAGACGTCCGGACGGGTTTCCCCCCAACAGCGTTCGATGTAAATCCTTCTGGAGCCTCGGGCCCTGACGAGAACAAGATGCGAGCCTAAAATGCCGATCAATGGCAGGAAAGAAGCCTCATGAAAAAAGAACCCAAACTACTCTTTGCCGTGCTGGCCCTGGTCGCTTTTGCGGGGTGTGAACAAACCTCTGATTTGAACGAAATGAGTCCATTGGCCAGCCGGGCCCAATACCCTGATCGAGCTTTCGCGATCGATGAGGACTTCATCGATACTCGGCCAATGGCCAACCCCGACCGCAATGCATACTTCGGCGACTTGCATGTGCATACGACGTATTCCTTCGATGCCTACGCCTTCGGAACCCTCGCCACTCCCAGAGACGCCTACCGCTACGCTCTGGGTGAGACGCTGAAACATCCCGCCGGCTTCGATATGAAATTGCGCGAACCGCTGGACTTCTATGCGGTCACCGACCATGCACTCTTTCTTGGCCTGGCTGCAGAGGCCGCCGATACAACCAGCGCGTTCTCCCAGTACGAGGTCTCGGAGCCCCTGCATGATCTGAATACCGAAGGCAATCGTGGAATCACGAGCGTGCCTGCTCGCCTCACGATTTTCGGCATGTTTGTCCCCGGCGCCCTCGATGGCATGCTCGACGGATCGATTGACCGGTCGGAGGCCGTCCGCGTCGCCAAAAGTGCATGGCTCGATATCGTCGAATCAGCCGATGATTTTAACAACCCGGGGACGTTTACGACGTTTGCCGCCTACGAATATACTTCCTCGAGTGACGACAGCGGCAATCTGCACCGAAATGTAATCTTTCGCGATACCAATCGCCTGCCTGCCGAGCCCTTTTCCCGCTTCCACTCACGCGATCCGGAGGGACTATGGGATTGGATGGACGGCTTGCGGGCTCAGGGAATCGAGAGCCTGGCGATCCCCCATAACTCCAACGGCTCCAACGGTCAGATGTTCAAATTGGTCGACTGGGCCGGCGACCCGCTGGATGACGATTATACAACCAAACGAGTGCGCAATGAGCCTCTTGTCGAGATCACCCAGATCAAGGGCACGTCCGAGACGCACCCCTCCCTGTCGGAGTCTGACGAATGGGCGAGCTTCGAGTTGATGGAGACTCGTGTCGGCACTACGCTCTACAGCCAGCCTGAGGGCAGCTACGTCCGCGAGGCGCTTCGCAACGGTCTGGTATTTGAAGAAAAGGGTGTGGCAAACCCCTTCAAATTCGGTTTTGTCGGCGCCAGCGACACACACACCGGAGCTATCCCCGATAATGAGGCCGATTATTTTGCCAAAATCGGACTGCTGGACAGCACCCCCGAACTCAGGGGCTCCGTGCCCCTGCCATGGTGGGCCGGCATTGGTGCTAAAATGATTGCGGGTGATATGGTCGCCGAGATCGATGGCGAAACCTACTTCGATGCGCCGTCGATCACCTTCGGTGCCTCAGGACTGGCTGCGGTCTGGGCTGAAGAGAATACTCGAGACGCCATCTTCGACGCCTTCAGGCGGAAAGAAACATTCGCGACCTCCGGGCCACGCATCCGGGTGCGCCTCTTCGCCGGCTACGATTGGGACGCCGAGATGCTCGGGGATCCGGCTGTGGTCAGCCGTGCCTACGCCAGCGGTGCGACCATGGGCGGTGATCTTCAGGCGGAGGCAAGCGGCTCACCCCTTTTTCTCGCCTGGGCTGTGCGTGATGCCTTGAGTGCCCCCCTGCAACGCCTGCAAATCGTGAAAGGCTGGACCGAAAACGGGGAAACATCCGAGCTTGTTTATGATGTGGCTTGCTCCGACGGTGGTACCCCAGACCCCCAAACGCATCGATGCCCGGATAATGGGGCCCGGGTCAACCTCGAGGATTGTGCTTATTCACAGGACAAGGGCGCGGGCGAGTTGCGAGCAGCATGGCGTGATCCGAACTTTGATGCCACGCAGCGTGCCTTCTACTATGTTCGCGCGCTCGAGAATCCGACCTGTCGCTGGTCGACATGGGATGCCCTCCGGGCCGGGACCGAACCGCGCCCCGGTGTCGAAGTGCTCCTGCAGGAACGAGCGTGGTCGTCGCCGATCTGGCTCCTTCCCGCAGCTTTGGCAGGCACTGCCGCTCCGGCTACCGGAGCGAATGTACCCACGAGCAGTGCAGCGTCCGGCGGCTCTCCCTCATAGATCAGCTACTCGCGCTCGCCAGGGTCCATCGAAGCTGCGTACTGCTTCGGCGAGTTCTTCGAGCGCGGCATCACGTGCCCCGATCGAGGCCAATTCCTGACGAGTCTTCTGAAGATAATCGAGGCCTCGAGCCAGACCTGACGAGACTTCCCGCGGGGTAGCGTTGATCAGAATCTTGGCTCGCAAAATCACATCGATTTCGGGCCCGATCGTCCAGATGCACGCCTCGTCCGGGTTGGTGAGGTACGTTATGGCGGGGACCACCTGTGCACGCCGCATCAATTCCACGCTGGAGCGAAGATAGCCATTTTGTCGGGAGGGCCGCTTTTCCGAAAACCCCTCACGGCGATCCAGTCTGGGCTGCAATTTACCCAAAATACGGCCTGGGTAGATCTGCAGGCCGCCAACGATGCTCTGCCCGAGAGAAGCCTCGGTGCCGAGCGCGAGCGAAAGATTTTTCCCGTCGCGTCGATAATGACCGCCCGGGAGGTCAAAGGCGTCAAAACTTTCTTCGTACGCCGTCGCACGCCGCAGACTGAGCTTGTTGAAGGCCCGACGGTATCCCGGAAGCTCGGCGGTCGCTGTCTCGATCAGGTCTTCGGGGAATTCGGGTTCAAAAAGAAGCGAGCCATACGCAAATAATCGAAAGGGGCTGTCTGCGTTTTCGTCTTCGATCATGACGACTTCGGCTCTACGAAATTCGGTTGTCGCAGAAAAGAAAGATCGAGTCGGAACCCGGGTGCTCCGGATTCCGACTCGATTGCATCAGAGCTTGCCAGCGTTGTCTTTCAGGTAGGACGCAACGCCATCGGCGTTCGCGGTCATTCCCTGATCGCCCTTTTGCCAACCGGCCGGGCAAACTTCACCATGCTCCTCGTGGAACTGCAGCGCATCGACGAGTCGGAGGAGTTCGTCCATGTTCCGACCCAAGGGCAAGTTATTGACAATCTGCGATTGCACCATGAATTCCTTGTCGATGATGAAGGCCCCGCGGAAAGCGACACCGCCAGCAGACTCGACATCATAAGCTTGGCAGATCTCGTGCTTGGTGTCCGCTGCCAATGTGTACTTCAGAGGACCGATCCCGCCATTTTCGGGAGCCGTTTCGCGCCATGCATGATGTGTGAACTGCGAGTCGATCGAAATGCCGATCACCTCAACATTGCGCTCCTTGAATTGCTCGATTCGATTGTCGAGAGCAACCAGCTCGGACGGACAGACGAAGGTGAAATCCAACGGATAGAAAACCAGCAGGGCATACTTTCCCTTGGTGGCCTCCGAGAGACGAAAATCCTCCTGGATCGTTCCATCACCGAGAACGGCTGCACATTCAAAATCGGGCGCTGACTTGCCTACCAAAACACTCATTTGTCCTACTCCTGATCATCGCTTGCGGGTTATGGGGCGGAGAACCCGCTCCCTCCTTTAAAACAAGCACTTCGCCCAAGTTTCGCAAGTACCCGCCAGGTTGTGGCCAGAGGGCTACCTCGGGGCCAGAAACCAGTCATGCAGGCGTACCAAAGCGAGCGTATCTCGCGCGCAATAGTCCAGAAGCTCCTTGCGCGTTCGCTTCTGGCGCCACTCCGGCCATGTCTCGGGGCGCAGGAGAAGCGTCTCGAGCTCGGCACTCGCCAGCTGTCCATCGGCGACCCGAAGGTCGCCATAATTCATCTCCGGGATCAGAGCAGGTAGAACCGCCTTCAGGCTGAAGCTGCCGTGGAAGTCGGGATGGTAGACATGGTTGCGGACCAGCGGCAGAAAATCCTCGACCCGGTCCGCCATCGCCAGTAATTCCGCTGGTCCATCAGGAGAATATGCGGCCAACTGGCGCAAACAACGTCTCTCAAAACGCGCGTCGTAGACAAAGAGAACCGAACAACCCGCCAGCGCCGACCCGAGTGCACCTGCCACCGCGGGTCGCGGGTCGCCCCCCTCCGGGGCCAAAAACTGGTGATGCTCGAGGACCCCGCCTTCCCGCACATGAAGGGAGAACTGCGCGGGGACATTCTGGTAAGGGCCACAACCCTCCCAGACGGGCACGGCCGGGGCCAGAGTTTCAAAATCCAGATAGCCCACGCGGCCTGCCTCGGAGGGAACTACCGCGCTCAGTTGGTTCGAGCAGACAACCTCGCCAGTCGCAGCGGCCTCCCGCTGGCGCAACCAGATCGGATTCCCGGAAAGCTGGTTGGGTTGCACATCCACAAGAGCGTTCTGGCCGCGTTCGAGAAACTTTTGTGCGCCTAGAGCCCCCAGCCCATGAAGTTCCGATACATGACCGTCCGGCAAGGGATCCTGGCAACGCAGCAGAAAAGGGCATTCATAGGGAATCCGACAATGTGCGCCGGCCTCCCGGATGGGTATCGGCAGATCCAGCATCGACTTCTGCGCCTGCAGCTCGCCGGGAACGCTGGGCAAGCAGGCCTCGACTCGTTCCGTGATGTCCGTCCTGCAGAATAGGTTTGAGAGGTCGGGAAAGCGGCAGCTCCGGTTCAAATGCATCAGATCGACTTGCGTGATCGGAATCCCCGTGGCCTGCGCCACCCAGGTCTGCACTGCGGCATCGGGAATATGTTGATCCTTGACGCTTGTAGAGGATTTCACCTCGACCATCGTCCAACCCTCATCTTCCTGAATCAGGATATCCGCAGCTACAAATACATCGGCATGCTCGAAGGCTGCCTCGTAGATAATTTTTTCGCCAGCAGCCAGAGCTTGTTCTGTTGCCTTGACGGCTTTTTTCTTCTGGCGCCCGTCGTAAGGAATCCGGAAGCCTCCGGGGATATGCTCCTGCGCGAGATCTCCGACACGGTGCCCTCGAGAGAAGATCGCCTGTTGCGACGGACTCGGCTTCAATTCCGGGGAACGTGCATCAAAGCAACGCCACCAGAGCTGTTTGTGGCATTGCAAACCGTAGGTAAAGCGACTTTTGGAAAGTTTGGGCACCCGCGGCATACCCGACCTTAGTACGTCCCCCCCTGAGGAACCACCATCGATCCCGGCGCAAACGGAAAAACAGGATGCTAAGGTTCATGCATGATTCTCGTGACCAATCGCATCCCTGTCTCCGAAGGTTTCGAAGCCGATTTTGAAGATCGCTTTCGCAAAAGGGTTCACCTCGTGGACCAATCCCCGGGCTTTGTCCGTAATGAAGTTCACCGTCCTAAACCCATGAAACTGGACCACGGCACAGGTGAATGGGTCGAGAATACCGAAGAGCCCGGCTTTTATGAGGTAAAAACCTGGTGGCGAAGCTTCGCTGACTTTACCGCTTGGACCAAAAGCCCCTCCTTCGCAGAAGCGCACAAAAACCGAGCCCCCGAAGGAATGTTCTCGGGTCCGAACAAGCTGATCATTCACGAGGTATTCCTGAGCACGGACCTCGACGTCTGAGGCCAGCGCATCTCGCGCAACCGGCGCTGGAACATCGCGCCGGATTCCGGCTAGATAGCGGAAGTTGAAATGATCGATGTCGAAAAAGCTTGCGCCACGATCGCAGTCGCGCTCGGAGTCGAGACCAGCTGCGTCCGGCCCGAGAGCATCCTTGGAGACCTTGCCGAGTTGGACTCCTTGTCGCTGGTCGAAATCGCTACCGCGCTCGATTGCGATTTCCACATCCGGCTACCCGGAGAAGCACTCACCGACACATTGTCGGTAAACGATGTCGTGCGCATGATCGAGCGTGCTCCCCGACAATGAACCTGCTGCCTCCATGGGAACGTGCTCGGTACCAACTCCTCGACAGTCTGGCTGCGCGCAGCATGGGGGGAACCAACGCCTACGTCCATATGATTTCCCGCGTGGAGGAGGTCCTGCAACGGGAACGCAGCCGAACCGCTATCAACCGCATCTCCCGGGCGCTTGACCTGGCCCCGCGCGACAGCCGCCAGATCTACCGACAATGCCTGGCTTCGGAAGCACGAGAAGAAGCGGACTCCGCGCGGCTGCTGGTGTCGGGGCAACCCATCGCCGAGGCTGTGGAGGCGACACCACCGTTCTCACCAGTGGACGGACCCTGTATCTACATCACTCTCCATTGGGGCAGTCCCATGATCACATTTCTCTACCTGCGCTCGGTTCTGGGGATTCCTGTACGCTTGATCGGGAGGCCTCTCGACAAGTCGAACCCGCTCCCGCCCGGCAAGATGCGCTGGGGACACCGTAAAGTCGAGTGGATGGAAACACTGACGGGGGAGACCTTTATTCCCGATGACGGTGCCGGAGCGTTGCAGGCCCGCACCGAACTTCTCGAGGGGCGTTCGATCTTTGCTTCGGTCGACGTCCCGGCACAGCCCACAAGCCGCTCCCGCGTGATCGATCTATTCGGAGAACCCATCCGGATTGCCTCGGGTCTTCTGCGATTGGCCGCTCTCACCAAAGTGCCCCTGGTCCCGATTCTCGGACACAGCTGTGGGCAAAAAATTCATGTCGCGCACGAAGAACCGATTCCCGCGGCCCGCGAGGAGGAACTCGCGGAATCCATCGGGATCTGGCTGCGAAAAATACTCGCACGCCAGCCGGACCAATGGTGGCTCTGGCCGTTCGTTCACGTGGAGAAACCATGAATATGAGGCTGTCGGCTCTTTGGTTCTGTCTGTCGATCTCCTGCGCTTCGCTCGATTCAGGAGAGGCACTGCAGCGAGCCTTGCGAGAAGGAAGTCGGGCGCAGAGTGTAAAAACGTTGTCACAAGAACCCCGGGTTCTTGGTGCCGTGTCTTTCACAACCGAACTCCCGCCCTCTTCCCTCCGGGGTGCAGATGGCATTGCCTGTCGGGCCGGTGAGGCTTTTATCGCCGAGGCCGCGGTCAACCGTATCCGGCGACTGACCCCCGATGGCTCGCTATCCACGATCGCCCTCCCCGAAAAGCTTGAGGGACCCACCCACCTCGCGATTGATGCCGACGGGTCGTTGTGGGTCACAGCGGCGCACGGGGCTGAATTATGGAAGAAGACTCGCGACGGCCGGTGGTCCGTCGAAGCCTCCAACCTGCCGGACCTTTCAGGATTGGTGGCTGACCAAAACGAGATTTATTTCAGCCAATGCGACCTCCGTGGCTCCGTGTCCCGTATCTCGACCGCGCAAAAGCAGCCTCGAATCATTGCACAAGATCTCGGTTGCCCGGGAACTCCGGCCGTTTCCCGGGGCGCACTTCTGGTGCCGTTGCGCGAGGTCGGCGAAGTTTGGCGGATCGACTCGTCCAACGGCCAGCGAGTGCGACTGACCCAGGGTCTCCGCTCACCCGTCGCCATCCGCGAGATGCACGATGGCCAACCGGGAATCATCGAGAGTGGCACTGGACGGATCCTCGGATTGAATTCCCTGCACCGCGAATCGCCCGCGAGACTCCTGAAACAACTCGATCCGGGGATCAATGACTTTGCCCCCTGCGGTGATTCCACGCTCGTTACAAATGCCCTTTGGGGATCTGTCGAGCGGCTTCGCCCCTTCGACGCGCAACCCAAAGCGCTGGTACCGGGAGGTCTTCTTGTCCCTCAAGGCGCGACATTATGGGGGACCTCCCTCCTGATCGCCGACGGACTTTCCGTAAAACGATTGCATCAAGGAAACCTGTCGCTTGTCGCTGCAAGGGGAATCACGCCCGGGTTCTCTTCCGCCTCCGGAATCATTATCGGCGGGGATAATGCTGCCTATATTTCATCGCCCGAAGAAGGCCGGCTCTATCGATTCGACCTCAGCAACCCAAGGGTCGAGGAATTCTCCAGCGGACTGGATTGGCCCACCAGTCTCGCGAGACTCTGGACGGGCGAAGTTTCGGTCGCCGAGACCGGCAGCGGCCAGATTCTGAAAATTTCCAGCGACGGCCTGTGGTGGCCGATCACCTACTCCTTGCTGTCGCCGCTCGCGCTCACGACCGACCGGGAAAGGTTGCTGGTCACCGAACCGGAGAGTGGTCGGATCATTGCGCTCCGCGAGGGCACCGCCCTCTCTTCCTTGAGTAGTGAACTCTCCCGGCCCGTGGGCATCGCTCAGGCGCGGGATGGTCGAACCTTCGTGATCGAACAGGGCCGAGCGGCACTCACCGAACGCCGCTCGGACGGAAGCCTTGTGCGCCTGATCGATAATCTGGCCGTCGGGACCAGCCAGTCGGATCGTCCCCGGGAGGTTCCAATCGTCACGACCCCACAGGACTCTCTCTGGATGGTCCTGCCAGGGGATGGGCGAGTCCTTCATGTTCGGCCTTAGCAGGCGCGAGCCATCGCAGGAGGCGCCTCGATCATGTAGAAGATAAGAGCGCATGAAGGACCAGCAACCAGCCGTGAAGCATCTGGGCTTGCGTCACGTCGCTCTGAACGTGATGGACCTGGATGGTTCACTTCATTTTTACCGAGATTTATTGGGATTTTCCGTGGTCTGGCAGCCAGATCCGGAAAATATCTATTTATCTTCCGGGTGTGACAATCTCGCGCTGCATCTCGCCGACGAAGTTGCCCGACCCGGCGCTCTGGACCATCTGGGCATTCTGGTGGCTCAACCCGAGGAGGTCCTCCCTGCGGAGAAGGCGCTACGCGAGGCCGGCGTCGAGATCCTTCAGGCAACCCGCACCCACCGAGATGATAGCGTCTCGTGCTACGTAGCTGACCCGGACGGAAATTCGGTGCAAATTCTTTTTGAACCCACCTTGTCGAAAATTGTCATCCCGGAGATGATCTGATGCCCAAAAGCCCGGCACAGGAAACACCAATGCGCCATCTGGCCGCGTGGTCTGTTCACTTTTTTACCGCGTTCGGCACGATATGTACTCTCGGAGCGCTGTACGCGATCCAGCAGAACGATATCCGCGTCGCTTTTTTCTGGCTCTCGCTCGCCGTCGTGATTGATGCGATGGACGGCGCTCTGGCTCGTCTGGTTCGAGTCAAGGAAGTCCTGCCTGTATTCGATGGAGCGAAGCTGGACGATATCGTCGACTATATGACCTTCGTCATGGTCCCGGTCTATCTCATGCTTGCCACCGGAATCCTCGAGGGGGCCTTCGGTGTTCTCGCGGCAAGTGCCGCGGTTCTCGCCTCCGCCTACCGCTTCTGCCACGTCGCGGCGAAAACCGAAGACCATTTCTTCACCGGGTTCCCGTCTTACTGGAACATCCTGACGTTCTATTTGTATATCTTCGCCATCCCGCCAACCATCTCTGCCATGGTCACCTTCGGACTGGCCATTCTGGTTTTCGCCCCACTGAAATTCATCTACCCCTCTCGCACGCTTTTCATGCGACCCACTTCCGTCATTTTGGGTATCCTCTGGGGACTCGTCGGGTTGGTCGTCGTGGACGCCCTTCCGGAAAGGCGCGTCGGCCTTGCAGCCGTCACTCTGCTCTACCCGATCTACTACACGGGCCTGTCCTTTTATCTCCAATGGAAAGGGAGCGGGGATCAGCAGACCCCACCTGATCCGAACGCTCAGGCCTGAAAGAACACTGCTCTCAGGAGACACGCATCGGGTCGATGAGTGTCTCGCGCAGCGCCACCACCAGTCCCGCGGCCGGCGGCGATCCATCCGTTGTCACGAGCCCCTGCACGAGAATCCCGTTCAAGGTGGAAAGGATCAGACTCGCTCGCACTTCGGCATCAAGCTCCTGTGCGAAGATGCCTTCCTTTTGACCACGTTCGATATTCTCGCGGATCAAACGCCGAAAGTGTCGGTAGAGCTCCAGGACCTGCGCAAAAAAAGCATCCGGCATTTTCTCTTCACGTAAAAACAGGCTCAGAAAAAATCGCACGGACTCAATATGCTCCAGTACGAATGCTGTGTAGCGGTCCGCAATGACTTCGAGGGCATCGTCGGGCGAGAGCGTATTCACATTCTCGATATCGCCGCCCTCGATATGATAAGGCGCAATCGTTTCGGCGATGACTTCGTCAAACAGACATTCCTTATTTTCGAAGTGCCAAAAAATCAGAGCCTTGGAGACCTTTGCCTCGCGAGCAACGCTCGCCAACGAAGTGTTCTCGTATCCATGCCGCGCAAAAAGGCGGTTGGCGGATTCGAGGATCTTAACCCGTGCGTCCATGCCGTTCCGTTCGTGTTCCATTCGACTTCACCCGGGTCAAGCGAAAGTGATATTTCGAATGAATCTTCATCTCAATTCGTGCCTCTGCAGTTTGCCGCTTGCGGTTCGAGGCAGCTTTGGCCGGAACTCGACTGCTTGCGGCAGCTTGTAGCGCGCCAGACTCCCGCTGGCGAATGAGCGTAGGTCTTCCAGCACCGGCTCCAGGCCCGAAACAGGGACGACCACGGCCGTCACAGCCGTACCCCATCTTTCATCGGGGCGCCCCACCACGCCTACATCCGCCACGCCCGGGTGAGCGAGAATTACCGCTTCCACCTCGGACGGAGAAACATTCTCCCCACCCGTCACGATCACGTCATCCGTCCGGCCGAGCAGTTCCAAAACACCCGATGCCTCCATACGACCTTCGTCCATCGTAGGCATCCAACCATCATCGTCCACGAGGCTCTCCAGCGCTCCGGGCCTCGTCAAGCGGCCCAAAGCCACCGTAGGTCCACGGACCTCGATCGAGCCAACACCCGAGAGAACAGGCCTGCGGTCCTTGTCCACGAGACGGATCTCGGTGACGTCGAGAGCCTCACCCACCACTCCCGTGCGGAAGGGGGCCCCGGACGGAACCGCTGTGGCGACCTGCGAGGTCGTCTCGGTCATGCCGTATGTCGGAGCTACCGGCAAGCCGGCTTTCCGAGCACGCTCCAGCAGATCCCCGGTTGCGAGCGCTCCGCCCACAAGGACAAACCGGAGTGCCGCCGGAACCGTCCGCCCAGCAATCGCGTCGATGAGCGGATCGAGCATTGTCGGGACTACGGACGCCTGTGTGATGGAGCCCGACAAAAGTGCCGTGGCCACTCTTTCGGCGTCAAACCCTTTTTGCAGACAAATCGTCGTGCCCAAAATGATGCTGCGTAGAAGGATGGACAGACCACCAATATGATGCAGGGGCATCGATGCCAGCCAGATATCCTCGGCCCGCGATCCGAGTCTTCGACTGCTCGACAACGTGCTCTCCAGATAGTTTCCGGCACCATGGACGATCGCCTTTGACTCGCCCGAGGTGCCGGACGTGAAGAGCAGAGTGAGGGGCCGAGCCAAATCAATTGGTGGTGTCGAAACAGGCTTCGAGGGATCGATCGACAAATCGACGGCTTCCCCGCTTACCCGGACAAGGGGACGGTTGGCCACAGCTGCCGCGGCTTGACCCAGTGCCTCGGTCGAAGCCTCCGCAAAAATGAGATCCGGCTCCGCAAGAGCCACGGCTCGACATACTTCGCGAGTCGTCCATTTGGGATTTCCGATGGCGAGAATCGCGCCAAGCCGCCGCGCCGCATGGAGCAACGTTACAAACCCCGTCCCGGGCGACAGCAGCGAAAGGAGGGTCATCCCCGGGACAATCGACCTTCCTGCCAGAGAACGGCAGTGATCGGTTACTCGGTTCTCGAGTTCGAGGAACGTCGTTTGCCCGCCCTCGTCGTTGATCAGGGCTACGTGATGCGGGCGCTCCTCAGCCTGCCGAGAAAGCCAATCAACCACTTTGATGAATCTCGTCCGGTAGAAGAAAAGGGCTTTCCGCATCCAACGAAACGCCGAGGCCCAAACCAGCCGGCACGTCCATCAAGGGCCCCTCGTGAAGAGCCTGTTCGACCAGGTCACCCTCAAGCAGCGAGAGCGTTGAAAAACCATTGGCGGTTTCGGGCTCGAGCACCGCACTCAAATGCAAGACTGCCGACGTCGCTATCGAAGAATCCAAGCCTGTGGTGAGACAAATCTGCAAACCGTGTCGCTTGGCTTCCGCGGCCACCCGCATCGCCGCAGCGATGCCTCCAACCTGCATCAACTTGATCACGATCACGTCGGCGGACTTCTCCGAGGCGAGGCGGCTTACATCTTCTACCGTGCGGACGCTCTCGTCAGCGGCTACGCGGACACCATTTTCCCGGACCGCACGCATCCCGACCAAATCCTGGCGCCACACCGGTTGCTCGATCCACTCCAGCGAATTCTGCCGAAGTCCGCCGCAGAATTCGACGGCCGTCTGTCTCGACCATGCCCCATTCACATCGAGTCGAAGCCCCAGTTGCGGCAGCGCCTCGCGGATCGCGTGAATTTCCGAAAGCGTCTGCTGAGGGTCCGGGTGAGCCTTGAACTTCGCTGTACGATACCCCATTGCAAAAAGTTCCGCCGCAGACGCTAAGGGCGCATCTCCGCGCAGAAGAGCACTCGACGCCGTGGGCCCCGAGCCGCGCGCTCCAAGGAATCGGGCAAGGGAAACTCCTGCATCGCGCGCCGCGGCGTCGTACAAGGCCATTTCGAGGCCCATCGCCGCACCGGGCTCCATTCCTGACCAATCTGCCGCAGCAAGACTGCCCAGACTCGAGCCGCATAGCCTTTCGGCTATCGACTGAGCTTCACGCCGAAAGTCCTCCCACCCCACGCGGCCGAGGGCCGGATGGGGAGCCATATCCCCGAGTCCCCAGCCCTTCTCCGTGCGCATCTGGACCACCATCCCGCGGCGGGAGCGAATCTTCTTTGAGGCCGTCGACAGGGGTTCATGAAGAGGAATTGCATAGGGCGTCAGAATTATTTTCTGGACGTTCATAAGAGAAGCCCCAGCGCAAAAAGAGCCGAGAAGACCAGCTGGAGGCGTGCTGTCTCTGCCAGGGCACCATTCAAAGCGCGACCGGCACCGTCCTGGCGAACCAAAGCGAGCGGCGATCGTGCCATCCGCATCGCCAGCCAGCTCAACAAAACAGCCGGGGAAGCCACGCCGCAAACGACCAGGAGTGGCGGACAGGCAAAGGCGACAACTATCAGGAAAAGATAGAATTTCCGACCCCAGATCACTCCACGACGCACGATCAAGGTTTTCTTGCCGACCTCCCTATCCCCGTCCACATCACGAATATTATTGACCACCAGAATTGCCGTTGCGAGAGCACCTACCGCGATCGAGCCCACCGCACCTGCAATCGTTAGCTGATCGATCATCAGCCATTCCGTTCCCAGCACGGCTACCGGACCGAAAAACACAAACACGAAAAGGTCCCCCAAGCCTATATAGGCGAGCGGGAGTGGACCTGCGGTGTACGCGATCCCGGAGAGAATCGACAAAAGACCAATCCAGACGATTGGCCAGCCCCCGACCCCGATCAAATAAAGGCCGACAAGAGCCGCGAGTGCGAAAGCCCCCAGACCCGCGCGCAACATGGTCCGAGGAGAAATATCGCCGGCCGAGACCGCCCGCCGCGGACCCTGACGGTCGGCACCATCCGCACCGCGCTGGAAATCGCCCCAGTCGTTTACGAAATTCGTACCAATTTGAATCGCGACCGCTGCCAATAAAATTGCACCGAGGACCAAGGGCCGGAGGGCGCCCTCTGCCACGGCAGCGCCCATGCCCACCAGAATCGGCGCGACTGCCGCAGGCAAGGTCCTGGGCCGCGCCGCCTCCCACCAGATCCCCGATCCGGAACTCATGGGGTCTCCCGTTCCGCGTAAAAAGCCGCCACCGCAGCTTCTGTCGCGACAGGATTTTCCAGCAAGAGTGCGTGTCCGGCCCCCTCGATCACCACACCCTCAGCCCTCGGCATCGCCGCGACCATCTGGCTGGAGATGTCGACGTATTTCTTGTCGAGGGCACCCGAGAGAATCAGACTTCGCATCTCCATCCGCGCGAGCGCCGGCCAAAGGGATGGCTGCCGACCGGGCGTAAACTGTCGAAGGGCTTGCGCAAAAGATGGCCCGTCTCCCGCGAGTTTTCTGGATCTCTCGGCGGCAACTCGCTGTGGCTCGGCAAGTGTCAACGTTTCGAAAAGAGGTTGCTCCATCCACTCGCGCACAAAGGTCTCGAGCCCCTCACTTTCGATACGATCGGCCAATCCATCATCGGCATGCGCACGACGAGACCTTTCGGCTGCATCCTCGATCCCTGGCGAGGCACTGAGAATGATCATCGAAGAAATCCGCTGCGGGAAAAGCGCCGCCAGATGCAATAGTGTCCGGCCACCCATGGAATATCCGATGAAATCTGCTTTGACGACGCCTTGTTTCTCCAGCCAGCGATCGATGACTGCTGCCACGTGAGGTAAACCTGTCGCTGAATCCCGGCCGTCGAACTTCGTATCTCCGTGACCGGGAAGATCCAGAGCGAATACGCGGAAGCGTTTCGAGAGTTCAGGAAGCCACTCGTCCCAACTGGTATGATTTCCGGTGAATCCGTGCAGAAGAACCAGAGGGGGACCCTCGCCCGAGGTAACGGCTGTCAGTTCCATCCCGACACCTGCGACAGCAACGTCCCGATTTCGCGATGAGCTGCGAGTGATTCCCGACGCTCAATCCGCACGACAAGGACGTGACTCTCTCCACTCGAAAGTGCTGCCTGCAAAGCATCGGGAAATTGCTCCGCGCGCACCTCCGTTGAAGCAACCCCATAGGATCTGCTGATTTCAGCGATTGAGCGACCGTGCGAAGTGACAAATAAATCTTCGAAGGCAGGATGCCCTTCGCCGGCCAGCGGCAGATGGTCAAAGATCCCCCCACCGTCGTTGTCCAGAACCACCAGTACGGCACGAGCGTCCGCACGCGTGGCGGCAAGAAGACCGCCGGCATCGTGGAGGAACGAAACGTCCCCAAGCACGCCCACGGTAGCGCCTGAATGCCCGGCGCTGACCCCGAAAATCGTCGAGACCAGACCATCGATCCCCGACGCCCCTCGACTCACAAGAACCTCGGGCGAATCGGATCCAGACGCACAAAAGAGATCAAGGTCCCGAACAGAGATCGAGTTGCCGACAAAAAGCGCTGCCTCGCGCGGAAGTGCCTGCACCACCGACCGAAGGATCGTTCCTTCCACTGGTTCGGTCGTATCCAGATAGCGATCGAGTCGGCCACGGGCCTCGAGACCTGCGGCAACCCAACCTGCCGCCCAGGCACTCCGGTCTGCGTTTTCCGGCAGAGACTCTGCAATCGTCGCAAGAATCGGCGCAAGCGGGCCGGAAATCAGGTGAGTAGCGGTTGCCGCAGGATCGGGCCATTCGCCGTTCTCTGCAAGAATCATTTGCGGAATCTCGGCACACGACATCAAAAATTGCCCGACCGCCTTGGAGGTCGGCAGGTCACCGATGCGCACCAGAAGATCGGGCAATTCCTTCGGTTGCCCGCCTCGCAGCAAGGCATCGTAGGCGTCCACACGGCCATCTTCGGGCTGCAGTCCTCGGACGTTCGCGGTGGCCTCTGCAAAAATGGCCGCTCCGACTCGGCCCGCAAGATTTCGCAACCCTGCCTCCGTCTCTCCTGCGTCCAACACGGTGGGCCCCATCACGATCAGTGGCCGCCGAGCGCCTGCCAAAAGATCGATCACATCCGCAGGCACGTCACCACTGAAGCCGCGAACCTGATGCGTGCGCGTATTTGGCTCGCGCGCACCCTTGCCGTCCTGGTCCGGCGGCGAAGGTACGATTCGTGGACCAAAGGGTTCCCGAAACTCGCAATTGAGATGAACCGGTCCGGACCGAACGCTGCAGGCCTCGGCAACCACTCGATCCGCGAGACGTCGCAAGGCCCTCTCACCGGAAGGTTCGGCCATCGATGCGGCAACATTCGACGCAAAGCGAACATAGGAGCCGAAAATCTCCTGCTGGTGGATCGTCTGGTTGGCCCCACAATCGTGAAGCTCCGGCGGTCGATCGGCACTCAGAACAATCAGGGGCACCCGGGAGAGGCTCGCCTCGATGATTGCAGGAAAATAGTTGGCCAGCGCGGTGCCCGACGTGCAAACCAACGCGACTGGTTTTCGCGAGGTCTTCGCAAGTCCGAGTGCAAAAAAACTGCCGGCTCGTTCATCGATATGCGAAAACACCTTCGCATCAGGGTGGTCGGCGAAAGCCAGCGTCAGAGGCGTCGATCGGCTTCCAGGCGAAATACATGCCGCCTCCACGCCGGAGGCTACCAGTTCTTCAACCAGGATCCGTGCCGTCCGAGCGGCTTCACTCTCCTGCTGCATCGACCCTAGGCTTCCAGAAATGCTTCCAGGATGGTGCGCATTTTCAGACGCGTCTCCTCCAGCTCGCCAGTCCATTCGGAGCCTGCGACAATGCCGGCCCCGGCATGCAGCGTCGCTTCTCCGGAACGAACCAGTGCCGTCCGAATCGCCACACTGATCTCGCCATCGGCGCCATCCATCCAACCGATCCCGCCGCCATACCACCCACGCGGCGACGACTCATGACGATTCAGGGCCGACGCGACTTCGGCGCGCGGCAACCCACCGAGAGCGGGTGTCGGGTGCAGTGTGGCTACCACGTCGAGGAAGGTCGCGTCGTCGAGCAACGTGCCGCGAATCGGGGTCCGCAAGTGCTGGACCGGACCCGCCGACATCGTCTCGGGGGTTTTCTCGGCCTTCACCTGATCGCAGAAGGGTGCAATGCGCTCGACCACGTCGGCGACGACCAATTGATGCTCATGACGCTCTTTGACACTTGTCTGCAGGGTCTCCGCCGCAGCTACTTCTTCGCTCGCTCCATCGCCTCGTCGCGCCGTTCCCGCGACCGCGGCTGTCCTCAACTCGCGATTTTCCACGCAGGCAAGAGTCTCGGGACTTGCTCCGAGAAAGGTGCTTCCATTGCGGCGCACGGCAAAAACATTGGCATGAGGATGGGCACGGCTAAGGTGTCGTGTCAGGCGGGGGACATGAAATTCCTCGACCGAAGAGACCCGCACAGCCCGCGACAGCACCAGCTTTTCCAATTGTCCGCTCTCGATTTCCGCGAGCGCACCCGAAACCGACCTCTGCCATTCGGCATCGGTTTCACGGGCACGCACGTGAAGGTCGAGGGAACTGCGCGTTCGTTTGGGTCGGCAAACCAGTTGCGTCAGATTTTCCTCAAGTGCGTCGAGAACCTCTCCGGGAGACTGCGCGGTATCGGCACTCGCTGCAAAAAGCTCGGTTCGGCCCGGACGCAGCAAGATCGCGACTCGAGGCAAATGAAAGGAGAGGGAGGCGAAGTCCGACCACTCCCCCGCGGGCGCATGTGCCGGGTCGAAGGCAAAACCACCGACAAGCAACGGTCTGGGCAAATCGGCACGGCTCAGGCGAGCCGCGATTTCGCGAAAGCGATCCGGCCCCGCCGCTTCAAAACCCTGCGCGACCCCACTCGACACAATCATTTCCTCGGAGCCCCGTGACCAGAGAAAGGCGGGCTCCTCGGGAGCCAGATCCCATAGAAGACGGGGGTCTCCCGAAAATTCGACCTGTCGACGCTCGATCCGGATTTCGGCTTCGGCGGGGACGCGATGGGGCATCGTCATGAGGATCCACCGGCCCGGGTCGCGATGAGCAATTGCACAGCGCCCGCTCCGAGAGCGATCCGCCGGACCTTGGCGAAACCGGCTTCTTCCAGCATCGCAATCAATTTCGGCGGCTCGGGCAGGTAGGCCGCGGATGCTGGCAGATAACGATAGGCCTCTCTGTCGGCGAGAAGTTGGCCCACCAGAGGAACTATTTTTTGAAAATAAAAACTATGAACCGCGCGGGCGGGGGCAAAGTTTGGCTGCGAGACTTCGAGGATCGCCAAACGACCGCCCGGCCGCAAGATTCTTGCGGACTCTGCGAAGACCGGCGGGATCGACAGAACGTTACGGAGCGCAAATGCCGTCGTGACGACGTCCACGCTCTGATCCGCGAGGGGGATATCCATCGCGTCGCCCTGCACCACTGACGCGCCCATCCCCCGGTCGCGAGCCACAGCCAACATCCCGCCGGCCGGATCGACACCAACAGCGTAGGCCCCGGCGCCTGTGGCCAATTCGATCAAATCACCGGTACCGCAGCCGAGATCGACAACCCGATCGCCCACCTGGATCGCGACCTCCCGCATCAAGCGACGACGCCAAACACGGTCGAGGCCGCCCGTCATCAAAACGTTCATGCGGTCGTAGCCGGGCGCGATCCGATCGAACATATCCCGCACAGTGCGGGCTTTTTCCTCTTGTGCCGGTAGACTCATCGCCACTGCACCTCGAGGGTGCCCGTCGTCGCCTCGCGGGCGCGCGCCAAAGTCTCCTCGTCGCCGTCTTTGGCCAGCCGCGCCAGAGCGACCCCGACCAGAGTGCGGTGAAAATGCGTCGCGACCAGCGTCGTCACGGCCGGCAGGATCCGGCGCACTGCGTTCGCGACCTCATCGCCGTCGGTCAACTCACCCTCCGAGCCCCGCCTGATATGTTGGTCAAAGACATCGGCCGCACGTTCGCAGAGCCCATCGACATGTTTGGCATGGCCGAGAGCCAGGCCAATCAGTTCGCCGAGCGGCAGACCTTCCTGCAAAAGGGCCAACGCAGCTCGGCCCAATTCGATATCCTCTTCGGTATAGGGGCCCTGCTGATTGCCGGCGCCGGCACCCACAAGACCCACCTCTTCGACGGCGTGAATCAGTTCCTCGGAGACTCCGGACTCGGCGGCCACCTCTGCACGGCTGAGATTGGCCCGGCCAGTCCCCGCCGTGAGGGCTTCGATCAACGCCTTGTCAGCCTTTTTGCGAACGGGGCTGACCAGGCGCCGAATGACCTTGAGTGTATGACCCTCATCCTGCAATCGGCGAATCTGGTCGAGGCGTTCGAGATGCCCTTCCCCATAGATCGCATTGCGGCCTACCCGTCGAGGCGGCGGGAGCAGCCCCTGATTCTGATAATAGCGGATCGTATCGACCGGCAGCGTTGCCTCGGCCGCGAGCTCCTCTACACGATAATCCATGTGAATACTCTATGAGTGATTACTCACAAAGTACAAGGGGCAGCTCAGGAAATAAAACGCAAAGTATTGTTTTTACTTAGTTAATTATGCAGCCCGCTCGGCTGCCTCAACCCCGAAAACCAACTCTCCGTCTCGATAATCGACGACAACAGCGGAGCCATCGGTCACCTCAGCGGCCAGGATCCGCCGGCCAAGTTGCGTTTCCAGCTCTCGTTGCAGAACGCGCTTGAGTGGTCGGGCGCCGTAGACCGGATCATAACCCACCTCGGTCAGATGACGCCGGGCCGCCTCGGTAAGCTGCAGTGTGATTTCGCGATCGGCCAGACGGTTTCGCAAGCGCCCAAGCAAAATTTCCACAATCTCGCCGAGATGCTCCTCCGAGAGACCATGGAAGACAACGATATCGTCGACCCGGTTGAGAAACTCCGGGCGAAATTGCTCGCGCAAATCCTCGAGAACGCCCTCGCGCATGAGTGCATGCGCCGGCGCCTCGCGATCCCCGAGGCCGACGGTCTGGCTGAGAATGCGGCTGCTGCCAACGTTTGAGGTCATGATCACGACAACATTCTTGAAATCGACCGTTCTCCCATGACTGTCGGTCAGTCGGCCATCATCCAGAATCTGCAGCAACAGGTTGAACACATCCGGGTGGGCCTTCTCGATCTCGTCGAAGAGCACAACCGAAAAGGGCTTGCGGCGCACCGCTTCGGTCAACTGGCCACCTTCTTCAAAGCCAACATAGCCGGGAGGGGCGCCGATCAGTCGGGCAACCGCATGTTTCTCCATATACTCGGACATATCGATCCGGACCATCGCCTGTTCGTCGTCGAACAGGAACTCTGCCAGAGCTCTCGCCAGCTCGGTTTTACCGACACCTGTAGGTCCGAGAAAAATGAAGGAACCCACGGGCCGCTCCGGGTCGCCAAGCCCCGAACGGGCTCGAATCACAGCGTCCGAGACCGCGGCAACGGCCTCATTCTGGCCGATCACCCGCTGATGAAGTTGTTCTTCGAGTTGCAAAAGCTTCTCGGCTTCGCCTTCCATCAACTTGGCCACCGGGATTCCGGTCCAACGCGCAATAATCGCTGCGATATCGTCGGCATCGACATGATCCTTGATCAAGCAGCCGACCCCCGCGTCTGTAGCCTCCATCGTGGCCTCCTCCAGCGCAGGAATACTGCTGTACTGGAGTTCACTTGCGCGAGCGGGGTCGTAATCCGGGCCCGGTCGGGAGACTCTCTCAAATTCCAGCCGCGCAGCTTCAAGCTCCTGCTGCTTTTCGGCAACCCCGCTGAGTGCGAGTTTCTCCTGTTCCCACTGCGCCCGGAGGCGGGTTTCCTCTTCCTTGAGATCCGCCAGTTCCCGTTCCAGACGCTCCAGCCGGTCTCGAGAGGCCCGATCGGTTTCCTTGCGCAGTGCCTCGCGCTCGATCTCCAACTGCAGCGTGCGGCGGGCAGCCTCGTCGAGCTCGACGGGCATCGAGTCGATCTCGGTGCGCAGCCGAGCGGCGGCCTCATCCATGAGATCGATTGCCTTGTCCGGAAGAAAGCGATCGGAAATATAGCGATTGGAGAGAGTCGCCGCGCTGACCAAGGCCGCATCCTTGATGCGCACCTTGTGGTGCACTTCATAACGCTCGCGCAGCCCGCGCAGGATCGAGATGGTATCTTCCACCCCTGGTTGATCGACCATTACTGGCTGGAAACGTCTCTCCAATGCTGCGTCTTTTTCGATATAATTGCGGTACTCGTTGAGCGTCGTCGCACCCACACAATGCAGTTCACCGCGGGCCAACATGGGCTTGAGTAGGTTGGAGGCGTCCATCGCACCTTCGGTGGCACCCGCACCGACGACCGTATGAAGTTCGTCGATAAAGAGAATGATATTCCCCTCGGCGCGCTGCACTTCGCTCAGCACAGCCTTGAGGCGCTCCTCGAATTCGCCTCGGAATTTGGCTCCGGCGATCAGCGCACCCATATCCAGAGAAACGACCCGGCGGTGCAGCAAACCATCGGGGACATCACCATTGGCAATCCGTTGCGCCAGCCCCTCGGCGATCGCCGTCTTGCCTACGCCAGGCTCACCGATGAGCACGGGGTTATTCTTCGTCCGGCGCGAAAGCACCTGAATCACGCGCCGAATTTCGTCATCGCGACCGATGACCGGATCCAGTTGCCCTCCCCGGGCCGCCTCGGTCAAATCACGCCCGAACTTTTCGAGCGATTCATAGGTATCTTCCGGGTTCGGACCGGTCACGCGCTGGTGACCTCGGACCGCTTGCAGGGCAGACAGGAGGGCAGGGCGATCCAAACCGGCGCCCCGCAGACAGGTGCCTGCAGCTCCCTCGTCAGCGAGCAGAGCCAGAAGGAGATGCTCCACGCTGACGTAGTCGTCCTTGAGCGCTTCTGCCTCGCCCTCGGCCACCGAGAGCAACCGCAACAGCCTCTGGGTCAAATAGGAACGGGAGGCATCGTGGCCGGGGCCGCGGACCTCGGGAATCAACTCCAGGGCTTTTTGCAAAGCTCCGCCGAGCGAACTTTGGTCGATTTCCGCGCGAGCCAACAAGGCCACCGCCAGACCGTCCCCGTCCGCGAGCAGGGCCTGCAGCAAATGTTCCGCATCGACCCCTTGGTGGCCGCGCTCGGCGGCAATTTTCTGCGCATCTGCGAGCGCCTTTTGAGATTTTTCGGTCAGTTTTTGAGCATCCATATGATCACTTCCTCAGCATTGAGATAACCACGATTGCTGCTCTGACAAGGGTTTTCCCTGACATGGCAAGTGCCCTTGGCGGTGCCGTGCCCAAAATGGTAGAAGCGATGTATGGTCTTTATCCGCACATTCACCTCCGTAGCGATTCTCGCATGGGGGCTGATGACGCTCCTGATCGGTCTGGTGGCGTTCAACCTGACCTGGATCGGGATCGGTGGAATCCTTATGCTGGTCGGCCTGCCGTTCCTGGCCGGATTGCCCGCGGCAGCAAAATACCTCTACCCGCCGGCCGAGGGCTGACAACAGATCCGATTGGGTCGGCGTCAAACCGCACGCGGCGCAAAACCGGCCTTCGGCTTCCCCGCTTCAGACGATCTGGGCGAGGCTGCAAGCCCCGAACGTGAGGAAGTAGCTGGCCGTTTGTTTGACGGTGGCGCCATAGACAGGCCCGGTTCCCCCATCCTCGCGGCCCGCGATCCGGATCGTGTTGCGGAACGCCTTGCCCCGCAAATGCTCTGCATATTCAGGCGCATCGGGAACGATATAGCCCTCGGGGTAACTCCAACCCGAAGCGAGTTCGGTGCCTTCCTCGACCGATTCCGCGGCGATCGGTGACCCGTCGGCAGCGACGAAAAGATGATCGTGCCCGACTCGAAGGGTCTGCCCTTCTTCGTTTCGGAACTGCACGAGCGGGGCCTCGGCTGCGAGTTCGCGAATATTGATCATCATGCGAAATCCGATGGTGCCGTCGGCTAGTCGCGTCGTCACGGGCATGACTTTTCCAACCAGTGTCAAGATCTCGACAGGACCGTCGATAGTCTCGACAAGAGCGCTTCCGGAGAGTCGGCTATTGGTCGGGGGTGGCGGTTTTTTGGGTTTTTCCATCAGCTTTTAAAAGATCGGATGATCGTCCTATGTCGCAGAACAGCAACTCATCGCAATCCAGCATGTCCCCTGTGGGGATTCAACTGAATCGGCCGCAAAGTGCGCCGAAGCGGACGGCACGTGGCTTGCAGCGGTCTCCCTCCAGAAAGGGAGACTCGCCCATGGATACCTTGCGCCATTACAGCACCAGAGACTCGATAACGGATCTTTTTGCTCCGGATATGATCACGCCCGAGCAGCATCGCGATCAAGTCAGGCCCGAGCCGACAGATCAGCCGGAAATAAGGCTGATGCTGGCGGTGATGGAGGATGCAGTAGCCACTTTCCAACGCTACCTGAAGGAGCCTTCACGCGGGAATGAACGCGAGTATCAGGAGACTCGCGCCTGGTTGGAATCCGAGGATCTCGAATGGCCTTATTCCTTCTCGAATCTCTGCGAAGCTCTGGGAATGGACCCACAGTTGGTGCGCGAGAAAATGCTCAGTTGGGAAACCCGACCAGAGCAACTCCAAAGCGGTCTCTATCGCTTTCCCTTCCGTCGGGTGAATGGCAAGCGTCATTCGATCAGCTTGCGGGATCGGGAGTCGGCCTGAGCAAAAAGCACTCGACGGGCAGTCGACGCCGACGGATGACGATCAGAGGGACGGATCCAGAGCAATCTTGAGCGCACCGGGCAGGCTAGCCTCGCGGATGCCCCTTGCGGCTTCGGAGAGAGGTAGAACGGCGGCAAGCAGGGGAGCGACCTGCACCTGGCCTTTGGCCAAGGCCTCGATTGCCGGGGCAAATGGCCCACAGCGCGAACCGATCAACGACACTTCATGGATCACCAATGGTGCGATATCGATTTCGTGCCGAGCAGCGATCGTCGTTTTTTGCACAATGGCCCCCTCG
The DNA here is from genome assembly GCA_029248525.1 of Candidatus Binatia bacterium. Lineage (NCBI taxonomy): Bacteria > Candidatus Binatota > Binatia (SeqCode) > Binatia bacterium. The sequence continues at coordinate 119,160 of JAQWJE010000049.1, forward strand.
GGACGCACGAGCTGCATGGCTGTCGCCAGACCATCCGGATGCCCCGTAGCCTCGACGACCAGAGCGTAGTTCCTCCCGACATCATCCATCGTGACCGCTTCGAGACCCACCGCCCGTGCCTTCGCCATCGCTTCATCGTGACGACAAAGAACAACCACATCGTCGCCCCGCAGAGCCAAAACCTGTCCACACAGAAGGCCGAGTTTACCCGCACCCAAGATCAAGGTGCGGCCCCCGCGATAAGCTCTCGACTGCACATCTGCCTCGAAGGCTGCGGCCAGGGGTTCAACAAAGACGGCCTCCCTGTCGCTGACCGTATCCGGTATGCGATGCAGGTTCTTCCAGGGGACTCGGACCCTCTGGGCAAAGGCACCATCGGATCCCAAAATCCCCATGACCGTCCGGTTCGGACAATGCCGTGTCTGCCCGCGCGCACAAAAGGAACATCGATGGCAGGCAAAGTTGATCTCGCCGGAGACTCGACTGCCGATCCATTCCGGTGGGCCTTCGAGAACCACACCCACGAACTCGTGCCCGAGAACGCCTCGGAAATCCATATAGCCCTGAAGGATCTGCAAGTCGGTTGAGCAGATCCCCGCGAGCTGGACCTCGACCAGAGCCATCGTATCGCTGGCCACCGGGTCAGGGTGGTCGGTTACGACCGAAGCTCCCCTGCCGTCCCATAGAAAGGCACGCATGCTTGCACCCGCCGCTTGAGCGCGGACTATTTCTTCATCAGACGCCGGGGAAATTGCTCACCGGCATCGTCCGCCAAGGCTTCTGCGAGCTGCGCTGTGCGCTCGGCCGCGGCTGCCGAACGCTCGGCAGCGGCCGCGGCCCGCTCGGCAGCCCCCTGAGCCGCGCGATCTGCGGCGGTTCCTCCGCCGCGAGCCATCTGCGTCCGGGGTATCCGCGACTCGTGGCGAAGAATCGTGATCACCGGCGACCCGAGAATATAGGCCCTGCCGTAGATGAACATCCGATCGAGGTCCTCATAATAGGTTCGCACCTCCCATGGAGACCAGGGTTCCCGAACGCGGACTTTCTGAATTTCGGCCCGATCGGGTTTTCCGAGCCGCGTCACGGTTTCACGGAGGGCCGAGTTTTTATCCAGTACTTCGGCAAATTCCCGCTTGGAGAGAACTCGCGGTGATCCGATATCGCAGACGTAAGGGCGCTCGGGGCTATTCTGGCACCCCTCACCCAAGTCTGTGGATGCCGCAAAAAGCGGGGGCACCGGTCCGAGAATCAGACATAAAAGTGCAATCCAGCTTGTTCTAAACATTCCCTATCTCCCCCTTCGGGCCGGACCCGCAGAATACGAGGCCCCCTCTGGAGTCTTCGGACATTCCGACCCCGGACTCAAGTCCCCGATGAATCGGATTGTGTCGCCGTCCCGGACGCACCGGCCGCAGCCTCTCGAGCCATCGGGGGCGCGGGCTTTGGCATGGATTCTTCCTCTGCGGGAAGAGATTCAAGGACTTTCTCGATTCGATTGCGCATCCGGACCAGACTGCGGCGCAGCGGTGCCACCTCGTCGGTGGCGAGCGCAAGGGGGTCGGAAAATCCCCGAATTGCTCGACTCAGACGACGCACGGCCCGCAGTACGGGCCGAGAACTTGCCTCGGGGTTCGCCGCCCGCTGCTCGTTGCGGAAACTGCGCACCGAGATCGCATCCAGCTTGACTCTGGTCCAGAGGGTCCGCATGGCCTCCTCGGAGCTCTGGCGGGCGATACTGATCATGATTTCCCGGGAGGCCGGAGCCTCCATCGCGAAATACTCTTTCTTGATATCATCCGGCAAACGCGTGAGGGCGAGCGTATTCGAGACATAAGGCCGACTTTTATTGATCACGGCTGCAAGGTCACCGTGCGAAAGGCCGCGCTCCGACGCGAGCAGCGAGAGCGCCTCGGCTTCTTCGAGCGGCGAAAGATCCTCGCGCTGAACATTCTCTTCCAGGGCGACTTCGAGAAGATCGTCCTCGCTCATCATCGCCGGGATCTGCTCCACACCAGCTCTCTGCGATGCGCGCAAACGCCGCTCGCCAGCAATCAGAGTATAACCGCCGTCTGGCTCGGGGCGAACGATTACCGGCTGGAGAACACCGCGCTTACGGATCGACTCCGCGAGATCCTCGAGTGCTTTTTCCTCGAAATGCTGTCGTGGCTGCTTCGGGTTGGTGCGAATATCCACGATCGGTATCGAGCTGAAGACCGTTCTTCTCTTCCCGAAAATACGGCCGGCCATCGCCAATGTCGGTGGTTTTGCCTGCGCTGCGGCTGCTGCGGCTGCGGCTGCCGATACGGCGGCAACGGATGGGCCTTCCAAATCCTCTTCAGTGGAACCTTTCGGCTCGACCCGTGGTTCGTTCTCCACGATTCCACCCCCTTCGACGAGTGTCCCTCGACACTCTTCGGGCAAATGCTCCCATCTGCCCATCCAGCCCGTGCTGGATGAATCCCACCTATCGACAAAAAGCGCCGCGAGTCAATCAGGAACTCCCAAACGGCCCCCGCTCCCCGGGCACAAAAAAACCCCATCCGCCGAGGCAGATGGGGTTTTTCGCCACAAAAAGCGTGGGTCAGGCCGGGATCTTGCCTTGCAGCAAGAAGGCGATGACCAGAGCGTAAATGGCCAAAGCTTCAATGAAGGCGAGACCCAGAATCATCGGGGTCTGGATCCGGTCAGCCGAATTCGGATTGCGGCCGATGGACTCCATCGCAGCCGTGAGGCCGCGACCCTGTCCGAGGGCGGCACCGATAGCAGCACCGGAAATCGCGATAGCCGAAGCCAGAGCGATCATGCCGTATTCACCTGCAGCAGCACCATCGGCTGCGAGAGCAGCTTCCGGGAAGACGACGGCCAAGGCCGTGACGATCACTGTAAGAATAGCAACTTGGATTTTCATTTGGATTGTTCTCCTCTCCCGCCGGGCTTGCTGATCCTGATGGACCCGATCCTCTATCTTCATCCTCACCACAGCGTGTGGGTCCGGACGCAAGCCTGCGTAAATTCCGAAGGGCGGCTTAATGCCCTTCGCCGTGCCCGTGGTCTGCAGACTGCACACCGAGGGCAATATAAATCATGCTCAGAAGCATGAAGACGAATGCCTGAATTACCGAAACCAGAGTTCCGAGGAAGTAGAATACGACCGGCACAACGACCTTGGTGAGATCGGTGAAGATCTCGAGGACCAGATGATCGCCGAACATATTGCCGAAAAGGCGCAAGCCCAGAGAAGCGGGGCGAACAAAGACGCCAATCATCTCGAGGGGGAAAATCAGCCAGGCCAGCCACCAGAATGGGCCGGCCATATGCTTGAGGTAACCGATACCGGCGACCTTGAATCCGTAATAGTTGAAAACGATGAATGAACAGACGCCCAGCGCGAAGGTGATATCGAAATCGCTTGTCGGGGGTCCGAACCCGGGCACCAAACCGAGCAGGTTGCACGAAATAATGAACAAGAAAAAGGTAGCGAGAATAGGGACATAGGTCGCTGAACCTTTGCCGATCACGGATTCGCACATACTGGCGATGAACTCGACGATGACCTCGAAGAAGTTCCGTGCCGACAGATTCTCGTCGGGAATCAGGACCTGATCGCCCCCAGTTGTGATCGCGCTTCTCGCGCGGGCGGCCAACAGCACCAGCAACCCCATGACAAAGAGGCCGGTGACAACAGATTTCCAAAGATCGGGGACGCCGAGAAGTCCTACCCAGGTGACCGGATGTTCCATTTTTTTCCTTTTCGCGAATAAGCAGCTTTTGCCACTACTGCCGCCCGATTGGGTAACATGTGTCAGCTACAATCGCCATGGGGAGCGTGGTTGCACCAGCCGCGAACGACATGGGACCGAGGAGCTGTCCGGAGAGGCCGAAGATTGCCAGACCGAGAAAAAGCGCGAGTTTCAGAAAAAAGAAAAACATCGCCAAAACAGGGCGCTTTTGGTTGCGGGTGGCGTAGGAGAACGCCTGACGGCTCAACACGAGGCTTCCTGTCATCAAAAAGGCGCCCAGAAACAGGCTCAGGGGCGCACCGCGAGCGACAGCGAGCTGGAACCCGACTCCGCAAAGGATCGCGAATACCTGCCACAGAAGGATGGATTGCAGGCGCAGAGGAGCCCCCGGAACCGTCGGTTCTTCGAGCAAAACCGGGTCCTCTGTGAATGCAGGTTCGTCAGGGCCCCTCGTCACGGGCCCTCTCGAATTGCCTGGAGAGTTGGATAATGCGGATGAACGAAGTAATCAGGCCCGCGAAAGTCCCGATCATGAAGAGCCAGGGACCGGTGTCGAAATAATTATCTGCGTACCAGCCCACGGCCATGCCCCCCAGAGTGGACGCCGAGAACTCCAGACCGAGTGCGGTCATCTGCACCCCGACCTGGCGCTTGGTCTGTCCGCGGCCCTCGGGGGCCGATTTCGGATTGGGTTCCTCCATGGTCAGCCTAGGCCCCGAAGGAAACTTCCGCGGCATCGAGCACCCGCTCAATCTGAGCCTCGCCGTGTGCCAGAGACACAAACCAGGCCTCGAACGAGGACGGGGGCAGATTCACTCCGGCGGCCGACATGGCCCGGAAGAAACGGGCGAAGGCTTCCGTGTCGTTGGACCGCGCCTGCGCAAAATTCCGGACCTCGGTCACACCGAAGAAAAGCGTGAGCAGGGAGCCGACTCGCTGAACGCATCCCGTCACACCCGCGGCTTGCATGCGCTCACGCAAGCCGGCTTCCAGTTGCGCGCCACTCTTTTCGAGACGTGCGTAGGCATCGGGCGTGAGCAACTTCATGGTCTCCTTGCCGGAGGTGCAGGCGACCGGATTTCCGGACAAGGTACCCGCCTGATAAACAGGTCCCTCGGGTGCGAGATAATCCATCAAGTCCGCGCGTCCACCCAAGGCTGCCAGCGGTAATCCTCCACCGATCACCTTGCCGAGTGCGGTCAGGTCAGCCTTGATCCCGAAGAGCTCCTGAGCGCCACCCCGAGCCACGCGCAAGCCCGTAATCACCTCATCGAAAATGACCAGACCACCAGCAGCGTGGGTCGCTGCCACCACCGCCTCGAGGTAACCGGGGTCGGGAGGAACCACCCCCATATTGGCAGCGATGGGCTCGATTATCACCGCAGCTACAGGGTTTTCTTCGGCCAGGGAGGCCTGCAGTGCCTCGAGGTCATTGTAGGGGACGACGCTGGTCAGAGCACCAATATCCGGTGGGACACCCGCGCTATCCGGTACGCCGAGTGTCGCCGCACCCGAACCGGCCTTCACCAGGAGGCCGTCGCTATGCCCGTGATAGCAGCCGTCCATCTTTATGATGCGATCCCGTCCCGTAGCCCCCCGGGCGAGTCGGATGGCGGTCATGGTTGCTTCCGTTCCGGAAGTGACCAGACGCACTTTCTCGATCGAGGGAAATGCTTCCACGATGCGCTCGCCCAATTCGATTTCAGGAGGCGTTGGCGCCCCGAAGCCTGTCCCTCGTTTCGCCACATGCAGCACCGCGTTGACCACATCGGGGTGGGCATGACCCGCGATCAACGGGCCCCAGGCGCAGACCATGTCGAGATAGCCATTCCCATCGGCATCGAAGACCTCGGCTCCACGCCCTCGAACCAGAACGAGCGGATCTCCACCAACCGCGTTCCAAGCCCGAACGGGACTGTTCACACCCGCGGGCGCGACCTTGCGCGCTCGCTCCATCAGCTTCTTCGATGTCTCCTGCAAACCAATTCTGACAATATCGAAATTTTTTCCTTTGCAAAATTGGTGGCCTAAGGAATTCATCGGAACGAGGTCTTGAATCTTCTCCAAGGTCGGCTTAAAAAGCGCCTTCCGCGGCAAACCGACGCGGTTCCAACATTCATTTTTTTGCTTTACATTTTCGACAGACTTCAGCTGTTTTCAGCAGATGAAGTGGGTCGGAAACACCTACGTTATACCCCAGTGGAAAACTTTGCGTCGGGAAACCTGTAACATCCCGAATCTTCTGCGGAATTTATACTTTCCCACACCCCCTGTGCGGCTGTGGAGAAGTAGGAGAAAGGTCGTTGGTATAGGCATGGAGAGCTGGCAAAGAGCTCAGCGGATACTCCGCCAGAACGTTGGTGAAGAGCACTACGATGCTTGGATCAAACCCCTGCGTTTGGGAAGCCTGGTGGCCGGTCGTGCGGTGATCCATGTACCAAGTAAATTTTACCGCGATTGGGTGAGCCGGAACTATCTCGAGCTCCTCCAGGCGTCACTTCGAGAAGGTGACGGGCCGGATCCCGAAATTGTTTTCGAGATCGACGGCGGCAAACAACACGAACTCTTCGCGGCCCGGCAGGCCGATCAACCGGCACCCGCACGCAAGCGTGCGCCCCGATCCCGCGCCCGCCGCGGCAATTTGGTCGAACGCTATACCTTTGAATCGTTTGTCGTCGGGCCGAGTAACCAATTCGCCCATGCGGCCGCGCTCGCTGTCGCCTCCAAACCCGGTGAACTTTATAATCCGCTCTTCATTTATGGATCCGTCGGCATCGGAAAGACTCATTTGGTCAATGCGATCGGGCATCGCGTTCTAGAAAAAAACCCGATGGCCAAAATCGCCTACCTGTCCAGTGAGTCCTTCGTAAATGATCTGATCACTTCGTTGCGACAGGACAAGATGGCAGATTTCAAGACTCGGTTCCGGAAGGTGGACCTCCTGATCCTCGACGACGCCCAGTTCCTGGCGGGCCGCGAGAGGACACAGGAAGAATTCTTCCATACCTTCAATTCCCTGCACGAATCTCATAAACAAATCGTCCTGACATCCGATAAATTCCCCAAGGATATTCCTGACTTGGAAGAACGTCTGCGAAATCGATTCGAATGGGGCCTCACCGCAGATATCCAGGCGCCCGAGATCGAGACCCGAGTCGCCATTGTGCAGGCCAAGGCGATTCAGGCCGGTCTCAAGCTCCCCAACGACGTCGGTGATTTTGTCGCCGAGTGCGTCGGTGACAACGTCCGAGAGATCGAAGGTGCCATCACCCGCCTCGGTGCCATGGCCTCCCTCACGGACCAGACAATCAATCTCGCGTTCGCGCGCGAAGTCCTTTCCCGCCAGACGCGCCGCGCGGTCACGCCGACCAGTATCGCTGAAATTCAGGATGCGGTTGCCAGTCATTTTCGTCTCTCGGTATCCGAAATTTGCTCCAAGAGGCGCACGCAGCATATCGCCCTGGCCCGCCAGATTGCGATGTATCTGGCCCGGGAGATCATCGGAACCTCCTACCCGGCGATCGGCGACGCTTTCGGCGGACGAGACCATTCCACGGTGATTCACGCCTGCGACAAGATTCGCAAGGGAATCCATCGGGATACGGGTTTGAGCCAGACGGTTCAGACGCTCGATCAAGCTGTCCGCCGTCCCGCGACCAACTGATTCCGGATTATCGGCCTTTTGGATGGTGCAGGGGCGATCCCGGGAAGGGCTTCGTGTTATCCCCTATGTGGAAAATCTGTTTGAAAGTTGAGTGCTACCCGGGGAAAGATTCTTCGGTTTGCTTCTGGACGCAATTCCGGGGATTTTCATGAACGGATTATGGACAGCCCTTTCCCCTTGGCAGTCTAGGTGATTCGTTAGTTTTCCACCGAATCCACAGCCTCTACTACTACTAGTTAATTAATTTAGACTCATAAGTAGTTTAGAGGGTGCAGGAGCTGAGGGAGCTTCCGACAAAGGAAATTACAAGATCATGGAATTCACAATCGACAGATCAGATCTCATGCAAAGTCTGGGACTCGCGCAGGGTGTCGTCGAGAGACGCAACACGATGCCGATTTTGGCTAACGTCCTTCTCGAAGCTGAAGGAGACAGCCTCTCGATCTCTGCCACCGACCTTGAGGTTCATTTAAAGCGAACCTGTGGAGCCAAGATCAAGAAGCCGGGATCGGCAACGGTAGGCGCTCGGAAACTTTTCGAGTTGATCCGCGAACTCGGTGCCGGCGAAGTAACAATCCGTTCGCTTGATAATGACTTCGTTGAGGTGACGTCCAATCGGTCGAAAGTAAAATTGGTTGGTCTCGCGCCGGCTGATTTCCCGACATTTCCAACCGGTAGCGCAAAGGGTGGAACCACCATCGAACTCGCCGTTGAGAGCCTTCAGTCGGCCATAGACAGGACTTTATTCGCTGTTTCGACCGACGATACACGATCACATTTAGGAGGCGTTCTCCTGACCCCGATCGATGGAGGATTCCGGTTTGTGGGGACAGACGGGCATCGATTGGCTCTAGCTGATGTCCAAACCGGGAAAAGCGAGAAGGATTCGGTTGAAAAAGGAATTATTCTGCCGCGAAAAGGTCTCGCGGAACTGCGAAAACTTCTCGATGAAGCCGAAGGGAAGGCGAATATTCGCTTGCTTGGAAACGCGATCCGCGTTGAGCAGAGCAACGTGGACCTGGTGATGCGGTTGGTGGACGGAGAATTTCCGAATTACGAACAGGTTGTCCCGGAAAGCACGAAGATATCGGTCGCTGTCGACAAGGGAGAGCTTTTTGCAGCGCTGAAACGCGTATCGGTCGTTGCCAGTGATCGGGCGCGCGGGGTTCGTCTGAATCTGGAAAAGGGAATGATGCAAGTTTCCGCCAGCAGTCCGGATTTCGGCGAGGCCAGTGAAGAACTGGCCGTTGAATACCAGGGAAGTGCTGTCGAGGTCGGTTTCAATGCCCGGTACCTCACAGATGTGCTTGGTGTTCTGGCTGAGGATCAGAGAGTTGTTCTGGGGCTTTCCGATGAAACCAGCGCCGGTGTCATTTCGACCGAAGAAGACGATTCCTACCGTTATGTCGTGATGCCGATGCGTCTCTGATGCTCTGAATTACGCCGGAAAAAGAAGATCCGGGAAGATCGGGGAGGATCCTCGGAGCGGAGCTTTGGAAACCCCGTAAAACCAGGCTCAATTCCCTTTGGATCGGGCTCTTCTTCTGCTAAGATTCGCTATGGAGAAGAACTCTCCAAGTAGCTGATTTTACTATGGAATCTAATCAAGTTGAAGCGAAGCCTGGCACCGAATACGGAGCCGACCAAATTAAAGTCCTGGAAGGGCTGGAAGCTGTGCGAAAGCGCCCCGGAATGTACATCGGGGATACAGCGGAAAGAGGCCTGCACCATCTCGTCTATGAGGTGGTCGACAATTCAGTCGACGAGGCCCTCGCAGGCCATTGCAGCCAGATTCAGGTAACGATCCATAGTGACGGTACGGTGCGCGTTACTGACGATGGACGCGGTATCCCGACAGAGATGCACCCCACGGAGGGTGTCTCGGCAGCAGAAGTCGTCCTGACCAAGCTTCACGCCGGCGGAAAGTTCGAAAAAGACGCCTACAAGGTTTCGGGCGGTCTGCACGGTGTCGGAATATCGGTCGTGAATGCCCTTTCCGAAAGCTTGGAGATGGAAATCAGTCGCGGTGGTAACCTTTACGTCCAACGCTACAGCCGCGGCGCACCTCTCGACAGTTTGACTGAAATCGGCAAGACGCAAAGCCGCGGGACACAGATCACTTTCAAGCCGGATTCTCTGATCTTTCCCTCAACCGAATTCAGTTTCGAGATTCTTTCTCAAAGGTTGCGAGAACTTGCGTTTCTCAATCGTGGTCTGAAGATCCACATCGAAGACAAGCGCTCCGACAAGGAGCATCACTTCCATTACCCGGGCGGGATCGCCTCGTTTGTCGAGCATCTGGGAAAAACCAAAAATACCATCCATCCAGAAGTGATCTTCATTGAAGGAGCTCGCGAGGGCGTCACGATGGAGATCGCCCTCCAATGGAATGAGAGCTACAGCGAGACGATTTTCAGCTTCGCCAACAACATCAATACGCACGAAGGTGGAACCCATCTGTCCGGATTCCGTGCTGCACTCACGCGAACGGTTAATTCTTATGCCTCGAAAAACGGCTTTCTGAAAAAAGAGGGCGATACGCTGGATGGTGAAGATGTCCGCGAGGGGATCACTGCCGTAATCGCAACTAAAATTCCCGAACCGCAGTTTGAAGGGCAAACCAAGACAAAGTTGGGCAATAGCGAGGTCAAGGGTTACGTCGAGTCCCTCATCAATGAAGGTCTGGCAACTTACCTGGAAGAACATCCCTCCGAAGCAAAGAAGATCATTACCAAATGTGTCGAAGCCTCTCGCGTACGTGAAGCTACCCGCAAGGCTAAAGATCTTGCACGCCGAAAGGGCGCTCTCGACTCGGGCGCTCTCCCCGGGAAGCTTGCCGATTGCCAGGAAAAAGACCCTGCGAAGTCCGAGATCTTTATTGTCGAGGGAGAGTCAGCAGGTGGGTCCGCCAAGCAGGGTCGCGAACGAAAGTTCCAGGCGATCTTGCCCCTCAAAGGGAAAATTCTGAACGTCGAGAAAGCACGATTCGATAAAATGCTTTCGTCTCAGGAAATCAAACTCCTGATCACGGCCATGGGAATGGGCATCGGCAGTGAAGAGAAGGATATCGAAAAACTCCGCTATCATCGGCTGATCATCATGACCGACGCCGACGTGGATGGAAGCCATATCCGAACACTGATCCTGACTTTCTTCTATCGCCAATACCCCGAGCTGATCGAGAACGGACACATCCTGATCGCACAACCGCCGTTGTTCAAGGTCAGGAAGGGAAAGAAGGAAATTTATCTCAAGGATGAGGCAGCTCTCGAAGATCATCTGATCCAGATCGGCAGTGATCAGACCGAAGTTGTCGGCACCGGGAGTTCCGTTGCTCTTCAGGGTGAGGCTCTCGCTAACGTGATTCGCCGTCACTCCCATCTCGAGAGAATGATCGAAGTCATCGAGCGCAGTCGTCGCAGCAGAGATGTTGTCGTGGCTGCGTCCCGTGACGATCGGCTTGATGCCGAGGCCTTCGGTGAACCGGATCGGCTGAGAGAAATCGCAGCCAGTCTGCAATCGGAACTTGAGAGTATGGAAAACGTCGAAGAAATTTCCATACAGGTGATCGAGAAGACCCCCGGGGAAATGCCGGTGATTCTTGTCGAGAATATCAACGAACAAAAAATGAAAATCAAGACAGAGTTGTCTCTCGATTTTTGCACCTCGCCCGAATTTATCGAAGTCCGCCGACTGGGACGCGAATTGGCGGATGCGGGTACCGCTCCTTTCGCCATCGTCAACGGTGACGAGCGTATGGAAAAGTCCTCACTCCCGGAAGCAGTCCGGAAGATCATGTCGGACGCTCGAAAGGGTCTCGATATCCAACGCTACAAAGGGTTGGGCGAGATGAACCCGGAGCAACTTTGGGAAACGACAATGGATCCCGAGAAGCGCACGCTGCTCGAAGTCCGGGTCGAGGATGTACCCGAGGCCGATCTCATTTTCTCGACATTGATGGGCGATGCGGTTGAACCACGTAAAGAATTTATCCAGTCTCATGCTTCCAGCGTGAAGAACCTGGACATCTAGGGGAATCTCGATGGCGCAGCGCATACCGGTAAGCATCGAAGACGAAATGCGTCAGTCCTATATGGACTACGCGATGAGCGTGATCATTGGGCGCGCACTGCCCGATGCACGCGATGGACTGAAACCGGTCCATCGACGTGTTCTCTTCGCGATGAACGAACTGGGCGTGCAGTGGAATCGCTCCTATAAAAAGTCCGCGCGAATCGTGGGCGATGTGATCGGCAAATATCACCCCCACGGGGATGCTGCGGCCTACGCAACATTGGTGCGAATGACTCAGGATTTCGCGATGCGTTATCCATTGGTCGATGGTCAGGGAAACTTTGGCTCCGTCGACGGAGACTCGGCAGCAGCCCAGCGTTATACCGAAGCTCGTCTTGAGCGAATCGCAAGTGAAATGCTCGAAGATATCGATCGGGAGACGGTCGATTTCATCGCGAACTACGATGAGAGCGAACATGAGCCAGCGGTTCTCCCGGCAAAAATCCCGAACCTTTTGCTCAACGGCGCCTCGGGGATCGCGGTCGGTATGGCGACCAATATCCCTCCCCATAATCTCAACGAGGTGGTGGATGGATGCGTAGCTCTCCTCGCGCAACCAGAGTTGAGCTCGCTCGATTTGATGGAGTATATTCCGGGCCCGGATTTTCCGACAGGCGGGTTTATCTGTGGGCGCGCGCCCATTCGTGAAGCCTATGCGACCGGCCGAGGAATTCTGCAGGTCCGTGCGAGCGCGGAGATCGAGGAAAACGAGAAGACCGGACGCGAGAAGATCGTCGTCGATGCCATTCCTTATCAGGTGAACAAGGCTCGCCTGATCGAGCGCATCGCCGAACTGGTCAACGACAAGAAGATCGAGGGGATTTCGGACCTTCGTGATGAGTCGGATCGCAGCGGGATGCGGATTGTTGTCGAACTGAAGCGCGACGCGAACTCGCAGGTCGTTCTGAACCAACTCTATCGTCACACTGCGATGCAGGATTCCTTTGGTGTGAATCTTCTTGCGATTGTCGAAGGGCGTCCCAAGCTTCTGAATTTACGAGAGGCACTGGTTGTCTTCCTCGATCACCGGCGTGAAGTCGTTACGCGGCGAACACTTTTTGATTTGCGCAAGGCAGAGGAACGGCTTCATATTCTCGAGGGTCTGAAAATTGCGCTGGATAATCTTGATGCCGTGATTGCCTTGATTCGAGCATCCAAAAGCCCGGTCGAAGCCAAGAACGATCTGATCGGGACCTTCGCTCTTTCCGACCGTCAAGCGCAGGCAATTCTGGATATGCGTCTGCAGCGTTTGACCAACCTCGAACGCGACAAGATTCTCGAAGAGCACCAGGAAATGGTCGAATTGATCGGCCGTCTCAAGCATATCCTCGCAACGCCATCCGAGATCGACGGCATCATTCGCGGCGAGCTCGAAGGCATCAAGGAGCGCTACGGGGACGAACGAAGGTGTACCATCATCGAGGCCGCCGGCGATCTCTCGATGGAAGATCTTACGCCGCGCGAAGACGTGGTCGTGACGGTCTCACACGCAGGCTATGTGAAGCGAATTGAGGCAACAGAGTATCGAGCCCAGAAACGAGGCGGGCGCGGGAAGAAGGGCGCGACCGCGCGAGACGAAGACTTCATCGAGCAGGTTTTTGTTGCCTCGACACATGATATCCTGCTGTTCCTCACCAACTCGGGAAAACTTCATTGGCGCAAGGTGTATGAGATCCCACCCGGAAGTCGAATCGCTCGCGGCAAGGCGATCGTCAATTTGTTGCAGTTGGAGTCTGGCGAGAAGGTCTCGACATTCCTTCCCATTCACGAGTTCAGCGAGGGCCCGCACGTTTTGTTTGCGACTCGAAAAGGGACGGTCAAGAAGACGCCCCTGATGGCTTATTCGAGGCGACGGACAGCCGGCATCATCGCAATCAACCTCGATGAGGACGACGAACTGATTGGTGCGTCCCTGGTCGATCCGGGGCAAGAGGTTCTGCTCTCGAGTCGCAACGGGATGGCTATTCGCTTCCCGCAGGAAGGCGTGCGCTCGATGGGTCGCTCGGCTGGTGGCGTTCGCGGTATTCATCTGAGCACGGGCGACCAGGTGGTCAGTCTCGAGATTCTTGCAGCCGAAGCTCGTCTTCTGACGGTTTCGGAGAAGGGGCAGGGAAAACGCAGCGCTCTGGAGGATTATCGAAGTCAGTCGCGCGGTGGCAAGGGCATCCGCACGATGAAGGTCGGTACCAAGACGGGTGACGTTGTCGCTGTCGTGCAAGTTTCGGACGATGACGAATTGATGCTGGTCACGGATCGTGGCCGCCTGATCCGCCTTCGTGTTGAAGATATTCGTGTGGTCGGAAGAAACACTCAGGGTGTGAAGCTGATTGAAATCGATGATGGCGAGAGGCTGGTAAGTCTCGCACGGGTCGATGACTCGAACGAATCCGAGGAGTCTTCCGAGAGTGGCACGGATGTCGAACCCGGGCCGACGAGCACAGGTCCGTCGACCGAGACATCCGGGGATTAAGTCCTAGCTGCGCAAGGTCGTTCTCTCGGTCATATGTTGGGGCTTGGCAAAGAAGTCGTCAGAGATTTCAGCCATGCTGTCGAGGTCCGGAGCCGAATTGACCCGACGCCAAAATTCGTGGCCGAAGGCGAGCCAACGTCCACCCCAATGAACAAAAAACCTCGATCGCCGACGAGCATCTTCGGGGGAGAAGAACTCCTCGGCGACCTCGCGAAATTTACGAAAGGCCTCGGGGTACTCCGCACCTTCAGCATACCGCCCCTTCGGGGCGCCACCGTCGCGTCCCGGGGGTGGCGCGAACCCTGCCATCTCGCCGATTTGCCATAAAATCCAGGGACGGGCTACCGCTGCGCGGCCGATCATCACGCCATCGCATCCGGTCCGGCGCAAGAGATCGAGAGCGTCATCGGCTGTCTGTACGTCGCCGTTACCGATGACGGGGATTTGCACAGCGTCGCGCACTCGAGCCAGATAGTCCCAACGGGCGAAGCCGCGTCTTTTTTGGGAGGCGATACGTGGATGGACAGTTAGCCACGACGCACCAGCACTCTCGAGCATGCGCGCGAAGTCCAATAGATAATCAGGGTCGTCTTTCAAGCCGGTTCTCAACTTGACGGACACCGGTCTCGTGGAGTGGCGAACGGTGGCGCGAACGACTTCCTCTGCGTATTTTGGGTCGCCCATCAGGGCGACTCCCCAGTTATGCTTCAGTGCCTTGTCCACGGGACAACCCATATTGATATCAATAGCCGCGGGTCGCATGGCCTCGAGTTTCTCGAGCGCGATTTCAATGAAGCGCTCTTCGTTGGCGAGCAACTGAGGAACCAGATTGGTCTCCTCGGCAGTATGGCGAGTTTCGGGTCGATCGCCCACACGCTCGGCTGACAGGCGTCTCGAAGAGAGCATTTCGGTGAACACCAATGATTTGGCGCCTTCAGGAGTATAGGAGCGCAGGGTCTCACGAAGCGCAACATGAGAAAGCCCAACCATCGGGGCGAGAAAGAAGGGAAAGTTGACCTGAATTCCCGAGTTCTCAAGCGCAGCCCAGCGTTCGCGCGGAAAGAGCGTCATTGGATCAAGTGTCGCGATCGCGGGCTACAGGCGCAAGACCTCGGTTGAAGCGGCTGCTTCGGTGGTGCAAGATGGCGGAGGTTCTTTGCAGAGACTCCAAGGAGGGAAAAGATCTTGCGAGTGATCCCGGTCCCCGTTCTTCAAGACAATTATAGCTACCTCATCGTTCCACCGGACGAACCGATCGCGGCGGTGGTCGACTGTGTTGAAGTTGCACCGGTCGTGGAGGCCGCCAGGGAGATCGGCGTCGAGATCACCGCCATCCTGTCGACGCACCATCACTGGGATCACGTAGGCGGTAACGCGGAGCTTGCCGAGGCGCGGAGTGTCGAGGTTTACGGTAGCGCCGACGATGCGGACCGTATCCCGGCAATTACGCATCAAGTTCGGGAGGGCGACCAGCTGCATATCGGTTCGCTGACGGCCGAGATTCTCTTGATACCGGCACATACCAGCGGGCATATCGCTTATTATTTTCCACAGGAGAGAACCGTGTTTACCGGCGATACGCTCTTCGCAGGGGGTTGTGGACGCTTGTTCGAGGGGGACGCCGGGCAGATGATGCGATCGCTCGAGAAGCTGAATCAGCTGCCGTCGGACACCAAGGTTTATTGTGGTCACGAATATACGATCCGAAATCTGGAGTTTGCCGAGACACTGGAACCGCGCAGCAAGGCAATCCAGGATAAACTTGTGTGGTCGCGAGCCCGCCGCCGGGAGGGGCAACCAACCGTACCGACCACCTTGGCCTCGGAGCGTGAGACGAACCCTTTTTTGCGCACAGGGAGTCCGGAACTACGCGCGACTCTCGAACGCCTTTTTCCCGATACCGAGGATCAGGATGAGACGCGCTTTGCACAAGCTCGACTTCTGAAAGACGAGTTCTGAGCGGGTCGGGCCAATCGGTCAAGAACTTCCGCGGAGAATCTCTTCCAGAGTCTCGGCTTGGGCAATAGGTGCTGAGCAGGTCTGATTCTGGCAGACGTAGGCAACGGGGGCCTCGGAAAGTTTTCCGCGAAGAATTTCAACAGGCTCACCTTCCGTTTTCTCCTGGCGGGCAACAATCACAACCTCGCCAGGTTGGGAGTGGGTAAAAGCAGCAAGGCGAAGATCTCTGGTTTCGTCGCGTTCGCCAACAATGACGATTTCTCTTGGTGCTTCGAGTTGGTCCTCGAGGACATTGATCATGGCTGCTGTTCCGAAGGGCTGTTTCTCCATCGGGTAGCCATGCGCTTCGAGGGTTTTTTGAGCCGCGTCCGTATATCGGCTGGAGCCGGTGAACCTTCCCAAACGCAAAAGAACTTCGGCCGCGACGGCGTTTCCGGAGGGCAGGGATCCGTCGAGGAACGATTTCGAACGATCGACGAGAACCTCATGGCGGGTGCCGGTGAGAAAGAAACCGCCATTTTCATCGTCCGGGAATTCCGAAAGTATCTCGTCAGCCAGCTTGCCCGCCTGGGTGATAAATCGAGAGGCACCCGTAGCTTGCCACAGGTCCAGGTTTGCGGCTGCCAGGTATGCGTAATCGTCGAGACACGCTTGGTGGCGCGCCAGGCCCTTCATCCAGGACCGCAGCAAACCGTCGGGTTGTCGCATTGCTTCATTGATGAAGTCGGCGCAGCCAATCGCTGTCTCCAACCACTCCTCGCGGTCGAAAATATTTGCGGCGTGAACAAATGCGCGGATGGTGAGAGCGTTCCACGAGGTCAGAACCTTTTCGTCTCGTCCCGGTTGCACTCGCCGTTCGCGAGTTTCGAGGAGGCTTTCGTCGGCGAGTCGGACTGATTCATGAACTTGATCCTGAGTCCGCCCGAAACCCTCGGCCAAAGCGCTGGCGCTTTCGCCGCGGTGGAGGATATTGCGCCGGATCGGGTCGTCAGGCTCGGCGAAATTCCCGGCCTCGGTGACGCCATAATATCGGCAGAGCAGTTCGGCGTCCTTGTCACCAACGACCTTCCGGAACTCCTCGGCCTCCCAGAGGTAGGTCATTCCCTCGGCACCTTCGGTATCCGCGTCCTGCGTCGAATAGAAACCGCCGGCCGGATCTCTCATTTCCCGCTCGAGATAGTCAAGGGTCTCATGCACGACGCGGGAGTATTCGGCTGATTGTGTCAGTCGGTAGCCATCAGCGTATAACGGGATGAGTTGCGCGTTATCGTAAAGCATTTTTTCAAAATGGGGAACGAGCCATCGGGCGTCCACTGAGTAGCGATGGAAGCCTCCACCGATCTGGTCATAGAGGCCACCTTTGCTCATCGCATCCAAAGCCTGAAGGAATGCTTCCCGAAAGCGCTCGCGCCCGCTGGCATGGTATCGGCGATGCAATAACTGGAGTGCGGGAACATTCGGGAACTTTGGTTTGTCTCCGAAGCCACCGTTCTCATCATCGATTTGCCCGAGGAGTTTTTCACCGGCTCGAGCGACCGTATCGGTATGTAGGGCGTCTGGTGCCGGCGGAATTGCCCTGAGTTGGGCAAACCCGTCAATGACTTTTCCGGCAGACTCTTCGATTTCGTCACGACTCTCTGCCCACGCCTTGGCAAGGGTCTCCAGGACTCGAGCGAAACCGGGCCGTCCGTAACGATCCTCCGGGGGAAAGTAGGTTCCCGTGTAGAAAGGTCGCCCGTTGGTGTCGAGGAATGCTGTGAGAGGCCAGCCTCCCGAGCCAGTCATCATCTGGAGAGCATTCATGTAGACGGCGTCGACGTCGGGGCGTTCCTCGCGGTCCACTTTGATGTTCACAAAGTGGGCGTTCATCAAGGCGGCGATTGCCTCGTTCTCAAACGATTCCCGCTCCATCACGTGGCACCAATGGCAGGCGGAATAGCCAACCGAGAGCAGAATGGGGCGGTCTTCGCGTCGGGCGAGGCTGAGAGCCTCGTCGCCCCATGGGTACCAGTCGACGGGGTTTCCCGCGTGCTGGAGAAGGTAGGGGCTTTGCTCCCGAGAGAGTCTGTTTCCGCTCGTATCCATCAGCGAAGGATACTGGACGGGGCGCCGAGAACCTAAATTCGGATTCAGGTTCTCGCGGCGGCATTCGGTGGAAGGAATATTTAGTTGGGTGAATGTTCCGTTGTTAGCGTTCGTCGCCGGTACTTTCGGAACGCTCCGGCGAGGCCTGTTCAGGCCTCCGTGGAGTGTTCGAGCGTGGCAGAGAGGACGAGCGCGTTGAAAAGAGATTCCCAGTCGCCGGAAGAGGCATATTCTTCGAGTTCTTCCTCGGACCACCCGAAGGGGATTTCCGCATTTTCCCACAACTCGACGGGTTCGCCCGAGACGTAGTAGAATTTGCGATCCTTGCGGGCCGACGAAAGGAGAGCCTGAAGATTCGGCGATAATTTACGGTTTTCAGGCGTACGCATGAGCTTGCTCCATGGGTTGGGCCTGTATTTCCGACCGGATCTCGACCTGACCGCTTTTGATCAGGTGAATGACGGTCGCGATGAGTTCGCTCTCTGTCTGAGCGAATTCGGATACGATCTCCACGAGATCGACGAGTGTGACGTATGGTTTCATGATTTTCTCCTTGCGCTGTTGCAAGAAGTTAATTGCAAGCCTCATGCCATTTGCGGCTGCTGGGGAGCGTCAGGCATGGCTATCCATAAGGCACGAAAAAAACTAAGGATTCTGGAAATGGACGAAACCAATATCAGAACGCATGTCGCGTGCGGTACAAAAATGGCGTTCGAGAAGTGACACTTGTGTACATTTGCACATAGGGGAATACCCCTATTCAGGGTCTGGCGGAGCATCGGTTCCGGTGGGAATTTCCCCAGCGACTGGTAGGTTCCCTGCATCCCTCTGACCGACAGGAGTGCTCATTGGAAACACCGCAGACACCACTTTTCGACCAATATCGCGTGATCGACATCGATACGCATGTGACCGAGCCGCCCGATGTCTGGGAGGGGCGCGTGGCCAAGCGTTGGGGGAATCGCGTTCCTCATATTCAACGGGTGGGTGACCTGGATTTATGGATGATCGGCGATCAGCCAATCGGGATGCCCGGTGCCTACTCGGCTGCCGGGTATCACGGGACTTTTCCGGACTTTCGGAAAACTTACGATGATATTCCGAACTCCATGTACGAAGCTTCGGCGCGTCTGGCGTTTTTGGATGAGGAAAAGATTCAGGCCTGCGTCCTCTATCCCAATGTCGGCGGTTTCGGGATGGGTGGTTTCCTCAAGATGGGGGAACCCGAGTTGATGCTGGATTGCGTTCGCGCCTATAACGATTGGCTGCTGGAGTGGTGCTCTGCGGATGGTTCCCGACTGGTCCCGGTTATGGCGAGCCCTTTCTGGGATGTTCCGGAAGCTGTTCGGGAGATCCAGAGGTGCGCTCTCCTCGGGTACCGCGCGGTTTTGATGTGTAACCAGCCTCAGGATCATGGCCAGCCGCTTTTGCGCGACAGGCATTGGGATCCAATCTGGGCGGCGGCCGAAGAAGCCGGGATGTCGATCAGTTTCCATGTCGGCGGTGGTGATATCTCCGATGTCTCAAACGATGTCGCCGGGATCGGCGCCAAGACCAATTTCGCGCGCGCGTCCGCAATGGCATTTCTGGACAACGGTCGTTGTCTCGCGGATATCATCATGGGTGGGATTCCCCATCGTTTTCCCCGACTGAAAATGGTTTCGGTGGAAAGCGGTGTGAGTTGGTTGCCCTTTGTCATCGAAGCTCTGGATTGGCAGTGGAAAAATAACGGGGTCGCCAAAGAGCACCCGGAATACGACCTTCTGCCAAGCGAATATTTCCGGCGCCAGATTTACGGCAGCTTCTGGTTCGAGGAGCGCGGGATCGCGACAGCCTTGGAAATGTTTCCGGACAATATCCTGTATGAAACCGATTTCCCCCACCCCACCTGTCAGGCACCCGGTCCGGCCAGCGCCGGCACCCACCCCCACCTCTATGCCAGTCGCGTTCTCGCGGATATTCCGTCCCCGACCGTGAGCAAAGTCCTGCACGATACGGCGGCTGAGCTTTACGGGCTTGCCTGAGATGCCGTTCGATAGTCTAGCCAAATTCCGAGTCATTGATTTCTCATCCAATATCGCTGGACCGTATGCCACAAAACTTTTTGCCGATGCGGGTGCGGATGTCATCAAGGTCGAGACTGCGTCTGGCGATCCGCTTCGCCGTTGGTCGTCGACCGGCGGTGATCTGGCAGGGCGCGACAGCGCGCTTTTTCGCTTCCTGAATGCATCCAAACGTTCGGTGGATGATGCGCCAACGACCGTTGACGAGTTGATTGCTTCTGCGGACCTCGTCGTCGAGGACCAGGTGGAGAGCTTTGGTTTTGATCGTGCGGGACTTTGCGCGCGCCATCCGCAACTAGTCATCCTCTCGATTTCACCTTTTGGTTTGACCGGACCTCTGGCCGAGCGAGCGAGTACGGAATTCACAATTCAGGCGGAAGCTGGCAGCCTGGCGATTCGTGGCTTGCCCGGAGCGGAGCCTTACCAGGCGGGCGCACGAACGACTGAGTGGATGGGGGGCACCTTCGCCGGCGTTGCCGCTTTGGGTGCACTGCGCCGCGCTCGGAGGACCGGTCTTGGCGAGCATATCGACTTCTCTTTGCAGGAAGTCATGGCTCTCGCTTCGACGACCTATCTGGATTTGATGTGGGGCCTCCTCGGGCGACCACCTGTCACCGGTTCGGTGCAGAATGTAGAAACGCCATCCATCCACCGCACCCGGGATGGCTTCGTTGGTTTCAATACGAATACCCAACAGCAGATTCAGGACTTTCTCGTGATGATCGAACGAGCGGATTTGATGGCGACGGGTGAATTCAACCAGGTGCCGGATCGCATGGCGCGGCTGGAGGAGTGGGAAGGTATCGTGAATGCCTGGACCGCGACCAGAGACACGGCCGAGATTGTCGAATTGGCTTCGGCCTTGCGGGTGCCGGTAGCACCCGTAGCCAATGGCAAGACCGTGCTCGAGCACGAGCATCTCGTGGCGCGCGGAATCTATACAGAAGATCCGTCGGGAGGGTTTCTTCGGCCGAGGCCGCCATACCGCGTCGACGGTGAAGAATTGCCGCCCGCACGGCCGGCACCGCGTCTTCACGAACACTCCGGC
Source organism: Candidatus Binatia bacterium (assembly GCA_029248525.1). Lineage (NCBI taxonomy): Bacteria > Candidatus Binatota > Binatia (SeqCode) > Binatia bacterium. The sequence goes on from JAQWJE010000049.1 coordinate 140,263, forward strand.
AAGATCGACGCGCGCATGCCCAAAAGGTCCGACGGTCAGGCAGTGGATGATCTTCCCTTGCGGGGGGTTCGCGTGCTCGATGTCTCCAACTGGTGGGCAGGCCCCTCGGCCAGCCATTTCCTTGGTTGCCTTGGTGCCGAGGTGATTCATGTCGAATCGACTCGCAAGCCGGATGGTGCGCGAATGATCGGTGGGATGTTTGCCGGACAACATGAGAAGTGGTGGGAGTGCAGCACCTTCTTCCTGTCGGCCAATACGAACAAGCAGGATCTTGCGTTGAACTTGAACGAGCCCCGTGGGCGCGAGATCTTTGGCGCATTGGTCGGCGAAGCGGACATCCTCCTCGAGAATTACAGTCCCCGCGTGATGGACGGTTTTGGTTTCTCTCGGGGAGAGGTCGCGGAGCTCAACCCGAGTTGTATTTACGCGCGAATGCCGGCGTTTGGTCTCGATGGTCCGTGGCGGGACCATGTGGGTTTTGCCCAGACGATGGAGCAGTTGGCGGGGTTGGCGTGGCTGACGGGTCATCAGGAGGATCAGCCCCGTATCCAGCGCGGACCTTGCGATCCGCTGGCTGGCGTTCACGCGGCGTTTGCGATTCTGGCGGCTTTGGAACGTCGCTCCGACACGGGGAGAGGCGCGTTTCTGGAGTGCGCGATGATCGAGGGTGCCCTGAATGTGGCTGCCGAGCAGGTGATCGAGTTCACGGCTTATGGAAACTTGATGGAACGTCAGGGCAACCAAACGGCGGAGGCAGCACCACAAGGCCTTTTCCGAACTCTTGAAGAAGAAGGTGCGACAGCCCCGAGTTGGATGGCGCTATCGATCGAAACAGTGGCGCAATGGGACGCGTTGCTCGATTTGCTTGGTGATTCGCGTTTGTCGCGCGGTTGGAAAGGGGCCGATCTGCCGCGCCGGAAGGCCGACGAGAAGGCGCTGGTGGGGTTGCTCGCGGATTTATTTGCCGAGCGCGACCGAGAATCGCTGGTGGAGCAATTACAGCAAGCAGGTGTCCCGGCTGCGGTGCCGGCAGATCCGAGATGCTTGTCTTCCCATCCGCAATTTATGCATCGCGGCACCTATGAGGAACTCGTTCATTCCGTTGTAGGGCAACAGAAATTTATCGGAATGCCGTTTCGTTTCGCCGGCGTCGAGCGTTGGCTGCGTGAACCTGCGCCCTTGTTGGGCGAGCATAATGAGTTGATTTTAAAAGATCTCGGCAGGAGCTCCGAGGAAATAGACGAGCTGGCGGCAAGTGGCGTGATCGGCAATTTGCCAGACGGTCTCTAGACCGCAGACGAGAAAAAGGGGGCCACGCCCTGAGGCGGGGCCCCCCGATCGATCACCCTCAGGAGAGTTCTTTGCTCGAATAACCGAGGATGCGTCTGGCAACGATCAGCATATTGATCTGCTGCGTGCCCTCAAAGATATCGTTGATTTTTGCGTCTCGCATCCATTTCTCGAGAAGCAGTTCTCTCGAGTACCCCTGCGGTCCGAGAAATTCGACCGCTTTTTGTGTGGCGCGAGTCACAGCCAGGCCCGCCTTGGCCTTGGACATGGAAGCTTCCAGACTGTTTCTTTTGCCACGGTCCATCATCCAGGCTGCGCGCCAGGTGAGGAGGCGTGCCGCATGAAGGTCGCTTTCGGCCTGCATGAAATCAGATTCCAGAACAGTCAATTGCGAGTCGGCCAGACCATAACGGATCTTGACGCCCCGCTTTTCGAGTTCTTCGCGCGCCATATCCAACGCGGCCTGCCCGATTCCCAGAGCACTCGCAGCGACTAGAGGTCGAGTGGCATCGAAGGTGGCCATCGCCCCCTTGAAGCCTTCGGTGGTCTTGGCGACCGCGGGATCACCAAGGACGTTGTCCGCCGGTATTCGACAGTCCTCGAAAACAATCATTGCGGTATCCGATGCACGGATCCCCATCTTGTCCTCGATCTTGATGACCTTCATGCCCGGTGTGTTGTTTTCGACGACAAACGATTTGATCCCGGCGCGGCCGGCTGTCTTGTCGACGGTCGCCCATACCACGACAAAGCCGTCAGATTTTTCACCGGCCATCAGTCCGGCGGTGCAATAGATCTTGGTACCGTTGATGATCCACTCGTCGCCCTCTCGGGTGGCGGTGGTGCGCAGAGCAGCCGAATCAGAACCGCAATGTGGCTCCGTAATGGCCATGGCCGCCCATTTGGGATCGCCACCGCTGAAGCGAGCGAGGAAACGTTTTTTCTGCTCGGGAGTACCGGCGGCTGCGACGGCTGCGCCCCCGAGGCCGGGATTTGGCACCGAGAGGTAGAGCCCGGCGTCACCCCAGGAAAGTTCTTCTACGGTAATACAGGCAGCGACGTTGCTTTCCTTGGGTCCACTTTTGGCATCGCCGGAATCATCGATTCCCATCGGCTTGCCCCCGCTAACTTGCCACATGAATTTCCAGAATTCCTCCGGCATGGCGTGCTCGTTTTCATCGTACTCACGGGAAATCGGGCGCATGGCATCGACAGCGACGCTGTGAATCAGTTCTTTTGAAGCTTTGACTTTATCGGAGTGTTGAAAGCTGATCATGAGATGAATCCTTTCTAAACGAGAGCCATGCCTTCGAAGCTGGAGAAACCGCGCGCGTTGCGCAGCCACAGTTCGACGGGAAAGTCGCGGATATAGCCATGGCCGCCAAGGACCTGAACCGCGTTATCAGTAATTTTCAGACAGGCCTGCGCGGCATAGCGTTTGGCGAGAAAGCATTCTCGGGAGGCGTCTTCGCCGCTATCGAGTTTATGCGCGGCTTCCCAAAGAAGGAGTCGTGCAGCATCGACTTCGATCGCCATGTCGGCGAGCATGAAGGCCACGGCCTGCTTCTGTGCGATTGCGACGCCAAATGCCGTGCGATCCTTGGCATAGTCGAGCGCAAATTCGTACGCGCCTCGTGAGACACCAACGGCCAACGCGGCGAGTGCCAGACGAGCCTGATTCGTCATACGCTGCAAGTCAAAATTCGATCCCTCGCCCAGCTCGGCACTCAGAGGGACCTGAACATTTTCGAGGAGGACTTCATGAGTGGCCAGCGCCTTGATCCCCATGTTTTTCTCGCGTTCCCGAACGGTCACGCCGGGAGTATCGCGGTTGACCAGAAACGCGGCGACACGGCCACCAGCGTTCGCGGTAACCAGCAGGACGTCGGCGTCCGCGGCAAGGGGTACGAAACATTTTTCACCGTTGATGACCCACGACCCGTCTTCCTGGCGGGCTGTGGTGTCCGGGCATGCAGGGTCGAAGTCGAAGCGTGGTTCGACGACAGCCGCTGTAGCGGCGCGAAATTTTTCGCTGAACCCGGGAAGGTATTGCGCCTGCTGGGCATCGGTGCCGCCGTCGATCAAGGGGTAGGCCACGAGACGAGGGCTGAGCAGGTGAAGTGCGATCGAAAGGTCTCCGCACGCGAGCTCTTCGGCAACGATACAGCCGGTGACGGCGGAGCGTTCTTCGCCGAACCCGCCGTGTTGCTCGGGGATTGCTGATTGGATCAATCCCAGCTCGAAGCCCTTTTGCACAACGGCGTCGGGGATTGAACCGTTTTCATCGCAGTCTCGTGCAATCGGGCGAATTTGCTCGCTGGCAAAGCTTGAGACAGTTTCGCGGATGAGCTCTTGCTCTTCCGTCAGTCCGAGGTCGAACATTTTAGGAACCTCCCTTATGGCTCGCGGCTTTCACGCCCGAAGTGGGGCGCAACCAGGCGAGCTGCTGGTCGACCAGCGTGGCGAGAGCTCGATCCAGATCGAAGTTCTCGCGGTCCTGGTAAAATTGAACTTCTGCACCGAGGATGCTGCCGACCATCAGTTCGGCGCCGGCTTGTGCATCGCAGTCGTCGCGAAACGTGCCAGCCTCCTGACCGGTGCGGATCAGGTACTTCAGAAAGCTGCGGAAGCGCCGCAGCATTGCTTCGAACTCTTGAGATAGTTCGTCGTTGGTATCGATGGCTTCGACCATCATGGTGAGGATAAATTGTCGCTGGCTATCGGTCTGCGCATTGCTTGCGCAGAGGGCGGCCACCTGACGAAGCGCGTCGGCTGGGTCGTCGGCCGGGTCGATGCGATCGGCGACAGAAGTCTCGAAGTCCTGAATCCGCTCCTTGACGGCGGCAAACAGGAGTTCGTCCTTGTCGCGAAAATGATAATAGAGCGCCCCCTTGGTGACGCCGGCTGCGCGCGCAATTCGATCGATCGATGTGCCCGCGAAACCGTACCGGGCAAAGCAGTCGATGGCGGTGCGTAGAAGCCCCTCCTTTCCGGGTACATTCCGGCGAGAGACGGTGGCGGCCGTGGACATACTAAACGTTTAGTACCCGGCGTGATCGACCGCAACCGGCTAAGGCTACCAAGGGATCGGTCGATAATTCCTCTGATGAATGATCAGGGATCCATGACAGGCACCGCTCCGGCGGTGGAGCAGGATAAGCGTGCGGACGTTTCGCCGCAGACGTCGACAGCCAAGGTTCTCCGTCCAGATCGTCTCGGGCCGGAAATCGAAGGTTTTCGGGCTTCTTTGGCGGAAATGGTCATTGGCCAGGAGCCAGCGGTCGAGGCCGTAACGCAAGCCTTCCAGATTTATCGGGCGGGTTTGGCAAGCTCGGAGCGACCCTTGGGATCGTTTCTCTTTCTGGGACCTACCGGCACAGGCAAGACCAATCTGGTGGAGTCGATCGTGGAAACTTGCTTCGGAGATCGCAAAGCGATGCTCAAGATTGATTGTGCCGAGTTCAGCCACAGTCACGAAGTCGCCCGACTGATCGGCTCACCGCCGGGGTATCTGGGGCATCAGGAGACGAACCCCTACCTTTCGACGGCGAATATTACCCGGAATCAGACGCCGGAATGTCCGTTTACGGTGATCCTTTTTGATGAGATCGAAAAGGCGAACGATTCTCTCTGGCAATTGCTCCTGGGCATTCTCGACAAGGGTCGTCTGACGCTTGGAACCAACAAGGAAGTCGACCTCTCGCGATGTTTCATTTTCCTGACCAGCAATATTGGTAGTCGTTCGGTCAGCGATATTCTGGCACCCGGAATGGGTTTCGTGAGCGAGGCCAAAGAGCCGGATGAAAAGATTCACCAAAGAATCGAGGATGCGGTTCTTTGGAGCGCGAAGCGGACCTTCGCACCGGAGTTCCTGAACCGTCTTGATCATAAAGTGGTCTTTCAGAGACTGACGACTCCCGAAATGCGGAAGATTCTCGATCTGGAACTCTGCAAGATCGAGAACCGGCTGGGCCAACGCGGTGAAGCGATCCAGTTCATATACTCGGATCGGGCGATCGACCGTTTGATGGAAGCGGGCACGGACCCCGAATTGGGGGCGCGACCGATGAAGCGAATCCTCGAACAGCACCTCGTGTTTCCGCTCGCCCGACTTTATGCCTCAGAGCAGCTTCTCGGCGGAGAGACGGTTTGTGTTGATTGGCCGGAAGGCGGCGAAGAAATCGAGTTTTCGCTAGCGGAACCGACGAGAGCGACTGGTTGATCCCGGCTCGATCGATCGAAGGGCACGGCCGGCGTCCAGAATTCCCGCTCCGCAAGAATGAGGTCCGAAGTTCGTGCACGCAGCGACTGCGTCTGCAGGGAAGTCACGGGCCGAGAGAGTTAATACGTTGAAAAGCTCTCCGGGTTCCAGGTCGGGGCTTGCCGCCAGAATTAACGCTGCAACGCCGCTCACATGGGGCGCCGCCATACTGGTTCCCAGTTTGTATCCGTAATGATCCTTCATCGGGCGAGTGACGCCCTCATTGATTGTGGAAAGGATCGCATTCTCTGGCGCTCCGCCGGCGCTTCCGCCGGGCGCGGCGAGATGAACCCGTCCGTAGTTGGAGTATGCTGATCGAGCGCCGCGTCGGTTGGTCGCATAGACCGAGAGGACGCCGGAACAATTCGCCGGATAGTATTGCTCGGCTGACGTCGCGTGGTTTCCGGCGGCAGCAACGACCAAGGCGCCGGCTGCCAGCGCGTCACTGATCGCATCCTGAACGTAGGGTGGGCACGCTCCGGCGAAGCCGATGCTGAGATTGATGATATCCGCCGGGTAAGGGTTGGCAGGGAGACTTTCATGCGAGGGTACCGTGCCGGCGGCCCAGCGAATGCCGTCTGCCAGATCGATTGGGTCAATCCCACATTTGCCACCGATTCGTATGGGAAGCAGCCTTGCCGACCAGTCCACACCTGTGATTCCGAGCTGATTATCGGCTGCAGCGCCGATCGTTCCGGCGACATGAGTGCCGTGCCAACTCGAAGGGGAGGGCGGGGCTCCGGGAGCACACTCGGCATTTCGCGCGGCGTCTCCGGGGTCGGCGGCATCGGGGTCGCGACCGTCATAGTCGCCCGACCGCCAGACATCACTCACGAAGTCGTACCCCGGCAAAACGCGCGACTTCAGGTCGGGGTGTTGGGCGCGCAAGCCGGAGTCCAGAACGGCGACGGTGATATCAGACGATCCAGTCGTGATTTCCCATGCTTGAGGCGCTTGAATTCCGGCGACAGGATCATGCAGCGGCCATTGGTCGGCGTAGAGCGGATCGTCGGGATCGTTTTGAAATCGGCCCCGAACAGCGGGCACGACCCAACTCACGGAATCGTCAGCCCCGATTCGTTCGGCGATTGCCTGGACGGAAGCAACGGGCATCCGCTGGAAGAGTCGGATCACCCAGGCACCTCCCGACATCGGTCGTTCGATATAGAGAGGAACCCCGGCTCGACGGATCAGAGATTTTTTATCTTGAGCGGGGAAGTCGTTGTTGCGGTCGGAAAGGTCCCGCAGTCGGGGGCTTCGGAAGAGGATGACCAGCCTGTCGAGAGTCTGGCTGCCCTCGGTTGTCGGGTCGTAAATGGATGGTGGTGGCCGGTCGACGTACAAGACGTCCGGGTGCGCGCGGAGTCTGGTCAGAATCGTTTCGCGTGTCGGTCCATCGTCGGCGCTCTCGGGAAGGTGGATCAGGTGAGAGCCATCGCGTTGTATCGGACCGGCGACGAGTCTGACGCCGGCGGTCGTCTGGAGAGCTTCCAGCTGCTCGGGGTCAAGTGCGATCCGTCGCAGGTCGGCGTCGCGATGGGAATGGCCTCGCATCAGCAGAACAATGCTGTCTTCGTCTGCGGCAGAAGCTGGCGCGGCGCAAAGAAGGAAGCACAAAAAGAAAAGGATCCACACAAGTGAATCCTTCCTCTTCCGGCGCTGCTTGTCGAGTTGGCTTTTTCGAAGCCGCGATCAGTTTGCGGAAATACCCGCCACGCTTGCGCGGTTTTGGGCCCTTCTCAGCGAGGCCAGGCAGTCATCGTGCTCCGGTGTTCCCGGAAGCAATTCTTCGATTCCTTCCAGAGCGGCTTCCTCGGCGACCCGGGCGCGGTCGACATCAATATCGTCGCGACGCTCGGCTGCATCGGCGAGAACGGTTATGGAATCGTCCAGAACTTCGGTGAGCCCGCCGGAAATCGCCACAAAATCATCCTTGCCCTCGGCACGATAGCGCAGGACGCCGACGTCGAGCGAGGTGAGGAAAGTAATATGTTGCGGAAGAATGCCGAATTCCCCATTGGTGCCCGGCGCATAGACCTCCTCGACTTCCTGATCGAGAACGGCCCTGTCCGGTGTGACGATCTGCAAACGCATGATGATTTCCGGTTACCCTTCGGTGAGAGTTTTTGCCTTCTCGATGGCTTCTTCGATGGTACCAACCATGTAGAAGGCCTGTTCGGGGATATCGTCGTACTTGCCCGAGCAGAGCTCCTTGAAGCCGGAGATGGTATCGGCCAGCTTGACGTATTTGCCACCGAAGCCAGTGAAGCTTTCCGCGACAAAGAAGGGCTGGGAAAGAAAACGCTCGACCTTGCGAGCACGAGAAACGACAAGCTTGTCTTCCTCGGAGAGCTCGTCCATTCCCAAAATGGCGATGATGTCCTGGAGATCCTTGTAACGCTGCAGGATTTCCTGAACATCACGTGCGACCTGATAGTGCTCTTCGCCGAGAATATTGGGGTCGAGAATTCGTGAGGTGGAATCGAGAGGATCGACGGCCGGATAAATTCCACGCTCGGAGATGGCACGCGAGAGAACGGTTGTTGCGTCGAGGTGAGCGAAAGTGGTCGCCGGCGCCGGGTCGGTCAGATCATCGGCGGGGACGTAAATCGCCTGCACGGAAGTGATCGAGCCTTTACGGGTCGTGGTGATTCGTTCCTGCAGTTCACCCAAATCGGTGGCGAGAGTCGGCTGGTAGCCGACGGCGCTGGGCATGCGACCGAGCAGGGCCGATACCTCGGAGTTGGCCTGGGTGAAACGGAAGATATTATCAATGAAGAGAAGTACGTCCTTGCCTTCTTCGTCACGGAAATGCTCGGCCACGGTGAGGGCCGAGAGTGCGACACGGGCGCGAGCACCCGGAGGCTCGTTCATCTGGCCGTAGACCAAAGCGGTTCGGTCGATGACTCCGGACTCCTTCATCTCCAGCCAGAGGTCGTTACCTTCGCGAGTTCTTTCGCCGACGCCGCCAAACACGGAGTAACCACCGTGTTGCTTGGCAACGTTGTTGATGAGCTCCATGATCAGAACGGTCTTGCCGACTCCAGCGCCACCAAACAATCCGATCTTTCCGCCTCGTGAGTAAGGTGCGAGAAGGTCGACAACCTTGATGCCGGTTTCAAAAGCCTGCACCTCGGTGGCCTGATCGATGAACTCGGGGGCGGGTTGGTGAATGTCGCGGTGGATGGTTGCCGCGACAGGGCCAGCCTCGTCCACGGGCTTTCCGAGGACGTTCAGAATGCGACCGAGGGTACCCTCGCCTACGGGAACCGAAATCCCCGAGCCGGTATCCTTGGCCTCAATGCCTCGAGTCAGACCTTCCGTCTCGTCCATCGCAATGCAGCGGACGGTGCGTTCGCCCAAATGCTGTGCGACTTCGACAATGAGGTTCCCCTCTTCATCACCGAGAGCCGGGTTGGTAATGGCCAGAGCGTTGAAGATTTGGGGCAAGGTGCCCTCGGGGAACTCAACGTCCACCACGGGACCGACGACCTGTGTAATGCGACCAATGTTGTTCGACATTTGTTTTTCCTGATTCCTAACCGTTTAGAGCCTCGGCTCCGCTGATGATCTCCATGAGTTCGGTTGTGATCTGCGCCTGACGCGCACGGTTCATTTCCAGAGTGAGCCGTTCGATCACTTCCGAGGCGTTTCGGGTGGCCGAGTCCATCGCCGTCATTCTCGCGGCGAGTTCACTGGCACCCGCTTCGAGGAGTGCGTGGAGAACACGCACTTCAATCAAGCGGGGGAGAAGAGTTGCGATGATTTCCAGAGGGTTGGGTTCGAAGATGTAATCGTGTCCACTCTGTGAACCGGGTTCGTCTTCTGCTGCAGCCCGCAAGGGAAGAAGTTCTTCCACTGCAGGTGTTTGGGTCATCGTCGATTTAAAAGCTGAGTAGACAATGCGGACATCGTCTATCTCGCCTTCGAGAAACATTCGTTGTGCTTGCCGGGCGATATCGCGAGCGACGGTCGGTGCGTCCTGGACGGCGGGCATCCCCACGGACTCGCGAGCCGTCACCCCGGTATTCTTCAATGCGTCCACACCTTTGCGGCCCACCACATAGTACGAGAGCTCTTCCTCTCGGGTTGCGGTGAACTTTTCCAGATCGCGAAACAAGTTGGCGTTGTAGCCGCCGCATAAACCGCGGTCGCTCGTCACAAAAATGATCATCAGCCGCTTGCTCTGCTCGGGAAGCTGCATCAAGGGATGCTGGGTCTCTCCCGCTGCCCGACCGAGAAGGTGGTGCACCATCCCCTCCAACTTTTCCCCGTAGGGTCGGGAAGAGAGAGCGGCAGCCTGAGCGCGACGCAGCTTGGCCGCCGCAACCATCTTCATGGCCTTGGTGATCTTCTGCGTGTTCTTGACCGTAGCTACGCGCTTACGGATGGCCTTCAGATTCGCCATTTATTTCACGAAAACGTTCTTGAAGTCAGCGATGACTTTTTCGAGGCGACCCTCGAGCGCATCATCGAGTTTGCTCTGTTCCCGAATATCATTCAGGAGCGACTCGTCCTTGGTCTCCGTGTAGGCGTAGAGCTCGCTTTCGAATGCAGCCAGATCCGATTCGTTGATATCATCGAGGAAACCGCCGTTGGCGGCGAAGATGATCATGATCTGTTTCTCGACCGGGAGAGGCTCGTATTGCTTTTGCTTCAGGATCTCGATCAGTCGGCTACCACGCACCAATTGTTGCTGCGTGGCTGCGTCGAGATCGGATCCGAATTGCGCAAAGGATTCCAACTCACGAAACTGGGCCAGATCGAGTCGCAGGGAGCCGGCGACTTGCCGCATACCCTTCACCTGCGCCGAACCACCGACGCGAGAAACCGAGATACCCGGGTTCACAGCGGGTCGCACGCCTGAGTTGAAGAGATCAGTTTCGAGGAAGATCTGACCATCGGTGATCGAAATCACGTTGGTCGGGATATAGGCAGCGACATCACCTTCCTGGGTTTCAATAATCGGAAGAGCTGTCAGCGAGCCACCGCCCTCGGCGTCGGACATTTTGGCGGCGCGTTCGAGGAGACGGGAGTGAAGATAGAACACATCTCCCGGGTAGGCTTCGCGGCCCGGAGGACGTCGGAGCAGAAGGGAGAGCTGGCGGTAGGCAACGGCCTGCTTGGAGAGATCATCGTAAATGACCAGTGCGTGCTGACCATTGTCTCGGAAGTATTCGCCCATCGTGCATCCCGTATAGGGTGCGATGAACTGAAGTGGTGCTGACTCCGAGGCGGTGGCGGCGACAACGATGGTGTACTCCATCGCGCCTTCTTTGGTCAGACGGTCCACAACCTGCGCTACGGTGGACCGTTTCTGGCCGACAGCAACGTAGATACAGGTAACGTCTCCACCCTTCTGGTTCAGAATGGTGTCGATCGCGACAGCGGTCTTGCCGGTCTGGCGATCGCCAATGATCAGCTCGCGCTGGCCCCGACCGATGGGAATCAAGGCATCGATTGCCTTCAAGCCGGTCTGCATGGGCTCGGTTACAGGCTGGCGCTTGACGATGCCTGGCGCCTTGATTTCAATTCGGCGATTCTGGCCCGAAGAGATCTCGCCCTTGCCATCGATGGGTTGACCGAGAGCATTGACCACACGGCCACGCAGCTCCGGACCGACGGGTACCTCGGCAATGCGGCCGGTTCGTTTGACTTCATTGCCCTCCCCGACTTCGTGAGCTTCTCCAAAGAGAGCGGCACCGACGTTGTCTTCGTCAAGGTTCAGAACCATGCCGTAGATATTGTTGGGGAATTCCAGCAGCTCACCCACAGCTGCGCGTTCGAGCCCGTAAATACGAGCAATGCCGTCACCGGTCGAGAGAACGGTTCCGGTTTCCCGCACTTCGAGGGACTTTCCGTATTCCTCAAGCTGCTGGCGGAGGATGTCGCTGATTTCTGCGGCGCGAATCGCCATCTCGTGATTCTCCTTAACTTGTCCTGAATTCAGGCTTCCCGGCAAATTGCTCCGGGACCCCATGCATTTGGTTCAGCTGGCGCCCTCTCCTCGGGTGAGGGCACGTGCGAGCTCGACAAGCTGCGTGCGTACGCTGCCGTCATAGACTCGACCTTCGATTTCTACCGTAAGTCCGCCGACCAGGGATGCATCGGTTTCGGTGTTGAGGAGGACCTCCAGGCCGTGTGCCTTGGAGAGTCCGGAACGAATTTCTTCTGTACTCGCATCGGGAAGCGGGCGAGCGGTTCGAAGCTCACCGCGGACGCGACCGAGCTCCTTGTCGACAAGGTCTCGATAGGAACGATCGATGCCGACAATTTCATTGATGCGATGGTTCGCGACCAGCAGGGCGAGAAAATTTTGCGTCAGTTCCGAGAGCTTCAGGGAAGCAGAGAGCTCGGCGAGAAGTTTGTCTCGGGCATCGGCGGCGATAATCGGGGATGCGAGAGCCGCTCCGAGTTCCGGATCCTGAAGCCATTCAGAGGCGGACGCGAGTTCTCCGGCGACTTCCTCGAGGCGATTCGCGCTCCGGGCTGCCCCGGCCAGTGCGCGCGCATAGCGCTTGTCGAGAGCACCATTCATGATCCGGCCTCCGTGTCCTTCAGGAATTCGCCAACGAAGCGCTTCTGGTCGTCGTCGGACATTTCGCGGGTCACGATTTCGCCGGCAACCTTGGTGATGAGATGCGCGCTTTCTTCTTGCAGGGATCGCTTTGCTCGCGCGACCTCCTGGTCGGCCAGGAGGCGGGCATCCTTCCGCAGGCGATCTGCCGTTGCCTCTGCGTGAGCGAGAGCCTTGGCTGCCTCGCGTCGGGCGATTTCCAGAAGCTCCTCACGGGCCTTGGCTGCTTCGGTCTCGAGTGAGGCCATCTTGCTTTCGAAGTCGGCCTTCAAGGCTTCGGCCTCGCTCTTGGCGGTTGCTGCTGCTTCCAGCGCCTGAATCGTTTCCAGGCGGCGGGTCTGCAGGTACTCGACAACGAAGGGCCAGGCGAACTTCCAGAGAATGAGTACGAAGATCCCGAAGTTGGCGAAGCCCCAAAGGGTCATCGACCAGCTGGCTTCGTGGCCCCCGCCCCCACCGGCAGCGCCTGCCGACGAGACCCAACTCGAGTCCAGGCTGGCCTGAAGGGCAAGGAATCCTGCGATCAGCTTTTTCATGCGCTCACCTGACGTCCGAGGATCTTGTTTGCGGCGACTTTGGCGAGGTCGTTTGATTGTGAATTCAGGGAGTTGCGCGCTTCGTCGGTCTCGGACGCGATCTCGGCGCGAATGGATTCCAGAGTTTGCAGGGCATCCTTGCGAGCAGCATCGAGCATTTGCCGTTCCGAGGCTTCGGCTTCGCGACGGATCTGATCTCCGCCACTGGCGCCAGCGAGTCGAGCATCATTCAATGATTTCTCGAAGGCCTCTCCCATCGCCGTGACCTCGTCGCGCATGGCGAGAGCTTCGGCCTGCGCGCCGCTGGTCTTTTCGGCCCGGCGGGCAAGGACTTCAAGCGTCGGGCGGAGAATCAGCGGAATCATGATCCAGGCGAAGGCGAAGAAGACTACGATTTCGACGTAGAACCCAAGCTTTGGGGGTAGTTCGAGCATTTCTTCGGTTGCCTCCTGTCGCTTCCTGAACCGGGAGCCCTAGCTCTGTCCCTTGGCGCGCGCGGTTTCTGTCGCGGCGGGTTTGTCGTCGCCTGCGAGGAGAGTGACCTTCTTGCCACGTTCCTCGGCGGCACCCATCGAGCAATGTCCCTCGAACACGACACCTTCTTCGATAACCACACTGGGGGTGATCACGTTTCCGAAAAGCTTCCCGGGGGAGCGGATCTCGAGTTTCTTGGTGGCACGGATATCCCCGGTCACATTGCCGTGAATGACGACGTGGGTGGCCGAGATCTGGGCGTTTACAACCGCCGAGGCCCCGATCATCAGGGTGCCGTTGGCGATGATCTCACCCTCGACCTCCCCCTCGATGCGCGCCATTCCTTCAAACGAGAGCTTGCCGGAAATACGCGTGCCCTTGCCCAAAAGGGCGGTTTCGCGCCCTCCTCCGAGCTCGGATCTCTGTTCTGCCGCGCCTGTTCCTGCCATTCCGTCCCTCTCTCGACCCGAAGACTCCTGATTTTTCTGGGGAATTTGGTCCCCGCCGTTTCGAGAAGGCAATGCAGGATCGTTTTCTGCGTTGCTACGGTCCTTCTTGAAGAGAGCCATCGGGTTCCGTTTCCAGTTCGATATCTTTGGGTGTTGCTCTGGCCGGGAGCCTATCAAGCAACCTCCACGACGTTTAAAAGCCGCAGGAAGAGTGCTTTTCCCGACCCAAAGTTGGTACCAATCAGCAGAAGTGATGTCAAAAACCGTCCATGGTTATTAGGACTTCGCATACTGCCTTGGATTCAGGCGGGAAAAATCAGGTCAAGGGTTGGGAGCGGCGACCGGCGGCCAGCAGGATATCGCTCAAGCGGCCGAGGTCGTCATTCGAGAAAAACGCAATCTCGACCCGGCCTTTACCGGCATCGCCACGCAGTTGAATCCCGACTTTCGTGCCCAGGGTCCGGCTCAGATCCTCTTCGAGCCGGACGACGTCTGGGTCGCGCCGTTGGCTGGTTTTGGTTCCGCGGGCTGTTTTGGCTGCTTTCTCCGTGTCGCGGACCGAGAGGTTCCGGCGCAGAATTTCAGCTGTCAGTGATTCGCGGGCCTGCTCGCTTTCCAAAGCGAGGATCGCGCGCGCATGGCCGGCGCTGATTCGACCTGCAGTGATCTCGGTTTGGGTGCTCTCGGGCAGGTTCAGGAGCCGGAGAGTGTTGGCGATCGCCGAGCGACTCTTGCCGACCCGATCGGAAACCTCTTCCTGAGTCAGGGCGAATTCAGCGATCAGCGCACGGAAAGCTCGAGCCTCCTCGATCGGACCGAGGTCGGCACGCTGCACGTTCTCGACCAGAGCCACGACGAGGCTTTCCTCATCGGCGAACTCTCGCACGAGCGCCGGGATTTCGGTCTTCCCGGCACGCTGGCTTGCGCGCCATCGACGTTCACCCGCAATCAGCTCATAGGTGCCATTGGTGCCGGTCCGGACGAGAATTGGCTGCAGCACACCCTGTTCGCGGATGGATCGGGTGAGGTCCTCGAGGTGCTCTTCGGTAAAGAGTGTCCGTGGCTGCCTTGGGTTGGGTACGATCCGCTCAATGGAGATCGATCGCACTTGATCCTGAGGATCGCTTTCGGCGACCGTCGCAGGCGCTGTCGCCACCGCCGCGGCTGCACCCGAGGCCGTGGGGAGACCATCGGTCGAACCCCTTGTCCCTGCTGTCGGAATCAATGCTCCGATTCCCTTTCCTAAAGCCCTTCGCATGTTCGTACGCTCCGATGAAACTCAGTCAGTTCTATTTTTCTGTATTGACGTTGCCGGTGGCATTGCCGGCGGCGGCCGCAGCCACTGCCGTTCCTGTCTCGGTGCCTGTCTCGGTGCCTGTCTCGGTGCTTGTCTCGGTGCTCGCCTCGAGCGGCGCGGGTGAGGACTGGGGGTAGGCTTCAGCGACGGTCGCTTCTTTCGTGTCGATCGAGGGTGCGGGAGCCGCTGGAGTTGAGGGGGTCTCGGCCGCGGCTTCTGCGCTGCCTTCGAGACGTTTGATCAGTTCTTTCGCGATGGCTGCGTAGGCCTGCGCACCTTTGGAGGATGGGTCGTAGAGCAGAGCGGGCAAGCCGTGACTGGGGCTTTCGCTCAAGCGCACATTCCGAGGAACGACGGCGTCAAATACCTTGTCGGGGAAATGTGTCTTGACGTCGTCAGCGACCTGCCGGCAGAGGGTATTGCGACCATCGAACATGGTGAGAATCAGGCCGTCAATCGCGAGAGCTCCGTTCAGGTTGTCGCGAACAAGAGATACTGTCGAGAGAAGCGAGCTGAGTCCCTCGAGGGCGTAATATTCGCACTGCAGAGGGATCAGCAGGGAGTCGCAGGCGGTGAGCGCGTTCAGAGTCACCAAGCCGAGCGAAGGTGGGCAATCCATGATGATGAAATCGTAGCGATAACGAAGGGTTGCGAGAGCATCGCGGAGACGACTCTCGCGATTTTCCAATTGCACGAGCTCAATCTCTGCTCCGATGAGGTCCTGGCTGGCACCGATGACCTGCAGCTTTGGCAGCATGGTGCGGCGCAGCGCCCGGTCGGCCGTCGAATTGCCCAGAAGAACGTCATAGGTAGAAGCCTCAGTACTTGTAAGGCGAATCCCTAATCCGCTGGTGCCGCTGCACTGCGGGTCCATATCGATCATCAGCGTTGAACGATTGTTCATCGCGAGTCCGGCGCTGAGGTTTACGGCCGTGGTCGTTTTCCCCACGCCGCCCTTCTGGTTTACGATCGCAATCACCCGTCCCATGAGACTTTTTCCTAACAGATGAATGCTCGCGGGTTAAACGTTGCCAGCGAAATAAGGGCGCTTTTTGCGTTTTAATCGTAAAATCGGGCGACATGTTTCACGTGAAACAATCGCCTATGCGGAATCCGGGAACCTTCGCCAAAACCGCAACTCATGTTCCCGGTCGCTTTCGGGCAGTACGTAACGAAACGGCGACAGATCCTCGAAATGCTCGAGCCCCGCTCGCAGTTCGACTTTCGGCGCGGATGCCGAGCAGAGGACCATGACCAGGCCTCCAGGGCGGAGGAGGGGCAGGCTGCCCTCGAGAAGATCGCCGACGTCCGAGAAGGTGGCGCGGGAGACGAGAACATCCACGTTCATCAAGCCGGCGGTCGCCTCAAGTCGGAGATTTTCCACGCGGACGTCGTCACGCTTCCATCGCCGTAAAACCGACCTGAGAAAATGCGCCCTGCGCTGGCGGGGCTCGACGAGCACCGTCTCCTCAGGACGAAGTGCTGCGGCCAGAGGCAGGCCCGGGAAACCCGCCCCGCTGCCGATATCCATCAAGCGACCGATCGAGCTGCCAAACCGCTCGCGTAGCGGCTCGACAGCCAAAAGACTGTCGAGGAAGTGGCGGCGCAGCCATTCATCTCGAGTCCCCTCGCCCACCAGATTCAGTCGCGGTGCCCACAGCGAGAGCTCGTCGAGGTGATGTGAAAGCAGTGGAGCGATCTGGGTGAGGTCCGCGTTGAGGGATGCCGGAAGGTGCCGGGCGAGGAAATCCCGCTCTGAGAGCGAGAATCCTGAGTTTTCCGGCCTTGCAGCCTGCTTTTCGTCCAATTGTTTCACGTGAAACACTGGCCTGAGCCTCAGGCCCTCGAGCTCTGGCGCTTGAGGTGGATACCGAGAAGGTTTACGGCAGCCGGGGTCACGCCCGGGATCCGCAAGGCCTGGCCCAGCGTTTCCGGGCGAACTCGCTCAAGCTTTTCCTGGACTTCCGCTGACAGACCTTTGACGGCTGCGAAGTCTGTAGCCATCGGCAAGCGAGTCTTCTCGAGCCGGGCGCTCCGTTTGGCGACTAAAGTCTGCTGCCGCAGGTAGCCGGCGTATTTCAGGTCCAGCATCAGGGTGATATGACGATTGGCGTTGGGCGGAAGGCTGACACCAGCCAGCTCCAGCATCTCCCAATCGACGTGGGGCCGGCTCAGGAAATGGTCCGCCGGGACGGAATCCCGAAGCCTGTCGACCCCGTGACTGGCGAGAAGACGGTTCAAGGCCTCTCCCGTCCTGACCATTTTGCCGGCCAGGTACTGTCCGAGTTCCTCGGCCTCCCGTTCGTCCTCCTGGAATCCATTCCAGCGAGAATCGTCAAGAAGTCCAGCCTCGCGGCCCAGCTGACTCAGGCGATGTCGGGCATTGTCCTCCCGAAGGAGAAGTCGGTGCTCTGCCCGCGAGGTGAACATCCGGTAGGGTTCGCCTCCGACACCCTTGGTCACGAGATCGTCAATCAGGACCCCGATATAGGCCTGATCTCGACCCAGCCGGAAGGGTTCTCTACCGCGAAGGCGGGCAACCGCGTTCATGCCGGCCATCAGGCCCTGCGCTGCGGCCTCCTCGTAACCGGTCGTCCCATTGATCTGACCTGCCAGAAAGAGCCCCGGCATCCGACGAGTCTCGAGCGAGTGACCGAGCTCGAGCGGGTCGATATAATCATACTCGATCGCATAGCCCGGTCGGACAATCTCCGCGTTTTCGAGGCCCGCAATCGAGCGCACCATCGGGATCTGTACCTCGAGGGGAAGCGCTGTGGAAAGACCATTTGGATAGATCTCGAATGTGTCGAGGCCCTCGGGTTCGAGGAAGATTTGATGGCGATCTCGGTCGGCAAACCGGACGATCTTATCCTCGATGGACGGGCAGTAGCGCGGTCCTCGGCTTTGGATTCCACCACCGTAAATCGGCGAAGATTTTAAATTTTCCCTAATGATATTATGGGTTTGTGGGTTAGTATACGTGATATGGCAGGAGATTTGCGTCAGGGGAATCGAGCGCGAACCGAAGGAGAAGGGAACCGGCTTCGGGTCGCCGGGCTGTTCGGTCAACTGGGTGAAATCGATCGTGCGGGCATCCAGTCGCGGGCAAGTCCCTGTCTTCAGACGTCCGATCGGAAAGCCGAGTTCGGCAAGGTGCGCGCTCAGGCCCTGCGATGCTGTGTCGCCGGCCCGTCCGCCTGCCTCCTGATGGCTGCCGATATGCATCAGGCCTCGCATGAAAGTGCCTGTCGTCAAGATCGTGGCCGATGCCCGGTAGGAGTCGCCGTCGCGAGTTTCGACGCCTACCGTCGATCCGTTCTCGACCAGAAGCCTCTCCACCATCGCCTCGCGAACCACCAAATTGCCGGTATTCAGCACAACCTGGGTCATCTGGCGTCGGTAAGCCTCCTTGTCCGCCTGCGCTCGGCTGGCTCGGACCGCGGGCCCCTTCCGCGTGTTGAGGGTCCGAAACTGGATTCCCGAGGCGTCGATGGCGCGCGCCATTTCGCCACCAAGAGCATCGATTTCCTTGACCAGATGTCCCTTGCCCACCCCGCCGATTGCCGGGTTGCAGGACATCTGCCCGATATGATCGATATTCGAGGTCAGCAGCAGCGTTTGCGCACCCATGCGGGCCGCCGAAAGCGCAGCTTCAATTCCGGCATGGCCGGCACCAACCACAATTATATCTAGACTTTTCAATTATTTACGATCTTTTCTACTTGCCGATGCAGAACTTTTCGAAAATTCGGTCGAGAACATCCTCGGGCGAGGAGAGCCCCACCAGCGCGTCCAGAGCTGCAGTTGCGGTCTGGAGTTCGCAAGCAACCAGATCCAGCCCCTCGTCGTTCTCGAGCAGCAGGCTCGCGGCGATAACGGCTTTGCGGGCGTCTTTCAGGGCTGCCTGATGTCGCTCTCGGGTGACCAGCACTTCTTCGCTCTTGTCTTCTGTCTTCCACGATAGCATTTCGAGCGCCTTCTGGCACAGGCCTTCCAGGCCGATCCCCTCGGTCGCGGAGACCGTCACGACCGCGTGGCGCCCAAGCGCATCGCTTTCCCAGGCCAGCGGTTGATCGCATTTATTGCGTACGATCAGGAATTTTCTCTCGGGCAAACTGTCGAGAAGCGCCCGATCCTGGTCGGTCAGGGGGTTCGAACCGTCGGTCA
Organism: Candidatus Binatia bacterium; assembly: GCA_029248525.1. Lineage (NCBI taxonomy): Bacteria > Candidatus Binatota > Binatia (SeqCode) > Binatia bacterium. Next base: position 159,314 of record JAQWJE010000049.1, read on the forward strand.
CAACAAGGAGGAGGTCGGCGGCGTCGATCTGGCTTCGGCTCCGCTCGACGCCCGCTTTTTCCAAAGCGTCGGTGGTTTCGCGCAGCCCTGCTGTATCCGAGAGCAAGGCCTGCAGATTGCCCAGCGCCAGTGGTTCTTCCAGATAATCTCTCGTTGTTCCGGCGACATTGCTGACCAGAGCCCGGCTGCGTCCCAAAAGCGCGTTCATCAGGGACGATTTCCCGACGTTCGGCTTCCCGACCAACGCCAATCGGACGCCGTCGCGAGCCAGGCGACCCCGGTTGAAACTCTCGGCCAGGCGCTGGAGCTCCCGGCTGACCGTCTCGAGTCCCAGTACGAGCTCTCGGGCCGTTGCGGCAGGAATCTCGTCATCGGGGAAGTCGAGGTGGGCTTCGAGCAGAGCGCGGTTATCCAGCAATGCATCCCTTTGTGCGAGGACTTTGCGGGATAGATTCCCCTCCAAAAGCTGCCAGGCAGCCTTCAGACCCGCTTCACTGGTCGCTTGAGCGAGATCGGCGACCGCCTCTGCCTGACAAAGGTCGAGACGCCCATTGAGGAAGGCTCGTTCGGTGAATTCGCCGGGTCGGGCTGCGCGAGCACCGGCGGAGAGCGCCGCGGCGAGTGCTCGCTGGCTAAGTAGCTGCCCTCCATGGCAGTGAATTTCCACAACATTTTCGCCAGTTGGGGACCGATCCGCATGCATGGGCAGGAACAGAACGTCGTCAATGGGGCTCCCATCGTCGGGAGACCGGAGAACCGCTCGACGTGCCCGGTGCGAAGCGCTGAAGTTTGGGGGAACCTCCTCGCGTCGCCCGCGGAGCATTGCGGCGGCGACTTCGAAGGACTCGCGTCCGCTCAGACGGAGAATCGCTATCGCGGCGGGGCCGGTGGCCGTGGCGATTGCCGCGATCGTATCTTCGGGATAGCCCGCCACCTGTTCTTTCCTGCCTCAGTCGTCCTCAGGTTTCCGGAGTTCGTAAATTCAGCCATTGCTGGCCAATCGTGAGGATATTTTGGGTCAGCCAATAGAGGGTCAGTCCCGCCGGGAAGTTGATGAACATGAAGGTGAATACGACTGGCATCAGCATCATGATCTTTTGCTGGGTGGGGTCCGCCGCGCTGGGGGTCATCTTCTGCTGGAGGAACATCGAAGCACCCAGCAGCAACGTCAGGACCGGGATCCCGTAGCCGGCAATCATCAACCTTTCGGGCGCAGCCAAGTCCGTGATCCAGAGGGCGAAGGGAGCGTGTCTTAATTCGATGGTGTTCTGTAGAAGCTGATAAAGTCCAAAGAAAACAGGCATTTGGAGAAGCATCGGGAGGCAGCCGCCGAGTGGATTGACCTTGTGGCGCTTGTAGAGCTCCATCGTCTCCTGAGAGAGCTTTTGTTGGTCGTCGGCGTAGCGTTCCTTGATTTTCTCCATCTCGGGCTGGAGTTTCTGCATTGCCTTCATCGAATCGAAACTCTTCTTGGAGAGAGGCCAGAAGACAGCTTTCACGAGGACGGTGAGTAGAATGATGTCCACGCCCCAGTTGCCGAAGATCCGATGCAGGAATTGCAGGATGTCCAGCAGCAGCAGGGAGATCGGACCGAACCAGCCGAGATTCAGGGCCTTTTCGTATTGATGGCCTGCGCCCTCGAGCAGAGATCGCTCTTTTGGCCCAAAATAGAGCGTGTAGCCGGTTTCGGTGGGACCGCTGGCGTTGCGGGTGGTCACAATTCCCGCTTGCAGAGCTTTCGCGCCTCGTCTTCGCAGACGCAGGGCATCGGCACGCTCAGGGGCCGCTGCCGTCAGAAAGTAATGATCTTCGAAACCGGCCCAGCCGATTGTGCCAGTGATGGTTTCGGGTTCCTCGAAGTCTTCGCGAGGCGTGGACTCCAGTTTTCCGTCGATAAGCGCGGAAACGCCTTCGTATACGGTGCCATCTTCCTTCGGCTTGGCGCCGCGGCTCAGGGTCAAGGCGACCGCTGGCGGAGAACCATCGGGGCCATCCTGCGCGAGGGATACAGGAAGGGCGCTACTGCCGGGGACCCGCGTTGTCAGATCAATCGTATAGAGTCCGGCGTGGAACGTGAATTCCTTCTCGATCGGTTGGCCGCCGATCGTGGCCCGCAGAACCAGACGTCCCGTTTCGCCCGGGTTCACCGAAACGGAATTCTGGCTGGCGTTATAAAGGGTCGTCTGGTCACTCCATACGCGAGCGCCGCGCAATTCGATCCCCAGCGGATTCTCGATTTCAGGAGCGGGAACAACGAGCTCCAATTCGGGGCTCTCGGCGGATGAGTCCTCGCGGAAGTTTTTCAGAACGAAGCTCTCGAGGCGTCCACCGCGGGTATTCAAGGTCGCACGATAGAGATCGGTCTCGACCTGAATGCGTCGGCCCTGGATTATCGGCGCTTTCGGCTCTTCCTGTGCGGTTCCCAGGGGCTGGATCGATTCCGGCGCCAGTGGTGCCGCTTCACTGACGGTGATGGGAAGATCCTCGGAAACCGTCTCGCCAGGGGTGACCGTCTGCTCGGCAACATCACCCACAGCGACGGGTGCCGGCATCTGTGGATTGATCACAAACTCCTGATAAACCAGAAGAATTGTGGCTGAAATGACAAAGAATAAAAGTGTGCGACGGTCCATGGTTTGGAAGCCCTATGGTTTCTCGGGGGGAACCGGGTCGTACCCGTGATCGCCCCAGGGGTGGCAGCGCAGAAGGCGCCGCAGCCCGAGTCGAGTCCCTCGGATCGGTCCATGGAGCGCTATGGCCTCATGGCAGAAGACGGAGCAACTGGGTGCGAAGCGGCAATGCGCGCCCAGAAGCGGCGAAAGGGCGATCTGGTAGATTCGAATCAAACCCATCAGAATCCTTGCGGAAACGGTCGCGACTTTTTGCCCGAGGCTCAAGAGCGGGCCTCGGCAAGCAAAATGGCCTGAATTTCCGCCTGAATCTCGCGGGGCAAAAGGTCAGCAGAGCCTCTCTGGGCGATAACCAGAACTTTGCCTCCCAGCGGCATCTTCTCCCGGATATGCCGGAAGCCTTCGCGAACGCCGCGCTTGATTCGATTGCGTGCGACGGCGCCTCCGATTTTCTTGGTCACCGTGATCCCCAACTGCACGGGGACTTCACCTGCGAGATGGCGTACGAACAAAAAGTTCTTACTCCGCATACGTTTTCCCGTATGGCGTAGGGCCAGAAACTCGCGCCTTTTCCGCAGCCGTACCTCTTTGGGGAAGGAATGCGACCGGGGAAAGCGGGAAGCTCCGTCGGTAGGCCGCACGGCCAACCTCAGCGGGCTTGCTTCGGAGGAATCGAGACGGTGAGACGCTTGCGTCCCTTGCGGCGACGACGTTTGATCACCTGTCGTCCCGTAGGAGTGGCCATACGGGCACGGAAACCATGGGTGCGTTTTCTGCGGCGATTGCTTGGCTGATACGTGCGCTTCATCGATCTTTTCCGTCGTTTCTCAGAGCTGGGCTGTTCCCGTCGGGCATGGAACGGCCAAGCGGAAAGGGAACCATTCGAAAGGCCCGGTGTCAATGCCGTCCGGGCGGCTTTTTCTGGTGGAGGTGACGGGGCTCATGTGGATGGGTCTGGGTCGGTTCTAGGAGAATTCAGGCTTTAATTGTCGACTCATCAGGTCGACCATCGCAGCAGATGCGGTTTTATTCTCGAAGAGAAGTGCCCTCATCTGGCTGGTAATCGGGAGTTCAACTGCGAGGTCTCGGGCAAGGTCATCGATCGCAAGGGTATTGCGAACGCCCTCGGCGACTTGCTGCATATCGCCAAGGATTTCTTTCAGGCTTTCGCCCTCGCCCAATCGCAGGCCCACCGAGCGGTTGCGAGAAAGGGAGCCCGTGCAGGTCAGGACCAGGTCGCCCATCCCCGAGAGACCGGAGACCGTCAGGGGATCGCCGCCCAACCGAGCGGCGAGGCGACTGATTTCCGTCAGGCCTCGGGTGATGAGTGCGGCACGAGCGTTATGTCCCAGCCCCAGACCATCACTTACCCCGGTTGCGATCGCGATCACGTTCTTCACCGCACCGCCAACCTCGACTCCGATGACATCATCAAGGGCGTAAACGCGAAACATCGCTGATGCGAAATAGTGCTGCACGAATTCGGCATGCGCCATATTGCTCGCAGCGGCCGTAAGCGCCGTAGGCATCGCTTCAGCGACTTCGCGGGCAAAGCTCGGCCCCGAGAGGACGGCGACCCGTTCTCCGGCGCCGGTCGCCTGCGAGATCACCTCGCTCATCCGCTGTGCGGTCTCCTCCTCGATTCCCTTTGAGGCGCTGACAATGATCGCTGTGTCGGCAATCCAGGGCCTGGCCCGCTCGAGGGTTTCGCGAACGGCATGTGAGGGAACGGCGCACACCAGAAGTTCGTCGGCTGCGCGGACGACCGCCTCGAGATCCGCGCTCGCGTGCACCCCTTCGGGAAACGGACATCCGTTCAGGTACCGCTTGTTCTCCCCGGTCCGCTGTATCTCTCCGATATGAGCGGCGTCACGAGCCCAGAGCGACACGGAATGGCCCGCTCGGGCCAGCTGCATCGCCAGCGCTGTTCCCCAAGATCCTGCACCGATCACCGAAGCACCCATCTCGACAGGCTGGCATGGGATCGATGGATACATCAAGCCCACGCGCCATTTGTTCGCGCATGATAGAGTCAGGCAATGTCCGTGGACGTCTCTCCCAAGGCTGCGGAAAGCGGTCACGATCGCGCACCACGGGTGCGCGTACTGCGGTCCGCTGATTTGCCGGCGGTCGGGGATATTTTCCGGGAAGCCTTCAACCAGATTTATATTCGGCGGGGTTTCGAAAAAGTTGTGAGGGACCCGGATACCGGCCTCGCGATCGCACGAGCGTATCTGGCCCATGATCCCGAGCATTGTCTCGTCGTGGAATCAGAAGGCGTCGTCGCCGGTAGTGCCTTTCTCCACCCGCGCGGGAATGTTGCCGGTGCAGGACCGATTACCGTAGCGCCAGCATTGCAGGGTTCCGGACTGGGATCGCTTCTTGTGGATGAGTTGTGTCGGCGAAGCGATGCGCTCGGTGTGCCATCGCTTCGTTTGATTCAGGATGCGTTTAACGAAGAAGCCTATGCTCTCTATAGCTCCCGAGGTTTCGTGGTTCGCACCGTTTTTGCCCGCGCCAGTTTTCGTTCGGAGGGTGCGGCGAAACCGATCCTCTCGCGGGGTGCCCGTTTCTCGGATCTCCCCCGGATAGGCTCTCTGGAACAGGATATGCTTGGGTTTGCGCGCAGGCGTGACTATGAATTGCTTCGCCGCCTTGGCGAGATTCGTGTTCTCGAGGGTCGCGATGGCCTCGAGGGCTGGATTGCCAGAATGGTACAAGGTCGAGCCGCGGCCATCGGTCCGGTTCTGAGTCGCTCGAAGGCAGGTCTCGAGCAGCTCTTGCTTGACGCCACGTCAGACCTGGCGGCGGGGACTGAAGTCCGGTTTCTGCTCCCGTCAGGCTGCCGGGTATCGGTGCCCGGTCGAGTCCGGCTGCACTCCTTGTGCAACTATATGGTACGAGGTTCGTTCGCGGGTCTGGCCCCGAATTATATTCCCACACTTTTTCCCGAGTCAGGATGAGCCTGATCCGGTGGCGTTCCAACTTCGGCGAACACCAGTTGTTCCTGGCCGTAAGAGAATTCAATGTCAAAACAAAATACTTTGTTGCTGCTTATGGTGCTGTCATTTTTTCCTGGCTGTGCCGGCGGCCCACAGGGACCGATCGCAGGAGGGCGCTTGGTTGGGCTCCCGGCTTCGGGTGCGATCCATGACTGGAACTTTGCGTCGCCCGAGGAGTACGTCGACCTCGAGGTTCGCGGGACAGACCCCTACTCCGTGACGATTCATTACTACGTTGTCGATGGTGCGCTTTATGTGGAGGCGGGTGATAATTATTGGAGTCGCTGGCGTCCCATGCTCTGGGCGGATCCAATCGCTCGGGTTCGCTTTGACGGCAGGGTCTACCCGGTGCGAGCCGTGGAGGTCACGGCACCTGCAGAGGTCGCGCGCGTGCTTCCCGAGTTCTACAAAAAAGATCGTGATGAGCCGAGTGCAGCATGTCGGGTGAACTGGGACCCCGATGTTTGCGCGTTCAAGGGGCGGTTCTACAGACTCGATTCACGGGGCTGAGGAGACCTGCGCGTTACTGGGCCACGACGATCTCTGCGTCCGTCTTCTCGGTGGCTGTCGGAATCAGTTCGGTTGTTGGTTGTCTCCGTTCTCGGAATTCGGGTGCCGGTGCCGTCGGGCGGCTCGGAATGGATTGCATCATCTCGAGCATTTGTTTCGCGCTGACATAACCCACAAGCCGCTTCCTCTCGCGTCCGCTGGCATCGTAGAAGATAATCGTCGGAACTCCGGAGACTCCGAACTCCTCGAGGAGTTCGGTATTCTCGGTACTTTCCTCGGTGACATCGGCTTGCAGCATCGAGAAGCGCTGTGATTCTCTCGCTACGATCGGATCACGAAAGGTGGTGTTCTCCATCTCGACACAAGGCAGGCACCATTCGGCACCGAACTCGACGACCGCGGGGCGTCCGTTGTCGATGGCGCTGGAGAGCGAGTTCGGAGAGAGAGGCGTCCATTGGAGGCTCGCGGCCATCGGTGCGCCAGGAAGGGCCAGCCAGATCCCGAGGGCTAGCCCGGCGACGCCGAGTGCTCGCTTGGCGCGCCGGAAAGCGCCCAGCCCATTGCCTGCGGGTTCCAGAAAGCCCAGATAGATACTGCCGGCAGCGACCAGCAAGGGAAGGGCAATTTCTTCGATTTCCTGAGGAATCAGAGGCGTCAGAAAATAATAAGCCATTCCGAGTAAAAGTACGCCAAAAAGTCGGTTGGTCCAACGCAACCATTCGCCCGAGCGTGGCAGGTTCGAGATGGAGCCCGCCGCCGAAGCCAGACCGATATAAGGCAGACCCATGCCAAGTCCCATGGCCGCAAAGAGCGAGAGCCCGAGCACCAGATCTTTTTGGCTGCCGACGTATACCAGCAGACCAAGCACCACGGGTCCGATGCAGGGGGCCGCGACAATGCCCATCGTCAGACCCATCAGAAAAGCGCCACCCTGACCTGTTTGTGCGGAGCCGACGCGGTTGACCAGACCCGATGGGGCTCGGAGCTCGTATAGACCGAAGCACGACCCCGAGAGCGCCAGAAGGACGCCGGCCAGTCCGAGCAGGACCAATGGGTTTTGGAGGGGTGCACCGAACAACCCGCCAGCAAGCGCGGCCGAGGTGCCGAGCAGGGCAAAGCTCAGAGTGATGCCCAGCACGTAGAAGATCGAAAGCCGGAAGCTGGAGGTGCCGGAATCGCTCTGGCCGCCAAAATAGGCGAGCGTGACCGAGATCAGCGGATAGACACATGGCGTGAGGTTCAGCCCGAGACCGAGCAGCAGCATCATCCCCAACTTCGCGGGCATGCTCGCACCAGTCAGCCACTGTTCCAACCAGCTTGGGTCGCTTGGATTCATTCCGGATGGCGCGGCTTTCGGGGCCGGCGCGGCTTCGGAGCCGATCGTGATCCGCACCGTTTTTGGCGGCAAGCAGTTCTGGTCATCGCAGGCCTGGTAGCGCAATGCGACTTCAATCGGCTGTGACGCAGGCGGCGAGGCGAGAGCGGTCATGAAAAAGGTACCCTCGTAAACCAGAAGTGTCTTCCCCGGAGCAAAGGCGAACTCTGCCTCGAGGGGATCGGGGTATTCGAAGTCTGCGAAGGAAACCCCCGGGCTCACCAGAGAGAGAGTTGTGGGGATCAGCCATTTTTCAGCCGGGAGGTGAGCGTTGACGTGAAAGCCGTGTGCAATGGTCGCGCGCACCTGCACCAGGGAGGAACCGTCCCTTGCCGGTGCGAGGGTCCCGCTAATCTCGACGATCGGTTCTCGAGCCGAACTCGGGGAGGCAGAGCCCAGGGAAAAAACCAGAAGCAGCCCGATCCAAAGCCGGACAAGCACCCGATTCGATAAGGCCACGCGCTGGACGATGTCGGCATTGCTCATTTCGTGCTCTCTCTTGTCAGGATCGCCTCGACACCTCGCACCCAGGCGCGTTGCGTCTGTTGGGGACTGCGATCGAAGGCTCGCCGAAAATGCTCCCAGGATTCAACTGAAGTCACGCTGGCAATGAGGGCGACGGTATCCTCGGCTTCTGCCTCGGTCAGCGTCGAGATCTCCGGGGCAAAGTGCTTTCGTGCTTCCTGGGCCATCACTCTTCGAACGGTGTCAATCATCTCGGCTGCGCCCGGGTCGCGCAAGGCCAGGCTGCGTTGGAGTTGCGCCAGAAGATGGAGTTTCTCGGTCGCCGCAAACCGACTGGCGACAAAGCGATCGACGCGTTCTTTTCGCGTACCATGCCCCGGATCTGCAATCGGGATCAGCGGAAAGCGCTCAATCATGCGCAGAAAGGCCGCCGCACGAAGTTGGTCCAAAGTGTCAAAATAACGAAAAAGAGTCGCTGCGGAGATCTCGGACCGCTCGGCGACCAGGGCTGTGGTCGGCGGCAGATGGCCCTCGAGAACCAGATCGATGAACGCATCGATGGCCTTCGCTCGCCGAGGGCTTTTGTCGTCGTCGGGTTTTGCGTTGACGAGTTCGTTGATCGCGGATTCGTACATTGCGCCTGCTGATACCTGATGAGAGTACCACTCTCATCTTGATTTGAGAGTCTCACTCTCACTCCGTGATGTCAAGATTTTTGGTCGGGAGGCGGTCTTCGGAGGTCCCCGCGGGGCCTGTCCCCGGTTCTATTTGCTCGAGTCCAGAGGGACATGCTCGACGATTTCGAGTCCATAGCCGGGGAGATTTACGAGCCTTCGTGGATAATTCGAAAGCAGACGGATTTTGCCCAGGCCCAGATCGCGCATGATTTGTGCCCCGATCCCGTACTCCCGAAACTCCTGGAGAGTGGCACCCGCCATGGTGCTCGGTCCCGATGTGTCGTTGTCCCCATCCGTTCCGGCGGAAGCCGCTGAGCTACCACGCGGCGCGAGCATATCGCTGCCGTGCTCTCGTTTGAGATAGAGAATCACGCCGCAGCCCTCTTCGGCGATTCTTTCCATCGCGCGATGCAGCAAATTACCCGTGTTCCGACTGGCCGAGGCAAAGACATCCCCGGGGAGATATTCCGAATGAGCGCGGACCAAAGTGGGTTGGTCGGGCTGAATATCTCCCTTGACCAGAGCCATATGCTCCCCGCCGTTCACGTCACTGCGGTACACGCAGGCTCGGAACTCGCCCCCGTAGCGGCTCTCGATCGGAGCTTCGGCGACCTTATGAACCAGAGAATCATGCCGCAGTCGGTATTGGATCAGGTCGGCAATGGTCACGAGTTTCAAATTGTGGAGAGCTGCAAATTCTCGTAATTCCGGAAGGCGCGCCATGGTGCCGTCCTTGTTCATGATCTCGCAGATCACGCCGGCGGGACGAAGTCCGGCCAGCCGCGCCAGATCGACGGCGGCTTCGGTTTGTCCGGTTCGTACCAGAACTCCCCCATCGCGTGCCCGGAGAGGAAAGATGTGGCCGGGTGTTTTCAGATCACTGGGTTGTGCCTGGTCAGCACAGGCGGCGAGAATTGTTGTCGCCCGATCACTGGCAGATACGCCACTTTGAATCCCGACGCGTGCATCAATCGATGCGGTGAAGGCGGTTTCCAGTGGTGCGGTGTTTTCGGTGGCCATCATGGGCAGGCCCAGAGTTGCCAATTTATGTCCCGTCACGGGCATGCAGATCAGCCCGCAGCCTTCGGTCGCCATGAAATTGATGGCTTCGGTCGTGACCTTTTCGGCGGCCATGCAGAGATCGCCCTCGTTTTCGCGGTCCTCATCATCCATGACGATGACCATGCGGCCCGCGCGGTACTCGGCGATGGCCTCCTCGATGGTGGCAATTTCACCAGGCGCGGTCACCTGATCGGTCAAAGTGTCGGATGAGTTTGTGGACATTCTTACTCGAATGAACCTGCAGCGTGCCCGTCTTGCAAGGGGGAAAATCCATCGAAACTGCAGGACTTGATCTTCTGGCCGGAACCGGGCACCGACTGCGGGATGGCTGGACCATTGGAAGGTATTCAAATCGTGGAGTTGGGTTTCTGGGTAGCGGGTCCCGCGACCAGCGGGATTCTTGGAGATTGGGGGGCGTCGGTGATCAAAATCGAGCCCCCGGTCGGTGATCCGATGCGGGCGGTTCTCTCGACCGCAGTCGGCATCGATGTCCCGATCAACCCCGCTTTTGAACTCGACAACCGTGGCAAGCGCTCCATCGTCCTCGATCTGAAAAAAGAACAGGGCCGAGCGATTGCCGGCGATTTGATTGAGCAGGCGGATATTTTTGTGACGAACCTTCGTGCGGGTGCCCTCGCCGGTTTTGGGTTGGACTACGAATCGCTTTCGGCACGAAATCCCCGCCTGATCTACGGGGCGGTGACCGGTTATGGCAGTGGGGGGCCCGACAGTGATCGCGCCGCATACGACATCGGAGCGTATTGGGCTCGCGGTGGCGTCGCCGCCATGCTCACGCCCGAGGGCCATGAGCCGCCCGTGCAGCGCGGTGGCATGGGCGATCATACCACCGCGATGACAGCGGCTGCAGCGATCAACGCGGCGTTGGTTGCCCGGGAGAGGACCGGCAAGGGGCAGTACCTCGAGACCTCACTTTTGCGGACCGGCGCCTATACCGTTGGCTGGGACCTGGCGACGCGTTTGCGCTTTGGTCGCTTGCAACCGCCGAGCGACCGAAGCGAAGCGCCGAACCCGATTGCGAATTCTTATCGCGCATCCTGCGGGAAATGGTTCTGGTTGATCGGCCTCCAGGCAGATCGGCATTGGCCGGATGTTTGCCGGGCGATGGGACGCGAGGATTTGATCGACAGCGAACGGACGAAAGATATCGTCAGGCGTCGAGAGAATGCAGGCTACGTGGTCGGTCTTCTGGACGAGATCTTTGCTACGCGCACCCGGGCCGAATGGGGCGAGCTTTTCGATGCGGCGGGGGTCTGGTGGGCGCCGGTCCAGGATTGCAATGATCTGGCGCAGGATGCGCAGCTTAGAGCCACGGGAGGCGTTGTTCCGTTCGAGAGTGGCGAGGGTCTCCCCGAGCAAGTTGCGACGCCGGTCGATTTCGCCGGGACACCGAATGTCTTCGCGACCACGGCACCCGAATTGGGGCAAAATACCGAGGAAATCCTTCTCGAGATGGGTCAGGGTTGGGAAGAGATCTCGGTTCTCAAGGAACGCGGGGTCATCCCCTAGTCGGGTCGGCGGGGGGCTTCCAGCAGAGGTTTTCGGACCATCGAAGGGAGAGTTTCGTTCCCTGCTCTATCCGCGGTTGCCCGGGTACGGGCGCAGGCCCAAAAGAGTCTCCGCTCTTTCGGTCAGCGGCTTGGCTGCCAACCCGGTGTCGGTGAACTCGGAGAGGTGGCCAACCACCGAGGCGTAGACAGCTTCTCTGGTCTGACCCGTGTCGATTTCAATGCATAGCCCCATGCTCTGGAAGAGCTCGACCGTCGGTAGAGTTTCGGCTTTGAACGTATCGAATCGCAGCTTCATGCTCGCGACGTTATCGTCGCTGCGACCAGAGTATTTCGCACGGCCCATGATGCGCTTCTCGAGGATATCGTAGGGACATTCGAGGTAGAGCATTTTGGGTAGCTCGGTCTCGCGGCCGAAGATTGCGTACCAGGCCTCGAGGTTGTCCAGCGAGCGCGGGAAACCATCGAGCAGAAAATTCGTTTTGCCGGTGGTTCTGGTGATCGATTCCATGGCGTCCTGCAGCAGGGTGACGACGATTTCGTTGGGCACTAATTTCCCATCGGTAATGAACTCCTCGATGGTTGTGCCGGTTGGCCCTCCGGCCTCTCGTGCGGTGCGCAGCAGATCGCCGGTGGACAAATGAGTCCAACCAAGTTGTGACTCCGCGAGTTCACACATGGTTCCTTTTCCCGCGCCGGGACCTCCCAGAACAAAAACAACGTTGGGCTTCGGGCAAGCCTCTCGGGGATCGCAGTGGTGGACGACTAATTTGGGTGCCGGAGCGACGCCCATTTTATAAACGTGCCACTCCGTTTGCGTGGGCGGGAGTTCGTCCTCGCAGGTCATATCGTACGCGAGGTGCCCATCCAGACGGCAGATTCTCCACGATTTGTAGCTGTCGGAATAGGAGATGGCCGGGCTTCGGGAGGATTTCCCATCCGCTCGATCCCATGCCATCCGGCCATTCCAGTAGCCGGGGCTGGATACGGTTCCGGATTCGGATTTCTTCGCGGGTGCTGTGGAAGGCACGAAGAGGCCGTCGACCTCGGGAAGACCGGAGCCAGACACCTCGATAAAAAACGTATTCGGCTTCAACGTGTTCATTTCAAGCATTCTCAAAATTTTCGGTAGTTGAACGGATTCGAAATAGCATTCTGCAGATCCGTCCGAAAGGCTGTTTTCAGGCGACCTCTGTGTTGGAATCGGAAAAGGGCGAGGGCGAATATCAGGACATGCAACGGGATCCCGAGAGGGGCAGGCTCATGAAGGCCCTCTCCGATCGCGAGGCCTCGGTACCAGGGCATCGTTATGGCCGTCGTCTCGAAGCCCGGAAGAAGACAGAGCCCGTGAAACGCCCCCCCCCCAATTGCGATCGTCGTTAGAAACCTGTTCATTTTCTGACCACTGATTGCCGCAACGCCGGAATATCGACTTGACGGCCAGGGATTCGCGAGCGATCGAAGCGGAAATATGACGATTCCTTCCATCACCTCATTCTACAGTGACGCTTTTGGCGAGGTTGCGGGGCTGGTCGACGTCGGTACCGCGATAGCAGGCGATCTCGTAGGCGAGCAGCTGCATGGGGATCGTCAGCAGGATCGGAGCGAGCAGGTGATGCGCTTGGGGGATGGTCACGACCTCCCAGGCAATCTCTTCGAGCTCGGGTGTCGGCGCATCGGTGATCGCGATGATGCGTCCGCCGCGCGCCTCGACCTCCTTCAAATTTGAAAGTGTCTTGGGATACATCGGGTCCCGCGGCAGGAGAACGACCACAGGTAATTGCTCGTCAATCAGGGCAATGGGTCCGTGTTTCATCTCACCCGCAGGATAGCCTTCGGCGTGGATGTAGGAGATCTCCTTCAACTTCAGGGCTCCTTCGAGCGCGACTGGATAGTTGACGCCGCGACCGAGGTAGAGAAAGTCCTCCGCATGACCATATTTCCGGGCGATCTTCGAGATCTGCTTGGAGCACTGCATGGACTCGGTAACGAGTTGCGGCAGGTTCACCAGATTGTGAACGAGCGCCCTGCCCTTCTCTTCATCGAGTCGACCGAGGTGTCGTCCGACGTGCAGGGACAGTAAATAAAGGGCAGTGAGCTGCGTGGTAAACGCTTTGGTGCTGGCGACCGAGATTTCGGGTCCGGCGTGCGTGTAGAGCACGGCATCGGATTTTCGCGCGATCGACGAATCGACGGCGTTGCAGATCGAAAGAACATGGGCGCCCTGCTCTTTCGCTTCTTCGACAGCGGCAAGTGTGTCCGCGGTCTCGCCGGACTGCGAGATGGCCAGCAAGAGTGTGTCCGGCCCGAGAATGGGGTTTCGGTATCGGAACTCACTGGCGTAATCGACGTCGACCGGAATGCGGGTCATTTCTTCGAGAACGAATTTTCCGACCAGGCCGGCATGCCAGGATGTGCCGCAGGCGGTCAGGTAGATTCGTTTGATCTTGGACCAATCGGTTCCCAGGGCTTCGATCTCGGGAAGCGCGACGTCGCCCTTTTCCTGACGAATGCGTCCCAGCATCGTATCGATCAGGGCCTGAGGTTGTTCGTCGATCTCCTTGCGCAAGAAGTGCTTGAAGCCGCCTTTTTGTGCGGTCACCGGATCCCAGCTGATATGCGTGGCCTCGCGCTCGACAGGTGTTCCGTCAAAGGTACTGACCACGACACCTTCGCGGGTAACCTCCGCCATTTCGCCGTCCTCGAGGTAAAGGACTCGACGGGTATGCTCGAGAATCGCCGGCACGTCCGAAGCGACGAAGTTTTCTCCTTCGCCCAGGCCAATCACGATCGGCGTCGCAGTTTTTGCTGTCAGCAGGCGGCTGCGGTCGTCGTCGGACAACACCACGATGGCAAAGGATCCTTCGAGTTCCTGCACGGCGGTGCGCGCCGCTGTCATGAACTCCATCCCTTCGTCCATATGATGGTCGATCAATTGCGAGATGACCTCGGTGTCGGTTTCCGAATGGAATGTCCGGCCGCGATCTTCGAGAGACTTTTTCAACTCGAGAAAGTTCTCGATGATGCCGTTGTGGATCACAACGACCTTCCCCGCGCGGTGCGGGTGGGCGTTTTCTTCACTAGGCGGGCCATGTGTTGCCCAGCGCGTATGCCCGATGCCGATGTGGCCGGCCAGCGGCTTCTCGGACAAGGCATCCTCGAGGTTGGCCAATTTTCCGACGGTGCGCCGCATATCGATGCTGCCGCTTCCGTTGAGGGTGGCGACGCCGGCCGAGTCGTAGCCTCGATATTCCAACTTCCTGAGGCCGTCGACCAGAATGCGGCTGGCATCCTGATCACCGATATAACCCATGATACCGCACATGAACCGGGAATCCTTCTTTCTGAACGAATCTTCGCCCCCAAGCGGGTCGAAGAGTTTTGCTGAACTGGAGAGAGACTACCCTGAGTTCTTCGACACGGGCAACGCGCTAGTTTAGTCGGGCTTTCGGACCTCGGATCTATTTTCGCTTGCGGGCCCGGAAAGTTTCGACCCACCCTTCTCTCTTCTTGTCAGGTTTGGGATTGAAGGCGAGCGCGCCTGCGGGCACATCGTGGCGGACGGTTGTCCCCGTCGCGACGTAAGCATCGTCGCCGATAGTGACAGGAGCGACCAATTGGCTATCACTGCCGATCTGGACCCGATCACCGATGGTGGTCTGATGCTTGCCGAACCCGTCGTAATTGCAGGTGATGGTCCCCGCGCCGATATTGGACTCGCTTCCGATTTGAGCATCGCCCAAATAGGCCAGATGATTGGCTTTGGTGCCTCGACCGAGCGTAGACT
This sequence comes from Candidatus Binatia bacterium, assembly GCA_029248525.1. NCBI lineage: Bacteria > Candidatus Binatota > Binatia (SeqCode) > Binatia bacterium. The sequence goes on from JAQWJE010000049.1 coordinate 174,348, forward strand.
TCTTGACTTCAACGAAATTCCCGACATGGACATCTTGTTCGAGGTGAGCGCCTGGCCTCAGGTGCGAGAAGGGGCCGAGAACAGCGCCGCTTTCGATCTCTGCATCGTCGACGACGACGTTTTGTCGAATCAGGACTCGATCGCCGACACGGGCGTTCCTTAGATGAGCATTCCCCAGAAATTCGCAGTCGACCCCGATTTGCGTCGCGCCTCGGAGTTGGACCTGAGGTCCGATCACGGTGTCAGCGCCGATTGTGACCTCGGTTTCGATCAGAACGCTGGTCGGATCGAGGAAGGTGACGCCGGCATCCATGTGTTTGGCCACGGTCCTGTCGCGCAGCACGGCCTCGAGTCGGGCCAGGTCGGCCCGTGAGTTGATCCCCTCGACTTCGGCTGCCGGGACGATCTGGGTAGCGACTTTCAGCCCCTGTTCGACGGCGAACGCAACAATATCGGTGACGTATAGCTCTCCCTGAGCATTATTGGTCTCAAGGGCCTCCAGCGCGGGAAAAAGCAGGTCGCTGGAGACGCAGTAGATTCCCCCGTTCGCCTCGCCGATGGCCAACTCTTCTGGCGAACAGTCGCGAGCTTCCACGATTCGTTGCACGGCACCCTCGGGGTCGCGCACGATCCGCCCGTAACCCATGGCGTCGTCCAACTCCATGGTGAGCATTGTCAGTGCCGCTTGCTCGTTCCGGTGCATTTCAAGGAAACCCGTCAGGGTTTCGGTCGTGAGCAACGGCGTATCTCCGTAGGTAATCAGCACATCGCCAACGAAATCCTGCAGGCAGGTTTCCCGGGCGATCTGCACGGCGTGACCAGTTCCGTTCTGTTCTTCCTGCAATGCAAATTCGGGCCCCTGCTCGTCCACCACTGCCCGCACAGCGTCTGCTTGGTGCCCGATGACGACGACTGTGCGCGCCGCGCCGAGCGGACGAAGAGCCTCGAGAACGTGGAGCAAGAGCGCCTTACCCCCAAGAGGGTGAAGAACCTTGGCTTTTTCGGAACGCATGCGCGTTCCCTTTCCTGCCGCCAGAACGACCGCGGCGATGGGTTTTTCCTGCTTCACGCCTGCATCTCCCCTAGTTGACCACAAACCGGGTTTTCGGTCGGGTTCGGATAAACCTTTATCGGCAAGGAAACCCTGCAGGTTTCCGTGCTGGCTGGTTCTCGGATGCCTGTTTGGACACCTTGAAACAAAGCATGCATCAAGCGAGGTCCCGGTAGCCACCCCGGAAATAGATCAGGGGATTGGCCTCATGGTCCATCTGCAGATCCTTCACTTCGCCGAGGAAGATCGTATGGTCACCCGCATCGAAGGATTCCCGGACCTCACAAACCATATGCGCGACCGAATCCCCTAGGATCGGGGCGCCATTTTCGGCAAGGTGGTAGGCTACACCGGCAAATTTGTCCGGACTTGATTTTGCGAAGGTACGGGACAGCGATTCCTGCTCCTTGGTGAGAATATTTACGTTGTATACGCCGGAGGCGAGCAGGGCAGGATGGCTTTCCGCTTTTTTGTCGACACAGACCAGGACCAATGGGGGGTCGAGAGAGACGGAACTGAAGGCATTGGCGGTCAGGCCGAAAAAGGCACCTTTGTCGTCGTGGGTGGTGATCACGGTCACCCCGGTGGCGAAATGCCCCATGACGGTGCGAAATTCGTTGGAATCAAATGACATTCTCGGACTCTCCTTGGGCGAGTGGTTGGCCTCTGCAGCGGTTGTAGCTGCGCTTTCCCTCGCTTCGCAACGAAGGAACCTGTAAGCGCGAAACTGTGAGGCGGTTTTTCGCACTTTTCCGGCTTTTCTGCCTGTTGGCGTTGGCCGCACCGACGATGGCGGCCGACATCGCGGCGGCGGGCCTGATTCCTGCCGAAGACAGGCGACCTCTCGCCTGGGCTGCCGAGGAGCCTGTCTTTGTTGTGGTCGAGCGTAGTTGCCGAACGGTCACCGTGTATCGGAAAGGTCTCTGGCACCGAACCTATCGCGGGGCCGTTTTTGGCCGCGGCGACGGCTCCAAGGTGCATGAAGGAGACCGGCGCACACCGAACGGATTGTATCGGATTCAGAGCCGCCGGCTGCACGGTCGCTGGTCCCGGTTTTTGCTGCTGGATTATCCGAACAGTAATGATCTTCGCACGAATCAGGCGGCTCGGGCTGCCGGCGCAACCGATCAGGGCCCCGGAGGTGAGATCGGGATCCACGGCAGCGATGAGCCCACCCTGAACCGATCTGACGTCGACTGGACGTTGGGGTGCATCTCGCTCCTCGATTCTGACGTCGAGGATTTGTATCGATGGGTGCCTGTGGGGACGCCCGTTTGGATTCGTCCATGAACTTCGCCGGTCAGACCTTGTTTCGCGGCTAGGGGACTCATAGGGTTTCGCCACCATGAGCGATTATATCGCCGATGAGCAGGGCCCCGATGCCGAGCCGATTTCCGGCCTCGATCAACTCGTGGCTCACATCCTGAGGGGTTCCAAGCCCGAGGCCGATTGGGTCGTTGGGACCGAAGTCGAGCGGGTGGGGCTCGACCCGACCACGGGCGCAGCACTTCCGTTTTCGGGTGATCGCGGAGTTGAGGCTATTCTGCGGGGGATGTGCGAGCGGTTTGGCTGGGAGCCGAACCAGGAGGGGGACCGAATTATCGGCCTTTCGCGCGGAGATTCGTCCATCACGCTCGAACCCGGTGGTCAGGTAGAGCTGGCTGGGAGACCCTTCCGATCGCTCCTCGACGGGGCTGCTGAATTGCAGGCGAATGGCGAGGAACTATCGAATATTGCAGAGGAAATTGGTGCTGTATTCGTGGGATTGGGTGTTCAGCCCGTGACGCCTGTGGAGGAGATCGAATGGGTTCCCAAGGGCCGCTACGGAATTATGGGCCCTTATATGAAGCAAGTCGGTGCACTCGGTCAGCGAATGATGAAGCAGACCGCCACTGTTCAGGTGAATCTCGATTTCAGCAGTGAGGCCGATGCGATCGAGAAAATGCGGGTAGCGACGGGCATCGGCCCGATTCTGAACGCAATTTTTGCGAATAGTGCCATCAGTGAAGGCCAGCCGAATGGGTATCTCTCCTACCGGGCGCACGTATGGACAGATACGGACCGGGCACGGTGCGGGATCCTGCCGTTTCTCTTCACCGAGAGTGCCGGCATCGTGGACTATGTTGAATGGGCACTCGACGCACCCATGTACTTCATCCGACGCGCCGATACCTACCTCGACCTGAGCGGGCTTCCCTTTCGCGAGTTCTGGGAAAAGGGCGCGAGCGGAACACGGGCAACCGTGGGGGATTTCGCCCTTCATCTATCAACTCTTTTCCCGGAAGTACGGTTGAAGACCTGGATCGAATTGCGCATGGCGGACAGCCCGCCACCCGACTCCGTCCTGGCGCTTTCGGCAATGGCCAAGGGGGTCCTCTACGAGCCGGATTGCCGAATGGGGGCCTGGGACCTGGTCAAGGAATGGCCTCTCGAAGAGCGACACGCACTTCTCGAAACAGTGGCCCGCGGTGGCTTTGCGGCTCGAGCCGGCCGTCACAGCATCGCCGATCTGGCGCGGGAACTGGTTGTGATCGCCGAGGAGGGCTTGAACCGACTCGCACGGGCTGCGGGAGAGTCGGGGGGTGAGGCTGCCCTTCTCGAGCATACGATCGATCGAGTCCGCCGGGGGCGTACGTCAGCCGAGGAGACTCTCGACATCTGGAAGCTCGGCGGCGCCAACCGAGTGACTGATCTCGTGCGGCACACGGCCTATTCCGCCAGCCGGAGCGATCAGGCCGGCTGAGTCCCGCGGATGCCCGCGATCAATGTCCCGCATAGTGGGAATTCGCGGATGCTTAAAGGGAAGCACCTATTGTTGGCTCGTGCGATAATTTGCAGGCGCTACCGAACTTTTTTCAAAAAAAGGATTAGCCACAGTTATTCGTCATGATAGGTTAATTCATTTATTGGTGGTGGAGTGCGCGGGGTAACTTCCGCGCTTCCTGAGGGTTGTCGTTTCGGAGCCTTTAGAAACGGGAAAACCTTCAGTTGGGAGGATGAGGCACATGGGTGGGACTATGCGTGTAAGAGGTGGGGGAATGCAGGATCGATCGGGAGGACTCTTTGAGCCAGACGTGCTCTTGCCAACGCAGTTCTCGTCGTACTTCCGAAAGGAAGTTGGTTTTGACCGGGAGCGTCGTCTGATGCTCGCGGTTCTCGAAGATGCCATCGACTGCTTTCAGAAATACGCGCACACCGAAGACGTGCGCGGCAAGCAACTATTTGATGAATCCTGGGAATGGATCGTTTCCGACGATACTCGTTGGCTCTTTTCGTTCGAGAATATCTGCCAGATCGTCGACATGAACCCGGACTATATTCGGCAGGGGCTCAAGACCTGGCGTAGTACGAATTCTGTCGAACAGTTGGCAGCCCAAGGCCCGGTCGCCGCGGGCCTCGGCCACTAAGTTTTCGGTTGCGATCGTCAGCGATCCTCACTGCTTGCGGGGGTCGCTGACGGCAGACTTTGTCGTGGGGAAGCCGAGCGGCTGATGTCGATCGGATAGCCCCGTTGTTCCTCGAGTGCGACCAGAAGTTTGGCCGCGTCGATCTTTTCTTCGATCCCACGCTCGCGCAAAATTTTTGTTGCCCGGCGCCATCGTCCCGGTTGGAGACCGTACAGGTCGGGGTGCACCTCGACGAAGATGCGTCCGGACTTCTCGCCGAATTTGATCGTCTCATAGACAAAAGCGCCAGCTGCATTTTTGGGAACGAGCGGGAAGAGTTCGCGAATGTCCTCGGGGTACATCCGCACACAACCATGACTCACCGACATGCCGACACCCCAGGGAATGTTTGTTCCATGGATAGCGTAGGAGGGCATCGAGAGACGCAGCCGAAACTCTCCAAGCGGGTTGTCCGGGCTCCCGCCTTCGATGAATTTTTCGCTCGAACCCGATTCCCGCATGCGCTCTTCCCGAATGGATTCCGGAATCACCCACCGCGGGTTACGCGCCTTTTCGATCACGCGGAAATCACCCTGAGGAGTTCGCCACTCCTGGCGTCCCAGACCGACGGGGAAGGTAAGCACGGTCGGGGCCGCATCGGCGACTTTGGGGGGGTACCAATAAAGCCGCATTTCGGGCAGGTTCACAACGAGCCCTTCGTACTCGCAGCAGGGTAGAATCCAGAAAGTCGGGATTGTCAGCGGTTCCTTGGCGGTGTGCGGGATCCAGCCATCGACGCCCGGGTTGGCTGCCTCCATGGAGTTCAGGCCAAGGTCGAAATGCCGGCCGATATCGAGGAAGGTATCACCCCGTTCGGAGTTCCAGGTTTGCAGCTCCCCGATCACGGTACTGGTTCGGCGCTCGGGTATCCCGTCTTGCGGCGGCTGGAAGGAATAGGGCCGAAGATCACGTTTCTCGAAGTCTGCTTCGGACCACTCCTTGGCGGCAACCGGAGTCGCGATCAATACGATCAAAAGGGTAAGCCAGCCAAGGATCATTCCTCATGATATCGACGCCGTCCGATATCGACAACTCGGCCTTCCGTCGAGCAGCCGAAACCGGTACAAGGTGGTTCGGGCCGCAGGGGCGGCCGTAAAGCTGGATCGAGTACGGGGTGGTTGTGGTGAGGGTGATACAAGCGAGATTCGTATTTTGTTTTGTGTGGTTCGGGCTGATGCTCGCTACGGGACTCCCCGCCGAGGCCCGCGCCCCCAAGGTAACGGCATCAGCTGCTGTAGTCATGGACGCCAGGACGGGTGAGTTGCTCTGGTCCAAGAACCCCGACAAGAAGAGAGCGCCGGCGAGTACTACCAAGATTTTGACGACGGTTCTCGGTCTCGAAGCTGAACGCATGAACGATTATTTTCGGGTCAGCAAACGAGCGCAGCGACAGCAGCCGTCCAAGCTCTATCTCAGTTCAGGCCAAAAAGTTCAGCTTCGCGAGTTGCTCTATTCCCTGATGCTGAAGTCGGCGAACGATTCTGCGGTGGTTGTTGCCGAAGGCGTGGATGGAAGTGTCGAGAAGTTCGCAAAGAGGATGAACGCGCGAGCGCGCAAGGTGGGTGCTCGCAACACCCATTTTCGGAATCCGAACGGGTTGCCGAACAGACGTCATTTGTCGACCGCACGCGACATGGGTCTCATCTTGCGAGATGCGCTTGATGTCGACGGCTTTCGCCGTATTGCCGGCACCACCAAACGGAAGATTCGCGTCAATCGGGGATCGAAGACCAAACAGATCTCGGTGCGTAACAAGAATCGACTTCTGAATGGTTATTTCGCCAAAGTCATTGGCAAGACCGGCTACACACGCGCGGCGGGCAAATGCTTTGCCGGCGCCGCAGAGTGGCGGGGTCGGGAAGTCATCGTGGTGGTTCTCGGATCTCGCGACCTCTGGGGGGATACGAGAACTCTGGTGAAATGGGCCTTCAAGGGGGACGGACGCCACGGCTTGCCGAAGACTCGCATGGCAAAGGCATCCACGTCGGCCGGAAAAGTTGCGGCGAATCCAAAGCCCGTAGCGAGGAAAACGGCACCGGTGGTGGCGCGCAAGGCCCCGGTGAAAGCGGCAGCCCCGAAACGGACCGAGGTTGTTCGCGTTGCTTCAGCTCGAACCTCCACGCGGACCTCTCCGCCAGCTCAGGTGGCGCAACCCGGAGTGCATCAGGTCCGCCACGCATCCAGTTCCGGAGTGATTCGCCGGGGCTGCACCGGCACGGGCTGTGACCGGTGGCTTCGCTACGGACTCAGTCGCTGAGGCCGGCTTCAGGTCCTCTTGTCGGATCGGGTCGCACCCGTCGCCGAGAAAATCCTCCTCGGTCCTTCATGCTGCGCTTCTGGATACGACGAGCCTTTTTGAGCTGATCGGGCTCGAGAACGTTGGTGATCTCGATCAGCATCTGAAGGTGCTGTGTCTTGATCGTCGTTTCAAGCCGAAAGAGCCTTTCCGTCGCTTGCAGGGTTTCGATCTGATCGATGGGAGTTGCCGTCAGTAGCTTTCGGATCGTTTCGGTTTGCGCGGCCAACTCCCAGCGGGTGTCCTGAATTGTGCTCCGCGTTTTTCGAAGCACCTTCTGGACCGATTTTCGCTGCGACTCGGAAAGCTCGAGGCGGGCCTGGTGGCGCATGATCGTTTCGGGCTGGATCAGAGACCGGGTAAACAGAGGTGCGACTTTTGGTCCGCGCGCCGCTCCCCCTGATCCACCTTCGGGTCCATGCGGTGGGCGTGCGCCTGCTGACGTCGTGATTGCGAGAAGCAGGCACAGAGAAATCAGAAAGGTTTTTTTCATGTCAGTTTCCCGGACTCGATCTCAAGGAACGATTCACGATTTTCCATCGAGCCCAAACAGTCTTGGTCGTCGTAAAGGCATTCGAAAGCAGGGACGTTATTGATGGGGTCGAGCGAAACGACGTTCAGCAAGACGTCACTCGGCATATCCCAAACGAACGAAGAGTCATCCAGATTCAAGCCGGGGGCGGCCGCGAAGTTGGTCATTTGTCCGGAATCGGGCGGTGTTGCGGGGGCGATCCAGAGCGCCAGAAGCGCGGCCGCCGCAAGCGGAAGTATCCATAGGGGGCGAGGCCTGAGCGTGGCCGGGCCCTTTCTGAGCTGCGGGGCGGGCCTCTCGGGTAATTCGGCGATAATCCGGGCTGCGAGCGCAGGGTCCGGATTGGGCTCCGGCAATTGGTCCAGCCAGCGGTCCAGTTCAGCGGCCTCAGCGACAGCTGCCCGCGCTTCGGGCGAGTTGGCGACAAAGCTCTCCATCGCGTCTCGGGACTCTGCAGGCCAATTCCGCGGATCGGAGCCGCAGGTTTCGAGAATCGAGATCAGATTTTCCAGCTTTGCTTTCATGTCTCTCCCTGCAGAAGGTCGGGTCCGATGCCGGACAGTTTCTTTTTCAAACCGCGACGCCCTCGGGCGAGCAGGGATTCGACGGCTTCAAGGCTGAGATTCATGATCGAGGCGGCCTCACTGTTTTTCCATCCTTGATAGTGGCAGAGGTTGATCGCGATCCGTTGTTTTTCGGGCAACTCCTGCAGAGCACGGTTCACGTGCCAGCTCAATTCCTTTTGCGCAATTTGCGTCGCTGGCAAGGCTTGGTCGCTAGCCGGCTCGGCTCTTCCCTCGAGCGTGGTTTCGCGATGTTTTGCAATTCGGTTCAGACAGAGATTCATCGCGATACGAAACAGCCAGGTCGTTACTTTTGCCTCGGTAGGTTTCCAACGAGAGGCATGCAGCCAGACGCGAGTGAAGACTTCTTGCGACACCTCCTCGGCCTCGCTGCGGTTTCCCAAGGTCCTCTCCGAAAATGCGAGGATGCGGTCGAGATGTCGCTCGACAAGCAGCTGACAGGCGTCCCGGTCGCCTTGTCCAATTCGCTGCATCAGTTCCTGATCGGAATCGACCACCGCGCCTACCTTGGCCGGGGTGCTCGTCGAGCGCAACCGTGCGACCCGGGTTCCCGATTTGGTGGGCCTTTCCGAGGACTTGCCGACCATGGCCAGCGCCGTTGCTCCCCATCTCGGGAGTATCGGTGAAGTCGTCGTCATCGGCCCTTGAACCGCCACCGGCCGAAAACCTGTCGAAGAATTTCATCCGGGACCTTTCCACCTGGTCGCTACGGCTGATAGGCTCGGGATTGCTGGGTGCGGCTCCGACGTTCCGCCTACAATTTTGTGGCAGGGAATCACCACTGATCGCCTGAGGGCAGGCCCGATTCACGGGAAGTCCATGGCGAGCAAGCGGTTCCCCCCTTTCGTTCAGTATGGCTTCGGACGAGGAGGGGTTCGCACCCAGCTTTTGCCCTTTCCCCCGAAAGATTGTGGGATGGATTGCTCCAAGATATCCTCAGGTCAGGAGGCCTGATGGAAGAGATGGAGACGGGACCGACGCTGTTGCTGGCGATGCCCCAAATGACGGACCCGAATTTCAATCGTTCGGTCATCCTTCTCTGCCGGCATGATGACGAAGGTGCTCTCGGCTTCGTGATCAATCGGCCCATGCGGATTGATGTCGCTGAATTGCTCGAAGGGGACTTTACGTTGCCGGAAAAAGTTCTTCTGACGGCTTGGGAGGGGGGTCCCGTCAGTCCGGAACGGGGTTGGCTGATTTGTCGGGAGGCCCCGCTTCTTGCCGAGAGCGACGAAGAGGAATTTCTCGAGGTTTGTCAGGGCATCTATATGTCCAGTTCCCAGGCTCATTTGCGCAATATTCTGTCCCGCGAGTCGAGCGACGGCGATGTGGATCGAAGCCGACTGCTGCTCGGATACGCAGGTTGGGGGCCAGGTCAGTTGGAGGCAGAGTTGATCGCTTCCGCCTGGCTGCAGATACCGGTCGACAATACGCTGATTTTCGAGACAGAGGCCGATGAGGTTTGGGACAAGGGTATTCGGTCTCTGGGCGTGGACCCCTTGTCAATTGCGCCCGGTCCCGGTCTCCACTGAAACAAGCGGCTCTCCTCGACGTTGCGCTTTTTTTCGAGACGTCTAGCCTCATGGCATGAGTGCAACCGACGACAAGGCTCCCTACTATCTGCCCATTCAGGATGAGGTCGAGATTTTTACCCAGGCGCATAATTCTCGCCTGCCGGTTCTGCTCAAAGGTCCGACGGGGTGTGGGAAGACCCGATTCGTCGAGTATATGGCACATAAGCTCAAGGGGCCTCGCACGGGCGAGGGAGACTCTCTGGTGACCGTGGCCTGTCACGAAGACCTGACCGGTTCCGATCTTGTCGGTCGATATCTGATTCAGGGAGATGATACGGTATGGATGGATGGCCCGCTGACGCAGGCCGTTCGTCGTGGCGCGATTTGCTATCTCGACGAAGTCGTCGAAGCTCGCAAGGATACCATCGTCCTGATTCACCCGTTGACGGACCACCGCCGCATGTTGCCGATCGATCGGCGGGGTGAGGTTGTCGAGGCAGATCCGAGCTTTCTTTTGGTGGTGTCCTACAATCCCGGATACCAAAGCGTTCTCAAGGATCTCAAACATTCCACGCGACAGCGCTTTGTCAGCCTGGAGTTTGATTATCCACCGCGGGATCGCGAAGCAGAAATCATTGCCCACGAAAGCGGATTGGACGCCGATACCGCGCTGACCCTTGCCACTCTTGGTGAAAAGGTTCGTGCATTGCGCGGATCGGGCTTGGGGGAGGGGGTCAGTACCCGCCTTCTGGTCTATGCAGGCCAGCTGATGGCGCGGGGCGTTCCCGCGAGAAGAGCTTGTACGGTAGCCGTGACGAACTCACTGACCGACGACCCGGAAATGCTGCGCGCCGTCGGAGAGGTTGTGACCGCACTTTTTGCCTAAGTGCGGTGCCCAAGTTTACCAGAAGATATGGCGCCAGTTCGTCTTGCGGCGGTTCCAGGTACTATCGTCGAAGAAAGAATCGTTGCCGATGACAAAAGATGTCGTCATCTGGGGGTCTGTTGCCGCCGACATATCTGCGTAGGCGCGAACGTAGATCACGTAGCCCCCGGCAAGCCCACTCGCTTGCTGTATAGTCACCGAGTGAATCCCGCCGTTGACCGGCGCGAGGGGGTCCTTGTAGGTCCAGCGACGACCATTGGCTGACTCGGTCATGGTGAAAGCGGGCAAGCTTTGATTGAAGAGACTGCCGCTGCTGTTCTGCAGCCCGAAGGTGAAACCATCATCAAAGGGGTTCATCGCGCTGGTGGGCTGAACCCGTGTGCCGATGCGGATCAGATCCGGCTTGCTTCCGGCCCGGTATTTGATGTTGCCGTTGCAACCGCAGCAGTTTCCATTGAAGGGTTGCGGGGCTTCCTGAGCCTCGACAGCCACGGTTCCGAAACTCCATGAGAATAAAGCTAGAAAAACAAACGTTTTCAGGATCATAACCCTCTCCCTCGTGCGGTGTCCCGCAGCTTCCCCGAGCCTCGCTCGTACCCCCGAGCGCGCCCTTCCTCTTCCCGCCATCGACCTTTGCTTGGAATCTCTTTAGAGAAAGCGCATGAACCTAAGTCGATCCATCAAGGGAAGTCGAGCTATCGTCACTGGTGCAGCGAGCGGAATCGGGCATGCGACAGCAGCGCTTTTAGCCGAGGAGGGGGCATTTGTCGGGGCTTTGGACCGTCCCGGCAGCGGTCTGGAAGCATCTCTCGCATCCCTGCCGGATAACGCCAAGGTCGAGACCCGTCTGGTTGATGTGACTGATGACGCGCTGGTCTGTGCGGCCGTCAACGATCTGGCCGGAAAGTTTGGTGGCCTCGATATCGTGATCAATTGTGCGGGGGTCAGTCTGCCCGCGGCGATTGGCGATGAGGAGGCCTGGGAGCGGACCATGCAGGTCAACCTTTACGGGGTTCATCGGGTCGTTCGGGCAAGCCTTCCCTATCTGGAAAAAAGTACGGCCGCCCGGATTGTGAATGTGGCCTCTACCGAAGCCTTGGGGGCCCAACCCTTTGTCAGCGCCTACACTGCAAGCAAGCATGGGGTGCTCGGGTTCACACGGGCGCTCGCCGTGGAGTTGGGTCGCCGAGGGATCACGGCGAATGCGATCTGCCCCGGACCGATTCATACCGGGATGACGGCGAACATTCCCGACGAAGCCAAGGAGAAATTTGCACGCAGAAGGGTTCCTTTGGGGCGATATGGGCAGCCGGAAGAAGTGGCCCATGCGATCCTCGGTCTGGTCTTGCCCTCGTCCTCATTCATCACCGGAGCGTGTCTGAGCGTGGACGGCGGCATGTCGATTCAGAACTGATGCATGGCAACACCCCTCAAATTAGATACCGTAGGGGTGATGGACGAAATGACGCGCGGAGAAAGGATGGGGGCCCTCGAGGACCTCGCGACCGAACTGGAGTCTACCAGTCCCGGTTTTGCCACCCGCCTGCGTCAGTTTGGTGCGAAGGTTCAACCGCAGCAGAGTCCTGAGGCCTTCCGGGATCTGTCCGAAAGCCTGGCCCGGGTGGTGCGTCTGGAGGGGGTCGCTCGCGAGGCCGGTTTGGCGCTCCTGACTCTGGACACCGGGGACGTTCTGCGCTTGCAGGGGCCGGTTCTGCGGGGCTGGGCAGACGCCATTTGCGAGATCGGTTCGGTTTCCGTGCGTGCGGGGCAATCGTTCGGGGCCGCGGTGCTCCCCGCCTTGCCCGGCGCGGCTCCGGATCTTGCGGACCGTCTGGCGACCACCGCCACGGCGCTGCGAGAATTCGTGGGCGCTCACCCGGGGGAACCGATCGTGAACCGTTGCGCGACTTTCCTCGGGGAAGCTTTCATTCACCACCCGACGCTCGTCCATCAGGCGTGGCTTCGCTACGCGACCGCGGTCGCGTTTACGCCGCGACGGCCGCTCGATGTCCTTCGAGAATTGCCGAAGTCGATCGCGTTGAATCCGGAAGAGCTCGCAGCAATCCTCAATGTCGTGGCTCGTTGCGCCAGCTGGGATGTTCGTGAAGCACCCGCATGGTTTGTCGAAGCGCCGCATCTCTTGACCGGATTGCCCGGAGATAGTCGCGCCGGGTTGCTGGAAATTCTCGACACATTAAAGGACGACGCGGTTTCGGTTCTGGATCTCCTTCGTGGGGCAGGCCCTGTGCTCCGCAGACTTTCGGCAGACGAGCGTGCACTCGTGCTGACGCACACCCTCGCAGTAGCAGTCGTTGCCCCGAAGGCGGCGCCGCGTTTTCTGCGAGGGGTGCTTCGAGTGGTTGAAGCTGTCGGCTTCGGGGAGGAACTGGAAGTCTTCGTGCAGGAAGGACTCTCCCTGGCGGAGATTCAGGAAGTCGCGGCCGAAGCGTTCTTCTCCCTCGAGTCCCGCGGCGCGAAGGCTTTTCTTGCGCGCCACGATACGGCCGTGCGCTTTGAGGATATCGAGACCACCCTTCGAGGTTATCTTCGGATCCTCGAACGGAGAGCACCGAACCTGGTAGCCGTCGATCTTGGGGGATTGTTTCCCTTTCTGGACAATCGCAAGATCATCCCGGTGAGTGCCCGGTCGGGGACGTTTCCGACCTGGGAAGAAAACTTCATACTTCTGAAATTACAGGCAACACTGGCAACTCTCTGGGACGAGGCCGGGACTCGATCTTTCGATCTGGGTCAATGGCTTGGGGAGGAGGCGGACGGCGGGTTCCGGGAACTCTATGCCCGTTTCGAGCTTCCGGAGGCGGCCGCCGGAATTCTGGCCCATGTGGAAGCAGCGCGGCTCGCGCCCTGGGTCAAGGAGAGGTTCCCCGGGCTGGCCGGGGATCTCGCCGACCTGCGCGCCCATGCCTTTCGCGGAGACTGCGTCCCTGCCGATGCGAGCGAACCCGAGGCGTTGCTCTTCCTTGCCCTGGGGGGATCATCCGAGCACATTGATTTCTCCTCGGAGGGAGCGGGGCTCGAAGGTTTCGCACGAATCGCGGCCGATCGGACGGCGACGATCTACGATAGTGTGAATGAAACGGTCCGAATGACGCGTCTTCTCGAGGCCGGCGAACTCATTCGCGTCACCAACCTCGAGGACCTTTTCCTCGAGGATCCGACGATGTCGTATTTGCTCGACGATGCCGACGAGGATGGAGGCCCCCCGCCGCCGGCGCCACCAAACCCGGACAACCAGCCGATGGATGAGGCGAATATTCCGCAGGGCGAGCGATCGGAAGATACATCACCCGCGTCCGCCGTGGACCCGGAGCTACTGAAGGCCTACCTCGAACAAAACCCCCGGGTGAAGGTCATGCGGTCCGAGGAGGCGCTGGATGCGACCGGATTGTTCGTCGCGGGGCTGACCGGTGGAGGCGGGGAACGACCCGACCAGATTTCAAACGCGGAGAGGGAGCATGTCTTTGCCTTGTCGCGGGGTGCACGCGAAGCACGGGGCGTCTTCCTCTATGATGAGTGGGACCATGAGATCGGTGATTATCGGGTCTCCTGGTGCCAGGTGCATGAGTTGGGTCTGGGCGATGATGATCCCGGATTTTTCTCGGAGACGCTGCAGCGATATCAAGACGTTCTTCCGGAAGTGCGACGACAATTTCAGCGGGTCAAGCCGCAGGGCTATCGGACCATCCGTGGCCTCCTTGATGGTGAGGATTTCGACCTCGACGCGGTCGTTCTCGCCCGGAGTGACCTCCGGGCAAAGTTGAATCCGGCAACACGCCTCTACACCCAACGACAACGGGAAGAGCGCGATGTGGCGACGTTGTTTCTGCTGGATATGTCAGCCTCGACCGACGAAGAGGTCGAAAAACCGGACCTCGTCGAGAACTCGCAGGAATTGCCGGAAGATTTGTCAGACACCTTCTTGCCCCTTGAATCTCTTGAAAAAGAACGCGGTCGACGCGTCATCGATATTCAGAAGGAAGCTTTGACAATTATGTCACAAGCTCTCGAAGAGATCGGTGATTTGTTTTCGATCTATGGTTTTTCCGGACACGGCCGGGAGCGGGTAGAACTTTTTGACGTGAAGAGTTTCGATGAGGCGCTCTCTTTGGCGGTGAAGAGTCGGTTGAGCGCGATCGAGCCGCAACGTTCGACACGCATGGGGCCGGCGATTCGGCATTCGATCCGCCGGCTGGCCTCGGTGTCCTCGCGGTCGAAGCATCTGATTTTGCTCTCGGATGGCTTTCCGCAAGATTTTGATTACGGTCGCGACCGGCGGTCCAATCTCTACGGCCTGCGGGATACTGCGCAGGCGTTGCGCGAGGCGGAGCAGGCAGGCATTTCCACTTTCTGCATTACGGTCGATCGTGCCGGTAACGATTATCTTCGCGAGATGTGCGACAAGGATCGATATCTCGTCATCGAAGATATTGCCGAGTTACCGCTCGAGCTTCCGAAGATCTATTCGCGGGCGACGCGCGACGGCTGAGCGTCGATCGACGAGAGAACCGGGGTCGGCGACAGCAGGGGACCCCAAAGCTTCCGGGCCGCCGCATGAGGGTCCTCCAGCACCCCGGGTTTTGCCGCCAGTCGCAGCGCCTGCCGGGTGGTGGGCTGCCAATGCGGCCAGCTGGGCAGACCATCGTGGCCGGGAACTTCACCGTGAGCAAAACGCGCCCAGGATTTTTGCATACGTCGGGAAAGAGTTCTGATGTCGGAGGACCATCCCATGGTCGCGGCGAGCGGGCCTTTGCGCACGGTTCCGAAGACAAAGGGGATATCGAGCCCGTGAAATGCTCCCGTATAGGAGCCAACCAGCGGCAGCTGCCCGTCGAATCGGTAAAAATATACCTCGCCACCGGCGCGGCTCAGAGTGTCGGCGAGAATTCCGGCCGGTGCGTGAAAGACCATGTCGGACATGAACCGGCTCCATCGATAGCGGGGTGCACCGAGAGATTCGTTGTACGTTTCATGAAACCGGTCGAGGAGGTTTGGATCGATGCTGTTGGCCGAGAGCACTCGGAGGATCCTGCGCTCGAGACCGGCTTCGTCGAGGCTTCGTCCCGAGCTATCGGCTGCCATGAACAGCGCCCACTCGTCCTGATTGCTCCCCATCAGAACCGGTACGGGAGTTTTGCCCGAATTGCGGATCCTTTGCAGCGGTTGCTCGGAAAGAAGCTGTCCGTCGATCGATGGCTGCCACGGAAGGTTGGCCACGCCTACGGAAAGCTCGCGGGTCGTCGCTGTTTGCGCTGTGAGCAGGCGGCCGACGGGCACTCGACGCAGTTGCGCCGGGTTGGCTCGCGGCAAGCCGACGTAACGTAAAAAGGCACGCCCAACTCTTTCGGAGATCTCGTGTTCGGAGACATTTGAAGCCGCACCGCTTTGCAGAATGGCACGGTGAAAGAGTCCTTCCGCAGCCGGTGTACCCAGGAGGGTTCCAACGCTCATTGCACCTGCGGATTCACCAAAGATGGTGACGTTGCCCGGGTCGCCGCCGAAACAGGCGATATGGTCGCGCACCCAGCGCAGCGCGGCGATCTGATCCTTGATGCCCAGATTGGGTTCAATCTCATCCGGACGGCCTCGCAGCGCGTCCATATTGAGCGATCCGAGAACGCCGAGCCGATAGTTTGCCGAAACCACAACGACATCACCGCGTTGCGAAAGTCGGGAACCGCTGTAGAGGGCTGTCGACCCTGAGCCCAGAAGGAAAGCACCGCCGTGGATCCAGACCATGACGGGGCGAGGGCGGCTGTCGGCCGCGGGGGTCCATACGTTGAGGTAGAGACAATCCTCACTATTATCGTCAACCGTTCCGAGCAGTCGGCGGGCGGCCAGAAGTGTTTGCGGTGTCTGCTGGGCGGAGGGACCAAAGTGCGTTGCCTGTCGCACGCCCTGCCACGCGGGCATCGGTTCGGGCGATCGGAAACGTCCCGGGCCTACAGGCGGTGACGCAAAGGGGATCCCTCGAAAAACGAGGCCACGCTTTTGCTGCTTTCCCTCGAGGGAACCCGAGGGTGTATGCACGACAATCCGAGCCATCCGGTTTGGGGAAGAAAAGGAATCCGAGGTGAGCCTACGGACTTCCTCAGTTCGTCAGACCCCACTTCTTCTTGTTTTCTTCGATCGCGTCCTCGGAGGGATGGTCGGTCTTTTCCTGCTCCTTGACCTCGAAATTATCCATATCGTCGATCATCTTGTAATTCAGAGGTGTATCGTCGGTGAAGACTTCAGGCACAGCCACTTCTTCGTAGATCGCCTGCCAGGGGCATTCGGGCTCACAGGCCCCGCAGTCGATGCATTCGTCCGGGTTTATATAGAGCTGGTTCGGGAAGGAGTCCTTGTCACTGCCTTTGTATTCATAAATGCAATCGACGGGGCATACGGCGACACAGCCAGTATCCACACAATCGCGGCAGAGCCGTGTAACGATGTAGGACATATTTTCTCCTTCGGTCATCGCGTTGTAAGCGATAGTGACAAAAATTTTGGTAGCGTATCCGGGATAGCGAAGCAAAGCGCCGGTTGGCCTCGCGGATGGCGGGTTTCAGGCAGGCCGGCAGATCAGTTAGAGAGGTTTCCATGACAGAAAAGAGCATGATTCCGGATGCCTCAACTCTGGCGGAATCCGTCCGTTCCCAAGCCCGGACTCCGGAGGAACTCCTCGATGAGGCGATTCTTTCCATCGAGAGAGAAAACCCTGAACTGAACGCTGTTGTCCATACCCTTTATGACGAGGCTCGGGCACGAATCGCGGCAGGGTTGCCGGACGGGCCCTTTCGCGGGGTGCCCATCCTGCTCAAGGATCTCGATGCGCCACTAGCGGGTGCACCTTTTCACTGCGGGACACGATTTCTTCGTGATCTGGAATTTCGTGCGGATACCAACGCGTATTTTGTCGATCGGCTTCTGGCTGCCGGGTTTGTCCCGATCGGCAAGACAAACACGCCCGAGTTGGGGCTCGCAGTGACCACAGAACCGCTTTCCTGCGGAGCCAGCCGAAATCCCTGGAACCCCGCGCACTCTACCGGTGGGTCGAGTGGAGGTGCTGCGGCAGCGGTCGCAGGGGGGCTGATCTCGATTGCCCATGCCAGTGATGGCGGTGGATCGATTCGTATCCCGGCCAGCGCCTGCGGGTTGGTCGGGCTGAAGCCCTCTCGCGGTCGAGTTTCTCTGGGCCCGGATTACGGTTCTTATTGGCAAGGCTTTGTGACCAACCATGTCGTCACCCGCAGTGTGCGTGATACCGCCGCCGTTCTGGATGTCGTTTCCGGGTTGGAGCCGGGCGATCCCTATACAGCGCCGCTACCCGCGGGTCCCTTTCTGAACGAAACCTCGAAGTCTCCCGGGCGGTTGCGAATCGGCCTGATGATGCAGGCCCCGGGCGCTCGGAGCGCGCTGGATCCTGCGTGCGTGGAAGCCGTCCGTCGCGCCGGGCAGGCTCTGGAAAGTCTTGGGCATCAAGTGGATGAGTCACACCCGGAGGCCATCGATCAGGTAGACGAACGCAACGGGCATTTCACAACGGTCGTAGTGTCGTGGACGGCAGCCGCCCTTGCGCATTGGGAGGCTCGGACCGGCGAACCCATCCCGGCTGAAGGGCTCGAGCCACTGACCGTCAACCTCGCCGAGATCGGGAAGTCGATTTCAGCGGTTGACTATCTGGCGACGGTTCGCTGGTGCGAGTCCTTTACCCGGCAGATGGCCGCTTGGTGGGAGAATGGATATGATTTGCTGGTGACGCCGACTTTGGGAACGCCTCCGCCACCTCTGGGAACATTGACATCGCCGGATGGTGACCTCGCTGCCGTTATCGAATCTCTCGAGAAATTCAGTCCCTTTGTCGCGCCCTTCAACATGACCGGCCAGCCAGCGGTTTCGCTGCCCCTTCATCAAAGTCATGCCGGGTTGCCAATCGGCGTCCAATGTATCGCGCCTTATGCTCGGGAAGATCTTCTCCTGCAGGTAGCAGCGCAACTCGAGACGGCGATGCCCTGGGCGGATCGTCGACCTGCGGCCCTCGCGTCATGAAGTCCGATCAACCCGTAGATCTTGCGTTCGATCGAGATCATCTCTGGCATCCATATACATCAATGAAGAATCCCCTGCCGGTGCAGCCGGTGGTTGCGGCGCGCGGTGTACGATTGGAGCTCGCAGACGGTCGTCATTTGATTGACGGGATGTCGTCATGGTGGGCGGCTATCCACGGATACGGCGTGTCCGCGATCGACGAGGCTGTTCGCGATCAGCAAGACCGGATGTCGCATATGATGTTTGGCGGTCTGACACATGCCTCGGCAATTGAATTGGCTCGGCAGTTGATCAGATGGACCCCCGATGATCTCCAGCACGTTTTTCTGGCGGACTCCGGGTCGGTTGCTGTCGAGGTCGCGATCAAGATGGCGCTCCAGTACTGGCGAAGCGCGGGCGTGCCTCGCCGCGAGAAGTTGGTCACGGTGCGAGGCGGGTACCATGGAGATACTTTCGGGGCGATGGCGGTATGTGATCCCGTTACGGGCATGCACGGACTTTTTTCAGGGTCGCTGGCTCAACATCATTTCGCTCCGCGGCCGCAGACCGCTTTTGGTGCGTCCTGGGATCCGATGGACCTCGACGCGATGCGAGACTTGTTGCAGCGCTCCGAGCACGAAATTGCTGCCGTGATCCTCGAACCGATCGTGCAGGGCGCGGGGGGTATGTGGTTTTACCACCCGGAGTATCTGCGTGGTCTGCGCGCGCTCTGCGACCAGCATGGGATCTTGCTGATCTTCGACGAGATTGCGACAGGGTTCGGGCGGACCGGCAAGATGTTCGCTCTGGAGCACGCTGGCGTCACGCCCGATATCTTGTGCGTGGGCAAAGCCTTGACGGGTGGAACCATGACATTGGCAGCGACTCTGGCGTCGCGGCGGGTTGCTGCCGGTATTTCCGAGGGCGAGCATCCCGAGTTGATGCACGGCCCGACGTTTATGGGGAATCCACTGGCATGTGCGGCCGCTGTCGCGAGCCTGCGACTGCTTGAGGAGAGCCCATGGGAGGATCGCGTCAGCGGAATCGAGGCCCAATTGCGGTCCGAACTCGAGCCTCTCGGCGGCGCGCCGGCGGTCGCCGACGTGCGTGTTTTGGGGGCGATCGGGGTGGTGGAAATGTGCGAGCCGGTGGTGATGCGCGAGATACAGAGCTACTTTGTCGAGCAAGGTGTCTGGATTCGGCCCTTCGGACGCCTCGTCTATTTGATGCCACCTTTTGTGATCGAGACCGAGGACCTGTCCCGACTTACGGGCGCGATTGGTTCGTGGATTGAAAAGGGTTCCTGAATCTACTGTCGGGATCCGACCAGAGATTGAACGGCCTCGCCCATGCCATCGATCGAGAGATGGTACATCGGGAAAATTTTCCGAACCGTGCGGGTCGTGTGGTAGTTATCCCAGAAGCGTGATTCTTCCGGATTGATCCACACAGACCGATCAAAATGTGTCTCGATGCGTTGCAGCCATTCAATGCCGGGCGTAGCGGAGCCACGCCAAGGGTCGATCGAACCATTCGGTTCAAATAGTTCGGCGGGGTGCATACCGGCATCGCCGACGATCATGACTTTCCATCGGTCATCAAGACGGCGGAAAAGATCAGCGGTGGGGACAGCCTGATCTCGTGTCATACGAGCCCCGTTATAAACTTCATCATAGACGCAGTTGTGGAAATAATAGGCCTGGAATTCCCGCAAACCGCGCTCCTCGTGGAGGGCCGTCAGCAACTGGCTCACCGGTTCGAAGAACGGGTCCATGGTGCCCCCGACATCCATGAGCAGGAGGAGGCGGATGTCGTTTTTTCGGGGGGCTCGGAATACCAATTCGATCTCGCCTGCGTTCTTGCAGGTCTCATCAATTGTTTCGTCGAGAGCGAGTTCGGATTGTGCACCCCGTCGCGTCAGTTGGCGCAGTCGACGGAGAGCCATGCGAAGCTGCCGGATATCGATCGTCCGGTCAGTTCGATAATCAGAGAAGCGACGCTCTTCGGCGACTTTCATCGCCGATCGCGACTTTCCGGGTCCACCGACGCGAACGCCGGTCGGGTGCGTGCCGCCGTGGCCGAAGGGCGATCGACCACCGGTACCGACCCATTTGTTCCCGCCATCATGTTGCTCGGTCTGCTCCTCGAGGCGCTCGAGGAATTTCTTCATCAACTCGTCACTGGATAGTTCTTCGAGTTCGGCAAGTTGCTCCGGGGTGAGTTCGGGGAGATCCTTGGCTTCTTCGAGCCACTTCAGGACCTCGTCGGTGATCCCTTCGAGACTTCCTTCGATACCGCGGAAGACTTTGAGAAAGACCCGATCATAGGCATCGAACTGAGTCTCCGTCTTGATCAGACAAGTCCGACCGAGATGGTAGAAGCGCTCGAGGCTGGAGCCATGCAGGCCCTTCTGCATGGCGTCCAGAAGCCCTTGCCATTCCTGCAGGGAAACAGGAACGCCTTCTTTGCGAAGGCCGTAGAATAAATCCAGAAACATAATCCGAGGTTCGCCTTATTGCTGGTAACGCGGTCCGAGTTCGCTCCAGTCCTTGGGGTACTTGCCGCCCTTTTCGTCGTAGCTCTGAAGGGCTTCGATATCCTGCTCCTTCTTCAGCAGGGCCCCGAGGAACGGAATGTGCGACTCGATCTTCTCCAGGGGCATTCCGGAGCTGAGCAGGGCGCTGATCCAGTCCACCAACTCCGAGGTGGAGGGCTTTTTGCGCAACTCGCTTTGCTCGCGGAGCCAGTAGAATTTGACCAGAACCTGATCGAGAAGTGCGGCATCGAGGTGCGGGTGGTGGACATCCACAATCTGCCGCATCAAATCGGGTTCCGGGAACTCGATGAAATGGAAGACGCACCGTCGCAGAAAGGCGTCCGGGAGTTCTTTTTCGTTGTTCGACGTGATCAGAATCAGTGGACGCTTCCGAGCTGCGATTTCTTCGCCGGTCTCGGTGATGGTGAATCGCATTTCGTCGAGTTCGCGCAACAGATCATTCGGGAACTCGAGATCGGCCTTGTCGATTTCGTCAACCAAAACGACCTGTCGCTCGTCGGCGGCAAAAGCCTGCCCGAGCGGACCATGCTTGATGTACTTCCGGATATCGGAGACATCTCCGCCGCCGAAGCGACTATCGTTCAACCGCTGGACCGTATCGTAAACGTAGAGGCCATCGACCGCCTTGCTGGTCGATTTGATATGCCACTGCAGCAGCGGCATTTTCAGACCTTCGGCGACGTGGCGCGCGAGCATCGTTTTCCCGGTTCCGGGTTCGCCCTTGATCAGCAAGGGGCGCTCGAGTGCAATGGCGCAGTTCACGGCATCTACCAACGGGCCCGAGGCAATATAGCCTTCGGTCCCCTGGAATTTCTGAAAATCGTTCTTTTCGGACATGCTCTTTTTTCTCCCTTTGGATCGCGTGCTGTCCAAATCCCTAGCCCTCCCTCAGGAGGGTCGCAATGCCGGGGATTTTTCATCCCGAGAGCCTTCAGGGTGGGTTTTCTCGAATCCGACAGGGTAGATTTGACTGTGCAATCGTCGCAGGCGCCGTCTATATTGCGTCAATGGCAGGCGAGATTTCTCCCTATAAATGTGAGTTCATCGAGTTCATGGTCCGCTCCAAGGTTTTGACCTTCGGAGATTTTGTAACCAAGAGCGGACGAAAAACCCCCTATTTCGTAAATACGGGACGTTATCGGACGGGCGGCCAGCTGACGCGGCTATCGGAGTTTTATGCCCGCGCGATCCGCGACCAACTCGGGAGCGACTTCGACATTCTTTTTGGCCCGGCTTACAAGGGTATCCCTCTGGCTTCGGCTACCGCAATGACTCTGGTTCGGGATCACGGGCACGATGTGGGTTTCTGCTTCAATCGCAAGGAAGCCAAAGATCATGGTGAAGGCGGGGCGCTGGTTGGGTGCGTCCCCGAGGACGGCGACCGGATCGTGATCATCGAGGACGTCACCACTGCGGGCACCTCGATTCGAGAAACGGTCCCGGCCTTGCGTGCCGCAGCAAATATCAAGCTTTCGGGTCTGGTCGTTTCAGTGGATCGGATGGAGCGAGGGACCGGGGACGTGACCGCCCTGGCCGAGATCGCGTCGACCTGGGAGATGCCGACGTTTGCCATTGTCACGGTCGAGGAGATCATGGACCACCTTCGGGGGCGCGAGGTCGATGGTGAGGTTGTGCTTGGTGAGGACAGCTACGAACGCATGGTCGCTTATCGAGAAGAGTTCGGCCCTCGTTAAGTCCTCTTTCCCTTTGGTACGCTGAGAACGCGTGCGTTCCTGGCGAACGGAGCCAGAGGGAATGGGAAGTGCTTGTCCCGATCCATGCTTCGGGCGTGAGCGCGAAGATTCGCCGTGCGCCCGAGCGTTTTCAGACCGCCGACAAGAAGTCTGTTCCAATCGGAAGGCATCTCGACCTCGAGACTCGCGGCGGGGAAAGCGCGCGCGAAGGATTGGCGTGTGGCCGCTTCCTCTCGTCGGGTGCGCAGAGAAACGTTGGCGGCGCAGATTCCTCCGGCGGTCAGGGATGCGGCCGCCAGAGAAAAGAAATCCGTCGAAGCGAAGCGGTCCGAGAGAGTCGGCCCATCGTATGCGTCGAGCAAGATGAAGTCATGGAGGTCGCGGTTGGATACGAGGTGAAGGATTGCGTCTGTGGTATGAATCCGAGTTTTCCTGCTCTCACGGATCCGAAAATGGGATTTCGCCAGCCCGACCACGCAGGGATCGATTTCGACGATATCGATCTCTATCCGCGGGTAGCGTTTGCGCAGAAAGCGCACGAAACCGCCTCCGCCAAGACCGACGAGCAGGGCTCGTTTGGGCGGCGTGGCCAAAGAGAGTGCCCATCCCGCGGCGCGCAAATAGGCCGGGATCGGGCGTTCCGGCCTCGCCAGATCGACCCGACTTTGCTCGACTTCATCCCGGGAGCCGAAGCGCATCGAGCGACGCGTCCCGCAGGCTTCCACGAAAATCGGACCGAACATTCCTGATTCGGTCGCGAGCAGACGTTTATTCTTGGTTGGCGAGGGCATCGGAATCGGAGGGCAGCCTCGGTATGCCTATGCCGGGAGAACTTCGCAAGATTACGGATATCTCCTTTTGATTGCGAGAGCCCTGCAGGTTTCGATAAGCGTTGGGTATGACGTCGCAAGATCTGGAGTTTCTCGACATGGTCAGTCAGGCCGCCCTGGTTCGTTCGGGCGAAGTTTCCCCACTGGAGTTGGTCGATGCGACGATCGCGCGCGCGGAAGCACGCAATGAGTCCCTGAATGCGATCGTCCTTCCTTTTTACGAAGAGGCGCGGAAGCAGGCTGTCGGAGATCTTCCTGACGGTCCGCTTCGTGGCGTGCCTTTCCTGCTCAAGGATCTCGGCGGGCAGCTCGCGGGCGCTCCTCTGACGTGCGGAATGCGAGCCTTGCGTGATGCAGGTTGGCATGAGCCCGCCGACTCCTATTTCACAGCGAAACTCCGCGCGGCGGGCGTCTGTTTTATTGGCCGGAGCAATTCACCGGAGCTGGGCCTCTATCCCGGGACTGAACCTGAGGCATGGGGTCCGACGCATAATCCCTGGAAGCGAGGCTACTCACCCGGCGGTTCGAGCGGCGGCTCGGCCGCGGCTGTTGCGGCGGGTATCGTATCCGCTGCGCATGCGAGTGACGGCGGCGGTTCGATCCGAATTCCCGCCAGCCATTGTGGTCTGGTGGGCCTGAAACCGACGCGTGGACGATCCTCGTTCGGGCCCTCTGCCGGAGACCGGTGGTCGGGTTTCTCCTGCGAAGGGTTTGTCACACGAACGGTCCGGGATACCGCAACACTTCTGGATGCTGTTTCCGGTGCGATGCCGGGTGATCCACACGCCGCCCCGCGACCCGCGCGCCCCTTTGCCGAATCACTGGAGCCGGGACGGCGTTTGCGAGTCGGGTTCATGACGACCGGACCTCGCGGAACGGAGGTGCATCCGGATGTTTTGCCGGCAGTTGAGGTTTGCGCAGCAGCACTTGAGGACCTGGGCCATCAAGTGGAACCGGCGTACCCCGACGCACTGGACGATCCACAAGCGATCCAGGCTTTCGTTGCCATTGTTGCCGCCAATATCGCGCATACCGTCGACGTCTGGGGCGAGAAGCTGGGCCGAGTTCTCGGCGAAGATGATCTGGAGCCGCTGACTTGGGCCCTGGCGAATTCGGCGCGCAAGCGGACGACTCTGGACTACCTGGAATCCCTCGATACCTTGAATGTGGTGTCTCGCGACCTGGCGGCTTGGTGGGATCAGGGTTTCGATCTTCTGCTCACACCATGCTCGGCCGAGCCACCGCCGCCCCATGGAACTTTTATTGCCACACCAGAGGAACCCTTCAGCGGGTTTACCCGCGCCGCCCCGTTCAGTATCTACACGGCGCCTTTCAATATGTCGGGACAGCCGGGGATCTCCCTTCCCTTGCATTGGACACCGTCCGGATTGCCGATCGGGAGTCACCTTGTGGCGAGATTTGGCGAAGAGGCTACCCTACTTTCGGTGGCGGCCGAATTGGAAGTTGCGATTCCCTGGGCGAACAAAAGACCGTCGTAACCGTGAAGCTGGACTCTTCGCGGGGTAAGGAAACTTTATGGATTTGAAACTCATCGCGCCCAACCGTGATCGTTTTCCGGACCTGCCCGAGGAGCGCAAGAAGTGGTGGGTCAAATTCCCGAACTTCAAGAAACCGGTTTTTCCGAGTTATCTGGGGATTGAACTCGAAGAACTGCGCGAGGACTACGCCCGACTGAAACTCGGCTTTCGCGAGGAATGGACCCAACCCGCAGGTGTGGTGCATGGCGGCGTAATCGCTTCCTTGATTGATACCGTCGTCGTTCCGGCGATCGGTGCTGGTTACGAGGATCGCCCCGATCTTCTGACGATCAACATGCAAGTGCAATATATGGGTGCCGTTGTGGAAAAGGATCTCTACGCGGAGGGGTGGGTTACGAAACGAGGTCGGACGGTCGTATTCGCCGAGGCTGCTGTTCGCGGCGCTGACGGCCGAATTGCGGCCACGGGGACTCTTGCGTACGCCATCCGGCATCGCCCCAAGTCCTGATTCTCATATCTGTCGGCGCGGGATGCGCTGGTCGCGGAAGACAGCGAACGAAAGGAAGTTTGATGAGTGATTCGACCTACACGCCCCCTGAAGTCTGGAAATGGGATGCCGAGAGCGGGGGGCGGTTCGCGAATATCAACCGGCCGATCGCCGGTTCGATGGAGGACAAGGAGCTGCCGGTCGGCGAGCACCCTCTGCAGCTTTATTCATTGGGTACACCCAATGGTGTGAAGGTGACGGTGTTGCTCGAGGAGCTTTTGGCTTTGGGGCATGACGGGGCCGAGTACGACGCCTACCTGATCAATATTGGAAAGGGAGATCAATTCGGCAGCGGGTTTGTCGCGGCAAATCCGAACTCCAAAATCCCCGCACTGGTCGATCGGAGCACTTCTCCGCCGACGCGAGTTTTCGAGTCGGGCGCCATCTTGATGTATCTCGCGGAAAAGTTTGATGCCTTTTTGCCGGTTGCGGCGTCGGCACGAGCCGAAGTTCTTTCGTGGCTCTTCTGGCAAATGGGAAGTACGCCGTATCTCGGTGGAGGCTTCGGACATTTCTACGCCTATGCCCCCGAAAAGTTCGAGTACCCGATCGATCGATTCGCCATGGAGGTAAAGCGCCAGCTCGATGTGCTGGATCGCAATCTGGCGGATCGTCGGTTTCTTGGTGGCGACGATTATACGATTGCGGATATCGCGACCTGCCCCTGGTACGGCAGCCTTGTTTTGCACGACCTCTATAAAGCCGAGGTTTTCCTCGAAACGAAGTCGTATGTGAACGTCGTGCGTTGGGCAACGGAGGTCGAAGCCAGGCCGGGTTACCAGCGTGGGCAGTTGGTGAACCGACCTTGGGCACCTGAGGGCAAGGGTCTGGCCGAGCGCCATAGCGCCAGCGATTTCGATTAGTCGAGAGGTGTCACTGTCCGAGTGTCGCGTCCCGAGCGCAGGAGTTGTCCGGGGATCGCTCCAGTTTCCTGACCGTCGCGGACAATTTCGCGCCCATTGACAAAGACGTGCCGGATGCCTTCGGATGCGGCAAATAGGCGGTCGCAGTTACCCGGCAAATCTGTCCGGTTTTTGATCGGCCCCGAGGCGATAGTCGCGGGGTCAAAAACCACGATATCGGCATGCCAGCCTTCCTCGAGTCGGCCGCGCTCGCGCAGTCCGAAGAGTCGAGCGGGCTTGTCGGTCATGAGTTGAATGGCTTCCTCCAAAGGAAAGAGGCCACGGTCGCGAACAATATCCCCGAGGAATCCGGTCGGATAGGAAGCACCACACATGCGGTCGAGGTGGGCCCCGGCATCCGATCCTCCGATCAAGGCGCGCTCGTCACGCCAGACTTCCGCGCGCATTTTCCAGCTGGCCTCATCGTCGTCGGGGGGAAGTGGCCAGAGGCCTGTCTCCAATCCGTCCGCGCATACGATATCGAAAAGCGTATCCTGCTCGCTTTGTCCGCGGGTTTTGGCGATCTCCTCGATCGTCTTTCCGAAGAGTCCTTCATTTTCCGCAGAGACAGTATCACCGATCACATAGGCGCCCCAGCGTGACAGTGCGGTCAGGACGCCGGCCCGTGGATCTCTTGCCATCTCGTCCATCTGTCGGCGTGTTTCGGGATCGCGCAGGCGCTCGATTCTCTCGGGAACCGGCAACTGCATGATCGGCTCCCATCCCGGAATCAGGAAGAGGGCACAATGGTCGAGAAAGCTCATTTTCAGGCCGCCGATGGTCGGCATTGTGAGCGCCATGATCCGTGCGCCCTTCGCCTTGGCCTTGCTTCCGGCTTCAAGTTGATGCTGATGACGATCCGGATCCGTAGCCCCCACGCCCATCACATTCCAGTTGATCGGACGGTTGGCGGCCAGCGACATATCGATCAGGAGATCGGTTTCGCGATCGGTGAATTTCCCCAGACAACCATCCACGATCACCTCGAGGGTTGTCCCTTCATGGTCTCGGCAAACGCCGGCAAGCGCTATGATTTCCTCGGCCGAAGCAAACCGGGAAGCCACGTAGTTCCCGTCGCCGTCCTGGTGAGTATGCGCCTGAGTGGTGGAAAATCCGATTCCGCCCGCCGTGATGGCCTCACGGAGCAGGGCTTTCATCTCCTCGACTTGGGCAGGCGTTGCCTCATTGCCCGTGGCGGCGGTCCCCATGACCAGCCGACGAATCTGGCAATGGCCCACAAGGAAGGCTGCATTACAGGCAATTTTTCCGTCGAGGCGATCGAGGTACTCCCCGAAGGTTTTCCAATTCCAGTCGATGCCTTCCTCGAGAGTCTTGAGAGGCATGCCCTCGACTTTGGCCATCATGCGACGCGTATAGTCAGCACCTTCCTCGCCGAGAGGGGCGAGACCGAAACCGCAATTGCCTCCGATCACGGTGGTCACGCCGTGGAGCGTCGAGGGGGTGGCGAAGGGGTCCCAGAGAAGCTGAGCATCGTAATGGGTGTGGGGGTCCACAAAGCCGGGAGCAACGACGCAGTCGGACGCGTCGATCGTTTCGGCTGCGGTTTCGGTAATTTTGCCGATCTGGACAATTCTGCCCGTTCGGATCCCCAAATCAGCAGCGAAGCGCGGGGCGCCACTTCCATCGACAACCATTCCGTTTTTGATCAGCAAATCCAGCATGGGGCCGATTCGAGCAAATCCCCGCCCCAACTGCCAGCGGGGCCCGGGAAAATCTGATCCGGGGCGTGCAATTATGCGCGAGTAAATGTTAACGCGAAGGTACAATGAGTAATCCAATAGCGACTTGTGAGACGACCTTGGGCACCTTCGAAGTGGAGCTTTTTCTCGAAGAGATGCCGATTACGGCCCAGAACTGGATCGATTTGGCGAAAAGCGGGTTTTACGACGGCCTGCATTTCCATCGAGTGATCAATGGCTTCATGTGCCAGTTCGGCTGCCCGCACAGCCGGGATCCGCAGAGCCCGAGTGCCGGGACCGGTGGCCCGCCGCATGGAACCATCGAGGACGAGCACCCCGAGGCCTATAAATTCTCGAATGAGCCGGGGACACTTTCGATGGCGAACACCGGACGTCCCAATAGCGGCGGTTCGCAGTTCTTCATCAACACAGCGAACAACGCATACCTGGACTTTTTCTCCCCGGGTGCGTCCAAGCACCCCGTCTTTGCCCGGATTTCCTCCGGGATGGATGTGATCCAGAAAATCGAAAAGACCCCGACCGACGGTTCGGATCGTCCGACCACGCCGGTCGAGATGATCAAAGTGACCATCGCCGAGTAGCGCGCATCTCCCGAACTCCGGCGATCCGCTGGAGTTCGGGAGCGTTTACTCTGCTGGATCTGTTGGTCCAGATCGAGTACCGATTCCCTAGGTTGGAACGCGAGACTGGGGAGGAGGTCCGATGATCCGTCGGTTGGCGATTGTAAACCGCGGCGAGGCGGCCGTGCGCTGTTTGCGGACTGTCCGTGCCTGGTCGGGGAGGACGGGGCAATCGCTATCTTCGGTCGCCCTTTTTACGGATGCTGAACGAGACGCTCCTTTTGTCCGTCAGGCGGATGTTGCTGTCGAATTGGCTTCGCCCTCGACACCGGTGGGGTCTTATCTCGATCACGATGGCTTGATCGCCGCGATTCAGGCGGCGGAGGCCGACGCTGTTTGGCCCGGTTGGGGTTTTGTCTCGGAGGATGCAGACTTCGTCGACCGCCTCGAAGCCGAAGGGCTGACTTTTCTCGGCCCTCGTGCAGCGACCATGCGACGTTTGGGCGACAAGATCGCGGCCAAGCAATTGGCGGAATCCGCGGGCGTCTCGATCGCTGCCTGGAACGGTGGCGTCCTGAAGGGCCCGGAGGAGGCTCGCAACGTGGCTTCCCGGATCGGGTTTCCCGTGGCGATCAAGGCGTCAGCAGGTGGCGGCGGTCGCGGGATTCGCATGGTCCATTCCGATCAGGATATCGAGGAAGCCTACCGCTCTGCAGCGTCCGAGGCCGAGGCGGCTTTTGGTGACGGAAGACTTTTTATCGAGGCTTGCATCACAAATGGGCGGCATATCGAGGTCCAGATCGCCGGCGATCATTTCGGCAATATCTTTGCTTTGGGGTGTCGCGACTGTTCGGTGCAGAGACGGCATCAAAAAGTTCTCGAGGAGGCGCCGCCCCCGGGGCTTTCCGCGGGGACCATGAAATCCTTGCAGGAGGCTGCGGTGCGATTGGCGCAGGCGGTCGGCTATCAGGGGGTCGGAACCGTTGAATTTCTGGTTCAGGGCGCGACGCCGTTTTTTCTCGAGGTGAATCCGCGGCTTCAGGTTGAACACGGTTTGACCGAGAGTCTGACCGGTCTGGATCTGGTGGAGTTGCAAATACGAATTGCGCAGGGAGAAAATCTCTCCGGTCTGAAGATCCGCGAGACGGGTGCGGCGATCGAGGCTCGGGTGTGCGCGGAGGACCCCTCGGCAGGGTTCCTCCCCGCCCCGGGACGCGTGGAGCGGTTTGATGTGGCCTTTGGCCCGGGTGTTCGAGTGGATAGCGGGATTGTTGTCGGTAGCGAAATCTCGCCGTATTTTGATTCGCTGATCGCAAAAGTGATTGCCTATGCACCCGACCGAGCGGGCGCGCTGTCCCGCTTGCAAGGTGCGTTATTTGCGACCGACCTTGTCGTTTCCGGTGGCGCGACCAATAAAGGTTTTTTGTTGGAAATCTTGCAGGACGCCGATTTTCAGGCTGGCGGCGTGGACACCACGTGGTTGGAGAGGCGTCTGGCGTCCGGATTTCCGGTCGATGAAAAAACCCAGCGCGATGCGATGGTCCTTGCGGCGATCCTTGGCTATCAGCGAAACCGCAAGTCGGCACGAGGTAACTTCTTTGGGGATACCTCTTCGCTGGAACTTGAGCGGGTTCCGCGCTCGACGGGTCAGACTGTCGAGTTGGGCTATCGGGGTGGCGACTATGAGTTGGACGTTCTGGGCGTTGGCTCCTGGCGATATCGCGTCCGTCTTGGCGGTAACGAGGTGTCCGCGGCGTTACGTTCGCTCGATGATTATACCGGACTCCTCGAGGTCGACGGCGAGCGCTGCCGGGTCGCTTACGCGGCCGACGATGCAGGCCTGCGTGTAGAGGTCGACGGGCTTCCTTTTGCATTCTCCTGGTATGGTGCGGGCCGAGTGCGTGCCGCGACGCCGGCTTTGGTGGTCTCCCTGAGCGTGGCTGTCGGTGATCGCGTTCATGCCGACGATGCGCTCGGAATCCTGGAAGCGATGAAAATGGAAATCGCCTTTCGCGCACCGGTTTCCGGGCTCGTTCGAGAAGTCGCGGTGCGCGCGGGGCAGCAAGTGAGAGCCGGGGACCTTCTTGCGGTTCTGGAAACGGGCGAAGCAGATTTGGATGCAGCGGAGGCGGTTCGAGTCGTCTTCCCGGCGGTATCAACCGCCGATGTTTCGCTGCGGGAAGAAGTTCAGGCCGTGTTTTTGGGCTACGATTCCGCGCCGTCCGGGCTGGAGCAGCTGGTGTCGGCGATGGAGCCAGGGACTTCGTCCTCGATCGGCTTTGCCGAAGACGAGGCTGAGAGCCTGCGCCGCGAGTTGCGCCTCTATATGGAGACCGAAGAGTTATTTCTACGGACACCGACTCGCGGGCGCGAAGGATCGGTTTCCAACCACGCTCTTTTGCACCGCTATGTGCGGCGAATCGGCGCGGGCGGGGAGGGCCTGGATCCGGAATTCCTCGAACGAGTGGCGCGGATTCTCCAATGGTACGGACTCTCTAGGCCCGAACCGGGTCCTGTCCTGGAGAGAGCGATCTTTCGTCTCTTTGCCGCGCGTCGGTCGGCTGAACTTCGTCATCGATTGGCCTTGGCTCTGGTGCATCGGCTGGAGGCATGGGTTTCTGACGGACACGGACTCCGCCGCCATGATGAGCTCTCCGATACCCTGACACGAATGGCTGCGATGCGAGGGCATTTGCCCGAAGCGCTCGCGGATGCGGCCATCGAAGCGCATCACGAGATTTTCGCAGCCCCCAGGCTACGGCGCCGCCTCGCCCGGGCGGAACGAGACGCAGAGGATAGCCCGGAATTGCGAGCGGCTCTATCGCGGATGGAAGCCTTCGATCTGGAGAGACTCGAGGCACCGCCGGGGTTGGCTTGCCTGCATGCACGAGCCCGGAACCACTCGGGCGACGAGCGAATATTCGTGGTTGCCGAGGTTCGCGGCCGCCGGCATAGGGCGGGGAGATTGACTCGCTTGCACCTGGCCGCCTTCGAGAGTGCCTTTCATGATGCGACCCGACTGTTGCGAACCGTCCTCGCCGAGAGGGATCCGCGAGACCGTCTGCAATGGAATCGAATCTTTCTGATGGTGCAGCCGGAGGTTTTGCTCGGTGCGGGTGTCGTCGATGAATTGGTCGCTCGATTGGCACCGGCAACACGTCGACTTGGTCTCGAGAAAGTCATCGTGCGCTTCTCTCGTCTCGATTCGGAAGATCCCGAAGCTGGGAGCGAGCAGTGCGAATTAGTCGTTTCTGATTTGACGGGCAATCGTCTGGATATCGAACTGCGGGCACCGAGAGATAAAGTTCTTGAACCACAGACGCCCTACGAAAGGCGAGTCGCTGAAGCGCGCCGACGAAACCTGCTCCCGCCACATGAAGTGATTCCATTATTTGGTGATTCCTTCGAAGAGTTCGACATTGATTCGGGGGCACCATCCCCAAAGTTGATTAGTGTCAGGGGTCGAGCATCGGGAGAGCATGAGGCTGGCTTGGTCGTAGGAGTGATTGGCTCGTCGACGGATGAAGTTCCCGAGGGGATGTTTCGTGTCGCGATCGTCAGTGATCCGACACGCGATATGGGTGCCTTGGGTCCAGCGGAATGTGATCGAGTTGTGGCGGCTATCGACCTTGCGGAAGAGCGTGGTTTGCCGGTGGAGTGGATTCCCATATCGGCAGGTGCGCGAATCTCGATGGAAAGTGGCACGGAAAACCTGGATGCGACCGCTCGGGTGGTTCGAAGGCTCGTCACCTTCACTCAGAACGGCGGTATGATTCATGTTGTCGTAGCCGGCGTAAACGTTGGCGCCCAGAGTTATTGGGACGCACTGGCGACGATGCAGGCGCATTGTCGAGGGGCTTTGATCATGACGCCGGAGGGCTCGATGGTCCTCACCGGTCGTGCCGCGTTGGAGGCAGCAGGCTCGGTCGCAGCCGAGGACGAGGTCGCGATTGGGGGCTATGAGCGAGTCGCGGGTCCGAACGGAGAGGCTCATTATTTCGCGCGAGATCTGGCAGATGCGAGTCGCATTCTGCACCGACACTACAAGTTCACTTACGTAGTGCCCGGAGAGTTGATGCCACGATCGTTGCAGACCGAGGATCGCAAGGATCGAGACGTTCGCGCCACGGATTACGAGTGCGAGGATTCGGAGTTTTTGTCAGTTGGCGATCTTTTTGACGACGCCAAAAACCCCGGCCGGAAGAAGCCCTTTGCGATGCGGCAACTCATGGCGGCAACAGCAGATGCCGATATTGAACCCCTCGAACGCTGGCGCGACTGGGAAGGCGCCGAGACAGCGATTGTTTGGGATACATCGTTGGGAGGACATCCGGTCTCCTTGCTGGGCATCGAAAGCCGCAACATTCCGCGCCTTGGTCACCGCCCTCTGGACGGGCCGGCGGAGTGGACCGGGGGCACGCTTTTCCCGCAGTCCTCGAGGAAGGTCGCCCGCGCCCTGCAAGCATCGAGCGGGAATCGTCCGGTCGTCGTTCTGGCAAACCTTTCGGGTTTCGATGGCTCGCCGGAATCGATGCGGAACCTGCAGCTGGAATTCGGCGCAGATATTGCCCGCGCTGTCGTGAACTTCACGGGCCCGATCCTCTTTGTCGTCGTGTCTCGCTACCATGGTGGCGCTTATGTCGTCTTTTCGCAGGAACTTAATTCGCGACTGCGCGCAGCAGCACTCGAGGGTTCGCATGCTTCGGTGATCGGTGGTGCGGCGGCGGCGCAAGTCGTATTTTCCCGAGAAGTCGAGAACCGCGCTCGCCAGGCGAAGGCGGTTCTCGCTGCCGAAGCGGAGGGTCGAGGGTCTCCCGGTGCAGCTGCCCAGGCGGTTCTGGATCAAGTTCTGTCCGAGGCTCGTCTCGAGGCGCGCCTCGCGGTTGCTGCCGAATTTGATGCCATTCATTCAGTGGATCGCGCGAGAGAGGTGGGCTCTTTGCACGAGATTGTTTCTCCGGGGGACCTCAGGCGTTATCTTATTGAAACCTTGTTTGGTGAGGCCGGAAAAAACTGAAGGTCGCACCAGACCCCGAAGGCAGGTAGGCGTTGGACATGGGATTGCTTCTCAGGGATTTGCGGAGTCTTTTTCTGTGCGCTTGCATCGGGGCCCTTGCTCCGGGATGTGCTTCGGTTCCGGAAGAGATCGTCGAAGTCAACGAGGATTCGTCTGCGGCGCCGGGGGCGACACCTTACGCCCAAAATCCATGGTCGCACCCGGAGATCAAGGCAGAGCTTCTGCTCGACCGCCAAGTGGCTCGCGACCCCTCGGATGGGGGTGGAACCGCTCGGTTGCTCGACTTGCCGCCGGAGGGGCCGCGCCCGATCCCGGCCAGTTCTCGGCAAAGCTTTGTCATTGAATATGAAGCAGGACCTTTGGGGATCGCGCCCGGGGGCACCATTTTCTTTCAGGTCTCTCCCTTTTGGGGTTGGGAGTTACCGCAGACCGGGACCGACCAGCGGGGCGGTTTCCTGCGTGCGACGACCTCGGTTGCGGGAGTGAACCTTTCCACGACACCGCTGACGCAAGGACTGGTGGCGATTGAGGTGAATGGCCCGGGCCTGCGTGCCGGCGAAACGGTTCGAATCGAATTCGGGGCAGGCGCCAGCGGCACTCGAGTGGATCGCTTTGCGGAGACCGGCGAACGTTTGTGGTTGGCAGTTGACGGCAACGGTGACGGCATTCGCAAACTGATCGAGGAGTCGCCATCGGTCGACATCATGGCTCGCGAAGCTTCCCGTCTGCACCTCGCATTACCCGGATCAGCTGCGGCCGGTGCCATCGTCCCTCTGACGATTGCGCTGCTTGATCGAGCCGGGAATAGCGGGATGCCATGGGTTGGCCAGATCGATCTTGCTGTGGAGGGCGCCGAGGCTGGCATTACGATGCCGGCCGCCGTTTCGCTTGCTCCGGAGGATCAAGGTCGCAAGACGATCGACCTTCGAGTGCCTGCTCCGGGTGTTTACCGGATTTCTGCTGTCGCTCGGCCTTCGGGCACGGAGGAGGCAGGCCCGGCAGCGCAAAGTAACCCGCTTGTCGTGCAGGAGTCGCCGACGCAAACGCTTCTCTGGGGCGATTTGCAGGTTCATACGCAACTCTCGGATGGTTCCGGTTCCACTCTCGAGAATCTGGTCTATGCGAGAGACGCCGCTGGTATCGATGTGGTTGCACTAACCGACCATGATCATTGGGGCCTGAAAGCCCTCGACGATTTCCCCGAGGTCTGGCAAGAGCAGCTCGGCGAGGTGCAGGCATTCAATGAGCCCGGTCGATTTGTGACGGTCCCCGCATTTGAATGGACGAATTGGGTTGAAGGACATCGCCATGTTCTCTTCTTTGGGTCGGAGTCCCCCGAACTTCTGAGTTCGCTGGACGAGCGTTACGATACGCCTCCAGAGCTTTGGGCCGCATTGGCTGGAAAGAATGCCATGACGATCGCCCATCATTCTGCCGGGGGGCCGGTTCCAACAGATTGGTCGATTCCACCCGACCCCGACCTTGAGCCTCTGACGGAAATTGTTTCGGTTCATGGCTCGAGCGAATCTCCGGATTCACCGATGCCGATCTACAAGGCGAAGCCGGGAAATTATGTTCGTGATGCTCTCGATCGCGGGTATCGTCTCGGTTTTCTGGGCAGTAGCGACGGTCACGACGGGCATCCTGGTTTGGCGGGAATTGCGAGCGGTGGCAAAAGCGGTCTTGCCGGTATCTGGGTCGACGGTAAGGAGCCGAGGACACGCCGGGCCATCGCGAGGGCTCTGCGGGCCCGCTCGGTATATGCGACCAGCGGTCCGCGAATCTACCTCCGGGTCGACCTCGATGGTTTGCCTATGGGTAGTGTTCTCGACGCGCCGATCGGTGGCGAGGCTGACCGCACGCAGGTTCTTTCGTGGGAGATCGCGGCCGAGACAAGTCTCGAGCGACTCGATATCATTCGTCGGGGAGCCAGGGTCATGTCGATCCGCCTCGACGGCGAACGCGATCTTGCCGGAAGCATCGAGGTGCCGGTTCTCGGCCCCGGCGACTGGCTCTATTTGCGCGCCGTCCAGCGCGATGGTGGCGCGGCCTGGTCGAGTCCCTTCTTCGTTCTTCGCTTGCAGGAAGTGGATGCCCGGACCGAGGTTGGTTCGAGCCCGCAACCTTGACTTCAAGGTTGCGCGAGATCAGTTTCGCGACTGGCGGCATCCTGAATGGTTTTTTGCTCTTCCAGATAGCTTCGACAGTCCAACAAGGTGCAGGCTCCTCGTGCGGTCAGAATGACCGCCGTCCCAAGGCCCAGAAAGCTTCCCAGAAAGACCACAAGAACCAGGAGCCCCTTGCGTGGTTTTCCGGCGAGCCGACTCGCCTCCAGTTGTCTCCAGGACGTGACGACCGCGATCACGATGGCCACCAGAGCGAGCGCAAGAATCAGAGCCGAACTGGTCATGGTTGTCCGATCTTCGCCCGCGCACCAAGTTGCTCTTGGCATTGCAAGGCGATGTTTTTTTGTTGGGGTTCAGTCACGCGTGCTCAGTAACCGCTCAGCGCGGCCCAGCGATTCCGATGGAATACGGCGTCGCCGAAAAGAAGTTCCGTACTGCGGGCGCGCTTGAGGAAGAAACCGATATCGTGTTCGTCGGTCATGCCGATTCCCCCGTGCATCTGGACAGCCTCGTTGGCGATTTCGACGTAGGACGCGGACAGCAACCCCTTGGCCAGTGAGGCCATTTCGGGAATATTCTTGTCGCCCTCGTCGATGGCGCGAGCGGCAGCCATCACCGTCGAGCGAGCGAGTTCGACCTGCACGAACATACGCGCCGCGCGATGCTTGAGCGCCTGAAAGCTGCCGATCTTGACCCCGAATTGTTCCCGGTCGCGAAGATAAGAGGTGGTCATTTCGAAGGCCGTGCGCATCCCGCCAAGCATTTCGGCCGATAGTCCCACCAGGGCGCGGTCGATCACGGGATCAAGAATATCGGCGCCGTGCCCTACTTGGCCGACGACGGCAGATGCGCCGAGTCTCACGCCACTCATGTTGAGAAGCGAGGCCCCGCGGGTATCGATCAAATGCTGGTTGGTCCGCGAAAGACCCGGAGTTCCAGCTTCCACCAGGAAGAGGGTGATCCCATCGCGATCACCATCTGCGCCGCTGGTCCGGGCCGATACGATTATTTTTTCCGCGGCCGGTCCGTCCAGCACCAGATCTTTCTCGCCGTCGAGCACGAAGTCTTCGCCATTGGCCACCGCTCGCGTGCTCACCCGATACATCTGGTGACGCACGCCGGGTTCGTGGTGGGCAAGCGCGAGAAACCTTTCACCGGAAGCAACGGCGGGAAGCACTTCTTGCTTCTGGGCCTCGCTGCCACCGAGGAGCAGGGTATTGGCGCCGAGCAAAACAGTCCCCAGGAAGGGTTCCGGCGCGAGAGCGCATCCAAGTTCCTCGAGGACGACGACCATTTCTGCGTAACCAAGGCCAAGGCCGCCATAAGCCTCGGGAATCAGGATCCCTGGCCAGCCGAGGTCGGCCATCTCCTTCCATACGACCGGATCGAAGCCGATCGCCTCGCCGGCATCTCGGAGAGCGCGCATGCGCGCGACAGGCGATCGTTGGGCGACAAAATCGACAGCACTGTCGCGGAGCAGGGATTGTTCTTCGTTCAATATCAGTGGTTGCATGAAATTTTCTCCGTAGGCTCAGTTCGCGGTTCGCGTGAAGGATGCGACCAGAGACTGACAATCGGTAATAGTCGCGACCATGGGCAGCGAGTGTTCGAGGACCGCTTGGGCGTACGCGGGCGGAGTCGCGGCAGTTCCATCGTGGGGAACGACGACTTGATAGCCGGAATTCACAGCCTCGATAGCACTCCCCAAAATGGCGATGTTCAGGCTCACTCCGAGAAGTACGACGGTCTTGACGTTGAGGTTTCGTAGCAGGGCATCCATTTCGGTCCCATGGAAAATGGTGACCCCATGAATCCGCGGCACGATAAAATCGCTATCGGCCGGTCCGAACTCGGGAATGATCCGGGCATTATCGGAGCCCGGCAGGAGTCCCTCTCCCGGCGCCTTCATCGCCATGGCCAGCAGCCGACAATTCGCGGTCTGGCCGCCACGGTCTTCGCGACGATGGGCGACCCCATGCAGGACAGGAGAACCGGCCTTGCGAGCGGCTGCAAGAACGGATTGTCCGTTCGCAATCATCCCCGACTCGTTGACGGCATCGACCAGAGCGGGGAAAATCGCGCCGGCACCGATGACGCCGCGCTGGCATTCAACGGTGATGACCGCCGTGCTGGGCGGGTCTATGATTTGCGCGAGGTTCATGGGTGCAAGACTTTCTTCAGTCGGGTAATCCGAGAACGCGCTTGGCGATAATATTCAGTTGGACCTCCGAGGTGCCGCCTTCGATCGAGTTGCCGCGAGACCGCAGCCAGGATCGGGCCGTGCCCAATTCTCGGTCATCAAACCCTTCGCCCTCCCAGCCAATCGCTTGCGGGCCTGCAATCTGCATTTCGAGTTCGTTCCGGCGCATATTGATTTCGGTGCCGTGAAGTTTGAAAAACGAGGTTTCGGGCCCCGGCTTGTGGCCGGCCTTCATGCCGTCGCGTGAGCGCATCATGGTGAGTTCGAAAGCGCGCTGATCCATTTCGCCAGCGGCAATCTTGTCCCGCAATACGGCATCGGCGAGGCGACCATTTTCCTCTCCGGCATAGCGCTTGGCCCGAGCCGAGATGCTCTCGCCCTTACTGTTACCGCCGCCGGTACCAAACCCGGCAATCATGGTCCGTTCGTGGCCGAGCAAAGCTTTGGCCAGACGCCAACCGTCGTTTTCCGTGCCAACGAGGTTGGTCGCAGGGACGCGCACATCAGAGAGGAAGGTTTCGCAAAAGGGCGAGTAGCCACTGATCAACTGAATGGGCTTGGCCTCGACGCCCGGACTACGCATATCCATCAGGAGGAAGCTGATCCCGGTATGCTTGGTCGCGTCAGGGTCGGTCCGCACCAGAATAAACATCCAATCTGCCTGGTCGGCATACGAGGTCCAGACTTTTTGGCCATTAAGGACAAAATCATCCCCGTCTCGATCTGCTCGTGTGCGCAGGCTGGCGAGATCCGAACCTGAGCCGGGCTCCGAGTACCCCTGACACCAGCGGATCTCTCCGCGAATGATCTTGGGCAAGTGTTCGGCACAGAGTTCCTCGCTCCCCTCCTGCAGCAGAAGGGGTCCAATCATGCTGAGTCCGAAACCGATCAATGGCGGGCGCAGGCGGCGTTTGCGCATTTCCTGCGCGAGGATCTTGTCCTCCTCCTTGCTGAGACCACCACCGCCGTACTTTGTGGGCCACTGGGGCGCGGTCCAACCTTTCGCGGCCATGCGATCGAGCCATTCTTTTTCGCCCGGATCAGCGAATTGCCAATGGGAACCGCCCCAGCAGATTTCGTCGTTGTCTTTGACCGGCTTTTTGGCGAATTCCGGGGCATTCGCGTCGAGCCACTCGGCGGTTTCGTTTCTGAAATTTTCCAGTTCGGACATCAGCAGTACTCCTTCGTTGCCCCTATTTAACGCCGGGAAGGGAGGGTTCACAAGGTGTCCGAAAAACCCGCCTCCGGTAGGGGTCTACATTGACCTGCAGGGCGGATCTGACTTATGAAGGCGTCGAGAAACGAGGCGAATCGAGAAAATGTCCAAGGCAGCCAGTCATACGATCGGAATCGACGAAGGAACTACAGGAGTGCGGGCGATCGTCCTCGATGCGGGGGGAACCCTTGTCGGACATGCCTACCAGCCCGTTCGCGCGGACTACCCGCATCCCGGCTGGGTGGAGCATCCCGCCGAGGAACTTTGGCAGACCACCAAGGGGGTCCTCGATCGGGCCCTCGCCGATGCCGGATTACGCGCTCCGGATATTGCCACGATCGGGATTGCGAACCAGCGAGGTGCTGCCGCAATTTTCGATCAGATAGGTCAGCCCCTCGGTCCGATTTTGGGTTGGCAGGATCAACGCACGGCGACCCGCTGTGTCGAACTTCTGGAGCAGGGTTTCTTCATCATTCCGAATACAGCCGCTTCCAAATACGAGTGGCTCCTCCGGGAGCACGGTGGCGCGGGGCCGAAAGTACGCCTTGGGACGATCGATGCCTATCTCGCTTGCCGACTTTCGGAAGGTGATATCTTTGCCAGCGATCATTCCAACTACTCGGTCAGCGGTGTTTACGAGTTCTTCGGGGGGACGCTCGATCAGCGGACGATTGACCATTTGCAGATTGATGCGGATGCTCTGCCGACGCTTGTGGATTCGAGCAGCATCCTTGGTCATACCAGCGCGCGTGTCTTCGGAGCAGAGGTCCCGATCGCTGCCCTCGCGGGCGATCAGCATGCCGCGATGTACGCACAGGGGTGTCATGAGGTCGGGACGATTGAAATCGAGATCGGCACATCAGCGATGGTCAAGAGAAACGAAGGTGAAGCCCTGGGCGAGGCACCGGCTGGCTCGTATCCTCTGGTACTCTGGTCCCTCGATGGGTCGCGGACCTTTTGCGTGGAGTCGCCGGTTTTGACAGCGGGAGCCGCGGCAGGCTGGTTGCTGGAAGGCCTCGGTCTGGTGGCTGATATCGAGAGTCTGGAACCCCTCGCACGCTCGGTTACAGATGCTGGCGGCGTATGGGCCGTTCCCGCTCTCGCGGGTCTCGGTGGACCCCATCTGGACCTCGAGGCACGGGGGATGATCGGGGGGATCTCGCGCGCAACCTCAAAGGCGCATATCGCGCGCGCGATGTTGGAAGGAATTGCATGGAGGTGTGCCGAGGCAGCTGTCGCTTTGGGCGGGGAAAATGGGGCAGAGCGCATTCGGGTTGCTGGAGGCGCAGCGGCCAACGACCTTCTTCTGCAATTGGTGGCAGACGCCTCCGGGGCAGAGGTTCAGCGGCCTGCGTTACTGGATCGAGCTGCCTTGGGAGCAGCGTACCTCGCGCAGCGGGCTCTCGGCTTGACCACCGATCAGGAAATTTCGGAGCGTTGGCGAGCGGATCAAAGCTTTACGCCAAGCTGGTCACAGGATGAGCGCGCCACTCGGCGAGAAAAATGGCTTAGCCGGATCGCACTCTCTCGCGCTGCCGGCACCTGACTTCTCTTAGGCACTCAGCTAAGATGCGAGGTCGCGATGGAGCAAATATCTTCGGATAAAAAACAGCTTTGCGGAAGGCTGGTCGCGCTTCTCGCAATCTTTTGGAGTTGTGTCGGCCCGCTCTCGGCCGACGCCGCCAAAGTCCCCGAATTGCTGGGCAGCGAACCGGTGGTGGGCGATCTCAGGTCTCTCGCGGAACCCCGGCCTCGACCCCTTGACGATCTGAATGCGGAGCTGAGCCCCTATGGTGTCCGATTGGGGCTCGGTTATACGACAACGGTTCTGGGTAATCCTGTTGGCGGAGCGAACCAGGGCGTGAGCTATGCGGGTTTGATGGCCTTCGGCGTGTTCCTTGATCTGGAGGAATGGTGGGGGTGGAGCGATACGGAGTTCCATATTTCAGGCTCCTGGGCCACAGGGTCCAGCTTGACTGCGGACCATATCCACAACACGGTCAATGTCTCCAATGTCTTCAGCGGGCAGGCCGCGCGGCTTTATGAATTGACATTGCAATCCAAATTTTTCGATGAGCAGTTCGAAATTCGTATCGGAAAAATTTCGGCGGGCGAATATTTTGCGGTGAACCCGCTTGGTTCCTATTTCCTCAATCTATCCTTTGATGACAACCCGGCTGCCGTCGCATATAACGACCCTGCTTTTG
Source organism: Candidatus Binatia bacterium (assembly GCA_029248525.1). NCBI lineage: Bacteria > Candidatus Binatota > Binatia (SeqCode) > Binatia bacterium. The sequence goes on from JAQWJE010000049.1 coordinate 215,764, forward strand.
CAATTGACCCCGTCGCACTCTGGGGCATCATGGGCAGTCTGAAGTTGACCAACGAGCGATGGAACCTTCGGGCGGCGGTTTATGATGCCTCCAACCCGACGCAGTGGAATGAGTATAACAGTGGCTTGAATTTCAGATTCAATCCCGCCAACGGCATGCTGTTTACGGGGCAACTCGACTACCATCTCCCGAGCATTGAGGGCGCGGGCCGCGGGGGCAGTCAGATGTCTATCGGCATGTTTGTCGACACGGGGAAGCGCCCGCTTTTGACAAACGCCCAAGCCTCTCAGGAAGGCAACACCAATTTCTGGTTGACGGTACAGCATGATTTCGGAGAGATCGTGAATACAGGAGATCAGCTGGCCGGATTTTTGACAATGACGGGCGCGCCTCAGACGAACCTGAATATGTTTCCGTTCTCCGTCGCTTCCGGGTTCGTCTGGAACGGGCTGCTCGCTCAGAGGCCATCAGACGCTGTGGCGCTGGCCGCCTCCTATTATCGGTTCAGCTCCAAGCTCCCCGGGCAGACGCACGAGATTGCTCTGGAGCTTGCCTATACCCTGAGGCTGACTCCATGGATGACCATACAGCCAGACCTGCAGGGCGTGCTCCGCCCTTCGGGTACGGGGAAAATCCCCAGTGCTCTGGTGATGGGTTTTTCTACCGAAGTCGTTTTCTGATTCCGGGCATTTTCCCGTATTCTGCGCTCGGCCTGTTCAGAATCCACGCAATTCCGTCGAGGGTAGAAGCAAGGGAAACAATAGGCGGGGTTCTGATTCGGAACGCTCCTTCAGCCAAGCGGAGGCATTCTCTGGTGTCGCCCTGGAAGCAAAAAAATCTCACTCGATTGATCGTATACGGTCTGCTCTGCGCGGCGACCGGAGCCTACGTGTATTTTGGCTACGGCAAATGGATCGACACCTCAGTAGATTCTCTCTTTCACTGGAGGAGTGCGGCTGTAGATTCTGCCCGCGATTATCGAGGCGGGTCGGATCGCTCCGAAGAAAATCCGTGAAGCTGATTGTCGACAGGAGCGGCGACGAGCTGTCGGGCCAGCAGTCTCGATGAGCCTATCTCACCGGGCGAAAGGAGGAGGCTTCGATCCCGTACTCGGCGAGCTTTCCCTGCAGGTGCTGGCGGTACATGCCAATTGCTTCTGCTGTCCTCGAGATATTTCCCTCGTGGCGAGCGAGGGCGGCTTCCAGAAAGGAGCGCTCGAACTCCGCAACGACAATTTGTTTGGCTTCCTTGAAGGGAAGCGTGTGGTCGACAGCCACGCCGACAGTCCCTGCTGTCGACTGTCGGACAGTATCCGGGAGGCCTTCGATATCGATCTCGATCCCGTCGGCCAAAACGACAGATTGTTCGATTACATGCTCCAGTTCCCGAACGTTTCCCTTCCACTCTGCGTCGGCCAGGGCGCGCATTGCCGCTGGGGTGAATCGAGCTCGCTCGCGGCCGAGGCGTTCGGCAATGCCGTCAAGGAAATAATCTATCAGAATAGGCAGGTCGCCTTCGCGCTCCCGGAGGGGAGGTAAGGATATCGGGACGACGTTGAGCCGGTAGAAGAGGTCTTCTCGAAAAGTCCCATCGGCCACCTTGGCTTCCAGATCGTGATTGGTAGCCGCAATGATCCGAACATCGACCTTCAGGGTGATGTCGCCGCCGACGCGTTGAATTTCCTTTTCCTGCAGTGCGCGCAGGATTTTCGCTTGTGTCTCGAGAGCCATATCGCCGATCTCATCGAGAAAGAGTGTGCCCCCGTCCGCAAGTTCGAACTTGCCCTCGCGCGCGCGAACCGCCCCGGTAAAAGCCCCCTTCTCGTGGCCGAAGAGTTCGCTTTCGACGAGCTCGCGAGTGAAGGCCGCACAGTTCACCTTGACCAATGGTCGTTGTTTCCGGGGACTCCCGAGGTGGATCGCGTTGGCCACCAGTTCTTTGCCCGTCCCGCTGGGCCCCCGAACCAGGACCGTGAGGTCCGAGTCAGCCACTTTGCGAATCACTTCGAAAACGCGCTGCATGCTCGGGCTTCGACCTACAAAATTATCAAGCCCGAGGGATGCTCCGATCTGTTCCCGAAGAAGTTGGTTTTCGACTCGGGTCGTACGCGTGTCGAGAACTCGCGAGACTTTGAGGAGCAACTCGTCATTATCGAACGGTTTGGGCACATAGTCCGACGCACCCAGTTTCATGGCGTCGACAGCGGTTTTTTCGGAGCCATAGGCTGTGATCATGATCAGGGCTGTTTCGGAGGCGTTCTTCCGGGTCCAGGCAAGAAGCTCCATGCCGCTCATTCCCTGCATGCTGAGATCGCTGATGATGAGATGGTACGGGGTTTGCCCGATCGCCTCGATCGCCTCTTCACCCGAGGTGCAGACATCAACTCGGTAGCCCTTTTTTTTGAGCAACCTTTGAATCGCAATGCCGATGGCGGCTTCGTCGTCGACGACGAGAATCGAATGTTTCACGCGTAGATCTCCTCGGAGTTCATGGGTAAATCAATTTGAAAAGAGAGACCGCTACCCGGAACCTGAGAGGCGCGAATCTCGCCGCCATGCGCTTCGATCGTTCTTTTTGAAATAGCCAGTCCAAGCCCGGTGCCTGTTTCCTTGGTTGTGAAAAAAGACTCGAAAAGGTTGTCCAGATCCTGCGCCGGCACGCCGGGCCCTGTGTCGGTGACCTCGATGGAGACCTTGTTGAGGGCCGAGCTGACAGCGACGCGAATCTCCTTGGTCCCTTCGCTGTCGGCGAGAGCATCGCGGGCATTTTCGATCAGGTTGACCATGACGAGACGGAGTTTTTCGGCATCGGCTTTGGTGGAGAGTGCCGCCGGCGATTGTACAATCAACTCGATTCCGGCAGAGCGCAGGCTGGGGCGTAATTCTTCGGCTGTACGCCGGGTAAGAGCGGCGAGATCGACCGATACCAGGGTAGGATCGTCGCGCTTGGCGTACCGGAGAAGGAGCGCGACCTGATTTTCGATTCGGTCGAGAGACTCAACGATCAGCGTATGTTCCTGTTGGTAGGGCGAGTCGGGTTCCTCCACGAGCTGCTGGGCCAGACTGCGCGCCGCGGTGGCGGGGTTTCGGATCTCATGGGCCACTCGAGCCGTGAGTTCGCCGATCGCGGAGAGCTTCTCCGCGTGGGCAAGAGAGCGCTCGACCTCCAGGGTGCGTCCGAGCATATCGGCCCCGTCGAGAAGTAAACCGAGCTGGTCGGCGAAGCCTTCGATGGCCGACAACTCTTCACTTCCGAAACTTGAGCCAACGAGATCCGTGCGCATCAGGATATGTCCCCATAGACGGCGCGAGCCACGGACGCAGACGACGCCTACGACATGAGCTTGATTGCGCGGACCACGCAACTCTTCCGGGAGGTGGGTGAGCTCGCCTCCTGCCAGCGTGCGCTTGGCGAGAGCATCTGCAGCCTCGCCGCGCGGCCAGATCTCTTCGAGTTTCTCGATGCGAAATTTCCCGAACGTCTGCGCGCCACCATCGCGCCAGATCAGGCCGGCACCCTCGAGTTGGAAGGCGTGAGTCAGAGCTGCCAATGCGCGGACGGAACATTGCTGCGTCCCCAGCGCCGGAGAAAGAGCATGAAGCGCTTCGCGCAAGACGCCTTGCTTGTTGTGGGCGCGCCTGAAAATGATGCGATCGAAGAGCGCCCAGCAAGCCTGCAGGCCTGCGCCGGCGATCAGGAGTCCATACACGGACCCGAGAAAGATCTGCATCCAGAAGCGCTCGTTTTCCGGAAGGAAGGAAGTCTCCCAATAAACGAGAAACGCACCGGCAATACCGGTTCCCACAAAGCAGAGCGCGACGAGTGTATCGCGCAAGACTGCGCCGAGGTTCCGGATCGCAAAGGGCGCCGCGACCAGTGCACCGAAGAGAGCCATGGTCCACGCGGCGGTGAAGATCTTGGCGTCGCTGCTCTGGGTGAGGACGACACCGCTTACCGTGATCAGCAGAACGACGGCGGCACTGGAAACGACGCGAAGTGGTCGTTCGGTTGCACCAAATGGAGTCTTCCAGCTGGAGGTCTCGTTCTTTCGCAGACCCTGAATTGAAAGAAAGAACATCAGGGCCATATAGCCATATGTGATCCCGCCGTAGAGACGGCTGCCGAGACTTTGGTCGTAGGGCTGCGTGGATCCTGCCATCGCAATCAGACTGACAATGGTCGCAGAGCCATAGTTCAGGAGTAACCAGCGCCGACGCAAGATTGGCGCGCCCGGCTCGAAATAATGAGCCATATGGCGAAAGAGTGCGACCGCGGCGAAGCCCGCGAGATCATTCGCCATGACCATATAGGTGCCCAGGATCGAGTTGTCCGGATCGAGAGCGTCGGGAGCCAGAGTGGAGAGGGCTGCTGTAAAGTAGGCGATGCAGGTCGCAATGCCGAGCAGTGGGTGCAGGCGTGAGATCGGACCTTGCGCGCGGCCGGTGCGCAGGGCAATCCAGCCGGTCCGCGCGATGACCGCCCAGACCAGCATAACCAGAAAAAAGGCTCCGCTGACCAGAAGGTTGGAGAGTGGGATTACGTGCATAGTCGGTTCCTGTCGCAAGAAGCGAGCCAGACCAGCGGGCCATTGGACCAGCGGGTTCTCTGGGCCCTCGGGAGGACCGTCGACATTCGGATCGCCACACTGCCTAATTCCCTATGCAGTGGGCTGCCGTAAAGAGTTTGGGGCGAGTTATTTTGGATCGGCGTCTGCCGCAAAGGTTTCTCTCAGGCAGGTTACCATATCGCGTGGTTTCCAGCCGAGTTCGTCGAAGATTTTTCGGTTCTCCAGCAGGGGTGGGACAGGGACCGGAATCGGGATCAGAAGGCGGGCGCGTGGCCCGCCGGCCTGGGACCAGGCTTCGGCAAATTCCCATAAGCTCTCGCCACCACCGCATACGTTATACGCTTCCCCGATCGATCGTTCGTTCTCGAGGCAGAGCAGCAGGGCTTCAGCGACGTCGGCGCCATGGACCAATTGAAGATGGGTGCCAGCCGGCCAGAGGGTGATCGGTGGTCGCAACACGAGGCGAACCCAGTGCATGAAGTTGAAGTCGTTGGCGCCGTAGATGCCTGTCGGTCGCAAGATCGTCAGTGAAAGATTCCGGTCCGCGGCGATAGCGCAGGCGCGTCGCTCGGCTGCGGCTTTGGATATGCTGTAATTATTGTTCAGCAAGCCGATCTCGTCGAGATCATGCAGGGGGGAGTCTTCGCGCAACGGAGCTTTCCGGTCGCGGTAGACATTCGCGCTCGATACGTGGACGATCCGCCGAACACCGCAGGCATCGGCAGCCTCCAGCACGCGCTCGATTCCACCGACGTTGGTCTGGATATAGGCGTCACGCTGCTTTTTGCGGATGCTGTACATGCTGCCGACACTGATCATTGCGGCAACCGAAGCGACGGCATCGCATTCCACGAAGCTTTCCTTGAGCGCCTCGAGATCGCCGAGGTCCGCGCGGCGAAGCTCCACGCCCGCGGCGCGAAGCTCGGGTACACGATCCGGGTTGCGCACAACTCCGATCGGAATAGCACCCCTCTGCAGCAAGGCGTCCACTACGTAGCGACCGAGAAAGCCGGTTGCGCCGGTGACAGCGATTTTCTTTCCCGAAAGATTGTCCACGGAAGGTTCGTACTGTGCGGAGGGAAGGCAGGCAAATTCCGCCGTCGCGGGCATTGGACCCTCCGAGCGCTTCTATGAGAGAAGGTCAGGAATGGTGAGAACAATGGTGCGACTTTGCCTGCCTCTGATTACAGGCATTCATCGATTCATTTTCGAGAAAAGCGGTCACCGCATGGGTTGGGGAGCCGCCGGATTCGAGTTTCTGGTGCTGGAAAATATCGGGCGCAAAAGCGGTCTGGTGCGCCAGACGCCGCTGCTTTTCGTGGCTCATCACGGGACCTGGCTGATCGCGGCATCGAATGCAGGTCAGGACAAGGATCCGGTCTGGTGGTTGAATCTCTGCGCGAGTCCGGATGTGCATATTCGCACCAAGCAGGGTCGGACGGCCGTTCACGCCCGGAGAGCCGAGCCGCCCGAAGAGGAAAAGCTATGGGCGGTGATGATCGAGGTGATGCCGTGGTTCCAGAACTATCGCGCAGGGACGAATCGAACGATACCGCTGGTGATTCTGGAGCCCCGAGAGATCTCCCCCGGGGAGGCAACGATATGAGGATCCATTATCATCTACTTTCTTTTCTGCTGATCGCCTTGCTCCCACATCAGGCTTCCGCGGAGCTCCGACCCTATTCCGTGACCGAGGAGCGAGAACCTTGTACGGATTACGATCCGCTCAAGAGGCCGTTTTTTGGCGACACTCATATTCATACGGCATTCTCCTTCGATGCGAGCACGCAGGATACGAGAAATCGGCCGAGGGATGCCTATCGGTTTGCGCGCGGCGAGGAGTTGGGCATCCAGCCTTATGATGCCAGGGGGGAGCCGGCTCGACGGGTCCAGTTGGATCGGCCACTGGACTTCACTTCACTTTCGGACCACGCCGAGTTTCTCGGTGACGTGCGGATTTGTCGCACGCCGGGGGAATGGTCGTACTGGCATCCGGTTTGTGTCGCCTTCCGCCATTCGCCGCCTTTGGGGCTCACGCTGCTCGCAGCGCCTGGCCTGATCTATGGTTATCGCTGGGGCTTTTGCGGCGAGGAGGGTGAGGCTTGTGACCGGGTCGCCGGCAGCGTCTGGGAAGAAATTCAGGCGGCGGCGGAGGAGGCCTACGACCGGAGCTCGCGCTGCGAATTCACCTCCTTTGTCGGCTATGAGTGGACCGGGAGTGTGGGTGAGGGGCAAAATCTGCACCGGAACGTCATTTTCCGCAACGCTCTGGTGCCGGCATTACCGCCGAGTTGGCGCGATACGGAGTCGGCCTGGGCCCTCTGGGACCGTCTCGAGAGCGAATGTGTCGAGGGATTGCCGGGCTGCGACGCCCTGACGATTCCGCACAACTCAAACCTCAGCGGCGGTTTGATGTTTGAATCGGCCCGCGCCTCGCGGGAAAATGTCGACGGACTTTTCTACGGAAAAGGAGAACCGGTCCCGTCCATCGATGCCGAAGAGGCGGCGCGACGCAGCCGTTGGGAACCGCTGGTTGAAATCATGCAGCATAAGGGGGACTCCGAGTGTGATCGCCGCGCGGGCTGGGGCTCTGATGAGTTTTGCGATTTCGAGAAGCTTCCCTATGACCGATTCGGTGCCAAGACGGGAGGGAGTGTTGGGGAAATTGCCCCCCGCCGTTCGTTCACCCGCGCGGCGCTGTCGCAGGGGCTGGCCATTCGCGAAGCTGAGGGAGCGAACCCGTTCCAATTCGGACAAATCGCAGCGACCGATACGCATCTGGGAACGCCGGGTCTGGTAGCCGAGAAGGACCACCCGGGCCATGGCGGCGCTGGAATGCATTCAGGTGGTGGGAGCGAGGTTGTGGGATTGCCGGACGATATCGAATTCGGCCCGGGGGGATTGGCTGTGCTTTGGGCCGAGGAGAATACGCGTGATTCCCTGTTTCACGCGATGCAGCGCCGGGAAGCCTACGGGACAAGCGGTACGCGACCCATCGTGCGGTTTTTTGGAGGTTGGGATCTGCCCGAGGATCTATGCGCTCGCTCGGACCTTGTTGCGACCGGCTATGCGCGCGGGGTTGCGATGGGATCGGTCCTGCCTGCATCTGGCAAGGGGAATACCAGGGGCCCCCGTTTTGTCGTCCATGCGACAAGGGATTCGGGCACCGGAAAAGATGCCGGAGGCCCGCTACAGCGTATCCAGATTATCAAGGGATGGCGGGAGAATGGAGAGCCCCAAGAAAAAGTACTTGACGTTGCCGGTGGGGATAATGGAGTGACCGTCGACCCACGAACCTGCGAGCCCAGCGGGGGCGGTGCGGCGGTTCTGTGTGCGGTTTGGGAGGATCCGGAATTCGATGCGGGTGCGGATGCTTTTTACTATGCTCGGGTGATTGAAAACCCGAGTTGTCGCTGGAGTCAGTACGCTTGCAACAAGGCGCAAATAAGTTGTGCTGGTGATGTAATGGCCTTGCCCGAAGGGTTGCGGCCCTGCTGTGATCCTGAGTACCCGGGAATTCAGCAGGAGCGAGCGTGGACTTCTCCGATCTGGTTCGAGCCTGCCGAAGGCACCAAGGACGGCTGACGGGCCCGCAGGGATCCCTGCGAAACCGGGCTCAGGGCATATGTTCGCCGGCGTTGACCAGCAGGTGTTGGCCGGTGATCATTCGGGCGCGGTCGGACGCAAGGAAGAGCACAGCTTCGGCAACGTCTTCGTCTTTGGGGATTTCGCCCAAAGGCATATCCTTTGTGATCCCCGCAATGATCTCTTCTTCCGAGACCTTCTCCTTGTGCGACATCAATTTCACATAGCCCTGGACCGGAGGGCCCCACATCCAGGTCGGTACGACGGTATTGACCCGAATTCGATCCGGCCCCAGCTCCTGCGCCATATAGTACATCGCCGTAATCATGGCGCCCTTGGAGGAGGCATACCCAATCTGCGGCATCTGGGGCACAAAGCTGGATTGGGATCCGATCAGAATGATGCTGCCGCCACCGCGCGAGCGCATCTGCGGCACGAGAGCTCGGACGGCGAGCGAGGCACCGATGACATTTGTCTCCAATGCGTTTCGCCAGGTCTCGATATCGGCATCCATCACATTGCCGAAGGTATTATCGACGGCGGCCACGAGTGCCAAGGCATCCACGCCACCGAAGCGGTCGTGCGCGATCCCGGCAAGTTTTTTGCAGTCGTCTTCTTCGCGAATATCGGTCACTGCAATTGCGATGCGATCGGGTGCCTGCAGTTCGTCAGCGAGAGCCTGTAGTTTTTTTTCGGTTCGCGCAGCGAGAACGAGATTCGCTCCATCCCGAAGCGCGCCGCGGGCGATTTCCGAACCCAGTCCCGGCCCGGAGCCGCAGACGACGAGAGTTTTATCCTTGAGCATCATGCTGCCGGTTTAACCGGAACCGGTCGGTAGGGGAAGTCGATTCGTCAGCGGATCCATTGCAAATCTTCGACCAGCCGCTTGCGGGCCTCCAGTTGCCCTTGGCGTTCTTCCCGCAGGACGTGGTGCCGGTCGATGGCTGCATTGAGCTCCTCCGCCAGTTCCCGAGCGATGGACCAGGAGTCGGCTCTCAGCCCCGGGGCACTCAGGGGAATCGACTCCAGTAAATCGTCATATTCGTCACGGACCTCGCCGATCATTTCCGCCAATTCGTTCAAGGCACGTTGATCGCGCTCCAACTGCTCGTCAAAAGTATCCAGCCGCGCTCGGCCCGCGGCTTGCAGATCACGCACCTCCTGCGACGCCTCGACATGAAAATCCTCATGCCGGCGTTTGGTCAGACTTCTTTGTTGGCGAAGTAGTTCGTCGACGTAATTCGCACACGCCGATTGTCCTGCAGCGGTGATTTTGCCGTCCGTGATGCCCCGGCGCAGGCGTTGCGTGAGCTCTTCGAGCCCGCGCAATTCAATTTCGACATGCCGGTACTCATGCGCCTCCACCGCCGTTTCGTAAATCTCCCAATTACGCTGAGCATCAGGGTCCAGATTTCTCGAGCTCGCGTGTCGTGGCAGCGTGATCACGAGGTTGAGGTCGAGTTTCAGGGAGAGAACTCGACAGGGCTTGTTGCCGCCATAGGTGGACTCGAGCGAATAGCTCAATTTACTTTCCGTCAAGCCACTGGCCGATCGCCCGGGAATATTCCCGATTTTTTGTTTGCCGATGGATGAAAAAACTTCCGCGGCTGTCGCTCCGCGTACCTCATAAAAGCGATCTCGACTCCGGGATGAAGCTTCGATGGTCGGGGTCGGAATTTCAGGCGCCGCGGAGAGGGCCGGGCTGCTCAGCAGCAGGCCGAGAAGCGGAATGAGAATCAAGGCTTTCATGAGCTCTAGCTTCTCAGCCTTGAGGACAACGCCCCCGGGGTCAAGACCGCGATTTGTGCCGGGCAGTTTCCCCAGATGAAGCGAGACAAGGAACTTCGGGAAAGAGGTCGTCAGGCGTCGCTGGTTGCGTGATTACGGAGCGCCGTGATCGAGGTTTGATAGTCATCGGCGTCGAAGACCGCGGAACCCGCCACAAAGACCTCAACACCTGCGGCGGCGCACGCAGCCGCGTTATGGGCCTTGATGCCGCCGTCGATCTCGATGTCGTAATGGTGTCCCTCGGCGTCGCGCCAATCGACCAGCGTGCGGACTTTGTCGAGTTGGTCGGGCATGAAACTTTGCCCGCCAAAACCAGGTTCCACGCTCATGATCAAAACTCTCTCGACCATTCCTGCGACAGCTTGAATCGATTCGATCGGTGTTCGCGGGCAAAGGGTGATCCCGGCGCGTTTGTCGAGATCGTGAATCTGTTGGATGACGTCGATGGGATCCGGGCAGGTCTCGATATGAACGGTGATCGAATCGGCCCCGGCTTTGGCGAATTCCGGGATATAGTCCCAGGGCTTCTCGATCATCAAATGAACGTCCAGTTCCAGATCGGTGACCGGTCGAAGCGAGTTGACCACCAGAGGCCCGATCGTCAGGTTGGGCACGAAATGGCCGTCCATCACATCGACATGAATGATATCGGCACCGCCGGCTTCGACACGGCGGACTTCGTCCCCCAGAATGCTGAAATCGGCAGAGAGAATCGACGGGGCAATGCGCGCGCTGGAGGCCATGAGAAGGTTCTAGCCAGCAGGTTGCCCGGGGTCGAGTCCAGTGGTGTTCGATGTCGTAATTCGATGCTGCAGGGGGTTTCTTGCCTGACGGTTCCACACCCAGAGCAAGGCGACGGCGGCCACAGCCAGGCCGGCGATAAAGCCATACCAGAGGCCGAGTACGCCCAAATTCTGGTGGAAAGCCAAGATCGTCGCCAAGGAGATCCCGACGACCCAATAGGCAAAGGCACCGATCACGACCGGGATCCGCGTTTCTCCGAGTCCGCGCAGGGCACCGACGGCGATCACCTGAAGTCCATCGAAGAGTTGGAAGGCCCCGGCGACGACGAAGATGCTGGCGGCGATGGCGATTACCTCCGTATCGGACGTGAAGATAGCGGCAATTTCCCGCCCGAGGGTCAGGAAGATCACGGCAAAGCCGAGCATCAAAACCCCGCCCGAGGTCAGGGCCGTCCGGCCGGCGAGTCTGGCACCGGGGGCATCTCCTCGCCCGACAGCCTGCCCTACACGAACGGCGGTTGCCGAGGAAATGCCCAGAGGCGCCATAAAGGAAAAGGCGGCAACGGTGATGGCGACTTGATGCGCCGCCAGCGGTAATGGGCCCAGCCGTGCGGCCATGAGCGCCGCGATATTGAAAAAACCTGTTTCCAGAAGGAATTGACCACCGGCGGGTAGTCCGATCCGGGTGATCCGGAGGAGCAGAGGCATCTCCACTCGCAGAGGTGTCTGGAGAAGTCCGGTCTGCTTGTGGCGCGCGTGGGCGATTGTGTAGATCGCGAGTGCGATCATCATGAAGGCTCGTGAGATCACCGTTGCCCAAGCGGATCCACTGGCTTCCATTGCAGGAAAACCCCAGTGACCGAAGACAAGAACCCAATTGACCAGAGCATTGAGGATATTGGCGACCAACACGATCACCATAAAGGCGCCGACGAGATTCATGGCTTGCAAATAGCGCCTTAGGGCCATGAAGATCGAAAGCGCCGGCATGCTCAAGGCGGTGATCCATAAATAGGATTGGGCGTAAGGCAGGACCTCTGCCGGGATGCCGACATACTCCAGGTTCATTGCCGACACGAACATGCACAGGGTCAGGAGCAAGGAGGAAACCAGCGCCAGAATGAGCCCCTGAATCAGGGACCGATGGGCTTCCTGGATGCGACCCGCGCCGATCGCCTGAGCCACGACCGTGTCGAGGCCGAAAAGAAACCCGAGTCCGCCTCCCATGAAAAGAAAAAAGACGTTGCTTCCAACAGCCACAGCACCCATCGCGATCGGAGATACCTGGCCGACCATGGCCGTATCGACCAAGCCCATGCCCATCCACCCCAATTCGGCGATCACAACCGGGGTTGCCAGACGCGCGAGGCCGGTAAACTCCTCTCGGACCGAAGGCATTGGCGGCGGAGTGGCCGCCGGGGTTTGTGGGTCGTTCGACATGGTTTCTCGGCTCGAGCCGATCCTTCCCGATCAGGTACGTTTGGCGGAGGAGGGATGGAGTCGAACCATCCAGCCCCATGTATATGGCGCTCTAACGGTTTTGAAGACCGCGGCGGGCACCGGCCCGCATCCCCCTCCATTCAAAACGAATAGCTCTAGGGTATGGGTCTCCCCGGCCGGGGCGCAAGCGCGTCAGGGACTATTGCCGCTGGGGACCTGAACTCGATGCTCCTCGATGCGCGCACTTTTCGCCCTGCGAGCCTCGGCACTCTCGGTCGTTTTGGAGGTGAGGAGAAAGAGGGACCGCCCATCGGGACCGCCGAGAGTGCAGGCGATCGCCATGCGGTCGACCTCGATTCTATCCAGAATCTCGCCACCCTCGCGCACTCGGACGAAATCATTGGTGGTGGGGCTGGCTACCCAGACCGCCCCTTCGTCGTCCAGGCAGCAACCATCGGGTGCCCGGCCCGTCATCTCCGCCCATATGCGGCGGTTTTCCAGACTTCCGTCGGACCGAATATCAAAAGCTGTCATTCGTCCGGCGAAGGTCTCGCCGACGATCAGTGTTTTGCCATCGGGTGTAATCACCGAGCCATTGGGAAAGAGGAGATCTTCGGCGACCACCCGGGCCTGTCCGTCGGGGGAGACGTAGGCGAGTTTTGCTGGATCGGGGAAAACCGTTCCCTCTCCCTCGATGCTCGAGCCGAAGTTCCCGATATACGCGCCGCCGCGCGCGTCCACGACCATATCGTTGGTATCGAAAGTGGCGATTGAGGAAAGGTCGGCCACGGTTTCCAGCTGCGAACCGTCCCAGCGCAGCAGCGAGCGATTTCTCATCGAGACGATCAGGAGTCTCCCCTGAGGATCCCATCCCAATCCGGAAGGGCGTTCCCTGACTTCGACGACTTTCTCGACGCCTTTGCCTTCGCACCAGCGAAAAACTGCTTCGCTATGCATATCCGAAAAATAGAGGGAATCTTCGCGCCACCGCGGTCCCTCCAGAAAAGCAAAGCCCTCGGCGATCACATTCATGCGAATCACCATACGCAAACCGACGTCGGTTCGGGAAGGGGTGCCTAGGTCAGGGGGCCGTCGTCAGAGGAAGGGCTTCGTGGCGACGCACGACCGCACCGCGCGCGAATTCTCCTGCGGCCACGTCGGCGGAGAAGTTCGGGCATCGCTGTAGGAGTTCCTCGAGAACGATCTGGCCCTGCATTCGTGCGGCCGCAGCCCCGAGACAATAATGGGGGCCGATGGTGAAGGTGAGAATTCTGTCAATTTTACGATCAACGTCGAAATCGCTCGCGGTGGGTCCGAATTCACGTTCGTCACGATTGCCGGATCCGTAATGCAGCAGCACCTTGCGACCCGCAGGAATTTTCTGGCCATCGATCTCAACGTCACGGGTGAGGGTCCGCGCGAGTCCCTGGACGGGGGATGTGAGGCGAAGCAGTTCCTCGACCGCATTGGCAATTTTACCCGGATCATCAATCAGCTTCTGGCGCTGCTCGGGGTAGGTGGTCAGAAGTTCAGCGGCGCCCGCGAGCAAGCCGGTGGCGGTGTCGTTGCCGCCGGTGATCATGACGAAGGCGTAGCCCAGGATTTCGAGGATCCCCAGCGGGTTTCCTTCCAACTTCGAAGCAATCAGCTCCGAGACCATATCGTCTCCGGGGTGGCTCCGTTTCTGCTCGACCAACGCGGTGAAATATTCATAGAGCTCGCCTACAGCTGCAGCGCCGCCGCCGGCATCCAGAAGATTCCCTTCGGCGCTGCCGCCGACAATTGCATGGGTCCAGTCGTCGAAGAGAGGCCGATCTTCAATGGGCACGCCGAGATAGTTGGCCACGACCCAGCAGGGGAGAGGGCGCGCGAGCCCTTCGACAAAATCACAGGAGCCCTTGCCGCGCATTTCCTCAATTTTTTCAACTACATACGACCGCATCGCAGGTTCGAGCGCCTGTACCTTGCGAGGCGTGAAGCCGGCGCTGACCAATTTGCGAAAATCAGTATGACGGGGCGGGTCCATCATGACCATCGTCGGCGCCAGGTTCATCGCTTCCATATCGCCGTAAGTTGTTGTCAGGCCGGAGGCTGATGAAAAGGTTTCGGTGTCGCGAGCCGCCTGCCAGATCTCCTCAAAGCGGGATAAAACCCAGTAATCTCCCTTGGGTACGTGGAGAATGGGGCCATGATCTCGCATCGCCTTGTACATCGGGAATGGATCTCTCCAGCTTGGGCCGCTGCGCGGCTCGAAGGTCACCGTTGCCATAGCCTCCTTGCCTATGGCAATTCCGCGGTGTTGTCGTCCGGAAATCAAAAAATCGGAGTCAAAGTGCAGAAGGTTCACAAATGATATTGATATTGATATTCATATTCAAATAGGATAGAAACAATACCATGAGTGTTTGTGGCCACGGCGAATCTGAAGAAAACAGCACCAAGGACGGGCGTTATATCGAAGACCTCGTCGAGGAAATGCGGTTTCTTGGTCAGGCGAGGATTATCCTGCGGAACGCCCTTGGTGCCTCGGAGCTTTTTGCCGACCTCGCCGACCTGCAGGTGCGGGACGGCTGGATTCATATCGTAAACAAGAAATTCCACATTCATTTATGCTGCGCGGATATCGCTCGTGTGCGCTTCTGCGAGCGTCATCAATACGCTCATGAGGCCCCGACGATCAGCTTTTTGGCAGACCAGGGCGGTCCCTCCGTCGTTCTGACCTTTGACCAACTGGCCGGCGCCGAAGCGCAGGAGCAGGCCAACGAAGTCCGCGGGATCGCGCGACGGCACGAGGATGAGACTCATCTGGTGTCGGAGCATACGCGACCCGCGATGGAAGATTTGCATTAACCCGAGGGCCATCTGCGAGGAAGGGATTTGGCTTTTTTTACGGTAGAAGGGGCGCCGCCCCCCGGCGCCCCTGACTTCCTCATCTTTACCGACCGATTCTTCGGGTCCAGCCGGGGTGGATCGTTCCGATATCTGGTCGATGGTGCCGCGCTTGGGTTCTTGTCCGAGCATTTCGACCTCAGATCGAGCGGTGGCGTACTTTCTCGATAGCGGCAGCACCGACCCATTCTGTGCTAGACTGAGAACGTGGAAGAGACAGCACGAGCCACATCCTGGATTTCACGATCCCGCTTTCGAGCGCTGGTGACGCAGGCACTGGACGGGATTCCGTCCTCTGTGCAGGAGTCCATTCGCAATGTCGAAATCGTTATCGAGGACGCACCCTCCGACGAGGTTCTGAAATCCTTGGGACTGGCGCGCCGGGAAGGCAGCCTGTTTGGTCTTTACGAGGGTGTCCCGCCGATCGAACGCGGCAGCGATTTTCCGATGCTGCCAGATCGTATCGTACTTTATTATGAAACGCTGACAGACGCGCATCGAGATGAGTATCATCTTCGGCGGGAAGTGAGGCGGACACTGATTCATGAACTCGGGCATCATTTCGGGTTCGATGATCGCCACCTGCGAGGGAGAGGATATTGAGTTTTTCAGTTGATACCAGAATTTCGGATCTTGATGCCATGGAAGCGGAGGGCGTCGACCTTCTCGTCGTTGGGGGTGGAATTACCGGTGCCGGTATCGCCCGAGATGCCGCGATGCGGGGACTCTCCGTCGGGTTGGTTGAGCGAGGAGATTTTGCCTCCGGCACCTCGAGTCGCTCGTCCAAATTGATTCACGGCGGCCTGCGTTATCTGGAGCAGGGAGAGATCAATCTGGTTCTCGAAGCCAACCGGGAGCGGAAATGCCTCACCGAGATTGCTCCGCACCTCGCAATGCACGCACGGCTGGCGTTTCCGGTTCACGGCCGGACAAGTGCCGGCTTGATGAAGCTGCGGGCTGGACTTTGGGCCTTCGAGAAGATGGCGAAAATACCAGCTGAAGAATTGCATGAAGTCTGGGATCGCGACGAATCGGTCGCGCGAATCCCCGGATTACTCAAGGACCGACTGCAGGGATCGGCTGTCTACACGGAGTATATTACCGACGATGCCCGCCTGACACTGGAAACTCTGAAATCGGCCAAGCGCTATGGAGCGAGGGTCGTCAACCGAGCCCCTGCAACTGCGCTGCGAGAACAGGAGTCCGCGCTGACGGTATCCGGCGATGGACAGAGCCGGAGGGCGGGCCTTGTCGTTGGTCTGCGCGATGACCTTTCGGGACGCTCGCTGGATGTGAATGCGGCTGTCGTGGTGAATGCAGCCGGCCCGTGGGTCGATTCGGTCCGCCGTCTTGGCGGTGCCGCAAATGATCGCATGCAATTGACCAAGGGAATCCATCTGGTGGTCGAGCGAGAGCGTCTTCCCGTCGATGATATTGTCGTGATGCGAGCGCAGGACAAGCGTATTCTTTTCGTCGTTCCCTTTGAGGATATCTGCTGGATCGGTACCACCGATACATTCTATCCAGAGGCGGTAGAGCGACCGGAGATCACCCGCGAGGATGTCGACTATCTACTCGAGGCCACCAACCGGAACTGGCCTGATCAGCCCATCGATCCAAGCGAGGTCCGGGGCGCCTGGGCTGGCGTGCGACCGCTTTTGCGACAGGAGGGAAAAAACCCCTCGGAGATCTCGCGAAAGGATGAAGTTCTCATCGAGCCTAACGGTCTTCTTTCGATTGCTGGTGGCAAGCTCACCACATACCGCCAGATGGCGGAGCGAGTGGTGGATGCCGTTGTGGAGCGATTGGGCGGGGCGGGAACGCCATGCCGCACCGGCGAAGTTCCTCTGGTGGAAGGCGAGGAGCCAATCTCGATGGTGCGCACGCGTCTCTCGGATGAGGAGATCCGCTTCGCGATCGAAGAAGAGAGCGCATCTTCGGTGACCGACGTTCTCGAGCGTCGGGCCCGTGCAAACTTTTTCGCAGCGGATAATGGTCTGGGTGCCGTGGAGAGCGTGGCGTCCACGCTGGCCGGACGGATGGGTTGGACAGATGAAGAGACGGATCAGGAGATTCGCCTCTATCAAGCGAGGATCCGTGAGGATCTGGCCTGGCGGCAGGAGTAGTTGAACGTGGATATCATCAAAATGCTGGAGGAGGGACTTCCTGCGGGGAGAGTCGTCGTCACGGAAGACGATCGTCAGGCACACGCTCATGATTATTGGGCGCTTGAAGCGATTCGTGATCTCGGCGGGACCCCTGCTGCGGGGCCGCTTTGCGTGGTCTATCCCGAGAGCACGGAGGAAGTTTCCAAAGCGCTGCAGCTGGCGTCGCAAAGCGGGACTGCGGTGGTGCCCTACGGCCTGGGGTCCGGAGTTTGCGGCGGTGTCCGGCCCGGAGCGGCGGCCATTGTCGTCGACCTGTCGCGCATGAACAAGGTTCTGGAACTCTCGGATGAAGCTCTGACCTGCCGCGTGCAGCCGGGGATGAGGGGCTCGGAGTTTGAAGAGCATCTCGAATCCCATGGTCTGACCTTGGGCCATTTCCCGCAGTCGATCGCCGTATCGAGTGTTGGGGGCTGGGTGGCTACGAGAGCATCAGGCCAGTTTTCCACGCGTTATGGGAACACGGAAGATATGGTGCTCTCCCTTGAGTGTGTGCTGCCCGATGGGACGGTCGTTCGGACGTTTCCGTCGCCCCGCAGTGCGACCGGGCCCGACCTCAAGGCCCTTCTTCTGGGTTCTGAGGGAACCTTGGGCATCCTCACCGAGGTCACTTTCAAGTGCTGGCCAAAGCATGCTTTTCGTTCCGGGACGGCCTACCGCCTGCCCACCTGGGATGATGGTCTCGAGATTACGCGGAAAGTCCTGCGAGATGGTTGGCGCCCAGCCGTTCTCCGTCTCTACGACGGAGTGGAGGCGCAGCGCAATTTCGGAGAGTGGGTTCCCGAGCCCGAACCACTCCTGTTGGTCATGACCGAGGGCAGCGAGTCCATGCAACCCGCACTGGAACTGGAATTGGCGGCGGTCGAGAAATCCTGCCTGGCTCACGGCGGCGAGGACCTTGGATCGGCTCCTCTCGATCAATGGATGGGGCATCGGAATTCGGTTCCCTCATGGGAGGAATTGCTCAAGGCGGGTCTGGTCGTCGACACCATTGAGGTCGCGGCGACCTGGGATCGGATCACGCCACTCTACGAAGCTGTGACAGCGGCCATTATGGCGGTACCGGGTGTTTTGATTGCCAGTGGTCACACTTCGCATGCCTATACGACAGGGGTGAATATCTATTTCACCTTCGTGGGTCAGTCCGAGGATGCAGCGGAGCAGGAGAGAATCTATTCCGCCTCCTGGAATGCCGCCATGCAGGCAACGATCGATGCCGGCGCCACGATTGCACATCATCATGGCATCGGCCGGGTGCGCCGAGACCATCTCCCGCGCGAGCATGGAGCTGGCGGCATGGCACTCTTGCGGGCGCTGAAAGCCGCGATGGACCCGGATGGTATCCTGAACCCTGAGGTCCTGATCGCGAAAGAAGACTGATTGCCGCTCGGTCGGGAAGCGGAGTTTCAGGACATCGCGAGTGCGGGTTGCAGTTCGAGCAGGCGGGGCAGGTAAACCGGATCGGGCACCAACCCCGTGCGCCGGAAGGCAGACGCGAGAAGGTCGCGAACCTCTCGCTCCATCAGGAACGAGACGTGACCGCCCCGATACCAAACCATTTTGGGCCGCCCCCAATGGCGCCACAAGGCTCGCGCCTGTTCGGGGGGTGCTACCTGGTCGTACAAGCCGGCGAAAATGAAACATTTGGAATTGTCAGTTTTCAATGACAATTCCAGAGGGGAGACGACCCGGAGCATCTCGCAGATGCTGTCCCAGGGAAATCCCAGCAGCCCGGTGACGCGCAGGGCCCATCCGGCTGTGTTGGATTGGACGAGGTCTACAAAGTCGATTGTCGGAATACCGGCGACGACGCAGTCGAGATCGTCTTCCAGAGAAGCAATCATCGCTGTCGTATAGGCTCCCAGCGAAAGTCCGTAAATACCGAGCGCGGGCGCACCTTGTTCTCGAATCCATGCCAGCAGCTTCCGGATATCCCAAATAGCCTGCGTTTCGGCGTGGAGAGTATCGATAAAATCGCCAGCGAGGAAGTGATCGCCGCTCCGTCTTCCAACCGTGCGTGGGCCGTGCAGGGGAAGCGTGGGAATGGCTACGTTCAGGCCGAGGTCGCGATGCAGCCATTGCACCCGGAAGGCTACCGAATCCGCAAGGTCCTGGCCCATCCGGTATCCGGGGATACATACGACCCAAGGACGATCTTCTCCGGGATGTCGGAAAATCTTCGCATGGGCCTGATGGTTTTCTTCATATCCCAGCCAACGCTCCCGCCCTGGCTCACCTTTCCAGGGGGCATAACCGCTGTGGAACGAGATCCGTTCGGCGTCCAGGCCGGCGATCTCGGCCGACTCCAGATGGACATGCGTCGGCGCCTCGGGGGTTCGATGGTATTTCTCGGGATTTTCCAGCCAACCGTTTTCCCGGAAGAAGATAATAGCCTCTTTGGTTTCGGTGGCGATTCGTTTGGCGTCCATCAGCGGCAGGGGCGCTCCGCCCAGAACCTCGGACGCGAAGAAAAGTTCGTCGACGGCGGCTTTGGCTCGAACGGCAAGGCTTGCGGTACCGGGTCCTCGTGGCACCAAATCTCTTCCGGAGTCGCCGCTCAGCCATCTTGCGGCAAGGATCCAGGGCAATGCCATGAGTCGGGTGGCGGCTTCTGCCGCCTGAAATACGCTTTCTTGGACCATAAAATTACTTGTCCGTTCTTGCTGAGAAACCCGGCTTATCAAGTTTTCGCGAGACGGGGAAGTCACAGAAAGAAAATCGCTCTGTAAAGTGATGGTTACCGAGAAGCATTACGGGGTCTCATCCGCGGGGGCAGCTTCCGCAATGCCCATGAGCACAGCACATCGATGCAGGCAGTCGATCGTCGAGGCCTCGTCGGCAACGATCAGTTCCAGAAGCAGGCGGCTTTCGAGGTCGTCCTCAATCTGATCGATGACCTCGCGAAGCGGTGCGGTCGCGGCCTCGGCATTCGGGAGTCGCGACAGGACTTCACGCAATTTTTCTACATCAGAGATTCGTGTCGAGGCGAGTCTTGCCTGAGTCGCCTCGGCGAAACTCGCAGGGAGGCAGGCCGTCTCGGTTCCTCCGATCTCGCGCAGTCGGGCGGCGAGAATTCTGCCGTGCATCGCTTCTCGACCGCTGATGGCTCGCAGGGTTCCGCGGAGACCGGGGTGACTGGCTACTTCTTGCCATCGCTGGAAGATTTCCCCGCCGAAAGACTCCCCGGCACGAAGCTCATCCAGGAAATGGCGGAGCAGGGATTGTTCCGACGAAAACAATTTCCCCTGACTATGCCATTGGCGCGCCGGGGGTGTCGGTGCGGAGGACGGGCTGGTCTCGCCGGATTCTCCCGACTCCAGATCGCGGAGCTGTTCCTCGAAAATTTCGTCCGAAATCAGGCCCTTGCGATAGGCTTTCAGGAGCTGGCGGAGCTCGAAGTTGCGGTCGACGGTAGACATCAGGGGTTCCAAAGAAGAATCAACGTCAGATTCTTCCGATCACTTTACTCCCCTGAGTGAATGTCGAGCGATAGTTTTCCTTTCGAAACCTGTATTTTGACTTTTCCGCCCAGCGCCAGGCGCCCAAAGAGGATTTCGTCGGCCAGCGGGCGCTTGATTTCACGCTCGATGAGGCGAGCCATAGGGCGAGCGCCATAGAGCTTGTCAAAGCCTTCCTTCGCCAGCCATTCTCGAGCCCCCTTGGTCAGTTCGAGCCGAACCGACTTTTCGGCCAATTGCTCGCGGACCTCGACCAGATTCTTCTCGACCACCTTTAGAATCGCATCGGGGTCGAGGGGGTCGAACATGATCGTCGCATCGAGTCGGTTTCGGAATTCGGGGCTGAAAGTTTTCTCGATCGCCTGTCGAGCGGAGCCGGTTGAATGGTCACCGGTAAAGCCGATCGCGGTGGAGGTCATCTCGCGGGCCCCGGCGTTGGTCGTCAGGATCAGCACAATATTGCGGAAGTCGGCTTTGCGACCCGTATTGTCGGTGAGAGTTGCGTGATCCATCACCTGCAAAAGAATGTTGAAGAGGTCGGGATGCGCCTTCTCGATTTCGTCGAGGACGACCACCGAATGCGGGGTTTTACGAACGGCATCGGTCAGGAGACCGCCCTGATCAAACCCGACATAGCCCGGAGGGGCGCCGATCAGTCGCGAGACGGTATGCTTCTCCATATACTCACTCATATCGAAGCGATGCAGTTCGACGCCGAGGACAGAGGCTAGTTGGCGCGCAAGTTCCGTCTTGCCCACGCCGGTCGGCCCCGCGAAGAGAAAGGATCCGACCGGCCTCTCGGTATGTCCCAGGCCTGAGCGCTGGAGCTTGATGACGGACGCCAGTTGATCGATCGCATGGTCTTGGCCGTATATGACAGCCTTCAGGTCGGGTTCGATCTTTTCGAGAAGCTCGCGAGCATCCGTCGAGACTTTTTTCTCGGGTATTTTCGCAATCCGCGCGACGGTAATCTCGATTTCGGCCTCGGTGATTTCGCGACGCTTCTTGTCGTCCGGCAGGATGCTGTCGGCGGCGCCCGTCTCATCGATGACATCGATGGCCTTGTCGGGCAGGTGTCGATCGCTGATATAGCGAGCCGATAGATCGGCGGCTGTGCAGATAGCTTCGTCGGTGTAGGTCACGCCGTGATGTTCTTCGTAGCGGCTCTTCAGGCCGCGCAGGATTTCGACGGTCTCGTCGACGGAAGGCTCGGGAACATCGATTTTCTGGAATCGTCGCTCGAGAGCACGGTCCTTGTCGAAGGATTTCTTGTATTCGCCAAATGTGGTGGCACCGATGCAGCGTAGCTCGCCATTGGCCAGAGCCGGCTTCAGCAGGTTGGAGGCATCCATGGTCCCGCCGCTAGTGGCGCCCGCGCCGACAATCGTATGGATCTCATCGATAAAGAGAATGGAGTGGTCGCGTTCGTTCAGCGCCTTGATGACGCTTTTCAGCCGCTCTTCGAATTGGCCGCGAAATTTTGTTCCGGCGATTAGCGCTCCCATATCGAGCGCGAATATATTCGCTTCCTTGAGGGTATCGGGAACATCTCCGGTGTGAAGCTTGCGAGCCAGACCTTCGACGATCGCGGTTTTACCAACCCCGGCCTCGCCGACGAAAATCGGGTTGTTTTTGCGGCGGCGTGCGAGGATATGAATGGCTCGCTCCAGCTCCTGATGGCGTCCGATCAGAGGATCGATATCGCCGGCTTCCGCGCGTGCGCGCAGGTCGGTCGTCCATGCGGCCAGAGGATCGGTCGCCGGGGCTTCATCGTCTTCGTCGGAGGGAGAGATCTCCTCCCGAGATGCCCCTTCTTCGCCGCCAGCACCGGAGGTGCCACCATCCTTGAGGTTATGTGAGATGATGCGCACCACATCCAGACGACTGACGCCCTGGCTTTCGAGCGCCCAGAGGGCGTGGCAACTCGGCTCGCGAAACAGAGCGACGATCAGGCCCGGGCCGTCGATGGTCGCTCTCTCTGCATTCACTGCGTGCAGTGCTGCCCGCTGCAGCACCCGTTGCAATGCCGGAGTCTCCTGCGGTGCCTGATCCATTCCCTCGGGCAGCGCCTCGACGGTATGCTGGAGGTGCAATTCGAGTTCACTCCGGACCTGTTCGAGGTCGACGTTGAGAAGCTCCAGGAGTAACTGCACCTCCTCGTTGTCGAGCAAGGCCAGCAATACATGCTCGAGAGTCAGGTATTCGTGCCGGCGCTCTCGAGCCGACTCGAAAGCGGCGCGCAGGGAGGTCTGAAGATCGTTGGTGACCTGTGGCGGTGTCATTCTGGCTCCATCGTCGTCAGCAGAGGGAACTCGTACTCCTCGGCCAGTGTTGTGGTGCGCTGGATCTTGGCTTCGGCAACCTCGAATGGATAGACCCCCGCCACACCAATTCCGTTATTATGTACATGCATCATGATCTGCACAGATTCCGATTCGCTTCTTTGGAACACCATGCGCAGGATCCACACCACGAACTCCCGCGTCGTATAGTCATCATTATGGAGAAGCACCTTGTAGAGCTTGGGACGCTCTACCTTGCGCTTGGCCTTGGTGATGACGGCTTCTTCTGAATCGCGATCCGGACCTGCCATTGCTTCCGCTCCGATTATACCGCTGGTCGATCGGCCACGCCATCGCTTTGGCGCGGAAGGCCCGAAAATCCACTCACAGCTGGCCGGAATCCGCCATATGTTCGGCCACCAGAACAGCACCTTTGGCGGCGCCCATTTTGGTATTATGAGAGACGAGCATGTAGCGGAGACCAGCCTCGTCGACGCGGAGCCGCCCTACCGACGTGGTCATTCCACCGCCGGCTTCCCGGTCGAGCTTCGGCTGTGGTCGGAAAGGGTCGTCATGCACGTGAATCAGGGCCTCGGGCGCCGAGGGGAGACGGCGAGCGCAGAATTCCTTTCCGAAATCCTGGAGCACGGACTGCACTTCGGCGGCATCCGGGGTTTGCGTGAGGCGGACGGTCACGGCTTCGGTATGACCTTCGCTGACATTCGCGCGGGTGCAGGTTGCACTGACCAAAGCCTGATGGTGGTCAAAGCCGCTGCTGCCGACCGAACCCAGAACCTTGCCGGTCTCCCAGGCCACTTTTTCCTCTTCGCCGGAGATGAAGGGGATGATGTTGTCGAGAATATCCATCGCACCGACGCCCGGTGTTCGGCCGGCCCCCGAGAGGCCCTGCATGGAGGTGAGGATAACCTGCTCGAGCCCAAAGGCATCGGCGAGAGGTTTCAGCGTCACCACAAGTCCCATGGTGGTGCAGTTCGGTAGGGGAACCACGAAGCCCTCCCAGCCGCGATTCTTTCGTTGTGCGTCGAGCACCGAGAGCTGATCGAGGTTGACCCCGGGGACGGCGATCGGCACGTCGGATTCGCGACGGAAGGCAGAGGCGGTGGAAAATACCGGGATCTTCACGGCGAGTCGGGGTTCGACTTCCTTGGCGGCATCGCTTTCGATGGCCGCAAAGACCAGATCGACCGAATCCGGGTCGAGATCCATCGCGTTCTGTACCTCGAGATCGAGGACATGGTCGTCAGGCTCGTGGGCGCAGTACCATTTGCGCGCTCCATTCTCGTCGAGCAGCGCTTTTCGGAAGCTCTTGCCCGCGGAACGGGGAGAGGCCGCAACCGCGGTTACGTTGAACCAGGGGTGTCCCCGCAGCGATTCGAGAAATTGTTGGCCCGCGACACCTGTCGCACCGACTACCGCGACGTTCCATGTCCGAGAGGGCGCCATTAGAAAGAGCTCCGCGCGTGAATATCCATGAAATAATGTTCGGGACCGGACGCGGGAAAGTCAATATGGCGATGTCTTTGGCGTCGGCACGATTGTGCGAAGGCACATCTATTCATGGGGCTGATCTTCCAGATGCAGTGAGGTTGGGCATCCTTGGGCCGGGAGGTCGAGCAAATATGAGGGCTTTTGAGCACATAATTTTGAGTTGCATGAGCTCCTCGGTGCAGACGGGCCGGGAAATCGCGAACGTCTACGCATCCCGTCTGGGAGTTGATCCCAGCCCGCGGGTGCGGGTGTATACGATTCTGCCCGGGTTGGCGCATCGCGGATGGATTGTCAGCCTGGGTAAATCCGGACGCGCCAATCGCTGGGCCTTGTCAGCCGCCGGCCGGACGGAACTCGAATGCTGGCTGCATGGGCCCGGAGGGCGCCCCCCGGGAGGGCGTTCCATCGAATTGATGGTCACGCTTGGCTGCCTCTCGGTACCGCGAGAAGACACGGGCTTCCTTCTTCGACGCGAGATTTCCCGTCTGAACCGTCCGGCAGAGGATCCTTTATTCGGAGGAGAGGCTCTGCGGAGGAGGCTGCGGCGGCGGCAGAATCTGGCAGATGAGGTCCTCGGGAAATGGCTCAGATCTGTCCAGGCGTCAGGGTGTCGATGAACTTCTCGGCCGCGGGCGAAAAATGACGCCCTTCCTTATGGATAATACCCAGTTGCCGGACAAAATGTTCGTCGGAAAAGGGAATGGCCACCAGAGACTGGCTCCGGATTTCGGGCCCGACAGCCGGGGCGGGCGCGATCGAGATCCCGGTACCAACCTCGACGATGCGTTTGATCACCTCAATATTGTCGACTTCGGCGACATAATTGACCCGCACCTGATGCTTTTGGAGGACCTTGTCGATTGCCTTATGGGTCGGGATGTCCTTCTCGAAGCCCACAAAATTCTGCCCTTCCAGCTTTTTTACCGAGATCGTCTTGTGCCGGGCGAGAGCATGAGTCGGATCGCAGATCATGACTAGCTGATCCTCGCGAAAGGGGATCAGTCGAATCTGGGGTCTTTTATGTGGGTAGGCGATGACGCCGACATCGAGCGTCCCGGCCAGAACGTCTTCGTAAATCTGGCTGGATTTTTTATATTCGAGCCGGACGTTTACGCTCGGGTAGGCCTTCACATAACGCTTTAGCTCGTCGGAAAATTCATAGAGTCCCACAGAATGCACCGTGGCAACGCGGACAGTGCCGGCCACGATATTGGAGAAAGCCTGCAAGCGGGCTTCGAGGTCCTGGTGCCGGGCCACAATCTCGCGGCTGATTTCATAGAAGATCTCGCCCGCGGGGGTCGGTCGCACCCGTCGTTTGGCCCGCTCCACCAATTTGCGGCCATAGCGAGTTTCCAGGGTGCGGATCTGCTGGCTCACCGCGGATTGCGTGACGTAGTTCTGGGCGGCGGCGACGGAGAAACTGCCCGTGTCCACAAGGTCGCAGAATACTTTCAGGGTTTCGATATGCATGGGTCTTATTCAGCTGTTCTAATCCAACTGGCCTGTCGGATTAGGCTAGCACGCATTAAGAACCCCGCAATCCTGAAATCAGTAGGTTTTTTAGGGATTTCCTGAATTCGTCTCGATTCGCGGGTGGAGATCGGCACCACGGGCTTTGGGATACCGGTTACTTTGGGGCGGGTTTTGGCTGCCGGCTGTGATCCGGGCCCGCTGCGAATGGCAGGAATCGTTGGCCAAAACCGCTCGGCCAAAGAAATCCGGTTCAGGAGGAAAGAGGACGCTTCCTCTTTGCGACGACGACGACGTCCTGGCCTTTGACGCGCACCCGCCGACCGCCGGGAGCTTGCCAGGCCGAGGGCTTGGCCGACGCACTCTTCTCAAAAAGCTGCGAGCTCAACGATGCCATCGTGTCTGCTTCGCGCGCCCGATTCTCTCGCCACTGACGGAGATCCCGCTCCAGACTTGTTTCCATGAGACCACTCCTCCACACAACACCACAACCGACGCCTCCCGTGAGGCACTCTCGTCGTCGGCCAGTAACGCCGACAAACCTTGTTCTACAGGAAAACGCAGGCAAGGCGAAGCGAGAATCGGAAAAACTTGTGGGCCGCGCGATGGGCGGGCGGGGCGATGGATCAGCCGCCGCTGAAAGTCTCGAGGGTTTTGGCCCGCGCGGGATTGCGCAGTTTGCGCAGAGCTTTGGCCTCGATCTGCCGGATACGTTCGCGCGTGACGGCAAACCGTTGACCGACTTCTTCGAGGGTGAAGTCGGAGCGCTCGCCGATTCCGAAACGCATCCGCAGGATTTGTTCCTCGCGCGGCGTGAGAGTCGCCAATACCTTGCGCGTCTGCTCCTCGAGACTGATCGCCATTGCGGCGTCGGCCGGGGAAACGCCTTGGCGATCCTCGACGAAATCGCCCAAGGCGCTCTCTTCATCGTCGCCGATCGGAGTTTCGAGCGAGACGGGTTCTTTGACGATCTTCAGAACCTTGCGCACCTTGTCGGCCGGCATTTCCATTTGCTGGGCGATTTCATCCGGCGTTGGTTCTCGGCCGAGTTGCTGGACAAGGTAGCGTGAGGTTCGCAGGACCTTGTTGATCGTCTCGATCATATGAACCGGAATACGAATCGTACGGGCCTGGTCAGCGATTGCGCGAGATACGGACTGCCGGATCCACCAGGTGGCATAGGTCGAGAATTTGTAGCCGCGCTGATACTCGAACTTCTCCACGGCGCGCATCAGTCCGATATTGCCTTCCTGAATCAGGTCGAGGAAGCCGAGTCCGCGGTTTGTGTAGCGTTTGGCGATCGATACGACGAGGCGTAAATTGGCCTCGATCAGCGCGCGCTTACCTTCCTGCGCGTGCCATTCTCCTCGTTGAATCCTGTCGGCTGCGGTGATGAGTTCTTCGGCCGTCATTCCGACTTCGCGTTCAACCTGAGCGGCGTCCTTGCGAACTTCTCGCAGATTGATCACATGGCTCATGATCCGATCGGCGCTCATCCGGAGGGTTCGAGCGACTGCCGTCGCGCTGGCCTTGTCTCCGGGCTTCACCTTCTTGAGAATCGTGAGCACGTCAGCTTCGTTTTTACCGCTTCGCTGACGCACCTTGCGCACGATCCGGGCAGGAGCTTTCGCCAATTCTGCGGCTTCGGCGATCTTCGATGCGATATCGTTGATATGCTTGGGGCTCAGGTTCATGGCCCGTAGTGTGGCGATTGTCTTGTCGGCGAATGTGGCGAGCTTTTTTCCGTGTTTGGTGGTTTCGGCGGCTGTTTTGCGTCCCTTGCCGGCCTCTTCCAGTTTGACGCTCTCGACCGCGAGTCGGTTCAGGGAGGGAAGGTGCTTGACGAAGGCAGCAACTTTCTTTTCGTAGCGGTCGTCGGGCGTCTCGTCGTCGGACCGGTCTTCCTGAGGCGCTTCGTCATCGCCGAAGACTTCCCGAGGCGTCAACTCCTCGCTTTTGAGCTTTTCACAGACGGTGATCGCATACTGCAGGGCGAGAGGCGTCGAGAAGACCGCGACCTCAACTTCGTTCTCGCCGGATTCGATCTGCTTGGCGATGGTGACTTCTTCTTCTCGAGACAGCAGCGGTACGCCGCCCATCTCTTGCAGATACATCCGCACAGGATCGGAAGTGTCGGAGGCATTCGTCGTCGATGCCGGGGTGCGCGTGCGGGCCCGGGTGCCCGTGCTCGGTTCTGCGGGGGTTGCTTCCTCGGCCTCGGGTTCAGGCGAATCGAATTCCGGACCCTCGGTGTCGGCCTGCTCGACAACCTCGATGTCCAGCTGTCCCAGCATGGTCATCACATCTTCGATGGCTTCCGGTGTGCCGGCCTGCTTTGCGAAACTCTTGCTGACTTCCTCGGTCGTCAGAAAGCCACGCTCCTTGCCGAGTTCGATCAGCTTTTCCAGCCTGGCCTCAGCTTTGGCCTGAGCAGCTGTTTGCGCCTTGGTGGCGGTCTTGCCAGAAGCAGCGACCTTTTGGGTGCCTGCCTTTTTCGCCCGAGTCGAAGTTTTTCCTCCGGGAGCACTCTTGAGGACGATCGGCTTGGTTGCCGTCTTTGGCGATGCCGGTTTTTTTGCAGCCGTTTTCTTCTTGGCTGCCGTCTTGGTCGCCTTCTTGGCCGTGGCCGCCGTCTGCTTTGGCGCAGTTTTGGCGGCTCGTTTCTTGGCCGCGGCCACCTTTGGAGAGGTGGTTTTTCGGGCTCCAGCTTTCTTCGCGACAGCGCTCGGGGTCTTTTTCACGGCTATACCTTTCGCAGCGAACCGGGCTGGTTCCTCGTATGAAACGGGTTGCTCAAGACATGATGGGTAGTTTCGCACTGGAGGGGAGTCAAGGGAGGGCCCGGATCTCGAATTTTCGCGAGATTCCGGGTGTGGGTCGAGAAGAGGCTTGTCATGGGGCTTGCGTCGATTCTGTCGCGGGGCCGTTTTCCGGACCTACGGTGATGACGATCAGGCCTTCGGGTCGCAGATACTTCCGGGCGACCGCTCGAACTTCGTCGACCGTGACCTCGCGAACCCGACCCGCGTACTTGGCGATATAGTCAGTGCCAAGGTCGAAATACTCGATTTGGGCAAGCAGGCCGGAGAGCTTTCCCGTGGAGTCGAGACGCAGAGGGAAGCTGCCTGTCAGGTAGTCCTTGGCCGCCTGTAGTTCTTCCTGTGTCGCACCGTCCTGGTGCATATTGGTGATTTCTTCCCGTACAATGCGGATGGCTTTCTCGGCATTTTCAGCTTTTGTCTGCAGCCCGATCCGGAAAGATCCCGGAAGTCGGGTGGACGAAAGCCGGCTGTAGATCGAGTAGACCAGACCCTCCCGGGTGCGGACGCGCTCGACCAGCCGCGAGGAGAAGCCGCCCCCTCCGAAAATATGGTTCATCAGAAGTAGCGGGAAATAATCCGGGTTGTCGCGCGCAATGCCCAGTTGGCCAATGATGATGCTCGCTTGGGTTGTCTGCTGGAAAACAGCGATTTCGCGGGAGTTCGGTGGGGTTGCCCCGGTGGCGTTCTCGGCGGCGGCGACGCCTTGCCAGTCTCCGAAAAAAGTCTTCATCTGCGCAAGAGCTTCGACTTCAGGCACATCTCCCACAATCGCGCAGATCGTTTGGTTGGGTCTCAGATTTCGTGCGTGAAAGTCGACGATGTCCTGACGGGAAATTGCGCGGACGGATTCAGGGGTTCCGATGATGGGGTGGCCATAGGGTGAGTCACCGAACAGGGCGGCACGGAAGGTCCGTGAGGCGATCGCGGCGGGGTTTTCATCGGAGGCCGTGATCGAACCCAGGGTTTCGCGCCGGATACGCTCGATCTCCGCTTCGGGAAAGGTGGGCGATCGGAGGCTGGCGGCCAGCAGTTCAAGCCCGGTTTGGAAGTCGCGGGACAGCAGAGATGCGCCTGCGTGAATCCAATCCTGTCCGGCGCCCATGCTCAGAGAGCCTCCGAGGGAGTCAATTTTTCGCGCAATCTCGGGCCCGGTCGCCTGGGAAGTACCCTCGTCAAGAAGGTCGGCGGTAAAGCTGGCCAACCCCGGCTTCAGCCGGGGGTCCACTCGAGCACCACCATCAACCAGACAGTCGATGGTCACAATAGGTACTGTTGTTTGCTCAAGGATGATCAGACGAAGCCCGTTGTCGAACGTGTGGCGAGAGGCCTCGAGGGCATGGCTGTTGTCGACGGCACCCAACAAGAACAGGGGAAGCAGGAAGTGAAGGCGGCGCATCATGATTCATCTCCTGAGACCGGCGAAGGATCCTCGGGGTGCAGGATGCCCGTCGTGCGCTTTTGGGGATCGAGCCATCGTTGTGCGGCTTTTTGCACATCGGCAGGCGTGACCGCTTCGATCGCGGCCAGATAATCATCAACGCGCTGCCAGTCGCCGGCCATCGCATAATGCCCGAGGAGCATGGCCCGTGAGAAAACAGAGTCTTGCGAGAATACAAAACTGGATTCGATTTGTCGCCGAGCCCGACGCATTTCCTCTTCGGTTGGCGGAGCGTTGCGTACCTTCTCGACTTCGGCGATCAAGGCGGCCTCGACGGCCACAGCGGAAGTTTCTGGCTGAGCCTGCGCGGACAGAGTGAAGGTGCGATCGTCGACGGAGGTGGGCCGATAGGATGCGCCGGCATAAAGAGCCACCTGTTGTTCACGGACGAGCGACTCGCGCATGCGGGAACTTTTTCCGGCAGAGAGGATCACGCTCAACATCTCGAGTGCTGCATAATCAGGATTGCTCAAGTTCGGTGCCGGATAACTCAAGATGATGAATGGCAGCTTGGCGGGTCGAGTCACCTCGATGCGCCGAGGGCCCCGTGGCGGCTCTTCACGGATGATCATGGGGGGTGCGGCCGGGCCGGCGGGGATGGTGCCGAAGAAATGCTCGATCCGGGCAGCGAGCTCCTCCGGCTCGAAATCACCGACGGCCACAATCACGGCATTGCCCGGCTGGTAGAATTGATCGTAGTGGCTTTGTAGATCAGCGAGCGTCCAGTTCTCGATATCCTCGCTCCAGCCGATCACGGGCTGTCGGTACGGATGAATGGCAAAGGCGGTGGCGGTGAGACTTTCGCGCAAATAAGAGATCGGATCGTCGTCGACACGCATGCGACGCTCTTCGGCGACGACCTGCCGCTCGGGCTCAAATTCATCGGCGCGGAGGGCGAGACCGCGCATCCGGTCAGCTTCCAATTCGAGAAGAATATCCAGCCGGTCCGAAGCGAGTTTGGCGAAGTAGGTTGTTGCATCCGCCGAGGTGAAGGCATTTTCGTTACCGCCCTGCCGCGCAATGATCCTCGAATACTCCTCGGCGGCGTGGCGCTCGGTGCCCTTGAACATCATATGTTCGAGCATATGGGACAGACCAGTTTTCCCCGGGACCTCATTGCGGGAGCCGACGCGGTACCAGACCTGAATTACGGCAACCGGTGCTTTATGGTCCGGTAGAAGAAGCATCTCGAGCCCGTTCGGGAGAGTCTTGGCGAAGACCTGTTCGCGATAATCGGTGGCGGCTGACGCGCTCATCGCCTGGACGAGGGCGGTGAAAACGCAGGCCAGAACAAGGGAGCGGTTTTGAAGATTCATTCTTTTTTGTCTCGCAGGCGCAGGCCTTCGTTGATCTCCAGAGTGATCTCTCTGGCGACTTCTGCGGGGATTTTTGCGTCGCGGATGGGTCGACCCACCACGAGGAAATCAGCTCCGGATGCAATGGCCTCGGTGGGGGTCCGAACGCGTTTTTGATCCCCCCAGTCGGCTGCGAGCGGTCGCACGCCGGGCGTTACCAGGCTGGGTCGGGTTCCGCATTCCGCGCGGATTCGTTCGACCTCCATCGGGGAGGCGACCAGTCCATCAATCCCGCTATCGCAGGCGAGCCGGGCAAGTCGCACGACCTGATCTTCGATCGAGTCCGTGATGCCCAGAGAGGCGAGGTCTTCGGGAGACGAGCTGGTGAGTACGGTGACGCCGAGCAGTATGGGGCGACGGTGGCCTTCGGTCTCGCACGCGGCGTCGACAGCCTCGCGCGCGGCGCGCAGCATCTCTCCCCCGCCGGAGGTGTGCAGGGTGAACATCTTGACCCCGAGGCGGGTGGCCTCGACGCTCGCGAGGGCGGTGGTCTGCGGGATGTCGTGGAATTTGAGGTCGAGGAATACGTCGCACCCACGATTCTGAATCGCGTGCACGATTGCCGGACCCGATTTTACAAATAGTTGCTTGCCAACCTTGAAAATCCCGACATCCTGATGCAGTTCCTCGACCAGGCCAAGCGCAGTCTCGCTGTCGGGAACGTCAAGGGGAAAAATCAATCGTTCCCGAGCACTGAGAGTCGGCGCGGCTGCTGTCATCGACCGATACCGGCCCGCTCGGCAATCACCGCACCCGCTGCCTCCAGGGGCAGTTCTTCGGTTTCGCCTCCGGCACGCGGGCGCACCTCGACAAGCCCATTTTCCAGACCACGAGGCCCGATCGTCACTCGCAATGGAGTGCCCATCAAATCTGCGTCCTTGAATTTGACTCCCGGCCTCTCGTCGCGGTCATCGAGAAGGACGTCGACCCGTCGTTCGCAGAGATCGGCATAGAGGTTTTCGGCCGCGCTACGCACGGCGTCGTCCTTCATTTTGGTGGGGACGATCTGCACCGTAAAGGGGGCCAGCGGTACCGGCCAGATGATTCCGTTCTCGTCGTGGCTCTGCTCGACGGCGGCAGCCAGAGTGCGGGAAATGCCGATGCCGTAGCACCCCATCTCCAGCGGTCGTTCCTTGCCCTGATTGTCGAGAAAGGTGGCGCCCATCGATTCGGAGTATTTGGTGCCGAGGTAGAAGACCTGGCCGGATTCGATGCCGCGGTGGATCGCGTATCGGCCGTTCTCGCAACGGGGGCAACTCTGGCCTGCTTGCGCTTCCCGCAGGTCTGCGAAGCGCGTGCCTTCAGGAAGATCGCGTGACGGCCGGATCCCCTGAATATGATGGTCGGCCTTGTTGGCGCCGGCGACGGCCGCGGACATCTCCTGGAGGGCGAAGTCGGCGATCACCGGCAGTGACAAACCGATTGGCCCGGCGAATCCGACCGGGGCACCGGTGACCTCCCGGACGACCTCGGGGCCTGCCAGTGTCAGCGCTTCGGTTCCCAGGAGGTTCCGAAGTTTGGCTTCCGAGATTTGGTGGTCGCCGCGTACCAGCGCGGCTACCGGTTCTCCGTTGGCCTGAACGTAGATCAAGGTTTTCAGGAAGTCCGTCGCAGGGAGGTCGAGAAAAGCCGAGACTTCCTCGATGGTGCGCTTTCCCGGAGTTTCGACAAGTTGCGGGGTTTGGTCAACGGCCTCTGGTGCAAGGGTGTCTGCCGGTGCCGCGATTTCCGCCTTCTCGATATTTGCGGCGTAGGAGCATTGGTCGCAGGCCGCGATCTCGTCTTCGCCCGAAGAGGCCAGAACCTGAAACTCGTGGCTCAAACTGCCGCCGATGGCTCCGGTATCCGCTTCCACAGCGCGGAAGTCGAGTCCACATCGTGTGAAGATTCGCTCATAGACCGCGTACATCTCATGATATTCCCGCTCGGCGTCCTCGCGATCCGCGTGGAAGGAGTAGCCGTCTTTCATGAGGAACTCGCGACCGCGCATCAATCCGAATCGGGGGCGCACCTCGTCCCGAAATTTTGTCTGGACCTGATAGAGGTTCTTGGGAAGGTTCCGATAGGATCGAATCTCACCGCGAACCAGGTCTGTCACGACTTCTTCGTGTGTCGGCCCGAAACAGAAATCGCGATCATTTCGGTCACGGATTCGCAGTAATTCCTTGCCATAATGGCCCCAACGCCCGCTTTCCTCCCAGAGTTCGGCAGGGCAGATGGCCGGCATGAGGATTTCTTGACATCCGGCGCGGTCGAGTTCCTCGCGGACGATCGCCTCGATCCGGCGCAGGACCCTGAGCCCCAGAGGCAGATAGTCGTAGATGCCCCGCGCTACCTGCCGGATCATCCCGGCGCGCACGAGCAGCTTATGGCTGATCACATCCGCATCAGCTGGGTCGTCCTTGAGGGTCGGAGCAAAAAATTTCGTCAGGCGCACGGTCCAGTCACTGTAGACAACCACCGCGGCTCTTGCATCCTTATTTCTGCCCGTATGCGAAACTCTTCAAGCGTGAAGTTTTTCTGTTCAATCGGCTGACTTTCAAGCTTGAATAGGATCTACTGATAGCGGTGGCTGATTCGGTCGATATCCCAGATGATTTGCTCCGCTTGATGGATGCAAAAGCCAAATCTCGGGGACTTACCAGAGACCGATTGATTGTGGAGGTTTTACGGCGGTCCTGCAGTCACTCTCCGACAGGCGTGAATCCGTCCGCGGGTGGCTCCGATGTTCACGTGGCCGACCAACTCCGCAAGGCGGAGAATCAGAGTACCGAGGCCCAGCGCGCCGTCGAAGATCTCGCGCTGGCCTTGCGAAAGCGTCATCGGTCGGAATTAACCACCGGCTGAATTTACGACGGCGAGCTTCCGGCGTGGAGATCGTGCCTGTCAGGGTCGCAAGCCACCCGTGAATCCCGAGTGTTCCAGGAGTTAATCAGAATCATGTTTCGAAAAATTGTCGCCGTTTTGCTGATAGGTGGTTTGGCGGGCTGCAGTCCGGCACCGGAGCCAACCGGGGAGTTCGCCGTGGATGGCGAAGCATTGGCCCCACGCGCTCGCAGGTATCTTTTGGGTGGGGGGCAAATTCCGGAGGACGTCCAGGTGACGGTCGCCAATCTGGCCGCTTTTGGCAGCACCGGTCTGCATCGCGGAGATCTGATGCTCGCCAAGGAGGGCCAGTCCCAAAGGGTATCATTCTATGTCACGGCGGACGGGCGATGGTTGTTTCTGAACGATCCGATCGATTTGGATGTCAATCCGGTAGCAACATCGCTGGCCGGGATTTCCATCTCTCCGGACGATCCGACGCTTGGTTCACCGGACGCCAAGGTTACGATTGTGGAATATTCGGATTTCCAATGTCCCTTTTGCGCGCGGGCGGACAGTATCGTGCACGGCGAAGTATTGTCTCGCTACGAAGATCAGGTGCGGTTTGTCTATAAACAGATGCCGATGGTTTCGCTTCACCCATGGGCTCAGGCGGCTTCGGAGATGGGTATTTGCGTTCTTTTCGGAGCCGGACAGGACGCCTATTGGCGATTCCATGCCGAGGTGTTCGCCAACCAGCGAACCATAGCTCCGGACCCGCTGGCTGCCGCGGACGAAATTCGCAGAATGGCGATCGCTGCGGGCGAAACCTCCGAGGCTTTGACAGAATGTATGGCCTCGGGTCGAGCGGCTCAGGTGGTTGCGGATACGGTAGCCGAGGCAAACGCCTTGGGGATCAATGCAACCCCAACCTTCTTCATAAACGGCCGGAAGTTGTCGGGCGCCCAGCCACCGGAAGTCTTCGCGGCGATGATTGATGCGGAATTGGAGCGCTGAAGGAACCATCCTGACTTTTTTCCAGAACCAGCAATTGCGAGATTCCGGCAAGCGGGACGCGGTAGGGTAGCCTGCCAAAAACTTTTGCCAGAAATAGCGGCGTAATATTCGGAAAAAGGAGGCCGCATCGCTCCTGTCGACTCGGGTGCAGACCTGTCGCCTTGCTTACCAGGCGCCGCAGATGGCCCGGAGAAAAGAGCAGCGAGCGCCGCTCCTCCTGCCGGGTCAGCCCGAGCACGATATGCCCCGGGTGGATTCTGTTCGGTTCAAATAGAACGATGCGCCTTCGTGCCACACGCCACATTTCGCGAATCGCCCCGACCGGGTCATCGAGGTGGTGCAGGAGTTCCCAGCAGGTTGCGATATCAAAGCTTCCGTCGGCGAAAGGAAGCTTGTCGCCGGAGCATTGAATACGATCCCGGACCGGATTGGCTCGCAACATGCCGCCGGCAAAATCACAGGCGACGGCGTGGATGGAATCTGGATAGTAACGGCTGGAAAAGCCGCTGCCGGCGCCGACATCGAGGAGTGACGAAACGCCATCGAGTGCCCCGGTGGAGCTTAGATAGTCCAGACGCTGGCGGGCAAAGATCTCCACGACGGGGTGATCGGTTGGCCGGTAGGAGCCGCCCTCTTCCCAGAAACGATCCTCATTGGTGCGAGTGATGTCTCCTCTTTGGGCGTGGTTCGCATTGCCGGATGCCATTTTCCTGCCTAACCGAGTCGCCAGTTACGGAAAGTGGAGAGCAGCATTTTATAAGGATAGTAAAGAGTCGTCAGGCCGGTATGCATCGGAGTGCGCCCCTCGGGGCTGGCACCCATCTCGACCGGAACTTCCTCGATGCGAAAGCCTCTTTTATGCGCGAGCAGGAGAACATCGATGTCGGGAAAGTCGAAAGGAAAAAAGTCCTCGCTGTAAAAGGCGAAGGTGCGACGGGAGAGGGCCTGTAATCCGGATGTCGGATCTTCGATGGCGGGTCCCCCGAACCATTGGAGCAGGAGCCGGAAAAAGCGGCGCCCGGCGGAACGCGCGGCGCCCATCTCGTAGCCGGAAGGCTTCTTGAACCGTGAGCCGATGCTCAGATCGGCCCGGCCGGAGAGCACGGGCGCGATCAGATCTCCGATCCAGACGGGGTCATGCTGACCGTCGGCGTCCAACTGTACCAGGACCTCGTAATCGTGATCGAGCGCATATTTGTATCCGGTTTGCAGGGCGGATCCGTATCCGAGATTGAAAGGATGGGAAGCGACAAGGGCACCAGCGGCCAGAGCAACTTCGCGGGTTTCGTCAGCCGAGCCGTCATCGATTACGAGCACCGGATAGTTCCCGGCGGCCAGAACGCGCCGGACTGTCTCGCCGACAAAGCGCGCCTCATTGTAGGCGGGAATAATTACCAGCGGGGAACTCACCATCGGATCGGGATGAAGCCTATCGGAATTTGCCGCATCAGGGGAAGGGCTTCGATTCAATTCAGAAAGGTTTGCCAATACCAGATGCCCCATATGTTGATGGCGCAGGAAATTGCGATCGCGGCTGGCCAGATCCACGGTCGAAGGCCGGGCCGCGGGTCGTTGCGGAGAGCCAATGCCACGATCAGAAATGGGGTAAAGTCGAGGGTGTAGCGGCTGCCGAATTGCCGCCAGCCATCCCAGAAATACAAGAGGTACATGGAAAAGATCATGGCGG
Organism: Candidatus Binatia bacterium; assembly: GCA_029248525.1. Lineage (NCBI taxonomy): Bacteria > Candidatus Binatota > Binatia (SeqCode) > Binatia bacterium. The sequence goes on from JAQWJE010000049.1 coordinate 252,784, forward strand.
CTCCGGCCAGGGAGGCCCGGCCGAGGAGCGCGGCATCGGGAGCCCCGGAACTCCACCCCCGCCGCAGGAGAAGCAGGAGAGCGGGGGTTGTGGCGATCAGGCTCAATCCATGATCGGTCAGCTTGAGGTACGGCCAGGTCTTTTCCACTGTCGGGAGGAGGAGGAAATAATGTCGAAGGTTCTGGCCGAGATAGCGCCAGCTGAACGATCCGTGCTCGGGGGCCAGGAGTGCCTGGTTGGCCACGATATAACCGTTGTCGAGAGGGTCTCCGAAGCGAGCAATATTGTAGGCTGCGAGCAGGGCTGCAGTCAGGGCGAAGGGCAAACCGAACTCGAAGATCGTGCGGAGAGATTTCTCGCGCTGCCAGAGCAGAAAGAGGAATACGGGCGCTCCCAGCAAGCTTGGAGAGCGGCTGGTTGCCGCGACAGCGCAGAAAACTCCGGTCAGGAAGGCATTGGCGCGACCGGTTGCTTCGAGGAACGCCAGAGTCAGACCGGCACAGGCGAGCAGGTGGGCGAGTAGCCACGTGTTTCCGAACTCGGCGGCAAAGAAGTGAACGGTTCCGAATGCGAAGAGAAGGCAAGTCAGGTTCGCGTTGCCCCGAGCCACGCGCAACTGGCCCAGCAGAAGCCGCATCAGACCGATATTGGCAGCGCCGACACCGATCGATACATAGGCCAGATTGACAGCGAGCCCTCCTGCCTGAGCGAAGGGAATCAAAAAAATCGCCGGGAAAGGGTCGAAGTAGACGTAGGGACGCCCCCCCGACCAGGCGAATTCAGTCAGCCAGGACGGCGGATCGGCGATCCAGGTGCGGCCCTCCAGAAACGAGACGGCCAAATGCAGATGGTAGTTGAAGAACATGAAAGTGCCGTCGTTGGTCGCCCAGTATACGGCGAGGGCCCCAAGGGTCAGCCATAGGGCATCGCGGGGATGGGTTCGCGAGGGCGGTCCTGCGTCGGAATTGGGAATTGTCGCGGTCATCTGCAAAACTAGCGGTACCTTCCTTCGAAGGGGGGGTCCATTCCATGATGCATCGTTTGCCAGAACTCTCGGCGTCTTTCCCGGCGCATAATGAGGAAGCCAATGTCGAGGCCATGCTGCATGATATGCTCGAGGGTTTGCCGGAATTTGCCGAAGTCTTCGAAATTATTGTCGTAGACGATGGTTCAACCGACGCCACCTTTGCCCGCGCTCAGGCAGTTGCCGACCGTGATTCTCGCGTGCGCGTCATCCGACATGAGGCGAATCGAGGCTACGGCGCGGCGGTTTGGACGGGGTTGCAGGCGGGTACGATGGAGTTCGCCTTTTTCACCGACGGAGATCGCCAATTCGAGATTCAGAGTCTGCAGGGTCTCGTCGAGGAGATAGCTGATCATGATGTGGTGGTCGGATACCGCGTGGGACGTCAGGACAACGCTCTGCGTCGAGCAAATGCCCACGCGTGGAATCTATTGATTCGGAGTCTCCTCGATGTCCCGGTTCGGGACATCGATTGTGCGTTCAAGCTCTTTCGTCGAGAGGCCCTTCAGGGACTCGAAGTGCAGGCAACCGGCGCCATGTTCTCCGCGGAGTTGCTGGCTCGCATCGTTTCGCGCGGATCACGCCTGATGGAATGCCCGGTCGGACATCTGCCCCGGGAGGCGGGGGTTTCCTCCGGGGGGGACCTGCGCGTGATCTTGCGGGCTTTCCAGGAACTCTTCGGACTCTATTGGGAACTGCGACGCGAGGGCCGCCGCAAGCCAGCATCGACTTGACACGCGGGCGATCGCTGTATTTCTGAGAAGCATGGACTACGCTGGACACCCACGCCCTCGCTTTTTTGCTCATCGCGGGGGTTCGCTTGAATCCCCGGAGAATACACTCGAAGCCTTTCGTCACGGGATCGCTGCAGGAGCCGACCACCTGGAACTCGATGTGCACGCTTCCTCGGATGGAACAATCGTGGTCTTTCATGACCCGACCCTTGAACGCACAACCAATGGTTCGGGTGAGTTGCGGCAACATACCTTTGCCCAGCTCCGGGAATTGGATGCCGGCTACCAATTTGTGGACGAAAAGGGCACCAACTCCTTTCGCGGTCGAGGACTGCAAATTCCGACTCTGGCGGAGGTTTGTCAGGAATTTCCCGACGTGCCCCTCAATATGGAGATCAAGCAAGCCGAGCCGGATATTGTTCAGGACGTGATGGCCGTTCTGGCTGGCGAAGGGGCACTGGGCCGGAGCCTGGTGGCCGCCGAGCATAAAAGCTTGATGGATCGAATTCGCCTCGAGTCAAGCGGAGTTCTTCTGGGGTATGCGACCGAGGACGTCGTCTCCTTTCTGGAGGCGATGGAGGCCGGTGAACTGGACTCCTACGAGCCGGTCGGATTCGCGCTGCAGGTTCCCAGCACATTTCTGGGAACACCGCTGGTGACCGCAGAATTTGTGGCCGGGGCACATAGTCGAGGTTTGGAAGTTCACGTTTGGACCGTCGACGATCGTGACGAGATGGAGCAACTGCTCGCACTCGGCGTGGATGGACTCATGACGGACCGACCGACGCTGCTGGCGGAAGTTCTGTCGACTTGGGAGAGCCCGAGTCGGGGATAGGGAGAGCGGGGATAATGACAAAATTTGCGCTGACGACAGACACACAGGACCCCGGACTCGAAACGGCAATGGAAGCCGTCTACCAGTGGAATTACGGTTCCGAGGTAGAAGAGCTGCGCCGCCTTTATATCAAGGCTGCCGAAAACCAATGGATTTCCGAGCGAGATCTCGACTGGGATCGGGAAATTGACCACGAGCTTTTCCAAACGACGCCTCTGGGATTCGGGATCCCGTTCGAGAAATGTTCCTATTGGCAGTCTCTGCACGAGGACGTCCGCTGGGAGGTGATGCGCCGGACAGCATCCTTCCGACTGAGCAACTTTTTGCACGGAGAGCAGGGGGCACTTCTGGTGGCCTCGCAATTGGTCAACTGCGTGCCGCATACCGACGCGAAGTTCTACGCCGCAACCCAGACCATGGACGAGGCACGACACGTCGAGGTCTTCGCGCGCTACATTGAAAAACTGGATGAAGTGCAACCGGTCGCCAAGCCGCTCAAGCAGATTCTGGATGCAACGCTCTCGACCGGGGATTGGTTGGAGAAATTAGTCGGCATGCAGATCGTGATTGAGGGACTCGCCCTGCACAGCTTCAAGGAGATGAGGAACCTCACCCAGGAGCCTTTGCTCAAGGATCTGTTGACCTATGTCGCGCGCGACGAGGCCCGACACCATGCCTATGGGGTTCTCTATGTCTCGCAGGCGGTTCCGTTGCTCACAAAAGAAAAGCGCGAATCTCTGGAAGACTTCGCCCTCAGCTGTGCGTCGGCGCTGGTCGATCGGCGTAACGATGCGACGCTCGCGACCGAAGTTTTCGCGCTCTGGCAGGCCGCGGGTGTCGATCTCGAGGCGTTATTGGAATCGGTGCGCAAGGAAGTGCCTGCGGGCCCTTCGCTCGACGAGAAGGGCAACCGCAAGTTCGGCGCGATTCAGGGGTTTGTGATTCCGACGCTGAAGAGATTGAACCTCTTCGGCGAGCGGGTCGCTCGTGATTTCCATCAGGTGCTTGCCGCCAACCTTCAAAGGAACCTCGCCGGCGACACCTACGAGGAGTTCATCACCAACCTTCCTGATTTGCCGGAAGATACCAGTCGGTGGGCCCTTGAGGAGATTGGATCTACGGCACCGCATTAAGGGCCACGGTATCCCGTTGCTTCATCAGGCGTCGGGTGCCGGTGTGTCGGTGAGGCCGAGAGCGCCCAAATCGATCTCGGTCAGGCTGTCGACAATCAGATCGGCATGTTCGAGTTTACCGCGATCCATACCGGTGTGCGGGACCGCGAGGGTCTGGGCCCCGGCGGCAGCGCCGGCGGTTACTCCGGCAGGTGAGTCCTCGATCACGAGAGCTTTCGTCGGATCCGCCTCAATCGCGGCGGCTGCGAGCAGGAAGATATCGGGTGCGGGTTTTCCTTTGCCGATTCTGGAATCGTCACCTGTGATGATGGCATCGAAGAGGGAGAACCAGGCCGCGTGGTGTCCTGTTTTTCTCTCGAAGAATTTGCGCGGCGAGCTGGTCGCGACCGCAATGGGTACCCCTGCCTCGTGAAGGGCCCGTGTGAGTTCTTCAGCTCCGGGGAGCGCCTTGGCGGATCCCATTCGCTCGAGAAGATGCTCTTCGCGGTCGGCTAGATAGTCCGCAGGAGAGATCGGCAAATCGAGGGCCTCAACGAGGTAGGTGGCAGCCTCGATCGCGGGTCGACCGACCATATGAGATTTGATGGACCAGTCGAAAGTCTTGCCCCACTGAGCGACGTAATCCTGGGTGACCTCGGTGTAGATCGTTTCCGTATCCAGCAGGATGCCATCCATATCGAAGAGAACGGCGTGAATTGGGCGAGGGAATCTCATGGCTGCATTCTAATGGAAGCTGGCCGAAGTGCACCCGCAGGTCCCCGAACCCTCGTCCAGCTCTTGCCGGGGTTTCGGGGTCTGCGGTGATGCATCGGGGTTCGTGATCCCCGGCCGCCAAAGTTTCAGAAGCAGGCGTTGATCAGGAGGGTATCGGCAGCAGCAACATTCCCGGAGGCCGGAGCGCCGGCCTCAATCCAATCGCCCAACGCCTGAAGACAATCGGAGCTGACCGGGTCAGCGTAGGGCATTCCGGCTCCGCCCGGGTTTGCATATGCACCGCCGAGGGTTCGAGCGGCGATCTTCCGGAAGAGGTAGCTGTCGTCACGGGTCACCCCCGGATCGATCCGGAGCGGCACGACGGCCTGGGGGTTGAACGAGTCGATGTTGACCAGATTCCCCAGAGAAACTCCGGTTTCCAGCCCCAGATTTCCCTGCTCGGACCCGCTGCCATGGCAACCGGCGAGGGCACAGCCGGGATTGAAGATCTTGTCCTGAATTGTCTCGAAGGTACTGGGGACCACTGGCTCGAAAAGACAGTTCTGGTTGCATCCGTCGGCGCCGGCCGCCGTGCCCGAGTCACATTCCTCGCCGCTTTCCACGCGGCCGTTGCCGCAGATCGCATCAGCGCAGGTGCCCGGCGCGTCGAAGTCCTTGACCAGGAAGAAGCCGGCCGGATCATTCTTTTTCACGTCCCCGGTCGAGCCATCCCATGTCGCGCAATATTGGTCGTCTCCAATATAGAGGTCAAGATGAGTAGCGGTAAGCGAACCACTCGGAACGCCGGTCCAGGCCGCACCTTTGGCGAGAATCTTGAGAAGGCCGCCCTTGGCACCGGGTTTGATCAACAAGACCTTCACGCCACCTTCGGTCGCGTCCCGATCGCTGTATTTCCAACCGCTGCTCCCGGCGGGCTTACCGAGACCTTTCCATAAATTGCTGTCGAGATTGATGGCATCCGTGCGGCCGGCACTATCGCTGGTCTCCCAACGGAGCAGCAGTGTCGTGTCGACTGTGGGGTCCGGAATGGCCTGAATGTCGGGCTGTTTGACTGCCTTGAAGAGAAAAAGGTTTTTTGAGGGGCCCTTGTCCGTCTTGAGTTTCAGAAGTTTGCCGTCGATCGGTCGTGGGTCTGCCAGAGCGGTGCCTGCCCCGAGCAATCCGGCCAAAACAGCGATGGTCCCAAGCTTGAAAAAATCCGCGCGCATACACCCCCCCTTGCGGAGCATTGAACTTGCTCCGTGATCTCTGACGAAACTATCCACCCCGAATTCGGCTTGGGTCAAGAGAAAGCTTCGTTTGCGGAAGATAAAGCTCGGGATCAGCGGCGTGCCGTGTCCGAGGACATGGCAAATGGGCAGAGTTTGTTCCCGGCAGGATCTCTCGGGTAAGGAAAGAGATATGGGACTTTTACAAAGGGGAAAAAGCCTGAGCGGCCTGGTGGTCGTAATGCTCGTGTTGGGCATCAGTACGCCGGCATCGGCTCGATTGGTGAACCGCGTCATCGCGGTGGTCGACGGCTTTCCGATTACACTCTACCAATATGAACAGTATATTGTTCACAATACGGGTGGCCAGAAACTGGGGGCACTCAGCGAGGAACAAAAAACCGATATTCTCGACGGTCTGATTACGGATACCCTGATCTCGATGCAGGCGCAGCAGTTGGGCCTCAATGTCACAGGTCAGGACGTGCAGGCCTATATGGACCAGATCATGCAGGCCAACGATCTCGATCAGGCGACTCTTTTGGCGGCCCTCGCCCAGCAGGGTCTCGATGAACAGGGCTATCGACGCCAAGTCCGGCGTGAATTGCTGAAGAATCAGCTGGTTTCGCGGGATATTCGTCAGAAAGTGAATATCACGGACGAGGATGTTGCTCGCTTTTACAAGGAAAACCCGGAGCAATTCTCCGTTCCGGCGGCCGTCGAACTGAGTCATATCCTGTTTCTGGTTCCCCCGGGAGCAACCGGGGATGCGGCGGATGCGGTTGCGGAAAAGGCACGCCGAGCGCATCTGCGATTGGTGTCGGGGGAGAGTTTTGCCAAGGTCGCGCGCGAAGTTTCCGAGGCTCCGGATGCCCCAGACGGCGGCAAGCTGGGCACCATCAAGAAGGGTCAGATGATGCCCGAGATCGAAAGGGTCGCCTTTGTTCTGCCCGCGGGTGATATCAGCCATCCGGTGCGGAGCCCGGTGGGCCTGCACATCTTGAAAGTCGATTCTCGCGATCAGGCAGATCTCGTCCCTCTGGATCAGATCCAGGAGCAGATCCGTGACAGGCTCTATGCCGAGGCCATTCAGGAGCGATTCGATAGCTGGGCAGACGAGGATCTCCGCGAGGACCATGTCATCGATATCCGCATCTAAGCTCGCATCGGCCCGGATTGCGGTGACCCTCGGCGATCCGGCGGGTGTTGGTGCCGAGGTGACCCTCCGCGCCCTGACCTCGCGACCGCGGCCCAAGGGCTCGTTTTTGTTGGTGGGAGATCCCGGTTCGGTCGAGGATGCAGCGGCTCGTATCGGTTTGGCGATGGATTTTCCGCTGGTCGACTCCGAGGCAGCGGCCGCCGGGGAAATACCGACCCGAGGCTTTCCCATTTTGCTTCCCGCGGGGGTGGCCCCGCTGAAGCGTTCCGAGCGCAAGCCGGGAAAGCCGACTCTTGCGGGGGCACGGATGGCGTATGCCTCCCTGTTGGCGGCGACCGGGCTGGCTTTGGCACGCCGTGCTGATGCGATTGTGACGGCGCCGCTGAGCAAGGAGTGGTTGGCCCGTGCTCAACTGGCGCGCACGGGCCATACGGAGATTCTGGCCAAATTGACGGGTGCCAAAGGCGTTCGTCTGATGATGGTCGCAGGCGATCTGCGCGTTGTTCTGGTCACATCCCATATGGCTTTGCGCGATGTTCCCGCCGCTCTCGATATTGCCGGCGTTCGGGAGACGATCGCGATCACACACCGCCATTTGAAGCTTTGGTGGGATCTGCAGCGGCCCAAGGTGGCGGTGGCCGCCTTGAACCCGCATGCCGGGGATGGGGGCGTCTATGGCGACGAAGAGGACAGAATTCTTGCTCCCGCGATTCGGAAGGCGCGTGCGTCGAGAATCAATGCTTTCGGTCCGGTCCCGGCAGATGCTCTATTTTCCGCGATGGGTCCCGAACATGATGCGGTGGTCGCCCTTTACCACGACCAGGGATTGATCCCGATCAAGCAGAGGGACGTACACGGAGCGGTCAACGTGACATTGGGGCTTCCCTTTGTGCGGACTTCTCCCGACCACGGAACCGCTTTCGATCGAGCCGGAAAGGCTCCGGCCGACCCACGGAGCATGCGGGCGGCCATCCAGTTGGCGATGGAGCTCGCACCTCGACATCGCCCACCCCATGCCTGAGGATAACTCCTAGAGATGAAACTGAATCCGAAGATTTTTCGAGAATACGATATCCGCGGGATTGCCGATGAGGATTTCGATGCAGATTTCGCTCGTGCTCTGGGTTGCGCGCTGGGGACACGCGCGCGGCGCGCCCACCCGGCCAAGACGCCATCGCTGACGGTCGGTCGCGATTGCCGCGCGACATCGGATGCTTACGCGGAGGCAGTCATCTCCGGTATCCTGAGCACCGGCACCAATGTGATGGATATCGGCATGGTGCCAACTCCCTTATTGTATTTCTCCCTGTTTGAATTGGGGGTGGACGGGGGTGTCGAAATCACGGCAAGCCACAACCCCGGGGAGTTCAACGGCTTCAAGATCTGCCAGGGGCAGGAAGCGATTCACGGAGAGGCGATCTACCAACTCCGAGAGGAGGTTCTCGCCGGTGATTTCGAAATCGGTGCGGGCGAGGCCCGCAAGCACGATATCCTCCCTTCCTATATCGCTTTCTGCGAGGGGGAGATCGGGACCCTGTCCCGCCCATTGAAGGTCGTCGTGGATGCGGGCAATGCCGCTGCCGGACCGGCTGCGCCGCAGGTTTTGGGTGCATTGGGTTGCGAGGTCATTCCTCTGCACTGCGAGCCTGATGGGCGCTTCCCGAACCACCACCCCGATCCGACCGTTGCCGAGAACCTCGTCGATTTGCAGGCGGCCGTGGAACGCGAGCGAGCGGACCTCGGTGTTGCTCTGGATGGGGATGGGGACCGTATCGGAGTCGTTGCCCCGGGAGGCCAGATCATTTGGGGCGATGAACTGCTGGTGATTTTCGCCCGGGAAATTCTCGCCCGAAAGCCGGGCGCGGTGATTATCAGCGAGGTCAAATGCTCCCGGCGCCTTTATGACGAAATCGATCGACTGGGCGGCCAGGGGATCATGTGGAAGGCCGGGCACTCCCTGATCAAGGCCAAGATGAAGGAAACTGGAGCGGCGATCGGCGGCGAGATGAGCGGGCATATGTTTTTTGCCGACCGATTTTTCGGCTACGACGATGCCCTCTACGCCGCGGCCCGCCTGCTGGAAATTCTCGCGTCGACCGAAGGCGACGTCCTCGATCTGCTCGCCGGATTACCACCCTCCTTCACGACTCCCGAAATCCGGGTGGATTGTGAGGACGATATCAAGTTCGCGGTAGCCGAACGAGCCAAGGAATATCTCCGAAAAGAGAGAGAAATCAATGACATAGATGGAGTTCGGGCCGACTTCGGAGACGGTTGGGGCCTGGTCCGAGCCTCAAATACCCAGCCGGCACTGGTGTTGCGTTTCGAGGCGCAAAGCGAAGTCCGATTGGCTGAGATCCGCCGCCACGTAGAGGAAATTGTGGCCAAGGCAAGAGCCGAAGTGAGCTAGACCGAGAGGCTGTATAACCTTAGGAAAGGTTGACAGAGGCGAATTTGGTTCGTTATCCATAAGGCTTCCCCCCTTAGGAGCCTTATGAAATTCGGAAACGGTGAAGACCCGGGTCTCGACGCTACGGATGTCGCGATCTTGCAAACGCTGCAGCAGGACTGCAAGAGTCCGCTCGCCAGAATTGGCGACTTGGTAGGACTGTCCGCGCCGTCGGTAAGTGAGCGAATCGAGAAGCTGGAACAATCCGGCGTGATCCGCGGCTATTCAGCCGTTCTCGGCTCCAGAGAACTCGGTCTCGATGTCACAGCTTTTATCGGCGTCGTTGTGGAGACGCCAGGTGGCTTGAGTGTGTTCGAGGAAACCGTGGTCTCGATCGAGGGCGTCTTGGAATGCCATCACGTCACCGGCCATCATACCTTGCTTCTCAAGGTGAAGGCTCCGACCACGGAAGGGTTGGAAAATCTGATCAGCAGAATCCGCGGCCTCGCCGGAGTGGTGCGCACCGAGACTACCGTCGTCCTCTCCACCCATACCGAACGTTCCCAGTTGCCGATCGGGGAGCACGTCACTCGGCGCGATGGTGGTTCGAGGCGGAGAAATGGGCGGAGTTCGAATTCGCCACGCAAGCTGCCCGCCCGCAAGACGGCGCAGGAACGGCAGGAAAGGCAAAACCATGAAAATTGAGAAATCCAGTCCGCCTGAAAACCAGCGTGTCAGCTACGAGGAAATGAAGCAGCGATTCAAGGACGGAGCCGCCTCCGGTTTGTACCGCCCGGAATCCGAATCAGACGCTTGCGGGGTTGGCTTTGTCGTCAAGATGAACGGCGAGCAGACCCACGATATCATCGGTAAAGGTCTCGAGATTCTCGACAAGCTCACCCACCGCGGGGCCTGTGGCTGCGACCCGGAAACCGGAGACGGATGTGGAATTCTGACCCAGATTCCGCACGGTTTCTTCGACCGTGAGGCAGCGAGCATTCAGATGCCTCTGCCTCCGCAGGGCCGATATGCGATTGGCATGGTGTTTCTGCCCCGCGATGTCTTTCAGCTCAACACCTGTCTCGAACTGTTCGAAAAAGCAGTTCATGAAGAAGGCCAGAAATTTCTTGGATGGCGTCGTGTCCCGGTGGATGACTCCCAATGTGGTTGGTTGGGCCGCGAGTCGATGCCCGAGATTCGCCAGATTTTCATTGGCGCGCCGGAAGGAACAGAAGCGGGTCAGGACTTCGAGCGAAAACTCTATGTCATTCGCAAAAGCGTCGAGGAAGCGGTCCGGCAGTCCGGGATCCCCGATAGCGAGCGCTTCTATGTGTCGAGTCTTTCCTCGACGACAATCGTCTACAAGGGACTGCTGTTGCCGGAGCGAGTTGGGGAATTCTATCTCGATTTGAAGGATCCCGAATTCAAGAGCTGCATGGCGCTGGTCCACCAGCGATTCAGCACAAATACGCTTCCGACCTGGGATCGTTCCCACCCGTATCGTCTGATGGCGCATAACGGCGAGATCAATACTCTGCGCGGGAATGCGAATTGGATGCGTGCGCGTGAGAGCATGTTTTCCTCGCCTTCGTTTGGCGAAGATGTCCGGAAAATTTCGCCCGTGATCGAAGAGATGGGTTCAGATTCGGCCTGCTTCGACAACGGACTCGAGCTTTTGCTGCGAACCGGGCGATCTCTGCCGCATGCTGTCATGATGATGATCCCCGAAGCTTGGCAGAAGCATGAGGGGATGAGCGACGAGAAGAAAGCTTTCTACGAATATCATGCCTGCCTGATGGAACCTTGGGACGGGCCGGCGTCAGTGGCCTTCACCGATGGAAAAGTGATCGGTGCGATCCTCGACCGCAACGGATTGCGCCCCTCCCGCTACGTGGTGACCAAGGATGGAATGGTGGTCATGGCCTCGGAGGTCGGTGTTCTCGAAATCGAACCCGAAAACGTTGCCCAGAAAAGCCGGCTGCAGCCGGGTCGCATGTTTCTTGTGGATACCGAAGCGGGTCGCATCATTGACGATGAGGAGATCAAGACCGAGATGATGCAGCGCCACCCCTACCGGGAGTGGCTTGACAATAATCTCGTGCAACTGAAAGACCTGCCGGAGGTAGACGCGACGGCTGTGCCGACCGGGCACGAAGAAGGCGAGCTGGTCTCTCTGCAGCAAGCCTTCGGCTACACGAATGAGGATCTGAAGATTCTCATGATGCCGATGGCCAGAGATGGCATCGAGGCAACCGGTTCGATGGGAACCGACACGCCGCTCGCCGCACTATCGGATCGTCCGCAGCTTCTCTACGGCTACTTCAAACAACTTTTTGCTCAAGTCACCAACCCGCCAATCGACCCGATTCGGGGAGAGATGGTCATGTCGCTGAAGACGACCATTGGCTCGGAGCAAAACCTCTTTGAGGAGACTCCGAAACATTGTCGGCAGTTGGCTCTGGAGCAGCCGATTCTCACCAACGAAGAGCTCGCGCGCCTGAAGTCCTTCTCGCATCCCGGGTTTTTCTCGACAACCTTGTCGACTCTCTATCTGGCGAAGGACGGAACAGCCGGTCTCGAGAAGGCTCTCGATGCTCTCAGCGAAGCTGCGGAGACTGCCGTCGATAATGGAGCAACCATCCTCGTCCTTTCGGATCGTGGTGTGGACGAGACGCATGCTCCGATTCCGGCGTTGCTCGCCTGCGGGGCCGTCCATCAGCACTTGATTCGAAAAGGAACTCGAACGCATTGTGGTCTGGTTATCGAATCGGGAGAGCCACGCGAAGTGCAGCATTACGCTTTGCTCGCAGGCTACGGGGCTGGAGCCATCAACCCTTACCTGGCGTTCGAAACTCTCGAGAAAATGATCCGGGATGGCCTGATGTCTGATTGGACCGGGCGAGAGATCTCCTACGAGGAGGCTGTCGAGAACTATCTCAAGGCCCTCGGCAAAGGCCTGATGAAGGTGATGTCGAAGATGGGAATCTCGACCTTGCAGTCTTATCGAGGTGCCCAGATCTATGAGGCGGTTGGTGTAGCGACTTCGGTGATCGACAAATACTTTACGCGCACGGCCAGCCGGATCGAAGGCATTGATATCGGCGTTATCGCTCGCGAAACAGGGATGCGTCACCACCATGCCTTTGCGGTGGCACCGGCACTCGATGGTGAACTCGATGTTGGCGGCCAATACCAGTGGCGTCGTCGCGGTGAGCACCATATGTACAACCCGGAGACGGTCGCGAAACTCCAGCACGCCGTTCGTGCTGGTAACTACAAGATGTTCAAGCAGTTCAGCGACTTGGCGACAGACGAAGACAAGCGGTTCTGCACGATTCGTGGGCTGTTGAAGTTCCGTCAGGGGCGCCCGGTTCCTCTCGACGAGGTCGAGCCCGCATCGGAAATCGTAAAGCGTTTCAAAACCGGCGCGATGTCGCTTGGTTCGATCAGTCGCGAAGCCCATGAGAATCTGGCGATCGCGATGAACCGTTTGGGTGGTCGCTCGAACACCGGCGAAGGTGGGGAAGACCCCGTACGCTACACCCCCGAGGAAAACGGAGACTCGCGGCGGAGTTCCATCAAGCAGGTGGCTTCGGGCCGTTTCGGCGTGACAAGTCACTACCTCGTCAACTCCGACGAGCTCCAGATCAAGATGGCGCAAGGTGCGAAGCCGGGCGAAGGTGGACAGCTTCCCGGACATAAGGTGGACGACTATATCGCGAGCATTCGGTACTCGACCCCGGGTGTCGGTCTGATTTCACCCCCACCGCATCATGATATTTATTCGATCGAGGACCTCTCGCAGCTGATTCACGATCTCAAGAACTCCAACAAGCATGCGCGGGTCAGCGTGAAGCTGGTGAGCGAGATCGGTGTCGGCACAGTGGCGGCCGGTGTCTCGAAAGCCAAAGCCGATGTGGTTCTGGTTTCGGGTTTTTCAGGTGGGACCGGGGCTTCACCCCTTACCTCGGTGAAGCATGCCGGTGGACCGTGGGAGCTCGGCCTGGCCGAAACGCAGCAAGTGTTGGTGATGAATGATCTGCGCGGAAGAATTCGCGTGGAGACGGACGGCCAGCTCAAGACCGGTCGTGACGTTGCGATCGCGGCGCTTCTCGGGGCCGAGGAATTCGGCTTTGCCAGTGCGGCGCTGATCGCCTCGGGCTGCATCATGATGCGGGTTTGTCATTTGAACACGTGTCCCGTCGGAATCGCGACTCAGAATCCCGTGCTGCGTGAGAAGTTTGCCGGCAAGCCTGAGCATGTGGTCAATCTGATGACTTTCATCGCGGAGGAGATCCGCGAGATCATGGCCGAGCTTGGCTTCCGGACTCTTCAGGAGATGGTCGGCCGGGTGGATTTGCTGGACGCGCGCGAGGCGATCGATCATTGGAAAGCAAGCGGGATTGATCTGACCCAGATTCTCCACAAGCCCGAGGTTCCCGATTCGGTCGCGATCTCGTGCATTGAAGATCAGGACCATGGTCTTGCCGGAGCTTTGGACAATCAGATTATCGAATTGGCTCGCGATGCTCTCGAGCGGCGAGAGCGGGTGGAGTTCGCTTTGCCCATCCGCAACGTGAACCGGACGGCCTGCACGATGCTCTCCGCCGAAATTTCCCGCCGGCATGGGGTTGAGGGTTTACCGCCCGAGACCGTCAACATTCATTTTAGCGGATCTGCCGGTCAAAGTTTTGGCTGTTTCCTTGCCAACGGTGTGGCCATTCGGCTCGAGGGTGATGCCAACGATTATTTCGGCAAGGGGATGTCCGGCGGCCGCATGGTGGTCCATCCGCCGGCCGCTTCGACTTTTGTCCCGGAAGAAAACAGCATTGTCGGAAACGTGTCTCTATATGGAGCCACCGGCGGTGAGGTTTTCCTGCGAGGTCTCGCTGGAGAGCGTTTCTGTGTTCGAAATTCGGGCGTCACAGCGATCGTGGAGGGTATCGGCGATCACGGCTGTGAGTATATGACGGGCGGTCGGGTGGTCGTACTTGGCCCCACGGGTCGGAACTTCGCGGCGGGTATGAGCGGGGGGATCGCGTATATCTTCGACCCGAAGAAAAAGTTTTCCGACAACCTGAATGCAGGTATGGTGGAGTTGGAATCTTTGGACTCCGAGGACAGCGAGTTTGTCTTCGATCTGATCCGGCGTCACCAGACCTATACGCAGAGCACGGTCGCGGCCGAGATTTTGGCAGATTGGGATGAGCAGGTACACGCCTTCCGGAAAGTGATGCCCACGGACTATCGACGGGTTCTGGAAGAGCGTAAACGCAAGGCCGCCGAAATACCGGCGGCGACGGTTTAAGGGAGAGTATCATGGGTAAGGCGACAGGTTTTCTCGAGGTCACAAGAGAACTTCCCGGCCGGCGTCCCGTCGAGGACCGGTTGAAGGATTATCGCGAGCTGGAAGGCAAGCATGCGGAAGGCGAGATGCGCGAGCAGGCTTCGCGTTGCATGGATTGCGGCATTCCGTTTTGCCACACCGGCTGTCCTCTCGGGAATATTATTCCGGACTGGAACGACCTGGTTTTCCGCGGTCGATGGGAGGATGCGATTGACCGCCTGCATTCCACCAACAACTTCCCGGAATTCACCGGACGGATCTGTCCCGCACCCTGCGAAGAAGCTTGTGTGCTCAACATCAATAGTGATCCGGTCACAATCAAGCAGGTCGAGAAACAGATCATCGAACGAGCCTGGGAGGAGGGGTGGGTCAAGCCCTGTCCGCCGGAGAACAAGACGGGCAAGCAAATTGCGATTATTGGTTCCGGGCCCGCCGGGCTGGCATCGGCTCAGCAGCTGGCGCGCGCCGGCCATGACGTAACCGTCTTCGAGCGAGAGAGTCGCGCGGGTGGTCTGCTCCGATATGGAATTCCCGATTTCAAAATGGAGAAACACCTGATCGACCGACGCGTCGAGCAGATGGAAGCGGAGGGCGTTACCTTTCGCACCCATACGGCTGTTGGCGTCGATATCACGGCAGAAGAAATTTCAGAGCAATTCGATGCGGTAATGATTGCTGCCGGTTCGACATCTCCCCGAGACCTCGAGGTGCCGGGCCGTGAACTCAATGGAGTTCACTTCGCGATGGACTTTCTGCCCCAGCAGAACAAGGTTGTTGCCGGTGACGAAGTGGCTGGTCAGATCATGGCGACGGGGAAGCACGTTGTCATCATTGGTGGCGGCGATACCGGCTCGGATTGTCTGGGCACGTCAAACCGGCACGGTGCCGAGTCCGTGACCCAATTCGAGCTTTTGCCGCAACCGCCGGAGGGTCGCGAGGAAGGGATCGCGCCCTGGCCCTATTGGCCAATGATCATGCGCACTTCGTCTTCGCATGAGGAGGGTGTCGAGCGGCAGTGGAGTATCAATACCAAAAAGCTCACTGGCGACGCTGACGGTAACGTCAACGAGTTGCACGGCATCCGTTTGGAGTGGACACCTGCCGAAGACGGAGGCCGTCCGCAAATGAAGGAAGTGCCAGACAGCGAATTTGTCCTCAAAGCTGATCTGGTGCTTCTGGCGATGGGCTTTTTGGGACCGGAAAAACCGCTCCTGGAACAATTCGGCGTCGAACTCGATGGACGTGGCAACGTGGTTGCGGACAGCGATTATGCGACCAGCGTTCCCGGCGTCTTTGCTTGCGGGGATGCCCGGCGAGGCCAGTCGTTGGTGGTCTGGGCGATCTGGGAGGGTCGTGAGGCTGCCCGTGGCGTCGATGCATTTTTGATGGGTGCTACCGAACTTCCGGCGAGTCCGCTCGCCGTCTGAGGCAGGCGGGGCCGGCCCTGATAGCTTGAAGGCTCTGATTAGCTTTCAAACTCGATCATGACCTTGCCCCCGGCCTCGGGGTCTTGCGAGACCTGCAGGGCTTCGGAGAATTTCTGAAGCGGAAATCGATGCGTGATCGCGGGTGTGAGGTCAACTTCGCGGAGCATCGAGATCATGTCGGTATAATTCTCGGGGTAGGCGATCGAGCCGATCAGAGTCAGTCCCTTGGCCATCACCGACATGAAGTCGATGGGAATGGGTGTCCGGTGGAGTGCGACAATGGCGATCCGCGCATTCTCCTTTGCGTTTGCGACGATATCGGGAAGCACCGGGCCGGCACCAGACGCCTCGATGAAGGCATCTGCCCCGGCCATGATCGGCATCTGCAGCCAACTGCCCTTTCCCTGAATTTCGGCGAGCTCTTTCCACAGAGTTCCATTGGCCGGCGAGAGCGTCGCGCGCGCACCAAGGTCTCGGGCGAGTGCGAGACGCTTGTCCGAAAGGTCCACAACAACAACATCGTCGATGCCGCGGTACCTGCAGGTGGCGAGCGCCATCAATCCGATCGGACCGGCACCGAAAATGACGGCTTTTTCGCCCGGTTGCAGTCCGGCTCGATTGACGGCCTGCATCCCGACCCCGAGCGGTTCGGCCAGGGCAGCCTGTGCGTCCGAGAGATCATCCGGGATGGGAAAAAGAACGTCGCCGGCGGCGACGTTGGGTACCAGAAGTTCGGGGGTGAATCCGCCTTGCGGGCCCCCATTGCCGATCTGGTTTCCGCCGCCCATCGGATTCAGAATCACGCGCGTTCCCGGCGGGAGGCCTTGTACCTCAGCACCGGTCTTCAGAACGACGCCGGCGAGTTCGTGACCGATCGGCGTAGGTTCCGATGCGGGCCCTGCGACGCCGCCGAGTTTCACGTAACCGACATCGCTGCCGCAAATGCCGCAGGCGCGTACCGAAATAAGGGCGTCTCGCGGGCCCGGTTCCTGAGGCTCCCGCTGGTCCATGCGAACGTCGTCCGGTCCATGAATACGAATTTGTTCCATGTCCTATCGTCCGATTTGCGCTCGCCGGCGTCAAACTGAATCCGGAAAAGCTACGCCTCGGGTTCGATCAGGCGAATCAGCGGGATGGACGTGCGCTTGGTTTTGGCGAGATAGTCGAGGTACCAGGGGCGATCGCTGGTCAGGCCGTCCCATACTGTCCGGTAGTCCTCATCGACCAGAAGATCGGCGCGCAGGTGTCCTTCGAAGCTGCGTTCCTTGACCCAGATGGTCGGGTTGGCCTGGCGATCCGCGAGGTTATGATACCAGGCGGGATTGACCGGCCCTCCGGCGTAGGATGCAGCCAGAATACGATGGCCGCCGGCGTCCGCCCAATAGGGCAGTACGACTTTATGAGCCTTTCCTGATTTCCGGCCAACGGTCTGGATGATGACGCTTTTCATGCCGGCGCTGAGCCAGGCCTCCTCATCATTGGTGGACTCGAGGAAGGCAACATGACTTCGGGTGATCGCCGGGATTTCGTCGTAGGGTGGCGTCTCGAAAGTGTCTGCTTTTTGGTCACTGGCCATTCCGAATCCTAGGACGGAATAGTTCTCAGTTCCAGCAAAACCGAACCCGCGCTGGCTGCACCTCTTCTCGGGATGCGCTATCGATAGACAATGGTCGTCGTACTTCTCGATATCGATGGAACTTTGCTGACTGCCGGGGGTGCCGGGCGAGCCGCGCTGGTCGCGGCGATGCGGCAGGAGCTGGGGCCTGATATTCCGGAGGCGAAAGTGGAGATCGCCGGCCGTACGGATCGCGGTATTCTTGGCGATTTACTTGTGGCGTACGAGCTCCCAGTTGATGAAGAAAATTTCTTGCGGCTGCTGCAGATGTACCTCGATCATTTACCCGCGGAGCTGGAGCGAGCAACCGGACACGTTTTGCCCGGAGTGCCCGAACTGTTGTCGGAGTTGGCCGAGATGGACGAGGCCTATCTCGGGTTATTGACCGGGAATGTCGCGGTCGCCGCCCGGGCCAAGCTTGCGCACTATCAGATTCACACGCCGTTTCTCTTTGGTGGCTATGGCGACGATCACGCGGACCGTGGGGATGTCGCCGCCGCCGCGATTGCAGATGCCGAACGGCACCTTGGCCGGGAAGTTTCTCCGAAGAACGTCGTGGTGATCGGTGATACGCGCAACGATATTCGATGCGCGCGTGCGGTCGGAGCGGCCGCCGTTGCTGTCGAAACCGGCTTGGCGTCGCCCGAGGAATTGCGCGACGAGGGTGCTGACCTTCAAGTGGAGAACTTCAAGGACCCAGCGCCGGTATTGGCCTTCATCCGCGAGCGCAACGGCTGATCGACCTCAATCGGTCAGTTGAACGGATTTAAGAAACGCTTCTCTCTGCGGGGCATCCTTGGCGATCCCGTGGCTGGCGAAGAGATACATTTTCTTGCCCATGCGAAAGAACTCGGCCTTGCCGAGATGCTTCGGTTTGCCCGGAGGGCTCATCTCGTAAACGAGTAATTTCCCTTCGTGGCCATCGACTTCAAAATCTTCGAAGGAGATCTGGGTTCCTTTGACGTCATCGAGCATGCCGTCGCGGGTCTGGTTGAAGAGAACGCTGTCCGGCGTGAAGGTGCTGGCGAAGCCGGGGATGGTGACCACGCTGACGAAGTAGGTGCTGGCAGGATTTTGCACGATGTAGTTCTCCGAGGTGACCGTTCCGATCCCGATGCTGCGAGATTGCTCCTTGTGGGTGGGGGTTCCGGGCAGTTCTACGCGGAAAGTATGTTCTTTGGGTTCCAGGGTTTCCGCTCCTGCCGGCGAGGATGCCAGCAATAAAGCGAGGACTGCCGGAAGCGTTCGCTGCAGAATGATGAATTTTTTCATGGTTTCCTCTTGGGTATTTTTTTCTCACTATCCCGGGCCGCCGCGCGGAAGACACCCTGAGACATCAGGCTGATCTCGGCTTTGGTTCGGCTTCGATAGATTCTGGCGCGCGCTTCATGGAGACGGATATTTTCAGGTTCGGCCTGAGTCGCCAACTCGATGAGATGACACGCCAGATCCAGACGTTCGTTTTCTGCTTCTCGCTCCGCTCTGGCAAGCAGATTCTCCGGGCCGCCGGCAAGTTCACTGAGTGTTTTGGCGAGGTCGCTGGCTGGAGCCGGCAGAAGGTTGGCTGGATTCCCGTCATACCAGCCCCCGTAGAGACGCCAAAGGTTGCGGACGATGAACCGCGGATCGTCGTATACTGGCCGCAAATAAGGCCGCGCCAGAAGTGCTTCGGGCATTACGACGTTATGCAGTACTTCGTCCAGACACGCCCCCTGATTCATCAGGGTCAGAGTTTGTTCCAGGATGGTTTCAAGCAATTCTGCTGTTTCGGACAGAGCCAGGCGAACGCGGTCCGCGCCCAGGATGACCGGGCCATGGCCCGGCAGCAAAGTTGTGGCGCCCAGATCGGCCATCTTCCGCAGGGCCATGGCCCATTCCCGCGGGTAGCGCTGCACCTTTTGGGGGTTTCCGCAGTTGGGAGCAGCCCAAATGAAGAGGTCTCCGGTATAGAGAACTTTTTGTGCGGGCAAGAAGATCCATAGATGATCGTCGGTCTCGCCCTTGTCGTGAAAGAGCCGAATCTCCGTTCCTCCGACATGAATCGTTTCGCCAAGACCGACCATATGGTCAGGAAAGCGAAACTTGCGGGGGAATACCGGCTCGGGGAATCCGAACTGTCGTTGGTTGACGATGCCATTGTAGCCGTTGGTCATGCGGTATCGTTCGAATCGGGCGGGGCACGCTTCGTGCGCGATCACGCGAGTCGGAGGGTGACCCTGATCGCGGGCTTCCTCCTCGAACGCGGCCAGACCAAATACGTGGTCCACATGCCCGTGCGTATAGACCGCTGTATGCACGCGCTTGTCGGTCCAGGCGCGGATGGAGGTATGGAGGGCCTTTGCATGAAAGAGGCTGGAAGTGTCGAGGAAGACCAGTCCTTCTTCGGTACGGATGACGCCGACGTTCGAGAAGGCGGACATGAAACCGATCTCGGGATCGAGTTCTTCGAAGCCCACCAGAGCTTGCCCCGGATGTGTATGTTGCCGCGCAAGCTCCCCCTGCCATGCCCGCTCGGCGAGATCCAGAACCTCTCCCATGCACTTGTTCTACGTTGCTTTCTGCCGAGATGGAAAGCGCAATGTTGAGGGCCTTCTTGCGAAAACAGCCCGGTCACGGCCAAGGGCGATTCGACCTCTGAGTGAACGCGTGTCTATCGTTCTTTACGGCTTGACCGGTCATTGTTATTCAAGACCGGGCATCTCCGTGTTCCCGCCAGTGAGGAATGCATGGGAAATGGCCCGAAGAAACGAGGCTTTGGATGGATAAGCGAATGACCGCAACCGAAGTTGTCGGCCGTCTTTCAGACGGAATGACAATCGGCATTGGCGGATGGGGGGCCCGGCGCAAGCCGATGGCATTGGTCCGAGAGCTGGTTCGCTCGGACCTGAAAGATTTGACGATTGTTGCCTACGGCGGTCCCGATGTCGGGATGCTCTGTGCCGCCGGAAAGGTCTCTCGATTGATCTTCGGATTTGTCTCCCTGGATCTGATCCCTCTGGATGCTCATTTCCGCGCCGCTCGTCAGGCGGGGTCCATGAAAAATATCATGGAACTCGATGAAGGGATGCTGCAGTGGGGATTGCGAGCCGCTGCCTTGCGGCTTCCTTTCCTGCCCACCCGCGCCGGATTGGCCACGGATGTCGAGACCTCGAACCCGGAGTTGCGCACGGTGACCTCGCCCTATGACGATGGCGAAGTGTTGATGGCCATGCCCGCGTTGAAATTGGATGCGGCACTCTGCCATGTCGACCACTGTGACGAGCGCGGCAACGGACAGATTCTTGGTCCGGACCCCTACTTTGACGACCTTTTCTGCGCGGCTGCCGAGCAGCGATTCGTGAGCTGCGAGCAGATCCTGCCGACGTCCGAGATGACGGCCGCCGGGAGTATCCAATCGATGGTGCTGAATCGCACCTTGGTCGATGGTGTCATCGAAGCCCCGTTTGGAGCGCATCCGACGAGTTGTGTGCCGAAATACGGTATCGATGTCGACCATCTGAAAGTCTATTCTGCCGCGGCAAAGGAAGCGGGCGGCTTTGCAGACTACGTCAACTCCTTTGTCAGCATCGATCCGGATGCGTATCTCGAAGCTGTCGGCGGTGCCGACAAGGTGGGCGCGATTCCGGCGCCGGTATTCTGATCATGACTCCGATTGAAGGAAAAGATTATTCGCTCGCGGAACTCTGTATTGCGGCTTGTGCCGAGGCTTTTCGGGGGGACGGTGAAATTCTGGCTTCGGGCATGGGCTTGGTGCCACGTCTGGGGGCAGGGCTGGCGAAGCTGACGTTCAGCCCTGATTTATTGCTCAATGACGGGGAGTGTACTCTGGTATCGGAGCCGATTCCTCCGGGACCTCGAGGTTCCTATCAGCCCAAGGTGGAGGGGTGGTTGCCCTTTCGAGCGGTCTTTGACCTGCTCTGGGGTGGGCGACGGCATTGCATGAATACCCCGACGCAACTCGACCGCTTCGGGCAGCAGAATATTTCTCTGATCGGTGACCCCGACCAGCCCAAGGTGCAGCTGCTCGGCGTGCGCGGGATTCCCGGAAATTCGATCAATCATCCGTCGAGTTTCTTTGTGCCGAATCACGGTAAGCGCACTCTGGTTGAGCAGGTCGATCGGGTCTCGGGCGTGGGCTACGACCCGGACCGCTGGAAGAAGGGTATGAACGCGGGCCTGATGGAACTTCGTCGCTGCATCACAAACCTTGCGGTTCTGGACTGGGGCGGACCGGACCATCAGATGCGCGTTCTCAGCCTGCACCCGGGTGTGAGCTTCGAGGATGTTCAGGAGGCGACCTCCTTCCCGCTGGCGCAGGTCGATAGTCTCGGCGAAACCGCCGGGCCGGACGCCGAGAGCCTGCGGATCCTGCGCGATGTCCTCGACGTGAACAACCTTCGCGCGAGCGTATTTCCCGAAAAATAAGAGAGGCTGTTTTCATGGGTATCGAGACGACAATTTCCGACGGCGTGGCGCATGTCGTGATGAATGTACCGCCTGTCAATGCCTTTGATAGCGCGACCTGGGCCGAGCTGGCGGCACTTTTCCAGAATCTCAGCACCAATGAGGATGCGCGCGTGGTGCTTTTATCAGCCGAGGGACGCGGCTTTCAGGCAGGCGTTGATATCAAGGAATTGGCAGAGGACTCCACGGCCATCACGAAGGTCAACAAGGGTTGCTACGATACCTTTGCGGCAATCTACGATTGTCAGGTGCCGGTGGTGACCGCGGTGCATGGCTTTTGTCTCGGAGGAGGGATCGGCATGTCCGGTGCCTCCGATATTGTCTTTGCCTCCGAGGACGCCACGTTCGGTTTGCCGGAAATCGACCGGGGAGCGCTCGGTGCGGCCACCCATCTCTACCGGATGTTCGGCATGGCCAAGGCTCGCAAGATGCTGCTTACGGGGGAGTCGATTCCGGCTTCCGAGGCTTATCGCCTCGGTGCACTTGAAGCGGTGACCTCCCGCGATGGTCTCTTGCCGGCGGCGCGCGCAGTCGCCGAATCGATTGCTGCCAAAAGCCCGAAGGCTGTCCGTCTGGCGAAGGAATCGCTGAATGGAATCGAGCTGATGGATGTGAAGAAGAGCTATCGCTTCGAGCAGGGCTTTACTCTGGAGCTCTACACATCGCCCGACTCGCAAGAGGCAAGGGACGCGTTTGTGCAGAAACGCGACGTGGATTTCAAGAAAAGCTGAAGTCTCTCAAGCTCCCTGAGTCTTCCATGCCTTCTGCACCAGTTCCTGCAATCTGGCGGGTTCTGTGGCGTCGGTTTTGCACATGAAGCCGCTTTTATGGGCGAACCGAATATCGGCTTCGTCCTCGAGCACCGAAAAGTCCAGTTGGGGATGGTCCTCGTAGCGGCCGATCCCGTAGCCCTCGCCGCGGCGGTCCGGATATACCGTCGCAGCAATCGTGTCCGCGAGACCTTGCGCCCGCACGTAGCTGCCAACGGCGGCACTCGGCTCGTCGGGCATGGGGTCTGTTCGGGGGAGAAAAAGAACCTCGATTGCTTCTTCGCCTGCGGGAACCGTCCAGCGCTCGGCGTGGGCGGCTACAAAGTCGATTCGCTCTCGCGCGAGGCGCAGATGTTCCAGCAGATCTTCGCCGACGAAGCGCATATATTCGTATAAGGTCTCTCCCGGCTCGAGACGTTCCTGCTGCGCAAACCGGCGCAGCAGGGTGATATCGATCGGTGAATTGAGCTGCGATACCGCGCGCCTTGGTACCCCGAGCCATGCGGCGGTCTTGTTCGGGCCGCGTGAATCGAACCACTCGGCAGTTTCGAGCCAGTCACAGAATTGCAGAGCATCCTCGTAGAGTCCCAGGGATTCGAGAACCAGACTCAGAGCGCATGTTGGCGGATGCTCTCGCGGGAAGTGGTGATGGTCGAAATTCATTCGATCAGGATCATGGCTTGCTCCGATATCGACGACCGCGATGCCGGAATCCTCGAGTTCTTCGGGAGTCGGATCTTTTCGAAGGACAGGGGCACCTGATTGAGCGATCAGCACGCATACGGCGAGCAGGTCGTCTTTATGTGCGCCACCAGGGTGCGTCAGAATCGTATGAATCATTGCGTGACTTTAGCGGAGTTGGGGCAGAAGTCTCGCGACACGGCTGATTCCTTCAGGTTCTGATCGGCAGATCCTCAAAGCTCGCATGGCTGGAGTCGAAAGATCCGGACCGTCGGAGGCGGAGCCGGTCAGATTGAATCAGCCCTCAGCAATGACGTTTATGTTCGCACACACAGATTTCACGGTGCCAGAAATAACCGTCCGAACAATCGCTGCTGTCACGCAGTCGGACGACCTCCAGACATAGGTCCTTGACGATTTGCAGCGTGGGTTTGGCGAGGTCGAGATGGGTGGCGGAGAGCCCGGCTCCCGCCTGGTGGAGAGCGTTCCATATTCCCGGAAGACTTCCACCGGCGAAGAAGATTCCGTCGGGGTTCACATCCTGCCCGAGGGCGGGCCAGACGCAGGGTGCAGGCACGCAGGTCTCCTGGCGCGTATCGTAGAGAAATCCATCTTCGCATACGGGATGTTCTCTCTCGGGAAGGCAGGTGTTTTCACTCCAGACAGTCCCGGATCCGCAGAAGGTCGGCCCGGCAGGGGGCAGGGTCGCCGCAACGCAGGCGGATCCGTTCCAGACTGACGTTGCAGGATCGCAGAATTCCGAGCCACTGGATATCGGACAGGCAGGCGCCACGCAGGTGGTGCCGCTCCAGAGGGTGGTCGCGGGGTCGCAGAAGTCAGCGCCCCGGCATTCGGGTATTTCCGGGACGTCGGCGCGACAAGCCTCGAGCAATTCGAGACATTCGTCGAGAGGTGCTTCACAGGTCGCTGGTGGTGTCGGGGTCGCGGCGCAGACACCGCCGTTGATCTCGGTGCCGGCACCACAAAAATCGCTCGATCCTGCCGGGATCCTCTGACCTTCCCCGGCCCAGAAGCTCTCGGGGAGGTCGATGGTTGCGAGAAAGATCCATTCGCCAGCGGCATCCGTGCTGAAGCAATCGTGTCGGGTTTGTCCGTCGGCACGTTCTTCAAGTCGGCACGCGAGAAATACCGGCGCCTCTCCCTCCCGAAAGACGTTCCCTGTGACGTAGCCGTCGCGCAGTCGGTAGGTGATGGCCCACTGCTCTTCGGCGATCGTTTTTTGCACCAGCAGGAGTGACTCATCCGGGGAGGTCTCGCGCTCGGAAGCCGGAGCGGGCGCATGGAAGAGCAGAATCAAAAGGCTGAGGCCCAGAAGCCTGCGCACGGAATTCAGGAAGAACCGCATCTCTCGACAGAGTATCCGAATTGAGCGCTGTATCCGAGCCGGAATTTTCGGCTTTTCGCGCGAATTTGCTCTCGGAACCAGTGACTGAACGCGTGTCCAGTCTTCTTTACGGCTCGAAGCCGCATTGTTACGAAAACAGGAGGGTGTCCGCTCGGGCATCTCATCACAAGGGGCCTCGGGTGCTGGTCGCACCGGGTCTCGAAAGCAGAGAGCAATCATGGATCTCGTCTACACGGAGAAAGAACAGAACTTTCGTCGTGAAGTGCGCACGTGGCTGGAAGCGAACGTGCCCACCGAACGACTGCCTACCTTTGACCGCCGCGAAGGCTTCGAGGCGCATCGCGCCTGGGAACAAAAGCTGAACGCGGGTGGATACGCGATGGTTTCCTGGCCGCGGGAGTTTGGTGGGCTGGGCGTAAACCTTCTGGAATGGCTGATCTTCGAAGAAGAATATTGGCGTGCCGAGGCTCCTCTGCGGGTCAACCAGAATGGAATCTTCCTTCTTGGGCCGACCCTGATGGAGTACGGGACCGATGAGCAGAAGGCGCGCTTCCTGCCGAGCATGGCAGCGAGCGAGGACATCTGGGCGCAAGCATGGTCCGAACCTGGTGCCGGAAGCGATATGGCCGCGATCCGATCGACCGGACGTATCGACGGCGACGAATTTGTACTCAACGGTCAAAAGACGTGGTCGACGCGTGCCGCTTTCGCGGATTGGGGTTTCGGGATCTTTCGTACAGATCCGGATTCGTCGAGGCACAAGGGCTTGACCTTCATCCTCTTCCCGCTCGACGCCGAGGGAATCACCGTCCGACCGATCGCGCAGCTCGATGGCGAGACGGGGTTTGCCGAGATCTTTTTCGATGAGGTTCGGGTACCCCTGTGGAACCAACTTGGCGAGTTGGGGGGCGGTTGGGGTGTTGCCATGGCAACGGCCGGATTCGAACGCGGACTGATGCTGCGAAGCCCGGCGCGCTTTCAGGCGACTGCCAAACGATTGGTGCACCTCTATCGAGCGCACGCAGACGAGGTAGACCCGTCGGTGCAGGACAAGGTTATCGATGCCTGGACTCGCGCGGAGGCCTATTGCGTCAATACCTACCGAACCGCTTCCTTGATTGAAGATGGCGGTAAAATTGGTGCCGAGGCGAGTCTGAACAAGATTTTCTGGTCGGAGCTGGATGTGGAAATGCACGAAACCGCTCTGGCTATTCTGGCGGCAAGGGCCGAGCTGCTTCCGGTCGCATCCGAGGCGGGTGATGTCGGCGGGTGGTTGGATGGATTTTATTTTTCGTTGGCCGGACCCATCTACGCTGGAACCAACGAGATCCAGCGGAATGTAATCGCCGAGCGCTTGCTGGGATTACCGAGGGCCGGGAAATGAATTTTCTTTACAGCGAAGACCAAAGAAGTTTTCAGGAGAGCATTGGCGCCTTCCTGGCACAGGAATGCACTCCCGAAACGATTCGCGCTTCTTGGGAAACCGAGACGGCACGATCGCCTCAATTGTGGGCGAAGCTGGCTGAAATGGGGATTCCCGGAATGCTGGCGCCCGAGGTCGATGGTGGGCTTGGGCTGAGCGAGATGGAATTGGTACTGCCTCTCGAAGAAACAGGGCGAGTCGCGCTGGCAGAACCGATCCTCGAGACAGCCGCCTTGGCGGTGCCGCTGTTACGCGATTGCGGGAATGCGCCTCTGCAAGAAAAATGGATGGCTCGATTGGTATCGGGCGAGGCGATAGCCACAGTCGGTCTGTTGATCAATCCGGTAATCGCGGATGCGCATATTGCGGACCTGCTCTTCCTGCAGCACGGGGATGACGAGATTCATGCCGTCGAAAAGGATCAAATCACCCTGACGGCCCAACCGGCAACCGACCCCTCCCGAAAGCTCTTTACGGTAGAATGGGAACCGAGCGCCACCACCTGCGTTCTGGCAGGCGAGAAAGGGCGGGCGCTGTTGGCCACGACACTGGACCGGGCTGCTTTGGGCCTTTCGGCGCAGTTGGTTGGTGCGGCGCAGCAGTTGGTGGATATCGCGGTAGATTATGCGAAGGATCGTCAGCAATTCGGCGTCGCGATTGGTTCCTTTCAAGCGGTGAAGCATATGCTCGCGAGCGTGCAGGTAGCGATTGAATTTGCACGAGCTCCGCTGGCACGCGCGGCCTGGTCGGTCGCGCATGGAACAGCGACGCGGGCCACCGATGTCTCTCAAGCCAAGCTGCTCGCCAGCGATGCGGCTTTGGAGGCCGCGCGTGTTGCCCTGCAGGTGCATGGCGGGATCGGTTATACCTGGGAAGTGCATCTGCACATCTGGATGAAGCGAGTTTGGGCACTGGAGGCCTCGTATGGAACCCGCGCCTGGCACCGTCGTCGAATCGGTGCGGCTCTGTTTGGTGCGGGAGCGTCTCTGCCGAGTTTCGGTTTCGACTCGGAAGTTTGAAGGAGGTCATGGTCATGAGTGGAAAGAATCGAGTCCCTGCCGTCGAAGGATGGTTTGTTGCGGACGGGGAAGCCATCAACCTGATTGGCAGCCAATGCCGCCAATGCCAGAGCTACTTCTTTCCGAAGGAGACCTTTTTCTGTCGGAACCCGGACTGCCAGAGCAAGGAGCTCGACGAGGTTCCGTTCGGTCGCAAGGGAACTCTCTGGTCCTACACCAATAATTGTTATCCACCGCCGAAGCCCTATATGGCGCCGGACCCTTTTGTGCCCTACATCGTTGCGGCGGTGCAGCTCGACGAAGAGAAGATGGTGGTCCTCGGGCAATGTGTTGCCGAGACGGAGATCGAAAAGCTCAAGGTCGGCATGGAGATGGAACTCGCGTTGGACGTCCTCTACGAGGATGACGATAACGAATATCTCGTTTGGAAATGGAAGCCCGTCGGGGCCTGAGGAGACGAACTCATGGCGAAAGAAGACATCGCAATTCTCGGCGTCGGCATGCACCCCTGGGGTAAATGGGGACGCAACTTTACGGAATACGGAATCGAAGCAGCCAACGCAGCTCTTGCGGACGCTGATCTGGGCTGGCGCGATATTCAATTGGTCTGCGGTGGCGAGACCATCAGGAACGGGTATCCGGGTTTTGTGTCCGGGTCTGCGTTCAGTCAGGCTTTGGGTTGGACAGGAATTCCCGTTGCGAGCTCCTACGGGGCCTGTGCTTCCGGTACTCAGGCGATCCAGACCGCACGTGCGCAAATTCTTGCGGGGATGATCGATGTTGCGCTGGTCGTCGGTGCCGATGCCGCGCCCAAGGGGTTTTTTGCTCCTACCGGAAACGCGACCAGCAATGATCCGGATTGGCTCCGGTTTCACCTCGTGGGTGCCACCAACCCGATCTACTTCGGGCTTTACGCACGTCGGCGCATGGATCTTTACGGCGCGACGCAAGAAGATTTTGCTCGGGTGAAGGTGAAGAATGCGGCTGCTGGCGTGCACAACCCCTACGCTCGCTACCGGAAGGAAGTCGCGATCGAAGATGTGATGAAGTCCAAGATGGTGTCGGACCCACTGCGCCTTCTGGATATCTGCGCGACCAGTGATGGGGGCGCCTCGATGGTTCTTTCGAGTATGGAATTTGCGCGCAAGCATGCGATTGATCCGGTGCGGATTCGTGGTGTTTCGACGGTGACGCCGCGTTATCCCAATGACGTGATCGAGATGCCGAACTTTGCCACCGACTCCTCCGCGGCGGTACCCGTGCCGGCAACGCCCTTTCGCGATTCGATCGCCAAACGCGCCTATGAAGATTCGGGTTTGGGGCCAGACGAGATGGACCTCGCCGAGGTCTACGATCTTTCGACGGCTCTGGAACTCGACTGGTATGAAAATATCGGACTTTGTGGAGAGGGCGAAGCCGAGAAGATCCTCCGCGACGGCGAAACAACGATCGGAGGCCGTTGTCCGGTCAACCCCAGCGGTGGTCTCGGTTCGTTCGGGGAAGCGATTCCCGCTCAAGCGATTGCGCAGGTTTGTGAGCTGACCTGGCAGATTCGTGGACAGGCAGGGGGTCGGCAGGTCGAGGGTGCTCGGGCCGGTGTCACTGCGAATCAAGGATTGTTCGGCCATGGCTCGTCCGTGGTCGTCAGCGCCTAGGAGAGATGAAAATGCCTGAAGCATATATTGTTGACGCCATCCGAACGCCGGTTGGGAAAAAGAAGGGCTCCCTCAGTGGCATTCATCCTGCGGATCTTGGCGCTCACCCTCTGCAAGCGCTCTTCGAGCGGACGGATATGGACCCGGCGGTGGTCGAGGACGTCGTTTATGGATGTGTCGATACCATCGGTGGCCAGGCGGGTGATATTGCGCGTTCCTGCTGGTTGGTAGCGGGTCTCCCCGAGGAGGTCCCCGGGACGACCATCGACCGACAGTGCGGCTCCTCGCAGCAGGCGGTGCATTTCGCAGCGCAGGCCGTGATGAGCGGGACCATGGACGTTGTGGTCGCAGGCGGGGTTCAGCAGATGAACCAGATCCCGATTTCGTCTGCGATGCTCGCCGGGTCTCTGCTCGGTTTTCCCGACCCGTTTCGCACCTCGCCCGGTTGGCAGCGTCGTTACGGCAATCAGGAGGTATCCCAGTTTCGTTCGGCCGAGATGATCGCCGAGAAGTGGGATTGCTCACGTGAAGAGATGGAAGTCTTTGGTCTGGAGTCCAACAACAGGGCTTTGCGTGCGATCGAGGAAGGCCGCTTCGAGCGCGAGATCGTGCCCTTCGGTACTTTCGAAAAAGATGAGACTCCGCGTCAATCGAGCCTCGAGAAAATGGCCAGACTCCGGACGCTGGAAGAGGGCGGTCGGGTAACCGCGGGCGTTTCGAGCCAGATTGCCGATGCCGCTTCCGCGATGTTGATCGTGTCGGAGAGTGCATTGAAGGAGCATGGCCTCAAACCGCGCGCGCGGATCCATCACCTCAGTGTTCGCGCCGCTGATCCGGTCTGGATGTTGACCGCTCCAATGCCGGCGACGCGCTATGCTCTCGAGAAAACAGGCCTGTCGATGAACGATATCGATCTTGTCGAGATCAACGAAGCTTTCGCCCCTGTCGTCATGGCTTGGGAGAAGGAACTGGACGTTGACCATGACAAGGTAAACGTCAACGGAGGCGCCATTGCTCTTGGTCACCCCCTGGGGGCCACCGGGGCTCGCCTGATGACCACCTTGCTCCATGAACTCGAGCGCACGGGTGGGCGCTATGGTCTGCAGACCATGTGTGAGGGCGGTGGTCAGGCCAACGTCACCATCATCGAAAGGCTCGGTTAGGATAAAGCTATGGGAATTCTCGACGGAAGAGTCGCAATTGTCACTGGTGCTGCGCGTGGCTTGGGTCGCGCGCATGCTCTCGAACTGGCCCGCCAGGGCGCGTCGGTTGTCGTCAACGACGTGGGTGTTTCGCTTGCCGGCGATGATGCCGGCTCGGAAGGGCCGGCAGCCGAGGTGGTTCGAGAAATCGAGGCCATGGGGGCGCGTGCGATTGTGAACGGTGATGATGTTTCGGATTGGGATGCCTCCGGGCATTTGATCGAATCTGCCGTCGAAGCGTTTGGCGACCTGCATATCCTGGTGAACAACGCCGGCATCGTTCGTGATCGCATGTTCATGAATGCAACGGAGGACGAGTTCGACGCGGTCACCCGGGTTCATCTGAAAGGACATTTTTGCACGGGCCGCCATGCGGCAAAGTATTGGCGCGGGCAGGCCAAGGCGGGCAAACCGGTATCGGGGCGGATCATCAATACGTCCTCGGGTGCGGGCTTGCAGGGGAGTA
Source organism: Candidatus Binatia bacterium (assembly GCA_029248525.1). NCBI lineage: Bacteria > Candidatus Binatota > Binatia (SeqCode) > Binatia bacterium. Next base: position 283,415 of record JAQWJE010000049.1, read on the forward strand.
TAGCGCAAGCGGTTTACTCCTCGGCCAAGGCGGGCATTGCAGCGATGACCTTGGTGCAGGCGGCCGAACTCGGCCGATACGGAATCACCGCGAATGCTCTTGCTCCTTCGGCGCGCACAAGGATGACCGAAGAAGCCTTTGCCGACATGATGAAGAAACCGGACGAAGGTTTCGATAAAATGGATCCTGATAATATCTCGCCGTTGGTTGCCTACCTGGGCAGCGAAGACGCAGGCGATATCAGTGGCCGCGTTCTCGAGATCGCCGGCGGGATGGTCAGTATTTGCGACGGCTGGCGGACCGGTCCTTCTCGGGACAAGCAGGCACGCTGGGATGCAGCAGAACTCGGTGATGTCCTCCGCGGTTTGATCGCCGAGGGCGAAGCCCCGCAAAAGGTTCATGGAACCTGAACAGAAGAATGAATCTTAATTTTAACGAAGATCAGGAAGAATTACGCCGCTCGGCCAAGGCTTTCCTTGCCGAACACTCTTCGTCGGAGCGCGTGCGCGAGGCGATGGTGACCGAGGCGGGATTTTCGACCGAGGTATGGGCCAAGATCTCGGGAGAGATGGGGTGGCCTGCCCTTCTTTTTGCCGAGGAGTATGGGGGCTTCGGGCTCACTCAGGTCGATTTGGTAGCCTTGCTCGAGGAGATGGGTGGGCGATTACTCTGTTCCCCGTTCTTCTCCAGCATCGTCCTGGCAGGGCAAGCGATCCAGTTTACGGGGAATGAAGATCAGAAGTCGCGATGGCTCCCGGCGCTTGCCAGCGGCGAGACCCTTGCGACACTCGCCTTGACCGAGTCTTCCGGCCGTTACGATCCAGACGGGATTCAATTGACGGCCCGCCGGGACGGAGGGCATCTGATTCTGGATGGGGTCAAGACGTATGTGCCGGATGGCGGGGGCGCCGACCTCTTTGTCGTGGCAGCGAGAGACCCCGGTACGTCCGGAGCCGACGGGATTCGCCTGGTACTGGTGCCGGCTGGAACCGAGGGCGTTTCCGCCCGCACCCTGCCCACGGTCGATCAGACGCGCCGTCAGGGGGAGATCCGTTTTTCCTCGGCCCGCGTGCCGGCAGAGAATCTTCTGGATGCCCCGGATGCGGGCTGGGATGCGCTTTCTCATATTCTGGATCTGGCAGCGATCGCTTTGGCGGCCGAACAAATCGGGGGCGCTCAGGCGATTCTCGACCAGACAGTGGCCTACGCGAAGGAACGAGTTCAGTTCGGCCGACCAATCGGTTCCTTTCAGGCGGTGAAGCACAAATGCGCAGATATGTGTGTTGCCGTCGAGTCGGCACGTTCGGCGGTCTATTATGCGGCTGCGGCTGCGGCCACCGGCAGTGACGAACTGCCCGAGTTGGCATCGATGGCCAAGGCGTATTGCTCGGAGGCTTTTTTTGCCTGCGCGGCGGATGCCATTCAGGTCCATGGTGGCGTAGGCTTCACATGGGAGTATGATTGTCATCTCTACTTTAAACGAGCGAAGTCGACCGAGACGTTTCTTGGCGACCCGGTCTGGCACCGGGAGCAAGTGGCTCAGCGCATCGGAATTGGCAGGCAAAAATCATCATGAAATGGATCATGCGAATCATCCGGGCGATTGTCGGCCCGATCCTCCTTTTGCTCGACGCGGTTTTTGCTCCGAAGGCGCTGGTTCGTGCCCCAGAGGCCCAGGCGGAGGTCGACGCCGCGACCCAGACTCTGAAATTATACCAGTTTCTGGCCTGCCCCTTCTGTGTTCGCGTGCGACGCGGAATGAAAAGGCTGGCGCTGCCAATCGAGACACGAGACACGAAACGCAATGAGGAATGGCGCGAAGAACTGCTGCGGGAAGGCGGATCGCCGAAAGTCCCTTGCCTCCGCATCGAAGAGGCTGATGGCGTCCGCTGGCTCTACGAATCCAAGGCGATCAACGAGTATCTGGAATCTCGCTTTGCCGTCTGAGGCTTGAACCGAGACCCGAGCCGAGACCTGCCGGGGTGCCTCCAGCGAAGTTGTGCGCTAAGAAACGGGATGTCATCGGTCGGGGAAGAAGCTTACGTCCAACTCACCACGTTTACACGGGACGGCCGCCCGAAGCCGGCACCCGTCTGGATTGCCGCTTTGGCCGATGGTCGAGTCGGATTTACGACCGGCGGAGCTTCCTGGAAAGTACGGCGGATTCGCCAGACGGCCCGTGTGGAGTTGCGCCCCTGCGATCGCAGCGGCAACGTGCTTCCGGATGCTCCCTTGCTGACCGGCGAGGCAGCAGTCGCAAAACCGGCAGATGAGCAAGCGGTTCGTTCAGCAATTCACGCTAAATATGGTTGGCAGGTTCGTCTGATCGAGGCTTTCGGGGCTTTGGCGAAGCTGCTGGGCAGCAGTGTTGGTAGCAGCGGTGTGGCCATCGTCATTGAACTCGCAGGCGAGGATTCGGCTTAGGGCGCAAGCGAGGCGAAGGCCGGGCACTTCTGAGCTTCGATGGGGACTTCGGAGGCGGTGATCGGTTTTGCGATTTCACCGGGCGTTGGACCCACGCGTTCGGCCAGAGCCGCCAGCTTGTCGAGGTCGAACCCATAAACGGAAGCCGCGTTCTGGCCGAGCATGGAACGAATCTCCGCTTCGGGCACGTCGTGGAAGGTGAGGCGCAGGTGTTCTCGTGTCCAGGGGTGCGAGCCTTCGACATGGGGGTAGTCCGATCCCCACATGATCTTGTGGACACCGACCTTCTCGCGGAGCGGACAATGAGCCGGAGAAAGAAAGCTGGCACCGATCCAGATCTGACGTTCGAAGTATTCCGACGGCGTAAGCGAGAGGTTCGCCACCGTAGGACCGCCGAAGATATGCTCGGAGCATTGCGTGTTCGTTTTCATGCGATGATAGAATGCATCCAGTTGTTCGAGCACGGGCGGTACCCATTCGAGACCGGTCTCGGTGAGAACGAAGCGAAGGTCGGGATGGCGTTCGAATACGCCCGAAAACATCAGATGCCAGATCGAGCGATAGGCCCACCACTGGACTTCGAGAATGAACATCGCCAACGATTGGGGCAAGTAGTTACCAAACTCTGGTGTGGAGCCACCTGAGTGATGGTTGATCGGCATGCCGAGTTCCGCGCAGGTGGCCCAGATCGGCTCGTAGCAAGGCGCGTAGAGTGGCTCGATTCCCGACCCCGGAGGCGCTCCTGGCAGGAGGATTCCACCGCGCAATCCATGGGCATGGGCCCAACGGATTTCCTTTACCGATTCCTCGACAAAGGGCAGAAAGATCTGCGCAATGCCCGCTCGACGATCAGGAGCCTCTGCGCAGAAATCTGCCAGCCAGCGGTTATGGGCTCGAATCCCGGCCCATCGACGCTGGTAGTCCGCGCCCAGTTCAGCTTCGCCAAACTCGCTCAGCATCGATGGTGCGAAAGGTGGAGACGTATTGGGAAAGACGACTTCGCCAACGACGCCTTCGCGCTCGCATTCGGTGAGTCGCTTGGAGCTATCCCAGTTGCGCCAGCCGACCTCGTCGGGGTCACCATCTACGCCGATGCTCCGGTCTCCCATCACCTCGCGCATCAATTGCGCGACCTGCTCTGCCTGCTTGAGCCAATCCTGGTACTCGGATTGCCATTTCTTTTCCAGAAAGGGGCCGTAGAGTTCGGGAGCAGCACCGGCATGGCTGTCCGCGGTGATCAGCAGGTAGGGATGATTTGAGTGACTGGCAGCGGAAATCATGAGAATCCTCGTCGTCAAGTTTGACTGTCGCAGGGGTGGCTCAGTCCAGCCGCGCGGTACCTTCGACTTCTACCAGAAGCTCGGTTCGGCATAGAGTCGCGAGGCGGTGTTCGATCGGGAGGTCAGGGGGCAGAAAGGGGCGTAGCGAAGACTCCATCCGGCGCTCACCGATCGTTGTCGATCGATACACTCGAAGAGATGTCAGGCGCGTGAGTGGGTTCGCGCTATCGCCAGCCGCATTCGCAATCAATTCGCTGAGATTGCGGATGGTTTCCTGAATCTGCTTGGCCAGATCTTCAAGGTGGCGGGAGGCCTCGCCGCGAATGCTTGCTGTTCCCCCGATCAGGAGTTGCGGTTCCTCGTCGCGTCCCAGACGAGCGATGCTGGCACGGGAAAAGCTCGGCGGCTTCGGGCCGTAAGCGTTGGAATAACGCCAGGCGGGAATCTGGCGAGGGTTCTCGACAGCTTCACAGGGGAATTCTCCGGCGAGGCAGTGAATGAACAAATCCGGTTCGTCGTGCCCGATCGCGGTCGCTGTGCGCAGGTTGCGGCCCAGCGCCTCCTCGGTCCCGTAAAGGTCGAGAAAGGCATTATGTCGTGCAGCGTTGAAGACCATGTAGCGATCGAGTTCTGCGGCTTCGACGCGAGCAATATCGGGAATGAAATTCCAGAAACGCATGGGGTGAAAACCCTGCAATTCTCGAAAGATCCGGTGGTACCCCTCTCGGACTTCGCGGCGAAGGTCTTCGGACGCAAATTCTCGACAGCCGCGCAGGGCGACGCTGATCAAGCGCATGCCGTTATGCTCGGAAATCTGCAGATCGGCCGCGTTTCCCAGCTCATCAGCCTCGTAACCTGCAACTTCCCTCGCCCAGGGAGGTGGTTCGGGCGCAGCGATCTTTCGTTGGGTGATGGGCAACAGCTTCACGCCTCTTTTCTTAGCGGAAAAGTCCCCTCGAGTTCCATTTAATGGAGCCGGCGGCCCGAAATGTTTAAAAGGAGTGGGTGTTTTGGGAATCCTTCGATCGCTGGGCGCTTCGGGACGGGGCGCATCCGGCCTATATCGACACCGATGGTGGTCGAATCTGGTCGCGGGAGGAGCTGTCGCGGCTGGTCGAGGGTGCGAGTCGCGATTTGCGGCCCTACGCGGGCGGGCTCGTAGCGATTCATTTGCGAAACGGTCCGGAATTCGTCGCCAATGTTCTGGCCGCGTGGCATCAGGGTTGCTCGGTTCTGCCGGTTGACGGAGAAGCCGACGACGCTGTCGCCGAGAGCCTATGTGGCTCGCTGAAGGCAGCAGTCCTGATCAATGCCGAGGGGGTTTGGCCTCGAGAGGGTACACGATCTGCAGCGCTCGGACCCGGTCTGATCAAGTTGACGTCGGGTTCCAGCGGGGCTCCCCGCGGTGTTCGCCTAAGCCTCGGTGCTCTGTATAAGGGGGCTGAACAGATTGCCGAGACCATGCAGATCTGTGGCGCAGATCGAACGCTCCTGACTCTGCCGCTCAGCCATTCCTATGGTTTTGACAACGGGCTGCTGATGCTCTCGCTTCTGGGTGTTCCGATTGTGGCGGCGAGAGATCTCACCCCGAACAGGCTCTGTCGGGTTGTGCGGGAGCACCAGCCTACAGTATGGCCGTCGATTCCCTTCCTCCTCGATGTGCTTTCCCGATCCCGGGGAGTCGAAGCCAGTGATCTATCCTCGTTGCGTCTGGTGGTCTCGGCCGGGGCACCCTTGCCGCCGCGAACCCGGGCGATGTACGCGCAGCGGTTCGGCGTCACGCCGCGGACTTTTTATGGATCGACCGAATGCGGGGGGATCACTTTCGATCGTGAGGGTGCGACAGAGTTCCCCGAGGGGTCGGTGGGGACACCGCTTGAAGGTGTACGCGTGACGCTTGACGAAGCTGGTCCCTCGGGGGTCGGACGTGTGCGCGTACATTCCCCATCGGTCGGCGATAGCTACGTTCCCGAGCCATCGCACGAGTTATCTACGGGTAGTTTTTTGACATCGGATATCGGTCGCATCGATGAGGCAGGTCGGTTGATCCTGTTGGGGCGGGTGACCGATATGATCAACGTTGGTGCTCGGAAGGTCTACCCGGCGGAAATTGAGTCGGTGATTCGTGAGGTCGCTGGAGTCGAGGATGTCGTTGTCATGGCCGCAGACCGTGAGACCGCGAGCGAATCTCTTCGGGCGATTGTGGTCGCGGCGGACCCGAACGCACGCGCGATTCAGGAGTTTTGCGCCGGGAGGCTTCCTGCGTGGAAGGTCCCGCGACGCATAGAGTTCCGAAAAGCTCTGCCGCGAAATGCGCGGGGCAAGTTGGACCGACGACTCCTTTGAGCCGTCAAGGCGTTGATGGTGCCAGGGTCTGCGGCAGGATGACGCGGGGGACCAGTCCGAGCCGAGGTTGGAGTCTGGCGACGGTCAGGACGATCTCGAGTCGCAGGCGCGGCCCGAGTCGCTGCGGCAGTGCGCCCGAAACATAGGTGCCCACCGCGCGGCGAAGTCCGAAGGCATTGACCGGACGGAGAAAGACATCGGTAAAGCCCGGGTCGTAGAAGTATTGAATGAGTCGTCGGAAATGTCGTTGCACTCGCTCTTCACGCTTCGAGAACCTTCGGAGATAGCGATCCGTTCGTGCAGGACGCCGGAGGCATTTTGCGACGGTCTCGGCGGCCCCGGCACCACCGCGCATCGCCAGCCACACGCCCGTCGAGAAGATCGGGTCCAGAAAGGAGTAAGCGTCGCCAGCCGTGATGAAGCCTGGTCCGGTCATATCTCCTGTGCGGTAGGAGAAATCGCTGGTGCCCTGAACTTCGGTCGCACGCACGGCTGACTGCATTCTGCGAGCCATTTCAGGCGCGCGTTCGATCGCTTGCTCGAGCAGTGCTTCGGGTCGCAAGCCGGATCGGCGGACTTCCGAGGCCGGCAGAACCACGCCGACGCTGGTTCTGGTGGCGCTGACCGGAATCAGCCAGAACCAACCATCGGCCGTCCGGACCAGAACAGTGTTGCCCTGAGCATCCCCCTCAGCTCGCCAGACGTGATCGAAGTGGGCAAAGAAGCTGACTCGCTTGTGCTGCGCGAGCATTTCCTTGGATCGATTCTGATTAGCGAGAAAGGTGTCACGGCCGCTGCCGTCGATGATCCATTTACAAATCTTTTCGGTGGTGCCGGAATCGTCTTCAAGGACGACCTTCCAGTGGTCTTTTTCCCTCACGCAGGATTTGACCAAAGTTCCTTCGCGAACCTCGGCTCCCGCCTTGTCGGCAGCTCGCAGCAATATATTGTCGAATTTGGCTCGCTCAACCTGAAACGTGGTTTCGGGCAGAGGGCACATCGCCTGGCGGAAGTAGATTGCCGTCCGCGCCTCGCCATCGGCAGAGATGACCTCGGCGCCGTGTTTGGTGACACTTCCGGCCGCGCGGATCTCCTCTTCGACGCCGAGTTCTTGCAGGAGCGGCACATTGGTCGGGAGAAGTGATTCGCCAACGTGAAATCTCGGGAAGGTGGCTTTCTCGCACACCAGGACGCTCGCCCCGGTGCGGGCCAACTTGTTGGCGGCCGTAGCACCCGCAGGTCCCCCGCCGACGACGATGGCGTCGAGTACGTTCTCCGCAGTGCTCACACCTGTATTGTTGGTCGAGGAAGGTGCCTCTGGCAAGAGGCCGGAGGGGCAAATGTCCATTTTTGGTTGCAAATGCTTATCGAACGAGAAAACGCTAGATCCCCTGTATGTCTTTATCTCTCGATTTTTCCGGACAAGTCGCGCTGGTGACGGGCGGTGGCAAGGGCGTTGGCCGGGGTATCACCGAAACCTTCCTGTCGGCCGGTGCAAATGTCGTGATCTGTGGCCGAAACGCCCCGGAGGAAACGCCGGAAGTCGCAGGCCGCGTGGCCGAATTCATACCGACAGACTTGCGCGATCTTGAGCAGCAGCAGAAACTCGTCGATCAGGTAGTCGCGCACCACGGCCGGTTGGATATTCTCATCAACAATGCGGGGGGAGCACCCGAGGCCGAAGCGGCCAGTGCTTCGCCGCGATTTCACGAAAAAATTGTCCACCTCAATATGCTCGCCCCGATGCATCTCTCGCAGATGGTCAACCGGGTGATGCAGGACCAGGCCGATGGCGGGTCGATCGTCAGCATCACCAGCGTGAGCGGACACCGGCCTTCGCCCGGGACAGCCGCCTATGGGGCCGCCAAGGCAGGGCTGATCAGTTGGACTCAATCCACCGCAGTCGAGTGGGCGCCCAAAGTGCGAGTGAATACGGTTTCTGCGGGCATGGTTCTGACCGAGCAGGCAGAGCAGCATTTTGGAACGGGCAAACTCCTCGCACGGGTGGAGGATACAGTCCCCCTGGGCAGGCTTGCCTCCCCAGGGGAGATTGGGCAGGCGTGCGCCTACCTGGCCTCCCCGATGGCATCCTACGTCACAGGGACGGATCTTCTCATTCACGGTGGCGGCGAGTGGCCCTCATTCTACAGCGTGACCCACGACAAGCAGGAGAATTAATCATGGCGAGAATTTTCAAGACACCCGCGGAAATGTTGACCTGCATTGGCGAAGAACTGGGGCCGACGGATTGGCTTTTGATCGATCAGGCTCGCGTCGATCTTTTCGCGGAAGCGACTGGCGACCACCAGTGGATTCACGTCGACCCGGAGCGCGCCAAGGATGGACCCTTTGGCGGCACGATCGCGCACGGTTACCTGACGCTATCGCTGGTCAACTTCTTCCTGCCGCAGATGATCGAGGTTCAGGGTATCTCGATGGGCGTGAACTATGGCTGCGAGAAAGTTCGTTTTCCCGCGGCGGTCCCCGTCGGATCCCGGGTGCGCGGTCACGGTACGTTGGCTCACGTCGAGGAGGTCAAAGGGGGCGCTATTCAGGCCACCGTGCGCGTATCGATCGCGGTAGATGGCTCCGAGAGACCCGGTTGTGTTGTGGATACGATCAGCCGATTTGTACCGGCCTGATCCCATGATCAGACCGGTACGTCATTGGTCAGGGGCTTAGTCAGCGACTTTGAAAACCGTTTTGCCGTTGACCACGTAGAGAACGTTCTCGGCTCCGATCGAGACCGGGTTTTTGAAGTTGCGGGGGAACTCCATATTCCAGATCAATTGCCCCTGATCCGGCGTAGTCGCATTCGTATCGTGGTCGGTGCCGTCAGCATCAAACGCCATCAACTGCTTGCGGTAGGTCACGTAGAAGCGTCCTTCAGCATCGATAGCGCCTCCGTTATTGGTGAACGTGCCTCGATCCTGCATGTTGTAGCGCCAGCTGGTCTCTCCTTCGCACGGCCAATCCGCTTCGAGGCAAGTGGTCGGGGGTGAGATGGCGACGACGAAGGACGGTTTGCCCGACACGCCAACATAGAGACGGCCATCGGCACCAAGAGCCGGGTTCGATCCAATCGATTCCCGACCCTGAGTCGACCATTTCCACATGGTTTTTCCGGTCGCCGGATCGAGGGCAAAGATGCCGTCACGGGACCCAAAGTAAACGGTATCGTCCGGGCCGACCACAGGGGAGTGATCGGCGACCGAGCCGCCCCGACCACGTCTACTCGGTGTGACCCGCCACAACTCGGCTTTGGTCTCGGAGTTGATGGCCACGACTTTTTGACGGTCGAGGCTGATATAGGTCACTGTCTCATCGATACTGGCTGCGGGCGCGACATTCAGAATCGATCCCCGCAGGGCGGTCGACCAGTAGTAGGGATCTTCCGGCGTATCCTCGGCGTCCGGTTTCAGTGATTTGCACCAACCGTTACCAAGAGCGCCGCTGCAATAGATGATGCATCCATCGCTGAGGATCAGTGGCGATGTCCGAACATCTCCGTCATGTTTGATTTTTTTCTTCAGAACGACGTCGCCGGTGAGCATGTCGGCGACGATCATATTATTGCCGCGTTCACCCATATATGCGCGGCCATTGGCCCCGAGGGTCGGTGTGGATTTATCCGCTTGCCCTTCAAAATACCCGGGGCTGGAATTCCACACGACGGCACCGGAGGTCGGGTCGAGGCGGGTGATCGGCTGTCGTCCGTCGCCGCTATACACACCGACATTGCCATCCTGGTCCTCGCCGATCGTCACACCTGTGCGGCCAAAGGCGTTTCGATATTGCCAGACAACCTGCGGGTTCGGTCCCAGCGGACCGTTCAGATCATCTGAGCGGGAAGTATTTTGTATATCGTGATGCACCGTCGGCCAGGCACCGGTCGCAAGGCCGCCTGATGCCTCCGCGATGGTGGCTGAACCAGAAACCAGAGAGAACCCGACGAAAAGGGCGAAAGCGCCGATTGCCGGCAGGTAATTACTTTTTTTCATGGTGGTTCGGTCTCCGAAAGTGTTTGCACCAGACCTGCGATCGAGGGGCTGGCTTGATTCTGCGAGAGTTGGCTCTCGACCCTCTATTCATGACGGTTGGGAAAGGGTCCGGTCAACGTCTTTTTTGGGCAAGATTCGCCGTTGCGGGCCTATTTCAACGCAAGTGCCATAGGATGTCCCATGAATACCTCGTTTTTCAGGAAATTCGGGTCGCATGTTGATGTGTTGGGGGTTCGGGAAGGGTGTCTGATCGTCAGGCCCGTTGCGAGGAAACCGAGATAGTTTCGCCCGTCATATAAGACGAATAGTCGCTGGCGAGAAAGACGATGACGTTGGCGACTTCCCAAACCTCGGCGGCGCGGCCGAAGGCCTCTTTCGAGGTCAACTCTTCGAGGAGGCCATCGGGCGTTACCTTCGACAAGAAAGCGTGCATGGCGATGCTCGGAGCCACACAGTTGATCCGCACATTGGCCTCGGCCGCTTCGAGCGCCGCGCAGCGCGTCAGCGCCATCACACCCGCTTTCGCGGCGGCGTAATGCGCTTGCAGCTTCTGGGCTCGCCAGCCGAGTACGGAAGCGTTGTTGACGATGACGCCCTGGCCGCGCGGCATCATGTGTCGCATCGCGGCGCGAGTCATACGGAAAGTCCCGTTCAGCGTCACGTCCATGACGAGGTTCCATTGCTCGTCGGTCATTTCGACGACAGCTGCATTTCCGCCCATACCTGCATTGTTGACGAGGATATCGATCTCTCCGAGCTCGGACGTGGCTGCGTTCAGGAGTGCTTCAACGTCTTCTTCCTGCGTGACATTGCAGATGGCGGTGGCAGGCCTTTGCCCGGTTTCCGCTTCGAGTCGTTCGGCGGCCTCGGCGAGGCGTCGTTCGTGAATATCCGAAATCAGGACCCGAGCCCCTTCTTCAGCGCAGCGTTTGGCCGTGGCGTAGCCGATGCCGGTGCCTGCGGCTGCAGTGACGACCACCTTCTTTTCTCGCAAGAGCCCGTGTCCGGGAACGTAATCAGGTGGCTGGTTTGGCATGGGGTCCTCTATTTCGCGGGCCGCGGTTCGCGCGGCAGTCCGAGCGCTCGCTCGCTAATGATATTGCGTTGGATCTGATTGGTGCCAGCGTAAATCGTATCGGAGCGCGTGAAGAGATACATTTGCTGCAGCATCGAGAGCTCGTAAGGAGCACCTTCGGCGAGTTCGGCGTCGGGGCCGAGGATATCCATCGCTAGTTTGCCGAGATCTCGATGCCAGGTAGCCCAGTAGATCTTGGTAATCATCGCCTCGGGGGAAGGCGCTGCATTCTCGTCAGCGCTCAGGCAGCGTAGTGCGTTGGCGCGCATGACGCGTAGCCCGATCCAGGCATCGGCCAGTCGCTGCCGCATCACCGGGTCGTCGGCTTTTCCATTTTCTCGCGCGATCTCCATGATATGCGCAAGTTCGTTTTCGAAGTGTGCTTGTTGACCGAGGGTCGAAGCACCGCGTTCGATTGCCAGAGTCCCCATGGCGACGCGCCAGCCATCGCCGGCATCGCCAACGATATGTCGGGCTTCGGTGCGTGCGCCGTCGAAAAAGACTTCGCAAAATTCCGAGGTGCCGGTCATCTGTACGATGGGTCTCACCTCGACACCCTCCTGGCGCATGGGCACCAGCAAGCAGGAAAGGGCCGCATGATTTTTTGCATCAGGTTCGGTGCGACACATCACAAAGCACCAGTCTGCGAAGGCCCCACCGGAGGTCCACACTTTCTGGCCATCGATGATCCATTGATCGCCGTCGAGGCGCGCGCGGGTCTGGACGTTGGCGAGATCGCTGCCGGCGTTGGGCTCGGAATAGCCCTGACACCAGAGTTGCTCTCCGGAAATAATCCCCGGAAGAAATTCCTTCCGCTGAGCGTCGGTGCCGAACATCATCAGCGTGGGGCCGAGAAGAGTTTCTCCGACGTGATTGACCCGCCCCGGGCCACCCGCACGCGCATATTCTTCGAAGTAGATGACTTGCTGGCTGAAGGAGAGGCCTCGCCCTCCGAGCTCTTTGGGCCAGGCAGCGCAGGTCCAACCGGACTTTCCGAGGTGGCGCTCCCAGGCGCAGCGTTCCTCAAACAGGGAATGTTCGTCGCCGGGCCCGCCGCGACCGCGGACGGCTCGGAACTCGCCGGAGAGCTCCTGGTCAATCCATGAGCGGAATTGGCCGCGAAATTCTTCGTCTTCTTTGCTGAAATCAAGATCCATATAAATAACCCCGTCCTGTCTGCGGCAGGCGTCGTCCTTCTTGTATTAAGGCACGCCTGCGGCAGGCTGCAAGCATGGGGATCAGGTGTCCCCTGCCCGTGCGGCTGCATCCCGACGAAGTTCGTTTTTGGCGACCTTTCCTCCGGAGGAAATAGGCAGGGGGTGGTTGGTGATCAAGACCTCCGGCCAGCACTCTTTGGTGGTGCCCTGCCGCGCGAGATGAGTGGTCAGCTCCGGTAAGTCCAGAGAGGCACCTTGGTGTAACTCCACATAGAGGCAGACTCTTTCGCCGAAGATCGGATCCGGAATCGCGACAGCGGCGGCGAGGCGAATCGAGGAAAGGGTGAGGCAGGCGGCCTCGACGGCAGGGCCGCTGATATTTTTCCCGCCGCGAATGATCAGGTCGGCGGTCCGCCCAACGACCGAGAGATAACCATCCTCGTCGATCGACGCGATATCCCCGGTCAACATCCAGCCGTCCTTGCGGAAGAGCTGGGCGTTCGCGGCGGGATCTCGCCAATAGCCATGACTGCATTGAGGCCCCTTGCACCCAGGCTGTCCTTTTCGATCCGAGGTGGTGTCGTTTCCTTCGGCATCAAATAACCGCACCTGCATTTCCGGGAGAGGGCGTCCCGCGGTGCGGAGTCGCTTTTCCTGCGTGTCGTGAATCGAGGTCCCGGACAAGGCTCCGGCCTCGTTGGATCCATAGAATTGCAGGACCTTGGCACCGGTGCGTTCCTCAAAGCTGGCGGCACGAGTGTAGGGTACGGCTTCGCCCCCGGTGAAGAGAATCCGCAACGAGGAAAGGTCGAAGGAATCGAAATCGGGATGTTCGAGCATGAGGATGAATTGCGTACTGACAGCAGCAAGGATTGTGACGCGTTCTCGCTCGATGGTGGCGAGAATTTTGGCTGCATCAAAATCTTCCGGGACAATGCACGTGGCACCGAGGATGGTGGGTGTGAAATGGGCTGTCCATAGCCCGAATCCAAAAGGGCTGGGCAGAGCGCTGCAGAATATATCCGAGCGGCTCAGGTCTCCATTCCGCACGGCGGGTTCATGGAAGGCAAACCAGCGAGCTTGATGGTGGGCCACACATTTGGGCAAGCCGGTAGTGCCGGAGGTGGAGTTGAGGAGGAAAGTTTCGTCCGCGCCAAGAGCGCGCATTGCAGGGAGTGACGAATCGGCGGGGATTTCTTCCCAGATGGGGTCGCCGGATTCGAGAGCCTGCTCCACCGGCACCACGACACGCAGGGGATGTTGGCGCCCGGCCAGGGTCTCGCAGAGTTCGCGCAGCTCTAGTTCTCGGTGCCGGGGTGGCGCGAGCAGAGCGCACGCTCCCGACTTCTCCATCAGATGAAGGAACTCCTCGGCGCCGGCTCTCGGGCCGATACCCACAACGATCAGACCTGCCTTTTCGCAAGCCAGATAGGCGATATGGACGCCAATCCCATCGGGAAGAAGCACCGCGACCCTCTCGCCAGCTTCGAGCCCACGGCCGAGCAAATGACGGGCGAGGCGATTGGCGCGCTCCTCGTAGGATGCCCAACTCAGGTCTTCATGCTCGCCTCTGAAGGCGATGGCCTCGGGTCGCTGCCGAACGTGTCGTTCGATCAGGCCCGCGAGAGTTCGTTCCACGCGGGCCTTTCAGCTCTCTCCGAAAGGCCCTTTGCCCATTTGTTCACGGATGGACACGACAGGTGGGTTGGTCATGGCTCGGCGTTGCCAATTCGCGCCATCGACGACCAGCGTATGCCCCGAGATGAACTGGCCCCAGGGGGAGGCGAGAAATGTGGCGGCCCAGCCCAGTTCGCGGGGTTGGCCCACTCGCAGCGCCGGTTGGCATGGATCCTTGTCATTCGTGCGTTTCAGGTTCCCCTGAATATCGGCAGTCATATCTTCATGCGGGAAGAGCCCGGGCACCAGTCCGTTTACCTGAATCCCGTAAGGGCCCCATTCCACCGCGAGAGTCTCGACCATATTTTTCACGCCCGCCTTGGCTGCAGCGGAGTGTGCGAACCCCGGCCCGCCTGTCCAGGCATAGGAGGCGCCGACGTTGATGATCGAACCCGGTGTCTCGGCTGCGAGGTGGCGCCTGCCAAATTCTCTCGCACAGAAGTAGGTGCCATTGAGAGTGATATCCACGACGGTGCGCCAGGCATTGGGACTCATATCCTCAGCAGGAACCGGAAAGTTCGCGGCCGCGTTATTGATCAGGACATCAGGCAGGCCGAGTGCTTCCGAGATCTCATCGAAGGCCGTGGCGATCGATTCGGGATCACGAATATCGCAGGCTGTGACGAGAACCTCCCCGCCAAGCGCTTCAATCGCTTCCTTTCCGGCGGCGAGGTGGTCGGGCTTGCGGCTCATGATGGCGATTCGGGCGCCGCATCGGGCGAATTCCTGAGCGATGGCCTTGCCGAGCCCGGTTCCACCGCCTGTCACGAGAACCGTTTTGCCGGCATAAGAATCCGAGGCGAGCGCTTGCGAGCCGATGGCGGGTGCTTTGGGAAGTCCTTGCATGGGGGTCTTTTCCTTCAGGCGTTTTTATAGCCGGGTTTGCGCTTTTCCTGATAAGCCGCTCGCCACTCGGCAAAGTCATGGGAAGCATTGATTACCGATTGGGTCAGGTTCTCATCACCGATCGAGGCGATCGTTTCGGCATCGCCCAGACGTTTCAGGATCCGTCGTGCGAGTTTCACCGAAAGTTGTGGGCTCTTCACGATGGCCTCTGCCATTTCCTGTGCGGTTTCCTCAAGTGTTTCGGGGCTGACGATCCGCGAGATGACGCCGTGGCGGAGAGCTTCTTCTGCTTCCATCACACGCCCGGTGAGGATCATGTCGCTGGCAATGCCGTGTCCGCACATCTGGAAGAGACGCGCGGGTCCACCGAGATCCGGGACGACGCCATAGGTCAATTCGGGCAGTCGAAAACGAGTGTCCGGCGCAGCAATGCGAATGTCGCAGAGCAGGGCGCGCTGGAACGATCCGCCCATCACCCATCCGTGCAGGGCGCAGATGATCGGGATATCGAGTTCCAGAAGTTGCAGGCTGCCCTTTTGGCCTCGGTCCATGAGGCCGTGATGAGGGAGGTCGAATTTCCGATCTTTCAGAGCACCGGTATCGCGGCCCGAAGACCAGCTTTTTCCGTCGCCCTTCCAGAGAACGACGCGGAGTTCGGGATTGTCCCGGATCTCTCGCAAGGCGGCGAAAAGTTCCGCATCCATCGCGTCATCGAAAGCATTATGCTTGCCGGCATTATTGTTGGTGATGGTGGCAATACCACCATCGATCTCGAGAAGAATCTTCGCTGCTCCCATGGACGGCAATTAACCGTACCTCGACTACGCGGGCAATCGTATTCGTGGTGTTTTCGGTGGGCGGCGAATCACGAACTGCGGAAGACGCCGGCCTTGATCACCGAGGCCTCGATTCCGCCAAGCATCATGTCCATCCCGATCGCGACCAGAATCAGGCCCATGAAGCGCATGATGATCTCTTGCGCGTGCTCGCTCATATAGCGGCTGAGGAATCCGCTGAGAGCAAACGAGAGCCCGAGCAGGAAGACCATGGCCGCGGTTCCGGCTGCGGCGCCGATCTTGCCTTCCATGGTCGGGAAGGCGGCCGCGACCGTGACCACAGTGGTGATGGCACCCGGGCCGCCCAACATGGGCATGGCGAGAGGTACGATGAGCTTGTCGTTGACAGTTTCTTCCTTGTCCTTGACCGATTGGATGGCTTTTTTGGCGCCTTCGGTTTCATGGCTGCTGTTGCCGCCACCGCTCATCATGCTCATACCGATGCCGAGGACGATCAGGCCACCTGCGGCCTGAAACGCGGGAATGGAAATCCCGAAGACTTCGAGAAGAGCCATGCCGCCAAAAATCGACAACTCGAGAATGATCAGAACAGCCATGCTGGTCTTCAGCGCTGCCCGAAGTTTGAAGCTGGTGGGTACGTCGCCGGTAATGCCGATGAAGATTCCGGCATTGCCAATCGGGTTGATCATCGCAAAGAGTCCGAGGAAGGCTTTCATGAAGGCAGCTGTGCTCATGGCGAAAATATGCCCGAGTCTCGCCTCAAGTGCCAGTCAGGTCGGAATTCTCCGAGCCGCTGTGCTGTCCGGGAGTCCCAGGGCCCCGGAAACTCAGGAACTCGGATACAAGGAGGGAAGCGGTGCCGAACCACTTTCGGGCCGCCCGGCACTTTTTGTTCGGGCGACTGATCGAAAAGCTGCGGCCATGGCCTTTCCCGACCAGGGCTCAGCATCCTGACCATAGAGTGATTGGTTCAGCTCGCGCAGGGCGGCTGAAAGGGGCTCGTCCCCGAGTCCTTTCCCGATCTCGATCAGGCTGTTGCAACCTGTCCGCGGCATAACCGCCTCCGCCCACTTCAGGAAGGCGGTTCTTGCTCCTTGCGCGTCGGATATTCGACAGGCCGACAGAACATCTCGCCGCAGAAGCCTGGGGGATCGGATCCCGGATTGCCGACGTTGACGCAATCGCAGGAGGACCAGGGTCACCAGGCCTATCCCCCCAAGCATCAAGGCGATCGCCATGGCCGCAGTTCTCCCGGGTAGTGCGAGAGCCGTTGTTTTCGGCAGCGGATTGTTCGGTGGGATTGGAGCTTTCGCCATTGCTTCGGCCGGAGCGGATGGAACGCCGGCCTGACCGATCGGTGGCAGAATTTCGAAGCTTCGGGCGGGCAGCCGTGCGACCTTGGCTTCCTCCGCATCGATATCGAACCATTTTATTTCCACCGCCGGAAATTCCAGGGTGCCGGCGGCGGTGGGTACAATGGAGACGCTCTCTTCACGGACCGAGATCGTTCCATCGGCTGTGGGGCGTGTTCCCTGCCGGGTCCCTTCCGCATATTGACGTGCTCCGGTCGGGCCCGGAATGACGAAGGCGGGGAGCTGCTCGGAAGTGGCGCCGAGAACGCGCAGCGTTACCGTGCGCGTCAGCGCGTCACCCAGGCGAAGGTCGCCACTTTCGGCACTCCAGACTTCACCCAGCTGAACAAGTTTGGCCGGCAGAAACCAACCCTCGGTCGAATCCGGTCGAGCACGAACCTCGAATGTGATCGGATTGGAGGCGACACGGCGCAGCGGGCCACTCAGGCTGGCACGATCGAAGAAATCGTTGAAAAAGCCTCTGGTGCGCCGGCGGTTGGCCCCGGGTTTCGGTTGCATGCGTGCTTCGAGGATCGCCGGTGCGATCTGCAGCGTACCCGGTTCCTCGGGAGTAATCCGGAACTGCTGCTCGTGGAGATTGTAGCGCTGGCCATCAAGGATGACTTCGCTGGAGGTGCTATCGCCGGAGGATTCTATTTCTGCGCCGGGGACTTCCGGAGGGCGCAGCGTTCCGCTCTGCATCTTCCCCTGATCGTAGACCCGGACGGTATAAAGAACCTCGGCGCCGACAAAACCCTCAGCGGTCTCGATTTCGGCTTCGACAAAAAGCTCCGGCCGGGAGTCGGTTTCACCCTGAGGGAGCGCGACCATCCTGATCGCAATCGGGGCGGTGGTCTCGGCACCGACTCGCAGGGAGGGAATCGCGGATACGCCCGCGTCATTGGGCAAAAGAACGACGACCCAGTCCATGCTCTCGCTGCGGTCGCCATTGATAATCTGAACTTGCTGGCTCCGCCGGACATCGAGCACCTGAAAATCCTTTTCCAGAACTCGAAAATCGGGCTCTCGCGCCGAGGAAAGATCATCCTGCCGGATGGTGAGCGTGATCGTTTCGCCAGGCAGAACCTCCTGACGGTCAACATTGGCCTGAAGTGCGGCGTCTGCTGGAGAGGCAAAGGCAAGAATCGCGGTAAGGAGTGCCATCGCCAGAGATTTTCGATCAAGGGTCATGACTAGTATCCCTCCGTGGCATAGCGCCGTTCTGCGTAGCGGCGTCTGATCTTGGCACGAAGGAGGCCGGCCGGGTCCTGCGGAATTTGGCGTAGTTTCTGTTCACGGGCCTGCGCTTCTTCGGTGATCTCTTCGTTCATGCGGGCCATCTGTTGTTCCCGCATGCTTCCTTGCTGGGCAGGTTCGGGTTCCGCTTCGGCGAGTGCCTTGTCGACCTCGTCGCCAAGGTCCTCTTCTTCACGGGCGGCTTCCTCGACACTATCCTCGGATCCATCCTGTGGTTCGTCCTCGCCTTCGGCGGGGGAGCCCTCCGAGGGCTGTTCACCGCTTTCACCGTTCTGCTGCGAGTCGGCATTCTCGCCTTCCGAACCTTCCTGCGGTTCGCCCTCCTGCCCGGAGCCTTCTTCATCCTTGGGTTCTCCGTCTTCCTGCCCTTCGGATTCCTGCTCCTGCTCCTGCTGTTGCTCCTCGAGAATACTCTTCACAAGATCTCGATTAAATGTTGCATCCTCGTGTTCGGGTTGGCTGGCGAGAACGTCTTCGTAGGTGGCCAGAGCCGTCTCCAAATCCCCCTGGCGCGCAAGAGCATTGGCACGATTATAGAGGTTCTCGTCGCCTTCGAGTGCCGCATAGCCCTCGGCGGCTGCCTCGAAATCGCCGGCGCCATAAAGAGATGCCGCTCGCCAATCAGCAGCGTCAAAGAGTTCGGCGGCTTGCGCTTTTCGCTCCTCCTCGAATGCGACGGCCCCCTGTTCGTCTCGGCTCGCCCATAGGTCGTCCCAGAGCGATGCTTCGGCACGGTCAGGTGCCGCGAGGGAGATTCCAAGCAGGAGAGCAATCAGCCACCCGCGTCGGAAGGCGAGTGGGGCAAAAAGCAGGGGTACGAAAACCAACCAGATTCCTGCATCGTTCCAGACCTCGAGAGTCAGTTGCGTGTCCTGTTCGCCAAACCCGTAGGTCACCGGGTCGACCAGGACCGTATCGATATCCTGGCTGTCGACCCGTGTTTGGACGAACGATCCGCCACCGGCCGCGGCAATGGCGCGTAAGCCACCATCCTCTTCTCCAAAGCCGATCGCCGAAACCCGAAAACCCTGGTCGCGTGCCCGTTCTGCGGCCCGCAATTCGGCCGGCTTTGCTTCGCCGCGATCCGAGAGCAGGATGATGCGGCCCGTGCCGGTCTCGGTCTGGGCCAGAAGGTCAGCGGCTGCAGCAATCGCCCGGTCCGGACGGCTGCTCGCTCCGGGCATCAGGTCGGTTGCCAATAGAGGCACCATCTCTTCAATGACTTGAATATCCTCGGTGAGCGGAACGGCGACGAATGGCTCCTCGGCGTAGACGATGAGACCGTTTTGCTGGTCTGCATTGGCGGCGAGAAGGTCAAAGATCTCATAACGAGCGCGTGCCAGCCGAGACGGGCTGAGGTCGGTCCGGTCCATGGAGCCGGACATATCAAGTGCGATCACTGTGGGGTTGCGACCAATTTCTCCGGGGATCGAGATCTTGTCCCAAGTGGGTCCGGCGAGCGCCACGGCAGTAGCCAGCCATGTGATTGCGGCCAGATATAAGGGCCACCGATGACGTCCATGCCCTCCATCGATGACCAGATGTTTGAGGAGGTGCGCATCAACCAAAGCTCGCCAGGAACTGCCGTTTTTTTCGCGGCGGAAGGCCAGCCCGACCAAAAGGGCCGCGGGCAGAATCGCCCCAAGCCAGAGGGGGCGAAGGAAGTGGAAGCTCTCCGGAATCAGGTCCATGTCTGGTCCTCCGTCTCGGCAGCAGATCCTGTCGATGAGAACATGCCTGGCCGGGTGGCGGCGATCCCGAAACTCAGCACCATGGTCAGTCCGAGCGGCCAGGCGAAAAGATCCTTGCGGGGGCGGGTGGTGCGGGGATCCCCGTCGGTCGGTTCAATGCGATCAATCTCCCGGTAGACCTGAGCGAGAGCTTCGGCATTGCGCGCGCGAAAATATTCGCCGCCAGTCGCATCCGCGATGTCTTGCAGAAGTTGCTCGTCGAGGTCCGCTGATGGGTTGACGATTCGTCGGCCAAAGAGACCCTGACGGGAGCCGGTGTCGGCGCCTACGCCGATCGTATGAACTCGAATCCCTTCGGCGGCAGCCAGAGCGGCCGCTTCCCGTGGATCGAGGGCACCGGCATTGTTGGCGCCGTCGGTGAGGAGGATCAGCACACGACTATCCTCCGGTCTTTCTCTGAGTCGCAGGATCGATGTGCCCAAAGCATCTCCGATTGCGGTTTCCTGGCCGGGCAAGCCGACCTCCGCTTCGGCGAGAAATTCGCTGACGGTTTTACGGTCAAACGTAAGGGGCGCCTGCAGGTAGGCGCGCGTTCCGAAGAGGACGAGCCCGACCCGATCGCCTTTTCTCCGCGTCAGAAAGTCTTCCGCGACATGTTTGACGACGGTCAAGCGGTCCGCCCGACGTCCTCCCATGGTGAAATCTTCGCGGGCCATGCTGCCGGAAAGATCGATGGCCAGCATGAGGTCACGACCGGCAGCCGGGAGGCTCCGCGGCGCACCCACATGGACAGGCCTTGCCGCCGCCGTCACCAGAAGAATCCAGGCCAGGCTGGCGGCGAGCAGAAGCACCAAATTGGCCCCTCGCACTCGGCCGGAAAGAGTGCGCGTTTCGGCAAGGTCATCGAAGAAGGGCACCCGAAGCGATCCCGTCCGCGTCAACGGCGCGGGGGAAAGAAAACGACGCACGAGAAATGGCAAGGGGAGCAAGAGGAAGATCCATGGCCAGTTGAATTCGATCATAGATTCCTCCGAATCCACCTGCGTGTGGCGGTAATCAGCTGCTCTCGAGTTGCGTCGTTTGATGCGACGGGGTCTGCTTGCGGTGCATAGGGAGCCTCTGCGAGCAGGGCGAAAACAGGTTCCGGCGAGTTTTCGCCGTGCGCTCGCAGGAATTGTTCCCAGGCTTGTCCGTGCAGGCTCGCGACATCGCTTGCGCCGAAGCGCAGGATGGCCGCTCGTCGCAAGAGTTCCGAAAACCCGGTGGCGAGCTCTTGCAGTCCCGAAGCGTCCGCTACCAACTGATCAAGTTCGCGCAGGGCCATTCGCTGCGCGCTGCGTTGCCGTTGCCGTCGAACGTAAACGACCAACAGGCAGGCGGCGACGGCTAGAAGGGCGAGAATCCACCATCCGGGCGCCGGAATCCAGGAGGAGATCGGGGCCGGCAAGTGGATGTCGCGCAGGCTGGCGAGAGGGTCTGTCGCGGGCGCGTTCATCGTCGCAGCCTTCCCCCACTCGTGGGTGCTGCGTGCTGAAAGATTCTTTTTCGTGCGATGAGATCTCGCGGGGCATCGTTGGTGCCCAAAAGAAATATGCCGATCCGACGGTTACGACAGACCCGTGCGAGGTAGTCCTTCCGTTTTGCGAAACGTTCGGCCCAGGCCTCGCGCAGGCTGTGGTCGCGACCGCCGACCGTCAGAACCTTTTCTCCATCACTGACCTTGAGTCCGTCGGCATCGGGTAAATGACTTTCCAGCGGATCGTGAAGCAGGACGCAGCGAAGATCGGCTCGCATGGAGAGCCGCCCCAATGCCTTCTCTGCGCCGATACCGAAATCCTGAAAGTCGCTGAGAATAAATACGAGTGCGCCAGAGGAGATGATTCGCTCGAGCCGCTCGAGACCATCTTGCAGGGACAAACTGCCGCCAAGATTTTCTTCTGCAGTCGCGTCAGCGACGCGACGCAGGAACTCGTGTAGTTGGGCAGCGCTCCTGGCGGGGCGAATCTCGCGGGTTCCGTTGACCCCGAGAATCAGACCGCCGACGCGGTCGCCGGCGTCCTTGGCTGCCCAGGCGAGAGAAGCGGTGGCGCGGGCTGCCTGTACTGATTTGAATGCGCCTCGTGTGCCGAAACGCATATCGGATCTCTGGTCGATCAGGAAATATACGGGTCGTTCGCGCTCTTCTTCAAAAAGTTTGGTGTGGACCTGACCCGTGCGGGCGGTGACGCGCCAGTCGATGGCTCGGATATCGTCGCCCGCCTGGTAGAGACGGGTTTCGTCGAATTCCATGCCGCGACCGCGAAAACTGGATTCGTAGGGGCCTGCCTGGCGACTCCGAACCCGTAGCGACGGTTTGGCAGTGCCGCTGCCGGGCTGGTTGCGAAATCGCGACAACTCCGCGGGAGTTGCCTGAACGCCGGTGAGATCATTCTTTTGCACGGTGAGCTTTCCGGGTCTCAGGCGAGAGGAACCTTCTGGATCAGGGTGTCGAGCAACCCGTCGGTGGTTTGTCCGTCTGCTTCTGCTTCAAATGTGAGCAGGATGCGGTGGCGCAGAACATCTTTTGCGACGGCTTGCACATGGTCGGGGGTGACAAACTCGGCGCCTTCGAGCCAGGCATGCGCGCGTGCGCAGCGATCGAGAGAAATCGTGCCTCGGGGGCTCGCCCCGCATCGTACGGCTTGTCCCAGAGCCGCGTCGTAGGCACCCGGGTTTCGCGTCGCAAGAACCAACTGCACCATATATTCTTCAAGGGCCGGTGATACGAAAAGGTCGAGCGCTTCACGTCGCGCAGCGAAAATCGTCTTTTGCGAGACGTGATCGAATGCGGGCTGGTCGTTTCCGCGGGCTTCCTCCCGCACCAGCGAGAGGATCTTTCGCTCGGCATCGGCGTCCGGGTAGCCAATTTGCACATACATCAGGAACCGGTCGAGTTGCGCTTCGGGCAAGGGATAGGTCCCTTCCTGCTCGATAGGGTTCTGTGTCGCCATCACCAGAAATAATTCCGGAAGTGGGTAGGTCTTTCGTCCGACGGTGACCTGCCGCTCGGCCATGGCTTCGAGCAGGGCACTCTGGACCTTGGCTGGGGCACGGTTGATCTCGTCGGCGAGGACCAGATTATGAAAGAGCGGTCCTTGCTCGAAGCGGAAGCTCCCATCCTCGGGGCGGTAGACATCGGTGCCCGTCAGGTCTGCGGGAAGCAGATCCGGAGTGAATTGAATGCGATGGTCGCCCGCATCGATGGCGCGGGATAGTTCGCGGATTGCCTTGGTTTTTGCCAATCCCGGAGCTCCTTCAACCAGGAGGTGTCCATCGGCGATCAGGGCCTCGATCAAACGGTCCGTGAGAACCTTTTGCCCGACGATGCGGTCCTGCAGGTGGGTTCGCAGGTCGCGGATTTCTCTCCACGGCTCGCTGGTTTTGCTGTCGATGTCCAGGACCTTTTCACTCATGCTCGTTTCCTCTCGTGGCAACTGCCGTCTTGACTGGCTGTGTTCGGACTTCGACGACGGCGCTGGGAAAAGTACCATGCCGGAGCCTTGCCGCATCATGAATAATTGTTCATGTCCGTCGCCGAATGTCCCGACTCCGGGTTTTGTCCGCGGCTTCAGCTTCGCTAGGTTCGGGACATGTCCCAGCCAGCAGCGTCCGACAGCCGGATACGATTATGTCTGAAGAGCCTTTTGGCCTTGATCGTTTTTGCGGCTGCCACGCCATGGCTTTTGCGCCCCTGGTTTCTCGGCGACGATCTGCTGCCGGATAGTTCGCTGGCGCTGGGGTTGATGGAGGACACCGACCTCTATCTGAACATCTGGATTCTCACCTGGGTTGCTCGGGCGGTGAGCGAGTTCCCCGAATTGATTTTTGGGGGCAATATATTTTTTCCGAGTCATAATGCGATCGCCGGGTCGGAGAATATGCTGGCTCATGTGCCGGTAACGGCGCCCGTCTGGATGTTTTCGGGGCAGGCCCTCACAGTCTTCAAGGCAATGGTGCTGGAGAGCTTCGCTCTTTCGGGTCTCGCGATGTGGGCTTTCGTCTATTTTCATACCCGCAGTTTTTCGGCAGCACTTCTGGCGGGAGCGGCTTTCACTTTCGCTCCATGGCGCGTGCAAAATCTTCCCCATCCCCAATACCTTGGCTTTCAATACCTCCCACTGGCCCTGCTGGGCGTGGATCTCTGGCTGGCGCAACGCCGCTGGCCGGGGCTGGTTGTGCTTGCGTTCGGTTTGGCATTGCAGGCACTCGCATGCCTCTATCTCGGCTATTTCACGTTCTTGCTGGTCCCGCTCTACGTGGTGGTTCGGCTCGCCCAGACGCCGGATGCGAGGATCCAAGCCGCTCTCGGCCTTCTGCTGGCGGGTCTGATCGGCGTGGCAGCGACCTTGCCGGTCGCATTTCCCTACCTGGCAGCTCGGGATAGCGGCATGATCGACGCCTGGAGTCTGGCGGCATCGGGCGACTGGTCCTTCGAGTGGTGGTGGTATGCAGGCGCACCGTTCGTCTTTCGGGTGGGTTGGCCTCTGCTGATCTTGCTGGGCGTCGATGCCCTGCTGCGAGGGGCTTCGCGATGGACTGCTGCACGACGCCGATTGGAGCCTGTCGAAGTGGCGCTCTGGTGGATGATTCTGGGTGCGGCGTGGCTGTCGACCGGACCTGCACCGCAGCTCTGGGGGGCGTGGTCTCTGCCAACGCCCTACGCGATCCTGCAGGACTGGATTCCCGGGTTTGCTCAACTCCGCGGTCCGGGACGCTTCTTCATGGTGGTCGCAGCAGGATTGGCTGCACTGGCAGGCTTCGCGGTGCAGCGCTTGCTCACGCACGCCGCCGGTTGGATGCACCTTGTGGTTCCGGTCGTCGGGTTGGGCGCGTTTTTGCTCGCGGGAGCGCCGCAACCCGCCCCGGTGTCGGCTGCCGGACTCTCCGCAGATTCGATGCGACCAGCCTACAAGCTCCTGCGAAACCGACCGCGCGCCGGGGGGACCCTCGAGTTGCCGGCATCCGTGACGCCGAACGATATCCTCGGCAATTATCGGAATGCACGCTACATGATGGCGAGCACCCTGCATTGGCAACCACTGCTCAATGGTGTGACCGGTCATCCACCAGCTTTGGCAGATTTTTACGACTCTCTGACGCGAAGGTTACCTGATCCGCGGGCCTGGGAGGTGTTGATGGAGGTCGTCGACATCGACTTCCTCGTCATTCATGACAACGAGAAGAAGCCCTATCGCCCCTATGAAGCTCAGATCTGGCGCCCCTTGCCGAGAGGTCTGCATCGGGTCGCGCGTCTTGATCATACCGATATTTTTTCGGTCGGATTGTCCCCGCCCGCGGGTTGGTATGAAAAACTCATGCGGCAAGTTTCCGGGGAGGATCCTCTGACTTTTGGTGGGCTCTCCCGGGAGGTGCTATCGACAGAGTGTCGGCCTGCGGCAATTGATTCCGTCAATCTGCCTGAGGTCATCGCGATGGCGCCGGTCCCGTTGATCCTGCCGGTAGTTTTCCGCAACCAAAGTGCCTGCGATTGGCCTGCCTCCGCGGTCCACGATCGAGGTCTCGTCGGCCTGAGCTATCGTTGGCTTCGACCCGACGGCACCGATGTCACGTACCCGGGACCTGCATTTTCCCGGTTGATTCAGGATGTTGCAGCGGGGGCGACCGTGGCGAGTTCTGTCGTTGTTCAACCGGCTTCGGGCCCGGAAGGTCTTTGGACTCTCGAGGTGCAACTGGTGCAAAAAGGGGTGGACGAACCGCTGGCCGTTTCCCGTCATGAAGTGGAGCTTCGAGCTTTTTCGACGGCAAAGGCCTCCGGAGATCCTTTGCCCTCGTGACGGCGGCGATTTGGCATGGCAAGTTGAAAGCCCAAGGATTAGGCAAAGAACCATTATGTTGAGTTTGGCGGATTTGGGACCGGGTTCCGTGGTGAAGATCGCAACCGGCGTAGAGACGGGCAGGAGACTTTCCTCGTTGGGGCTGGTCGCGGGGACCGAGGTCCGCGTGGTTCGCCGTGCACCTATGGGCGATCCTCTCGAGCTGGAAGTGCGAGGATGCCGGATTTGCTTGCGTGCCGAGCAGCTGCGGCAGGTGGTCGTGGAGCGTGTTTCGTGACCGCCGCTCCGAAAATCCCCTCGGCAACCGAGGGCTTGTCGACGATTGCGTTGGTGGGTTCACCAAATGCCGGCAAGACAACGCTGTTCAATGCCCTGACCGGATCTTCGGCAAAGATCGGAAACTACGCCGGCGTCACGGTCGAGCGGCGTGAGGGAACCTTCCGCAGTGGGGACGTGGCACGGAGGATTCTGGATCTGCCAGGGACCTACGCGCTCGAAGGTGAGACACCGGACGAGAAAATCGTTCACCAGGTTCTGCAGGGAGAAATTGCCGGGGAGCCGCTTCCGGACGCCTTGTTGGTGGTAGCGGATGCCACCACTCTGCAGCGCAGTTTGGGACTGGTACTGGAGGCAATCGAACACGGATTGCCGACTCTGCTCGTGCTTACGATGATCGATGAGGTCAAAGCACGAGGCGGCCGACTCGACCCGATGGCTCTGTCCCGAGAACTGGGCGTACACGTTCTCGGCGTCGTCGGACACCGGGGTGTGGGCCTGGCGCCGCTGCGCAAATTTCTCGAGGACCCTGCAAGTTGGCCGCGACCTTCTGCCGCAGACGCCGTCAACATCGAGAATTCACAGGAGCGTTTTGCTCGCGTGGATGCCTTGTGTGCGGCCGCGGCCGCAGCGGATCTGGAGCCGGATCGTCGAAGCGATCGAATCGATCGGGTCCTGCTGCATCCATGGATCGGGCTGGGTGTTTTCGGGCTCGTCATGGTGCTGCTCTTTCAAAGTATCTTTGCCTGGGCCGTGCCGGCCATGGATGTGATCGATGAGGGTTTTGGGTGGCTCGCCGGGGCTTCGCGGGAGGTGTTGCCGGCAGGACTCTTCGCCGATCTGATTGCTGACGGTGTGATCGCGGGCGTGGGTGGGGTGGTGATCTTCCTTCCACAAATCGTGATCCTCTTTACCTTTCTGCATCTGCTTCAGGATGTCGGATATATGGCCCGTGCCGCCTTTGTCATCGATCGGGTGATGGGGTGGGCCGGGCTGCAGGGCCGAAGCTTTGTGCCCTTGTTGTCCTGTTTTGCCTGCGCGATTCCGGGCATGATGGCGGCACGAACCATCGCGTCGCCGCGCGAGCGACTGGCGACGATTCTCGTGGCACCGTTCATGACGTGCTCGGCGCGGTTACCGGTTTACGCCTTGCTCATCGCAGCCTTTGTGCCGGCAACGTCGGTCGGGCCTTTGGGGCTGCAGGGCCTGGTGATGCTGGGGCTTTATCTTCTCGGCGCGCTGACGGCCTTTGGTACCGCCTGGCTCCTGACATCCACGCTGCTGCGTGGGCAAGTGTCCGTTTTTTACATGGAACTCCCCCCCTATCGATGGCCCACGTGGCGCTTGCTGGGTCGGCAGGTCTGGCAAAGCGCCTCCGCATTTTTGAAGCGAGCCGGTACGATCATTCTCGCCTCTTCGATTGTTCTGTGGGTGCTGATGACCTTCCCGACGGCGCCTGAAAATCCTGCATTCACGCCCGACCAGCAGGCTCAGGCGAACCTCGAGGCCAGCGCGGCTTCCAGTTTGGGGCATTTTATCGAACCCGTCATCCAACCGCTCGGTTTCGATTGGAAAATCGGCGTGGGCCTTGTCGCCAGCCTGGCGGCTCGTGAGGTGATCGTTTCGACCTTGGCGCAACTCTACGCGGTTGCGGATACGGAAAGTGGTAGGCCACTTCGCGAGGCTCTGAAGAATGATATCGATCCGCGCACAGGAGAGCGTGTCTTCGATCTGCCGACGGCGCTTTCGTTGCTCGTCTTTTTCGTCTTTGCGCTCCAATGCACATCAACGGTTGTTGTGATGGCTCGCGAGACCGGAGGGTGGGGTTGGCCAACACTTGCCTTTACCTACATGCTCGGGCTGGCTTGGTTGGGGAGCTTTGTCACGTATCAGGTGGCCACAAGGTTGCTGTAAATCATGATGGCGTCGGAACTGCATATTTTCCTTGTCCGACCCACAAAATATGATGATGAAGGATATCTTCTTCGCCACTGGCGAGGGGTGCTTCCTTCGAACACCCTCGCATGCCTGCGCGGACTGACAGAGCGAGTCGCGACCGATGGGGATTTGCCGGGCGTCTCGGTCCGGATCTCCTGTTGTGACGAATCGGTAGAGGCGATCCCCGAGAAGAAGATCTACGAGGAGCAGCAGAGGTCGGGCGTGAAGGTGCTCGTCGGTCTGGTCGGCGTGCAGACCAACCAGATGCCACGAGCAAGGGACCTTGCGCTTCGGCTGCGCGATCGAGGCGTGGATGTTCTGCTCGGGGGCTTTCATGTTTCCGGGACACGTTGCGGAGCGGGTGCCCCCGCCGAGATCACGGAACTTCTGGCCGCGGGGGTCACCTTGGTGCGTGGCGAGGTTGAGGAAGCCTGGTCGAGAATTCTCCGAGATGCCCTGCGCGATGAATTGGAGCCGATCTACGATCTTCTCGGGACCCTGCCGGATTTGTCTCGCGCTGCCTTGCCGTCCCCGGACCGGCGCCTGATGCAAAAATTCGTCCACTCCTCCTTTGTCACCATGGATTCGAGTCGGGGGTGTCCGTTTTCCTGTTCCTTCTGCACAATCATCCAGATTCAGGGTCGAAAGATGCGGACGCGCTCGCCCTCGAGGATCGCGGAAATGGTTGAGGCGCGACACCACCCGGGGGGCATTGACCAATATTTCTTCACCGATGATGATTTCGCGAGGAATCCTCATTGGCGCGAGATTCTGCTCGAGCTGATCCGCTTGCGGGAGGAAGAGGGGAAGCCGATCCGTTTCCTGATGCAAAGTGATCTTCTCGCACACCGGCAGAAAGATTTTATCGAACTCGCTCGTCGAGCCGGCTGCTTTCAGGTGTTCCTCGGCATGGAGAGTCTGGATGCCGAGGCGCTCGCCGGGGCTGGCAAACGCCAAAACCGAATTGCCGATTATGCGGCAACCGTGCGGGCCTGGCAGGACGCCGGAATCTTCGTGCACGCAGGCTATATTGTCGGCTTCCCCCACGACACGATGGAGTCCGTTCGGGAAAGTGTTCGGCGTTTGCGCGACGAGATTGGTGTCGATGTCGCATCCTTCTTCCTGCTGACACCACTTGCGGGTTCCTCCGATCATACAGCGGCGCTCGCTGCAGGCGTGGATATTGATGAGGACTTGAACCGACACGATACATTCCATGCGGTCACGGATCCCGGCGGGATGTCTCGCACGGATGCCGAGGCTGCCTACCATGCGGCTTGGCGTGAGTTCTATTCCTTCGAGCATCGTCGGCGCCGGCTCGCGGCATGGCCGGAAGATCAGCGAGCAACCCTCTTGCAGAACTATTTATGGTACAGCTGTGCCACGCGAGTCGAGCACTTCCATCCGATGATGACAGGCTTTGTGCGACTCAAGCCGCGGAGGGATCGGCGTCCCGGCCTTGCGATCGAGAGTCTCCCGAGGCATCTCGTCCGGCGAGTACCTGAAGTGACGCGTATGGCCGGAGGTTATTTCCGACAGATCCGGGTCGCTCAGCGTTTGTGGAGGGCTGCGGGTGAAGGCCGCAAGAACCGCGGCTGGCGTGATTTCCTCCGACATCTTCTCGCAGGAGAGGCACGGGAAGCAGGAAGCCTCGGGCCGGCAGGAAGCTCGCAGGCCTGAGCCCGGCCGTCCGAGGGCGGGCTTTCTCGATTCGCTGGTTGTTGCAAGGGCCGTGGTCGGTCATGGTATCCCTGTGCGAAAGCTTCCCTATATTTGGACCTGTGCCATTTTGGGCCTGATCCTTGGTTGGTTGCCGATGCTCTTTCATGGACCGATTCCCGAGAAGTTTGACCAGTTCTATATTTCGGGATCATGGGCAGTTTGGGCCTGGTATCTCTCGCGGATGTCGATCGGCCTGCTTCTGGGGGTGACGGTGCGCCCGCGAACCTTCTGGTTGCGTGGCCTCGTCGTAGGCGGCCTGGTGATGCTCCCTCTCGGGTTCGTATCTCTGGCGGTGCCAACCTGTGGGCCGGTTTGTATGGGGGCAAATATTCTGACCGGCGCTGTCGAGGGTTTGCTGATCGTCGTCGTGGCCTGGTGGATCACGGGGCGGGAGCGTATCGAGGACTGATGCGCCGGTGAGTGACGAACTTTCCAGGGTGCCATCCTCCAGGTGGTGGAACGACTGGGTACTGGTTTCGCTGTCGATTGCGTTGCACGCGGTAGCTTTTCCTCCGTGGGACCAGCCGCTTGCTGCCTGGGTCGCGCTGGCACCGTTACTACTGGCCCTTCGTCAAAAAGCGCCGGCCCGGGCTTTCCTGCTTGGCTTTGTCTGGGGGACTGGTTCGATTTGGGCGCAGGGCTATTGGGTGCCTCTGGGGATTGCCTATTACTACGACCAGACCTTGCTCTTTGGCCTGTTGTTTTCGCTCGTCGCCTCGATTGTTTTCTATGCCACCTACGCGGCTGCTTTTGCTCTCGCCGCCGCGCGCTTGCCCATCGGCTGGTCAGCGTTTCCGCGGGCGTGCGGTTTGGGCATGATCTTCGTGACGGCAGAATGGGCGCGCGCCAGTCTTTTGACCGGCGACCCCTGGTTGCTCCTGGGCTATGCGCTGGTCCCGGGTCTTGGTTTCGCGCAGATCGCGGACTTGGGTGGCGTTTATATCCTGAGCTTTTTTCTGGTTCTTGCGAATGCAGCTCTGGTGGAATGTTGGGTTGGCTTCCCGCAGCGCTCGGGGGTGCGTTTGAAGGAAGCCCTGTCCACGCTCGCCCTCGCGGTTCTCATTCCCGGCGTATACGGCGTATGGCGCCTTTTGAACCCGGTCGTGGCTACCGAAACAATACCGGTCGCAATTGTTCAGACGAACCAGGACCTCGGATCGCATTGGCAGGAAGAGTTTTACGGACGAGGACTGCGCGACTATTTTTCTCTTTCGGAAAAAGCGGTCCGCGCAGGTGCCGAGTTTCTTTTCTGGCCGGAAGGCTCTGTCAATTTTTTCGTAGCCGATGACCCGAACTACCGGGCCGCGGTGGAAGCTCAGGTTGCCGCTTGGGATGTGGATCTGATTTTGGGCGGACCCTTTCGCGATCTGGATGATTCCGGGGTTCCGTCCTATCGGAACTCGGCGTTTTACCTTGAGCCCGAAAATGGTCTGGTCGATCGCTACGACAAGCATCGGCTACTTCCCTTCGGCGAATATTTTCCGCTGGAGATGATTCGCCTTTTGCGTCGCTTCGAAAGGGTACGTTCATTTACGCCCGGCGAGGGGCCCTCCTGGGTGGATACGGATCGAGGTCGAATGGCGATCTCGATTTGTTTCGAAGCTATATTCCCCGATGAAGTCCGCCGGCAGATGAACGCCGGGGCAAAATTATTGGTCAATCTCTCGAACGATGCATGGCTTGGGCCAGGCGCCGGTCCGTCGCAGCATCTCCTGATGGTCCGCTTGCGTGCCATCGAGAATCGGACCTGGGTGGTGCGCGCCACGCCGACCGGGATATCGGCCTTGATCAACCCCTATGGATCGGTCGCGCGTGAGCTCGAGCGCGGTGAGGCCGGATTTTTGAGTGGGGATGTCGGGCTGCTTTCGGTAGCGACACCCTACCAGCGATATGGGGATGTATTTGCGCTTGTGTGCGCGCTGGGCAGCGGGGCTTTTCTGCTGAACGCGCGCTTCCGGCGTTTCCAGCGCCGCGGGTCGGCTTGAGCGCGAATAGTCGCGGGAACTGCCGTGCAGCGTATACGCCTTCCGGGTGGTTCTGATGATCGATGCTTGCGAATTGCTTTGCAGGACGAGGACGAATCGGTGACGTTGGGTGGGCATGAAGAAATTGATTCGCCAAGTTCTTGTTGCCGCGTGCTTGCTCGTTCTGCCGCTCGTGCGCGGGGCTGTTGCCGAGGAGAAACTGAAGGTCTTTGTTGCTCGCAAGATCATCACGATGGACCTGGCGTTGCCCGAGGCGACTGCGGTAGCCGTGCGAGGGGATACCATCGTATCGGTCGGCTCTCTGGAATCCTTGTCGCCGTGGCTGGCGAAATATCCCCATCAAATTGACAGGACCTTTGCGGATGCCGTCCTCATGCCGGGATTGATCGATCCCCACCTCCATCCGATGATGGCAGCGGTGATCCTGTCGATGAACTTCGCTACGCCGGATGGTTGGAATTTGCCGGACCGGACGGTTCGAGCGGTACGCGGAGCGGAGGCCTACCAGCAGCGATTACGGGAATTGGAAGCCGGAACACCACAGGACGAGATTCTTTTCGTATGGGGTTTCCAGCCTGAGTTTCATGGTGCGATCAACCGCGCGATCCTCGATGGCATTTCTCCCGATCGACCGGCCCTTCTCTGGCACCGCTCCTTTTACGAAGTTTATATGAATACGGCCGCGCTTGAGTTGCTGGAAATTTCGGCAGAGGAGGTGAAGGACCTGCCGGCAGCCAACTGGGAGGAGGGTCATTTTTACGAAACCGGTCTGGCGGCCATTCAGAAGAAATTGATGCCGGTGGTCGCTTCGCCTGCGAGGGTGGCTTCGGGCTTGAGGCAACTCCGCGACATCCTGCATGCCGGCGGGATTACGACTGTCGGTGATATGGCCTCGGGCGGGCTTGATCTCAATCTCGAGTTTGCGCTGATGCAGACGGTTTTCGAGAATGACGAGACCCCTTTTCGCGTCTTTCTGATTCCCAAAGCATACGGACTCGGTACCAAATTGGGTGACACGAAAGCCCTTGCCGAGATTCAGGCCTTGCCGAAGAAAAATACCCCGCGCCTGCAGTATATTCCCAACATCAAACTCTTTGCTGATGGCGCCTTCTTTTCGCAGCGAATGCAGTTGGGGCCCCCCGGCTATATCGACGGGCATGTCGGTGACTGGTTGATGACGCCCGCGGAGTTGGAAGACGCCGCTCGTGTGTATTGGAATGCGGGGTATCAGATTCATGTGCATGCGAACGGGGACGCCGGTATCGATGCGACGCTGGATGTCCTAGCGGCTCTGTTGCAGGAAAATCCGCGAAGGAACCATCGTTTCACGATTGAGCATTTTGGATATTCGACTCCCGCCCAGGTCGAGAGGATCGCGCGTCTTGGCGCGCAAATCTCCGCGAATCCCTATTATCTCTTCGCACTTGGCGATCTTTACGCCGAGGTCGGTCTGGGGACAGATCGTGCGGAGGTGATTTCCAGAATTGGTACTGCGGTGCGGCGTAGCATTCCGGTCGCTCTGCATTCTGATTTCCCCATGGCGCCCGCTCGTCCGTTGCAGTTGGCGTGGAACGCTGCTTCACGGCGAACCTCGAGCGGAAAGATTTTTTCTCCGGAAGAGCAATTGACGCTGGACCAGGCGTTGCGTGCGGTGACCATCGATGCCGCTTATATTCTGGGCAAGGAAGATCAGATTGGCAGCATTGTGGCCGGCAAGAAGGCAGACTTTACAGCCGTGGGTGTGGACCCTTACGAAGTCGGTGTTCGCGGTCTGGACAAAATTACAATTCGGGGCACTGTGTTCGAAGGCGAAGCGCACCCGGCAGCAGGAGTAGGTGAGTGATGAGTGGTCCGGGCGACAAGTTGATGGAGCAATTAACGCGGGAAGAAAAAGTGAGCCTGGTCGCGGGCCACGATATGTGGACGACGACCGCCATTCCGCGATTGGGGATTCCGCCCCTGAAGGTTACGGATGGCCCCAACGGGGCGCGAGGGGGGTCGTTTTCGGGAAAGGCCTCGGCCTGTTTCCCTTGCGGGAGTGCTCTCGCTGCCAGCTGGGATATCGACCTCGTGGAAGAGGTCGGCGAGGCTCTGGCGGACGAGGTCCGGACCAAGGGCGCCCGGATGCTGCTCGCGCCAACCGTCAACATTCATCGAACGGTTTTGGCCGGAAGAAACTTCGAATGCTTCTCCGAAGATCCACATCTGGCGGCCCGCATGGCTGTCGCCTACGTTCGCGGCGTCCAGAGTCGGCGGGTTTCGGTCTGCATCAAGCATTTCGTCTGCAACGATCAGGAATATGAACGGATGACGATTTCGTCGGAGTTGGGCGATCGCGCACTCCGCGAAATTTATTTACGCCCTTTTGAGGCCGCGGTGAAGGAGGCGGGTGCCCGTGGGGTGATGTCCGCCTATAACCGCATCCGCGGGACTTATGCCTGCGAGAACGAGCCACTTCTGCGTGATGTTCTTCGGAACGAATACGGATTCGCCGGGGTCGTTGTCTCTGACTGGTTTGGCACGCAATCGACCGCGGAAGCGCTGACTGCGGGCCTCGATCTCGAGATGCCGGGCCCGTCCCAGCGTCGAGGCGAGCATCTCGTCGCGGCACTCGAGGAAGGCGCAGTGGCGGAAGGTGCTCTGGATGCGGCCGTCCGCAATATTCTCGACCTTCTCGAGTGGACGGGTGCTCTCGAGGAGGGCGGACCTGAGGAGGAGGCCAGCAGCGATGCTGCCCGGCATCGTGATCTTTTGCATCGGGCGTCCGTGAATTCGATCGTTCTTCTTCGGAACGAGGGAAATCGACTTCCTCTGGCTGCGGAAAAGTTGTCGCGGATCGCGGTCATCGGCCCGAACGCGGATGAGATTGAACCGCAGGGCGGCGGGAGTGCACAGGTCGCGTTGGGCGAGATTCAATCACCCTTGCGGGCGATTCGAGAGCGCTTCGAGTCCTCGGCGGAGATCGCCTTTGAACGTGGCTGCGACATCCATCGCACGATCCCGGCATTGCGCTGCGCTGCGGTGATTGAATACTTTGAAGGGCGTGAACTCGAGGGTGCGGCTCTGGCGACCGAGGAAATTCGACGGCTTCATTTCACCTGGCTGGGTGTGCCGGCCAAGGAAGTTTCGACCATCTTTTCGGCGCGGGTGCGCTGCACCTATACGGCTGAGGAAACAGGAGCCTATGCTTTCGGGCTCGTGAGTGCAGGGCGCAGCCGTTTGAGCGTTGATGGCAAGATTCTTGTCGATAACTGGACAAAGCAGGAGACCGGCAGCTCGTTTTTCGGAATCGGATCGACGGAGGTCTCCGAGGAACTCCATCTCGAAGCTGGACGTTCCTACGAGATCGTTGTCGAGTATAGTTCCTTGCCGATGGGTGGGTTGGGAGGTGTCACGATAGGGTGCCTCGCACCTCGACCGGAGAATATGATGGAGCGGGCTGTAGCAGCCGCCACGAATGCTGACGCGGCGATCGTATTTCTGGGCTCCAATCCGGATTGGGAGTCCGAGGGTCGGGACCGCAAAAGTATGCAGCTGCCCGGGGATCAGGAGGAGCTGATCCGGCGGGTGGCGGCCGCCAATCCGAATACGATTGCCGTGGTCAACGCCGGTTCGCCAACGGCAATGGAATGGGCGGAGCAGGTGCCTGGGGTGCTGCAGCTCTGGTATCCGGGCCAGGAAGGGGGGCGGGCGATTGTCGACGTTCTCTTCGGCGATGCCGAGCCCGGAGGTCGTCTTCCGACGACGTTCCCCCGGCGTATCGAGGATGATCCCGCGTTCCTGCACTATCCGGGGGAGCGGGGGCATGTTGCCTACGGGGAAGGTGTCTTTGTCGGGTACCGTGGTTACGAGAAGAAGAAAGTGGACCCGCGATTCTGCTTTGGTCACGGACTCTCCTATGCCGAGTTTTCTTTCGGACCCCTCGAGTTGTCGTCGGCGGAGATGTCCGAGGCGTCACCGCTTACGGTATCGGTCTCGTTGGAAAATATCGGGAATCGGACGGGTAGTGAAGTCGTGCAGGTTTATATTGCCGACCCCGAGGCAAGCGTCGCCCGTCCGGAAAAAGAGCTCGTGGCGTTTCGCAAGGTTTTTCTCGAGCCCGGCCAGTCGAGCGAGCTATCGTTTACGATTACGCCTCGGGATCTTTCCTTCTGGGATCCGCAGCAAGGAGGGTGGCTGGCTGAAGCCGGGTCGTTTGAAGTCCGGGTCGGGCGTTCCTCGGGCGATATACGGGGGGTAGCGTCCTTTTCGCTCGCGCAAGATATCCGCGATGAATGCTGAGTCTCGTCTTGCCGGTTTGCCGAGGTAGCGTTAGTGGAGAACGGAGGGGTTTTGGCGCCCCTCGAGAATTGAAAGGATGATGACGATGGCAGTAAGGCTTGGCGATATCGCCCCTGATTTCACGGCAGAAACGACCGAGGGTACGATTCAATTTCACGACTGGATTGGCGACGGTTGGGCAGTTTTGTTCTCCCACCCGAAGGATTTCACCCCGGTCTGCACAACCGAACTTGGCTATATGGCTCGCATCAAGCCCGAGTTTGACAAGCGCGGCGTGAAAATCATCGGTTTGAGTGTCGACTCGGCAGATTCTCATACCGAGTGGTCCAAAGATATCGAAGAGACCCAGGGTACCGCGCCGAACTATCCCCTGATTGCCGATTCCGAGCGCAAAGTCGCGGACCTCTATGACATGATTCATCCCAACGCTCTGGATACGCTGACCGTGCGTTCGGTATTCGTGATCGGCCCCGACAAAAAAGTGAAGATGTCCTTGACCTACCCCGCGAGTACCGGCCGTAATTTCGATGAACTCCTGCGGGTGATTGATTCCCTGCAACTGACGGCCAAACACCAGGTCGCCACACCTGTGAATTGGAAGGACGGCGATCGCTGCATCATTGTTCCTGCTCTTTCCAATGATGAAGCACGCGAGAAGTTTCCGGATGGCTGGGAGGAGCAAAAGCCCTATCTCCGCCTCGTGAAACAACCGAAATCATAAGGTCCGGTTCCTCGATGTCTCAGAATCCACTTCTTTTCCCCGGTGGTTTGCCGCCTTTTGACAAGATCGACCCCACGCATATCCGCGCAGGCATGCGGGAACTCCTTGCTGAAATGGCGTCCGAGCTCGAGACGTTGGAGGGGGCGGCTGGTCCAACTTGGGATGCAGCGGTCGAGGCACCGTCTGCGTTGGGTGAACGACTGGGTCGAGCGTGGGGCGTTGTCGGTCATTTGATGGGCGTCCGAAATTCGGATGAACTGCGCGCGGCCTATGAAGAAGTGCAGCCGGAAATTGTCGCCTTCGGTCTGCGGATCGCGCAGAGCCCGGCTCTGTTCGAAGCGCTGGAGGGCCTCGCGAGCAGCGATTCGTTTTCGGCGATGGATCAAGCGCAGAAGCGGATCATCGAGTCGTCACTGCGGGATGCGCGCCTTTCGGGTGTCGCTCTGCGCGGCGCGGAGAAGGAACGTTTCAACGCGATTCAGTCGGAAATGGCGGAGTGCGCGACCAAATTTTCGAACCATGTTCTCGATGCAACCAAGGCCTTCGCACTGACGTTGACTGCGGCAGAAGATGTCGAGGGGTTGCCGGATGGCCTGAAACAGTTGGCGTCGCAAGCTGCGCAGGAAGCTGGCGCCGGGGAGAGCACTCCGGAGGCTGGACCGTGGCGGATGACACTCGACGCGCCGAGCATGGGCCCTTTCTTGCAATATTCACCTCGGCGTGAGTTGCGCGAGAAAATTTACCGAGCCTTCATCACGAGGGCGAGTTCCGGTGAAAATGATAACCAACCCTTGATCGCCCGCATTCTGGAACTGCGACGCGAAGAAGCCCAGCTGTTGGGTTTCGAGGATTTCGCCGCGATGAGTCTCTCGACCAAGATGGCGCCCGATGTGGCGACAGTCGAGAGCATGTTGGAGGATCTCCGAGGTTCGTCCTTTGACGCGGCCGCAAGCGACCTTGCCGATTTGCGTGAGTTGGCCGCGACACGAGGAGCCCCTGAAAAAGAAGGTCTCCAGCCTTGGGATCTTGGGTATTGGTCGGAGCGACTACGCGAAGAGCGTTACGATTACAGTGAGGAGGCGCTCCGCCCCTACTTCCCGTTCCCCCGGGTTTTGGAAGGGCTTTTTGCTCTCGCCGAGCGTCTCTTTGGCATTCGGATTACCGCTGCCGACGGGGAAGCTCCGGTCTGGAATCCCGAGGTTCGGTTTTTCCGTGTTCAGAATGAGGCAGGGGAAGAGGTCGCGGCTTTTTATCTCGATGCCTATAGTCGCCCGGCAGAAAAGCGCGGCGGGGCCTGGATGGATGAGTGCATTGGACGGGCACCGGGCAAGAAGCCGGTCGCCTATCTGGTCTGTAATCAGGCTCCCCCGGTCGGTGATCAACCATCTCTGATGAGTTTCCTCGAGATCACCACACTCTTTCATGAATTCGGCCACGGATTGCAGCATATGCTCACACGCGTCGAGCGGCCGATGGTCTCGGGAATTCGAAATATTGAATGGGATGCCGTGGAGCTCCCAAGTCAATTCATGGAGAACTGGTGTTACGAGCGTGAGGTGTTGTTGGGCCTCTCCGAGCATATCGAAACCGGGGAGCGTCTCCCCGTCGAAGTATTCGAGAAGATTCGTGCGGCACGGACATTCCGCGCTGGCTCGGATATGTTGCGACAGCTGTACTTTGGCCTGACGGATCTGGCCTTGCACCATAGTTTCGACCCACAGGGTGAACGAAGCGCCTTTGATATCCAACGGGAAGTGGCATCGAAGACGACGGTCCTTCCACCCTTGCCGGAAGATCGTTTCCTTTGTTCCTTCGGACATATCTTCGCAGGCGGGTATGCGGCTGGCTATTACAGCTATAAATGGGCCGAGGTTCTCTCGGCAGATGCTTTTGCCGCATTCGAAGAAGTGGGGCTCGAGGACGAAGCGGCCGTGCGTGAGACGGGCCGACGTTTCCGGGATACGGTGCTGGGTCTCGGTGGGAGTCGTCCGCCGATGGAAGTTTTTTCCGAGTTTCGTGGGCGAGAGCCTTCGACCGAGGCCTTGCTGCGTCACGCCGGTCTGCGATAGCGAGGCAGGGCCTCGATCAGCTGAGGCGTTCGGTCGGATTTGAGACAAGGAGGCCTCAGCGGTGGATTTGGATCAGGTTTATAGAGAGAGTGCCCCCTTTCTCCGAGGGGTTGGCTATCGGGTGTGTGGCGACGTGTCGGTTGCCGAAGATCTTTTGCAGGAAACCTTCCTGCGAGCGCTGGAGCAGATGACCTCGGCGCCGCCCGAGCGCGACGACCTCCTCGGGATTTTCATCCGGCTTGCGGTGCCGGCTTTGCAGAGCCGACGGTCCCGCAGCTACGCTGGTCGTTGGCTACCGATGCCTGTCCAGACGGATCTCGGCGGCGTGGGAGTTCCCGATGCTGTCTCGGCAAATGCCACGCTCGGTTTCGACTCCCTTCTGGCGCTCGAAGAGCTTGAGGCTCAAGCCAGAGCTATTTTTGTTCTTGGCGAGATTGCCGGTCACTCGCTTCCCGCAATCGCAGAAATTTTCGCGCTACCCCTCGAGGCCGTAGAGCTCTCGCTGGTAGATTCGCGGTTGGCTCTGGAGCGCGACGGTCGCTATCCCACCAACCTTGCGGGCTCATCGGGGATTCGAACTCTGGTCGAAGGCCTGGCCACGCTTTCGGGGTCGGGCGCATTCAGCTTTCCTCGCGACGTGGTTGCCCCCCGGCTGGCAGTGGCTTTCGACCACGGTGGGACCTGTAACGCGCCGGACAATCAATCATGCTCTCCGGGAGCTGCCGCAAACCTCCTGCAGGGCCTCCTGAACCACGGCAAGGCGAAGCCGGAAGTCCAAACGGCCGAGGTGAACTTCGAGCCGGCTCTGCTCGCAGAAATTGGCGAAAGCCCGGAAGGCGAGGCGGAGAGATTGGCGATTCTCTTTGGCCGCGAGCCCAGTGGAATGCTTTCCCGGATCCATGTAGTTCTCGCGCCAGCCAAGCTCCGCGCCCTCTCCTTTGATGGTCTGCGCCCAAGCCTCGGTGAGCTTCTCTAGCGCTTAGAGATTGCCCTTATGTTGGGCCAGATCGATGGAGAGCACCGCCCCGGTCATCCCCGAAGCGCGCGCAGAAGATGCGAAAATAATCGCGTCCGCGACTTCCTCGTCGGTGACCATCCGACCCGCAGGAATCGTGGAGAGCATGCTTTGGTAGAATTCGGGGTTGTTTTTTCGTGCATCGTCCCAAATGCCGCCGGGAAATTCTACAGCACCGGGAGTCACGCAGTTGACGCGAATTTTGTGGGCCGCATGGGCAACCGAAATATTCTTGGCATGGCTCAGGAGGGCAGCCTTGAGTGCGGAATAAGCGGGTGGGCCGGGTGCCTCGAGTGCCGCGGTGGAAGAGACATGCACAATAGCTCCGCCTCCAGACTGCTCCATCCAGGGCAGGACATGTTCGGTGGCATGGACTGCGGCCATCAGGTCGATCGCAAAACTTTTTTCCCAGTCGTCGGCGCCGCCCCCGAAAGCAAAGGCCGAGGCGTTATTGATGAGAATATCAACGGCGCCGAGATTCTTTTTCGTCCGGTCCAGGAAACCTCGCAGCGCATCGAGGTCAGCCACATCACATCTTTCGCTGAAGACGCGCACGCCGAGAGACTCGGCCTCCTTGTGTGCGAGAGCGAGATTTTCGGCCCCGCGCGCACAGATCGCAATATTACAGCCCTCTCGAGCCAAACCGAGTGCGGTAGCCTTCCCGATTCCACGACTCGCGGCGATCACCACCGCGACCTTGTTCCTGATTCCCAGATCCATTCAGAGTCCTCCTTCCTACTGGCTACCGAAAGAGAAGCCGTTTCGAAAATAGGGCGTGGATCGATATGAATTCATCCGCTGCTCAGGCTAGTTTGCGGGGACGTGAGACACGACCACAGACCCTTTCTTTTGCTCCGCGCCATCCTTGCCTTTGAGGGGTTCTGGGTGCGTCAATTTCTCAGTCCGCGGATGGACGGACTGGGAGAGGGTCATTTGATTCGAAAACCCTGGTACGTCCAGATTCGCGGTTTCGCTGTTTCGGCCGGGCCCTTTTTTCATATCGTGGCAGATCGAGCGCGACCTGTGGAAATCTGTGGCTGGGGAACAGCCGAGCAGCATGGCGAGGTGCAATTGGGCGCGCATTGCCTGATCCTTCCGGGTGTCAGGATCCAATCGGCCATCCGGATCGAGATTGGTGATGACTGCATGGTGGCCGCTGGCGCGTATATCACGGATGCGGATTGGCATGGTCTCTATGACCGCACTCATGAAGGCGGCGCGCGCGCCCCGGTGACTTTGGGGAATAACGTCTGGATCGGAGAAGGCGCTTGCGTTCTCAAAGGCGTCACGATTGGCGAAAACTCCGTGGTGGGAGCACGAGCTGTTGTCGCCGAGGATGTGCCAGCGAATGTCGTCGTTGCGGGGAACCCGGCGAGGGTGGTCAAGGAGCTCGATCCCGAGGAGCCGAGAAAGACCATGGGTTCGCTTTTTCCGGATAGCCCGGCAGAAGTGAAAGCACGGCAAAAATACATTCAGCACCTGGCACTCAGCAAGAACGGCTGGTCGAGTTGGTTCCGCACGCTTCTCTTTCCGCGCCGAGGAGATTAGTTTCCT
The DNA here is from genome assembly GCA_029248525.1 of Candidatus Binatia bacterium. Classification (NCBI taxonomy): domain Bacteria; phylum Candidatus Binatota; class Binatia (SeqCode); species Binatia bacterium. The sequence continues at coordinate 324,713 of JAQWJE010000049.1, forward strand.
ACCAATCGCGAACGGGTTACCGTCGCGACACGCACTTAAACTAGCGAGGTTTTTTCCATGAAGGCGGCAATTCTCAGAGAGCGACAAAAAGCACTGGAAGTTCATAACGACGTGGAGGTGTTGGATCTCGGTCCTGGCGATGTACATGTCCGGCTCGTGGCAAGCGGAGTTTGTCACTCGGATTTATCCGCACAGAACGGGACCCTTCCGGGGCCCTTGCCCTGCGTGCTCGGGCATGAGGGCGCGGGGATCGTGCTGGAGGTGGGTTCCGGGGTCCAGGGATTGAGTAGTGGCGATCATGTGATCGCCTCCTTTACCCCTGCCTGCGGCACATGCCGTCGTTGCTTGGGTGCACAGCCTTATCTGTGCGAGATGATGCATCGTATTTCGCAGGCGACACGCTTTCGCATCGGCACCGAAGAGATCGCCGGCTTCTGCGGTTTGGGGACTTTTGCGGAGGAGATGGTCGTGCCGGCAGCTTCGTTGGTCGCGATCCCCGCGGATATTCCACTGCACGTCGCGGCTCTGATCGGCTGCGGGGTGACCACGGGGGTAGGCGCATCGATGTGGACGGCCGAGATTCGTCCGGGCTCGTCGGTATTGGTGATCGGCGCCGGCGGCGTCGGCATTGCTGCGATTCAAGGCGCAAGAATCGCGGGGGCAGCTGAAATCCTGGCCGTGGATATGGTCGAGGCGAAGTTGGAACAAGCGAAAACCTTCGGGGCGACGCATGCTGTAACTCCGGACCAACTCGATGATGCCAAGGCGACGCTGACCGGGGGTGACGGATTTGATTACGCGCTGGAATGCATCGGTCGCTCGGACACGGTCCGTCAGGCCTACGATGCGACTCGGCGCGGTGGGACTACGGTCGTCGTCGGTATGGGCAGTTTCAAGGACAGCCTTTCCTTGAACGGTTTTGAATTGGCCTATCAGGCCAAGACGCTCAAGGGCTCGATGTACGGCAGCGCGGATGTGCGTACGGACTTCGCCAAACTCCTTCGCCTGTGGCGCCAGGGGAAGCTGGATCTCGAGGGTATGATCAGTCGTCGAATTGCTCTCGATGACGTGAATGACGCTTTTCGGGCAATGGAAGCAGGCGAGGTGATTCGCTCCGTGATCGATTATTGAGTGTCCGTTTCCAAAGCGGCTCAGGGGAAAACGCTATGGGTAGGCTGGAAGGCAGGTCGGCAGTGGTTACGGGTGCCGGGGACGGGATTGGTCGGGGCATTGCTCGGCGTTTCGCTCGCGAGGGGGCCCATCTGCTCCTTGCCGAGAAGGACGAAGCTCGCGGCCTGCGCACAGCCGAGGAGATTCGCGAGGAAATCGGAACCGAGGTCGAGTTTCTGCTGACCGACGTTGCGGATAAAAGCGCAGTTGAAGCGGCTGTCGATAATTGCGCGAGTCGCTGGGGCCGCGTGGACATCGTTGTGAATAATGCATGGGGTGGGGGCACGACGAGCCGGCTCGAGGAGAAAACCGACGAGCTTCTCCGACATGGTTTTTCGGTCGGCGTCATGGCTTCTTTTTGGTCGATGCAGGCTGCCTTTCCGCATATGAAAAGCCAGGGCTACGGGAGGTTTATCAATTTATGCTCCCTGAATGGTGTCAACGCTCATATGTTCACGGTCGAGTATAATATTGCCAAGGAAGGATTGCGGGCCCTCACGCGCACAGCCGCCCGAGAGTGGGCGTGCCATGGGATCGTGGCCAATATTATTTGCCCCGCGGCAGCAACGGCCGCCTACAAGGCCTTTGCCGAATGGAGTCCCGAAAATGCCGCCGATCTTCTGCGGCAAAATCCGATGGGCTATATGGGCGACCCCGAAGAGGATATCGCTCCGGTCGCGGTATTTTTAGCGAGCGAAGACGCGCGCTATATGACGGGGAATACTCTCTTTGTCGACGGAGGCGGTCATATTAACGGAGTGTCCTGGGCACCCGAACTACCCTGAGGTTACCGCAACCGGCTCCTTGCTGCGGGGTGCGAGAAGCCATCCGAGAGCCCAGCCAGCGGCGAGTCCGCCCGCATGCGCGAGGTGATCGCTTCGTGGACCGGCGCCGATCAGCAGGGCGTAGGCGCCAATAACACCGGCGACCATTTGCCATGCCCGATATCGACTTTGGTGGCGATTCGCGATGGCATGTCCGGCGCAAGCGCCGAGGATACCGGCAACGCCGCCGGAAGCCCCGGCTTTAAGAGCTCCGCTGGGCGACAGAACATGGCTGACGATATTGCCGCCGACTCCGCTGAGAAGAAAAATCGTCAGGAAGCGAAATCCGCCGAAAGCTCTGGTCACCAGAGGGCCGATCAACGTAAGGGTCAAAAGGTTCGCTGCGAGGTGAACGAAATCGAAATGAACGAAGACCGCTGTAGCAAAGCGCCACACCTCGCCTTGGTCAATCTTCTCCCAGGTGAGAGCACCGTTGCGCAGAAAGTCGGCTCGTTGCGGGCGCGGACTTTGTTGGTAGAGACGAAAGAAATTCAAGCCTTCAAGAAGAAACAGGTAGACCAGAACTTGAATCTTGAAAGGCTCGGGCTCTGTCCGGACAGGTTTTCGGGTGGGTACGGGCGTCTGCAGTCGCTCTTCGTCATACTCTTCGGCGAGCAAGCGCTCGACACGAGCGACATCTCGATCGTCGACCAACAGCTCAGCCTGGCCGCCGGCGATCGATTGAACCTCGGCATCGATACCCATCGAGCCAAGAAGCGCAATCACTTCATTGGTGCGTGTTGCATGCAGGGTCGTGAGGGCGAGCCGGGGCATGGGGCAAGACTGGCCGCCCCCGCGGCAGGATGCAAGTGGGGACAATCGTTCGGGGAGCGGTTCAGATGGAGATCGCGGGCAACTGCAGGCCACATTGTCCGCAAAAAGCATCCGTCTCGTTGCGACGGGCCCCGCAAGCGGGACAGAAACCGAAGTCGGCATCCTCCCCGGTTTCCGAAGGCCCCTCGAGAACGTCCAACTTCCGAATCGCTTCCATGGCTTCGGTTTCGAGTTCGTTGCGGATGGTCTCGTAGTCCATTTCGGAAAGCTTCCCGGTCGCATGATCCATCTCGGCATCGCGCAAGCTGCTCAGGGCATTATCCCTTTGCTTTGCGAGACTGAGAAACGCTTCTTCGTCCGGGGTCTCTCCGGGGATCGCACCGGTGTCCGCGGCGGAACCAAAAAGAAGCGGCCAGCTGATGAAGGTCGCGGCAACGAGGACGATTGCTCCTCCGATAATTGTGATCAGCATAGGAGTCCTCGATTAACTTCGATCGTCGAATTTTTTGAGTTCGTCTTCCAGACGTGCCCGAAGTTCAGGGTCGGTTTTCACCGACGTGCCACCTGCGCCCGCGGGGCCTCGATCGTTGCGGCGCCACCGCCAAAGAATATAGGCAACGCCCAAGGTACCGAAGCCAAGCATGATGAAAGGCACCGTCCAGGCCGCGAGATTGAAGCCACGCGAGGTGGGCGACGAGAGGATGATCTCGCCATATTTGGTTTCGAAATGGGACAGAATTTGGGGCAGGTCCCGACCCTCCGCGATTTGGCTCGCGATCTCGAGTTTGAGAGGTTCTCCCGAACTGCAGCTCAGGTGGTTGCACGAATGGACGGTGAGTCCGCAACCACATTGGCATGTCAGGGAACTCTCGACCTGACCCTGCGTCGGTAGCCGGTTGTCCGAGGCGATGGGATTCAGAGCTTCGCAGCCGCCCAAAAGAAAGATCAGGGCGAGACTCGCACAAAATCTCAGGGCCAGACGGACGGTCGATCTCATGCGGTTCGCCCGCCAGTCGGTGCTCCATCAGCCTTGGCGCGTTCTGCGGCGAGGGCGGTTCGTTCAGCGTAAGAAGGCCACATGCAAATGCCGGTACCGAGCGTCAGAACCCAGCCCCCAATCCACATCCAGGCGATCAAGGGATTCACGAAAACCTGGAATATTCCGAGTCCACTCTTTGGATCGTAGCTTGCGAGGACCACATAAAGATCCTCGGCGAGCGTGGATCGTATGGATACTTCGGTGGTTGGCTGCTCCGGTTTTTTGTAGAATCTCTTTTCCGGGTAGACCATGCCCAGCGCTTCGCCGGAGTCGCTATAGACAGCAACCCGCGCGCGCAAGACTTCGACATGTTCGTCCGAGTGGTCTTCCACGCCCTCGTAGCGCAGGACATAGCCGGCAATCGGAAGCTCTTGCCCGACTTCCAGCGGCTCCTGTTTTTCCACCCGGAAAATTGATGAAGCGACGATGCCGACAAAGATCATCACGATACCGACGTGTACGATATAGCCGCCATAGCGCCGCCGATTTTTTCCGATCAGGCGAGACAGCGCGGTCCAGGGGCGTTCGCCCATGATCCGCTGTCGGACCCGCATCCCCCTCCAGAATTCCACCCAGACGGCCGCCAACGCGAATGCAGCGATCGAGAAGGCCACCGTCGAGTAGAAGTTGCCCCCATCCAGAAAGATCGAGAGCGCACCGATCAGAAGACCGAAGCCGCCTGACCAGGCGAAGCTTCTTTTCAGGCTGGACCATGTGGCGCGACGCCACGCGATAACGGGTCCGATCCCCATCAGGAAGACCAGCGCGAGTGCCAGAGGTGCATTGACTCGATTGAAGAACGGGGGCCCGACGGTGATTTTCACACCGCGCACCCACTCGGTGATGACCGGGAACATCGTTCCCCAAAATACGGTGAAGGCGATGCTGACGAAAATGAGGTTATTGAGCAGAAAGGCAGCTTCCCGCGAGAAGACGCTTTCCAGCTCGTTGCGGCTCTTGAGCAAGGGCAGGCGCCAAATCAGAAGACCTACGGAGATCACGACCATCGCGAGGAGGAAATAGAGGAAGAAGGGGCCCAGGCCGGATTGCGTGAAGGAGTGCACGGAGGAGATGACGCCCGATCGGGTCAGGAAAGTGCCGAAGATCGTGAGAGAGAAGGTCAGAATGACCAGCGACATATTCCAGACCTTCAACATGCCCTTTTTTTCCTGAATCACGACCGAGTGCAGGAATGCGGTTGAGGTCAGCCACGGCATGAACGCAGCGTTCTCGACCGGATCCCACGCCCAATAGCCTCCCCAGCCGAGCACGACATACGCCCAGGCAGCGCCGAAAAGATTACCCAGGGAGAGAAAGAACCACGAGAATAGCGACCAGCGTCGAGTGGTGCGGATCCAGGTTTCGCCAAGTTGGCCTGTGACCAGCGCGCCGATGGCGAAGGCGAAGGGGATCGTTGTGGAGACAAAGCCAAGGTAGAGCGAGGGAGGATGAATCGTCATCCAGTAATTTTGGAGGAGTGGGTTGAGGTCCGATCCCTCTTGCGGCACGAAGGCCAGCCTCTCGAATGGATCGGTCACAAACACCAATAATGAGAGAAAGAAGGCTCCGGTCGTCAGGACCGTGGCCGTCACCCACGGCATCAATGCCTGATTTTGGTGCCGGTTCTGCAAGAGAACAATTCCATTGAACAGGCAGAGAATGAAGGTCCAGAAGAGCAGAGAACCTTTCATGCCCCCCCAGAGCGCCGAGAAGGTGTACCAGAGAGGCAGAGTCGAGGAACTGTAGCTGGCGACATACTCGACGTTGAAGTCGCGGGCGAAGAGTAGTTGCAGGAGGCAACCCGTGGCGATCGAGGTGAGGGCGGTAAAGGCCCATGCGGCGTTGCGCCCGCTACGTGTCCAATTCTCGTTGTGCTTCAGGCCCCCTGCAATACTGGCGATGACACCCCAGATGGCCACAATGAAGCCCAGCACGACCGCCAAGCGTCCGATTTCTGTCATGCCTCTATCCTAGAGCGTTGTGCTCGAGGGCGCCACTGCGCCGGCCGGAACTTCGTCAGGTTGGAGTTCGGCTTCGTATTTGGACGGGCAAGTGGTCAGCAATGTGTCAGCTTCCAGAACTCCGCCTGCCACGGTCCCTTCGACGATCACATCGCGCCCCTCGGCAAACATATCGGGTAAAATGCCGTTGTATCGTACTTCAAGAATGCGAACGGTACCCGGTGCCAAGTCCACTACGGGACGGTCCTCGTGCATGCCTTCGCGGGGCGGGATGGGTTCCATCTGGAAAGCGAGATTCAGCGACATCGGATCCCAATCGACACTATCGCCGGCAACCCGGCCCGCGAGGCGCAACGATTTTCCGTCGTGCTCGCCTGCGGCAGCGGCATATTCCTCCATGGTGAGAAAATATGCCGAGGTTTCCTGCACGGCTGAGTAGATCAAGGTCGCTACAGCGGCGACGATGAGAAAGGATCCGAGAAGGAATTTGGATTTTCGATGCATGAGAGTCCTTGGCTTTCAGGTTACTGGATGTAAAAACGCCCCGCAATGTGGAGGTCGATATGAGTGAGACTCTGACAACAATCTGGAAGGCGACGGTACTCGGAATTGTCGAAGGTTTGACGGAGTTTCTTCCCGTTTCTTCGACTGGGCACCTGATTCTGGTTTCACACTATCTGGAATTCGGTTCGGCGGAATTCGAGATAATTATTCAGTTGGGGGCCATGCTGGCTCTGACCTGGGTCTACAGGGAGCGCCTGCTGGGCATCGCGAAAGACCTTCCGGAACGGCCTGAAACCCGCGCCTTTGTTGGCAAAGTGGCGTTGGCGTTTATGCCGGCGGCGGTGATCGGGCTACTTTTTCACGATTGGATCGAGGCCTGGCTTTTCCGGCCGGGCTTCGTGTCGTCCATGCTGGTGATCGGCGGATTGCTGATCCTCTGGATTGACGCACCGGGTCGTCGGGCTTCGACGGCCGATCTCGAGGAGGTTAGCTGGAATCAGGCGCTGGCCATCGGATTCGGCCAATGTCTTGCTCTCATGCCCGGCGTCTCCCGGTCGGGTTCGACCATTATTACTGGCCTGGTCGCCGGCCTGGAGCGTCGAGTGGCAACAGATTTCTCGTTCTTGCTCGCGCTGCCGACCATGTATGGCGCCTGTCTCTATACGATTTTCAAGGCGCGGGATCGACTCACCGATGAGCTCGGCCTGGGGATGGTCGTCGGCCTTGTAGCGGCGTACGTAAGCTCGCTGGTCGTCATTCATGTTTTCCTTCGCTTTGTGCAGACCAACTCGCTTCGACCATTTGGCTGGTACCGTATTGTCGTAGGCGGAGTACTGGTCATCGTCTTCTGGTCGGGGTGGGGGAATTAAGTATCGAGGGGCGCCTCGCCCGCCTTCGGATTGTCAAACCTGTCCAGCGACGATAGATCGCGAGAGGAATGCCTCGACAATGAGGCTGCTTTCAAAAGACAAGGAACAGAATTATGAGCGAGACCAAACGAGAGAAAGGCCTCCGGTTGATGGAGGATGTCTGCGGAATTGCCATCGATCCGGGCAATACGAGTCGGTTTTTGGAGCTGACGGTCGATAATCTTTTTGCCGACGTCTGGGGCAATGAATCTCTGGCGATTCGAGATCGCCGACTGGTGGTTCTCGGGATCCTCGCGGCCATGGGCGATGGCAGCAACCTCGGCGTTCATATGACGCAGGCTTTGAGTCGCGGAGACCTCTCGCCGGAAGAATTGGAAGAGATTCCTGTTCAGGTCGCTCATTATGCGGGGTGGCCCCGCGCGACCACGGCGCTTGGCGCCGCCGCGCAGGCGATTGCGACTCACCGCGAAAAGTCGGACGAAGCCGAGTAGGGTTTCCTCGGTCGGTCCATCCCTCACAGGATCAGGGGCGCGCAGGCTCAGCGTAGTTTGCGCGTCCCCTCCTGGAGGGAAGAAAACACATCCTGATCCACCGTCAGGTATTGAGATCCATCGAGAAAGAAAAGCGGGTCCTTGATCAGCGAGGGGTCAAATCCCTCTTTCCGATAGTCGACTTTCTGATGTTTGAAAGTGCCGGTGATCCGCATATCCTGCTGCAGACGCAGGAAGTAGGGCCGTTGGTAGCCGGGCAACTTCTCGATGACGAAACTTGTGAAATCCTCGAGGGAGAAGTCTTCCCGGCAATTCAGGCTGGCCATGCCTGCCCGACCATCAGCGCCCGGGACCAGAACGCCGTAGACATTGCTTTCGAGGACGCCGGGCGCATCATTGAGGATCTCCGCGACTTCGTTGGTGGATACGTTTTCTCCCTTCCAGCGGAAGGTATCCCCCACCCGATCGGCAAATGAGATCCACCAGTTTTCATGCAGGGTGATCAAATCTCCGGAATTAAAGGAGCGGTCCCCCTTGGCGAAGGCATCGTGCAGGATTTTCTTTTCAGTGGCTGCCTTGTCGGCATAACCGTCGAACGGCGTGGTCGTCGAGATCTGCGCGACCAGCAGGCCGGTTTCGCCGACGGCGACTTTTTCGCAGAACCCATCAGAGTTGCGCAGGACGTCGCCTGTCGCGAGATCGCACCGCAGAATGGATTGCCCCGGGCCGAGGCGACCGACCATCCCTGGCCGATTTTCGAGGTTGACGGTCGGTGCATTGCCTTCGGTGGCGCCATAGAATTCTCTGATCTCGCTGATCTGAAAGCGCTTGGCAAAAGTTGTCCAGATATCCGGGCGAAGGCCGTTTCCCGTAATCACGCGGATCTTGTGGTTGGTGTCTTCAGGAGATGCGGGTTGGTTGAGCAAATAGCGAAGCAGCTCTCCGATATAGACAAAGGCAGTCGCTTCGAATTGGCGAATATCTGACCAGAAATTCGAAGCAGAAAACTTCGTGCGCAACGCCAGCGTCGCGCCGGTCAGGAGGGAACTGCCCAAGCCGGCGAACATTCCTGTGGAGTGATAAAGGGGCAGCGGAACGTAGTTGACATCCCCGGGGTGCAGCTCCAGAAGACCGCGCCCGAACAGGCAGGATGCGGAAAACCAGCGAGAGTTCTTGATGATGGCCGCCTTCGGCAGTCCGGTCGTCCCGGAGGTATAAATATAGCACATCGGTGCATCGCCGCGTGGGAGTGCCGGGGGCTGCGGTCGATCGCCAGGGAAATTGGCAAGAAGTAGATTCGCCGAGGGAAAGGTTTCGGTAGGCACGCTTTCGGCTTGCTCGAAGATCATCTCCGATGGGATATTTTCCAATGTTTCGCGGACTTCGTGTAGTTTTTCCGCATGCTCGGAACCGACAATGCAGGCGCAAGCATTCGAGATCTGGATTGCGTGGGTAAGTCCCTTGCCGCTGATATTGGTGTTGATCAGAGCAGCGACCGCATGAATTCGGCCCAGACCAAGGAGCGCAAATATATATTCGGGGCGGTTGTCCATCAGCAACGCGACGGAATCTCCTGGCCCGATGCCACGGCTTTCAAAGAAGTTGGCCCAGCGGTCGGTCTCGGCGTTCGCCTGTCTCCATGTGTATCGCCGCTCCTTGAAGACCACCGCCAAATGATCGGCGTGATCGCGAGCCCGCTGCTCCATCAATCGAGCCGCACTCCATTTGCCCGAGGGGAGAAAGCCCGGCGCGTAGGGTGCCAGGCGGAGATAAAAGCATAATTGTTTCCATGCGGTGATCAGCTTTTCGCGAAAGTCCATGTTTGCCTCGTTGTTAATGTCTGGGGACAGATGTTCTTTTGGCACTGTAGGGGTGCCTGCGCCAGTTCGGTTGATGCGGGCTGCTTTCGCCGGAGATGCGCGCTAGAACATCGAGGATGTTGCGGGAAACTTCGGAGGAATTACTGCGTGTGGGCGGGCGCGTGGCGCGGGAGGCGGGCGCCTTGATCCGCGAACGTATGCCGCAATCGCGACAGATCGAAACCAAGGCGAATGCGGTCGATCTCGTGACCGACACCGATCAGGCGGCTGATCAGCTGATCCGCGGCCGTCTCAAGGAAGCTTTTCCCGACCATGGTTGGCTCACCGAGGAGAGCGGCGCTGCGCCCAAGTCGAGCGCCTCGGAGATTTGTTGGGTTGTGGACCCTCTCGACGGGACGGTGAACTTCGCGCATGGTGTTCCGCAATTTGCAGTCTCGCTTGCCGCTGTGAAGGGATTTTCTCCCGGCGAGGATTTCTCGCATGCGGAAGGCGAGACACTGGCGGGCGTTGTCTACGACCCGATGCGCGATGAATTATTTACCGCAGCACACGATGGAGTCGCATGCCTTAACGGTGAGCCAATCGCCGTCGCCAACTGTCGGTCTTTGGAGGAGGCGCTGGTTGCGACGGGTTTTCCCTATGATCGTCGGGAACGCGCCGATGAATATTTGCAGGACTGGCATCATATACTTCCGCGCTGTCGCGATTTGCGGCGCGCAGGTGCAGCCGCTCTGGATTTGGTTTGGGTGGCCATGGGTCGCGTGGATGCCTACTGGGAGCGCGGGCTGCAGCCATGGGATATTGCGGCAGGGGCCCTGATCGCGCGTCGGGCGGGTGCGCTATCGACAGATTTCTCCGGGAAGGATCTGTTTCTGGATGCGCGCGAGGTGATCGCGGCTGCACCCGTTGTGCATGATGAATTGCGGAGCTTCCTCGCACCGCAGAAAGGATCGGTCAGATGATTCGATTGGAGCGTCACGAAGAAGTTTTTGTGTTGCAAATGGATAACGGTGAAAATCGGTTCAATTGCGAGAGCGTCAGGGCCATGAGCAGCTTTCTCGATGAAGTCGAGGCAGTCAAAGGGCCGGCTGCGCTGGTGACCACCGGCAGTGGAAAGTTCTACTCCAACGGTTTTGATCTAGTCGAAATGATGGCAGACGACGGAGCTAATCTGGATCCTCTGCTGGGGGGAGCCTTGCGGGTCCTCGCCCGAATCCTGACCTTCCCGGCACCTACGGTAGCGGCAATCAACGGGCATGCTTTTGGTGCCGGGGCCCAATTCGGTGTTGCGCATGACTTTCAGGTCATGCGGTCGGACAGGGGCTATTGGTGCATGCCGGAGGTGGATATGCCGGCCCCATTGCATCCCGGGATGGTCGCTTTGCTGCAGGCCCGAATTCCGACGCGTACGGTCGCAGAGTTGATCACTACGGGTCGACGCTATGGCGGTCCGGAAGCGCTTGAGGCAGGGATCGTGGACGAGGTGGCGAATGAAACTCAGGTCCTTGAGCGAGCGATTCAAATTGCCGCACCCCTGGCGGCAAAGGCGGACCCGGTGATGTGCACCCTCAAGACCAGCCTCTACGGGCCTGCTCTTTCGGCGCTGGCATTGCCGCCATCGGCCACACCGGGGGTGGACCCCTCCCGGCCAATTCAGCCGCGATGATGCCAAGGGGCAAGCCGCGCCGAATCTAGATATTCAATAAAGCTTCGAGGCCGATGCCTCGGGATGCTTTCAGCAGCATCGTTGTAGAAGTCGCTTTGCCGAGGAGCGGGAGAAGCAGTCTTCGCGCCTCTTCGGTATCGCTGGCTTCCATGACCGAAAGTCCTCGGTCCCGAATTTCTGCCGCGATGGTTCTCGATAGGGGCCCCACGGTGATGATCCGGGTGTCGGCTGCGAGATCTGCGGTGAGTTTTGCGGCTTGTTCGCCGACTTCACGATGGGCCGCCTCGGTCTCATCGCCCAACTCCAGCATATCTCCGAGGACCAGGATCAGTTCCTTGCGTCCTCGGTGGAGTGCCAGAGCGGTTTCGAGCGCCGCGATGCAGGCAGCCGGGTTGGAGTTGTAGCAATCATCGAGAATCAAGAGAGGGCGGGTCGGATGTTCAGAGGCGACCAGTCGATGATCTGCGGGAATGACGCGAGCGAGACCCGTGTCGATCGTTGCGTCGGACACGCCAAGCTCACGGGCGACGATCGCGGAGAAGGCGGCGGCCCATGCAGCTGGCGCGCCGAGAAGCGGAGTGTGCAGGTTTCGCTCGCCGCTGTGGTGACTCAACGTAAAGCGAGTTCCGTCGATCGACATTTCGATGGAGCCGAGGTGCCAATCGTCCTCAGATCGCGTTCCCAGCGATTCGATGCGCAGGTGTTGACGCTTGCGGGCAGCCTCCACGAGTTTGGGTTCGGCAGAACCCACAACGGCCAAAGCGCCCCGGGGAAGAGAATCCAGGATTGTGGTTTCCTCCTCGACGACGCCATCGATTGTCTTCAGAAATTCAAGATGCTCACCGAAAGCAGCCGTGATGATGGCGATATCGGGTGCGGCCATTGCCGAGATTCTCGCAAGCTCCCCTGGCATGCTCGTGCCCAGCTCGAGGACCATGAGCTGGCTCCCTTCGGGCGTATGGAGAATCGCCAGAGGCGACCCCACCTGACTATTGGCATTGCCCGGGGTCGCGTGGGTTGGGGCGTGGGCTCCGAGAACGGCGAGCAAAGTTTCTTTTGTGGTTGTCTTTCCATTGCTCCCGGCCACCCCGATGACCGGAAGTCCGAGCATCTTGCGCCAGGCCGCGGCGAGCGCCTGGAGGCTCCGGGTCGAGTCCTCGACCAGAATCAGACATGCGTCTCCCGAGGGCACTTCCGAGGGCCGATGCATCACCAAGGCTCCCGCTGCCCCGTTCCGCAGAGCGGAGTCAAGAAAGTCATGCCCGTCGTGGTGCTGTCCGGGCAATGCCACAAAAAGCGAACCTTCCGGTACATCTCTCGAGTCGAGCACCGCCCGGGTGAATATCCTCTCCGGATTTCCGCAGAGAAGCTCACCGCGGCAGAGCTCCGCGATCAATTTGGCTGAAAGCCTCACAGGGAGCGGAGCTACCGGATGTTTTGCTGGAGTACAATTCCCCTCCCCCAAACCGGAATTGGGCAGGGCGCGGGAGGCGGGGGTCTCGGGGTAGACCAATCAACCCGGGTGAAGCAGGACCGGGTTTTCGGCGACTTGCCAGCCAAGCCGATTTAATGGCAGAGGTCAGGTGAATGCCCGTTGATGGAATTACGCGTCGCGACGAACCGGCCACCCTGCCGGCAAGTCAAAGCCGTTTGCTTTTGGGTGCCGCGCTGGCCTTGGGGCTGCAGTTGGGTCTATTTCAGGTGTTTATCTTCCGGAGCATTTGGCCCCTGATCATCTCTCTTCTGGGCAGCCTCGCTTTTGCTCTGACTGCGATGCTTCTTTGGCAGGTCATCTTTCCTCGCTTGCGCTGGCTGGATTCGCGCCGTCGACTCTTCTATCAGGTTCTGATCGCGGTGCCGGCGATTGCAGCCACCTCATTTCTCGTCACGAACGCTCGTGGATTTCTGCAAGGGCAAGCTACAATCTTTGATCCCTATATGGGCGATGATATCGCCGTGACGATTGCCGCCTCGCAACTACGTGCCGCGCCGACGGTTTTCTTTCTACTGCCAATTATTCCCATCGTGCTGCTGGTCGTGGTGGGCTTCAATCAGAGCTGGTGGCAGATTTTTCTTTATCGACGCCGGGAGAGCGAAGCGCGGGCGCTTGCCTCCGCAGCCCAGCTCAATGCACTGCGAACGCAGATCAATCCACATTTTCTTTTCAATAGTTTGAATTCCATCGCCCAACTAATTTCGGTCGATCCGGCTCGTGCGGAAGTTTGCGTCGAGAGGCTTGCGGAAATCTTCCGATACCTTTTGCAGAGCGAAAATCGGTCGTTCGTGACTCTGTCCGAGGAGTTGGCCATCGCAGATGCATATCTGGATATCGAGAGGGCTCGTTTTGGCTCGAGGCTGCGCGTCGAATTCCGTATCGAGGAAAGCGCTCGCTCGGGAAGGGTGCCGACCCTCATTCTGCAACCATTGATCGAGAATGCCGTCCGGCATGGCATCTCCAAAAAGCCTGGAGGCGGCATGGTTTCGGTGCACGCGACTCTCGCTGAGGATATGATTCACCTGGTAGTCTCCGACACGGGTGTCGGACTGGATCGGAGCCCGGATGAATGTCTTCTGGCGGGTGTCGGCCTGAGCAATGTGCATAAAAGGATTACGGTCCTGTTTGGCGAAGAATACGCACCGACAATGGAAAGCCGCGACGGGGGGGGAACGCGCGTTGAGATGCGTATTCCTCAGGATTCGGGACATTTCACAGAACAGAGGTCGGAGACGTGAAGGTGACAGCGATTCGGACAGCGGTTGTCGATGACGAGGATCTTGCCCGGGAGCGACTCAAGGGCTTCCTCGGAAATATCAAGGATGTCGAGATTGTGGGCGAGGCTTCTGACGGTAAGGAAGCGCTGGCGCTTATCGAGAAGGAGCAACCGGATCTGATTTTTCTCGATGTCGAAATGCCGGGACAAGATGGCTTCAGCGTTTACAAATCTCTCGAGGATCCACCGCACGTAATTTTTGCGACGGCCTATGACTCATATGCGATCAAGGCATTTGAAGTCGATGCGGTCGACTATCTGCTGAAACCATTCTCACAGAAGAGGGTGGAGGAGGCTGTCTGCCGGATCCGGGAACGTCTGCAAACGGATGTGAACCTCGGTGGAAGCACTGCTTCGGAGCGTCCGAGTTATGCTGTCCAGATTCCGGTCCATACGGCAAAAAAGATCGTCATCTTGCCGGTGGAAGATATACTCTGGTTCGCGGTCGAATCGAGGTTGGTCTACGCCTACGTCAACGGTCGATCGTATATGACCAATTTTACGCTTCGCGATCTGGAAGAAAGACTGGATCCGGAGGTTTTCTTTCGAGCGCATAAATCGCGCCTGGTAAATCTCCGACAGGTCAAGGAAGTCACCCGCTGGTTCGGTGGCCGCTTCCGTCTCTTGATGGCCGATGACGAAGGAAGTGAAGTCGAACTCTCCCGAGTACAGGCACGCACGCTGCGTGCCCGACTCGGTTGGTAGTTCGGGTTAGGCGGAGGGGAGCGATCGTCGCAAGGCGATAATTCCCAGGATCGCGGCGAGGACAGATCCCACAAAAATCCCGATTTTGGAACCAGCAATCAGGATTGGATCCGCGAACGCGAGATTCGTCACGAAAAGCGACATCGTAAAGCCGATGCCGGCAAGAAGGCCGACCCCAATAAGACTGCCCCAATTGACCCCGGTCGGCATGGCGGCAATCTTGCACTTGACGGCAAAGTAGCTGAACAGGCCGATGCCCAGAGGCTTGCCGAGGAGCAGGCCGCTGGCAACGGCGACGCCGACCATTTGGCTTGTCGGGTTAGTGAACACCGCCATATCGAAGGCCACCCCTGCGTTGGCGAGGGCGAATACCGGCATGATGAAGAAAGCGACCCATTTCTCGAGCAGGTTGGTCAGGTAGTCCAGCGGAGACTGCGAGCCCACATAAAGTCCCTGAATCTTTTCGAAAACATGAGCCTTTTTGTGACCGCCATAGTCGGCTTGTTGGTCCGGCCGCAGAGTATCTGTGAGGCTTTCGAAATGAGCGGCGGCCTTGTCCATCAGAGTTTCGTGCTCGCCGGTGTCTGCACTGGCCGGCGTAAGAAGGCCGAGCAGAACGCCCGCAATGGTCGCGTGAACACCGGACTCGTGCATGAAGAACCACGCAATGGCGCCGGCAATCCAGTAGGCCATGAACGATCGCACGCCGATCAGGTTCAGCGCGAGAACGCCACCAAGCGTCACGAAGCAGAGGACCAGCGACTGCATGTCGATATGCGCCGTATAGAAGACTGCGATCACGAGGACGGCTCCGAGATCATCCGCAATGGCAAGCGCGAGCAGGAAGATCTTCAGGGGAGCGGGGACGCGTGACCCGAGAGCCGTGAGAGCCGCTACTGCGAATGCAATATCGGTCGCCATCGGGACGCCCCAGCCGGAAGCGGCGGGCCCCCCCTGATGGAATCCGATATAGATCAGGGCAGGAACGACCATTCCTCCGATCGCACCGAAAAGAGGCAGCATGGCTCGCTGCAGGGATGATAATTCCCCGAGCACGACTTCCCGCTTGATCTCCATTCCGACGACAAAGAAGAAGATGGCCATCAGACCGTCGTTCACCCAATGAGCGAGAGATAGTTCGAGAAGATGATGACCGACGCCGATACTGATCGGCGTATGCCAGAAGTGATCATAGCTGGCTGCCCAGGGGGAGTTCGCCCAGACCAGCGCGACCACCGTCATCAGAAGGAGAAGGATGGCACCCCCGGTTTCCAACTCGATCAGGCGTTGGAAGGGATCACTGATAATTTGTACCGGACGGTTGCGGCGCTGCTTGGAGTTTTGATTCGCCATGGGAACCTCAGTTGTCGATGCGGGCCATTACCTGACCCGAAGCCCGGTCCACGATTTCAACGCGGACGTTTTTCTCGATGGAAAACTTCTTCTCTGCTTCGCGGATCCCGGCTTCCATTTTACCCAGAAAGGAAATTCTCATCACTTCGGGCATCTGGTCCATCGGGAAGCCGGCCATTTCCACGCGCAGAAGATCATCCGTTGGCCATTGGAGGCCGACGACTTTGGGTCCGGCGACCTTGGCATTGCGGAAAAGCCCGGCGACGGTGTTGCGGAATGTATCGTTCGCGGGCGCCGCCACCGCTCGCGGCGGGTGTGGGGAGTTTGGCTGGGTGGGAGAGGCCTTCAGCTTTTCGGCAGCAATGGCCGCTGCTTCTTCGAGACTCCCCCCACTTTCATTGGCTGCATCGATCAAGGTGCTCAGGCGTTCCTGCACG
Organism: Candidatus Binatia bacterium; assembly: GCA_029248525.1. Taxonomy (NCBI): domain Bacteria; phylum Candidatus Binatota; class Binatia (SeqCode); species Binatia bacterium. The sequence continues at coordinate 341,097 of JAQWJE010000049.1, forward strand.
ACGGGATCGCTGGCGAACTGGCGGGCTTTGGAGAGCTCGGCGAGAGCCTCGTCGCGCCGATCCAGCTTGTCGTAGACGATGCCGCGGTTGAAATAAGCCTGATAGAACTCCGGGTTGTTCTCGATGGCGAGGTCCCATTCAGCCAAGGCAGCATCGGAATCGCCCAACTCGTAGCGCATGGTGCCGAGGTCGGTTCGTACGGCGGCGTTTTCCGGCTCGATGAGCAGAAATTTTTCGTAATAGTCGACGGATGTATCACGGGCGCCCTGGTCATAGGCGAGATTCCCCAGACCACGCAGCCCGGTCAGGTTCTTCTCGTTACGATCGAGCAGGTGCTGATAGGCAGCGCCTGCTTTGGCCACGTAGGTGGGGTCGAGCCGGGAGGCTCGGTAATAAACCCCGGCTAATCTCTCCCAGGCTTCTGTATCGTCAGGAGTTTTCTCGGCTTCTGCGGCTTGTTTGCCAATGAATTCGCGAATATCCGGCGGCAGCTCGAATGTCTGGGGCGCGGGAGCCTGCACGGGGACGACCGCGCCGCTCTCGGTGCGGCGTTCGCCCGGTTTGAGGGCGCGCTCTTCCGCCCGGGATCTTTCCCAACCCCAGAAGCCTCCGCCGGCCACAAGCAGAAGAGCCAGCACGACAAAGCCGCCAACGCGGAAAGCCCCCGATGCGGGAGCAGCCACTGCGTCGGGCGTCGGGGCGTCCAGGGAGGCGCCACAGCTGGCACAGAAGCGATTATCAGATACGGCTTCGGCACCGCATTCGGGACAGAATTTGAACGACATGCTCCTTTTCTTAACGACCTGTTGCGTCAACGTCACGAGACCGAGTTAGAAAACAGTTCGTCATCGATGGTTGACAACCGGCCGGAACCGGAGATCGATAGGAGTCGTGTTGTCTTCGGTCCCTGATCTGCTGAGTTTTTCCAGAATATTGCTGGGGTTTATCCTGGTATTTTCTGTGGGGGAGCATCCATTTGCCCCAATGCTGATTGTGATGGTCGCGATGGCGACCGACTTTGTCGACGGGAAGATCGCCCGGGCACTGGGCGTAGCGTCGCGACGGGGGCTCTATCTTGATGTTGCCTCGGACGGTTTTTTTCTGCTCGCCGGTCTAGGAATGGCGTCCTGGCACGGTTGGACGAGTCCCTTGCTGCCGATCGCCATCAGCATCGCGCTGATGGACCTGATGCTGCAATGGCGCCGTCAGCAGCCGGGCAAGGCACCCGTTCGCGGTTTTGCCGACCGCGCCGGCCATCTCGCCGGCACGCTTAATTTTTTCGCACTTCTGTTCGCGACAGCTGTCCCTGCGGGGTGGCTGTCCCCGACTTGGAGTCAGGGAATCGCGGTCAGCGTGGCACTGCTGAACCTCAGTCCCGTTCTGCTTCGCCGTCTGCTTCCTGTTTCGCCACAGCCATAAGCTCTTCACGTTTCTCGGCCAGTTCCCAGATCTCCCTTCCCTTGAAGGGAAGAAAACAGACGCCCAGAAATGCATTCATCACAAGAAACATCAGATGAGCACAGAGGCTGTAGGCAAGCAGGTTGGCTTCGGGCGCATAGCTTCCGAGGAGAAAAACCCACGCGGCCTGCGCGGTGCCGAGTTTGGCAACGGTCAGGGGCACGGCGGATGCCAGATAAATCAGGGGGAGGTTCGCGAGCATCGCGAAAAAGGGAATGTCCATGCCGAAAAACCCGACGGCGGCCCAGTTGAGAACAGCCGCCAGCAGGAGTGCGGTGGCCTTGAAGCTGAGGATGGCGAGGTAGTCGACGATCCGAGCCTTGTCGAAAGTCGAGAGGAGACCGGGCGCCGGTCGCTGGACGCCGAGCAGCTTGAGCCCTCGAAAGTAAAAGACAATGCCGGCGAGGACAGCATAAAGCACGAAGTAGGACTCGCTCAGTCCGGGCACCGCGGTTCCCGCGATGCCGGCGCCGATCGAAGAGACCAGAATCAGATCGCTGATTTCGAGAAATGCGAGAAAGACCATCGTGCTTGCGATCCCGAGAAAGGGGATGTTTTCCTTGCGCCAAAGCCAGAGCGCCAGTCCGCCCTGTGCCACGTTGTGATTGACCAGGGACAGAACGTAGGTGACGGCGCGGACGGGGATCATCTCGGTGTATTTGACCGGGGCATGGAACCGCCGCACGGCTATCGTCACGGCTGCGGTATCGAGGAGGAGGTAGAGACACGAGTAGGGGAAAAGGACGGCGAGATAGAGTCCCCACTGTGCCTGCTGCAGGGTCGCGATCACCTGGTCGACAGGAATGCGAGAGAACAAAAAGACGAAGAGGAGAATCGTCAGGGCCCAAGGAATAATGATTTTGAGAACTTTCATTCGGCGATTTTCTCCATCGTAATGTCCTAACAGGGCCCAGAAGTCCGGCAAGGAAGCCCGCCACCATGAACCCCGCCGGGGATCCCGCCCCCGCCGATTGTGGCCGGCACCACTGGCAAGAGGAACCTTTCGCGTTCAGGGGCCCCTGTGCTCCCGGCAGGTTTATCGCAAGAATCCTCAAAAGGATCGATAAATCAGGTATATCGAGCCAATTTCAGGGCGGGGCTCGGGTGAAGTTTCCGATTCCGCGAGCGTCCAAGGAGTAAATCCGCTTGTGTCAGGATGGAACATGGATAGCTTTACGGGAATAAGGAACCGCTATGCCGCAATTTTTGCAGTTTACGACCAATGATCTGATTTTGGCTGCCGTCTGGATTTTTCTGGGAGCGCAGCTCTCGACCCTGGCGACGACCGTCTACCTCCATCGGGCACTGACCCATAAGGCGGTCAAGCTGCACCCCGCCGTGGTCTGGGCCAATCGTCTCGTCGTTTGGCTGACGACCGGAATTGCGCCTCGGGATTGGGCGGGGATTCACCGCAAACATCACCGCTTCTCGGACCTGCCCGGAGACCCGCATTCCCCTTATGTGCACGGTTTCTGGAACATCCAACTCCGGAACGTCCAGTACTACCGCGCCGAAGCGCGAGACACCGAGACGATTGCGAAATACACAAAAGACATCGTGGATGATCGCTGGGAGCGAATCTTTTCGCGAACGACGGCAGGTCTGGTTCTGTATGCAGCCCTCATGATGTGGGTCCTGACCCCGCTCGTCGGATTCGTGGCAGCCGTTCTGCAATTTACACTCTACATCTGGCTGAACGCATCCATCAATGGAGCGGCGCATTGGATCGGGTACCAGAACTTCGCCAACAGCGCGCGAAACCTCTGGCTTCTGTCGCTCTTTACGGCCGGCGAAGCCCTGCATAATAACCATCATGAGTACCCCGGGAGCCCCCGATTTTCGCAGAAGAAATGGGAGATCGATTTCGGCTGGTGGTTTATCGCCGCGTTGACGAAAGTCGGCTTGGCCGAGCCGGTGCAATCAGCCGCATTTGCCCGAAACTGATTTAGTTGAATCAAAAAAAAGCCCCGCAGCGCAGCTGCAGGGCTTTTGATCCATTCCGGTGCAGGTTCAGCCAAACATGCCGCGGTTCCGCTGCGGAGCTCCTGCGAGCTCCCGGCTGTCGGTTTCCTTGCTGACATCTTCTTCCAACTTGCTGAAGCTCTTGCGCAGGCTGTCCTCGAAGCTGTCGAGTTCCTTCTGACGACGTGCCTTCAACGCCTCGAAGCTGGCCCCGAACGATTCGTAGAAGGCGTCCATCCGTCGCCGAACCGCTTGGTACATGTCGGTTCGGGGAACGTAGGAGCCATTGCAATGCGGGCAGTGCAGGACGGTTCCGGGCGTGAGGAACTGGAAGGGAACGGTAAAGCGACCGCCGCAACGGAAGCAGGACAAGGGCACTGGCCAGTCGTCGGGGCTGGGAATGCCGGCGGCGATGGCATCCTCGGCGGAGATCGCCGGAGGGGGCGGGCCACCCGCGGCTCCCGGGGCGGCGGGCACTGCTCCTGCGGGCGCGGCATCTCCTGCAGCGGGGCCAGCCTCCGGAGCAGCGGCTGCAGCGGCCTCTTCCTTGAATCGGGAGGGGAAGTCCTCGGGGAAATCCTCGGTCGGGTGGATTTCCTTGGCGCGTTGGAAGAGGAGCTCCTCGGCCTCAGGGATGTCCGGATTCGGGATACAGCAGTCGACGGGGCAGACGGCGGCGCAGGCCTCGCTATCGAAAAAACCTACGCATTCCGTGCATTTTTCCGGAACGATGTAAAAGAAATCGTCACTGATGGCAGCTGTCTTCGAGCCATCCAATGCGTCGAATTCAATGCCACCCTGGTAGATGGCCGTATTGGGACACTCCGGTTCGCAGGCGCCGCAGTTAATGCACTCATCCGTGATCATCGTTGCCATTGAGGGGACTTTAGCCACGAGTTTCCGAGCTCTCAAGGCAATCGCATCGGCTATCTTTTTCGGACGGTTCGAGCGGGCGCTTTCCCGCAAGCTTCGGTAGACTTCGAGCGTGCCCAACGCCCGACGATCGACGATGCCCGGATTTGCGAATCGGTTTCTTTCTGCAATCAGAAATGGGGTCGAAATTGCACGGTTCGGCGGTTTGGGTGAGCGTCAATCCCATCCCTATGAGGTGATCGCTCGCGGCCCCCATCACCGTTTGCGGCGCTATTTCCCGGATGAGCCCAAAGCGTCTGCGGTTCCGGTCATTCTGGTGCCGCCCCTGATGCTGACTGCTGAAGTTTGGGATGTCGCTCCCGGCGCCAGTGCTGTGGAGAAATTGAGCCTCGATGGAGCGGATCCGTGGGTGGTCGATTTTGGCTCACCGGAGAAGGAGAAAGGCGGCCTCAAGCGCACGCTGAGCGACCACGTGCTCGCGATCGCCGCCAGCGTCGAGGCCGTGGTCGAGACGACCGGGCGGGATGTTCACCTGATGGGCTACTCGCAGGGAGGCATGTTTGCGTATCAGGCGGCCGCTTACTGCCAATCCGACAAGATTTCTTCGCTGGTGACCTTCGGGGCTCCGGTGGACCTGCACAGTGCCCTGCTCGATCGGGTGCCGATGGAATTTGTTCTGGAGCTGGTAGAGCAGGCGGGGCGAGTCGAATCCTCGCTTCTTCCCGCGGGAATTCCGCGCTGGGCAACTCGACTCGGTTTTCAGCTGCTGGACCCGATCAAGACCCTCCAGCAGCGTTTCGATTTTCTCTCCAAGCTGGCCGATCGCGAGGCGCTTCTGGAGCGTGACGGCATGCGTCGCTTCATGGAAGATGAGGGCTGGACGGCTTTTCCCGGCCCGGCGCTGCGAGATGCGCTGCGCGAATTGGTAGCCCATAACCGCCTTCTGCGCGGCGGGGTTGTGATCGGTGATCGGACGGTGACGCTCGCCGATATCAGTTGCCCGATTCTGGCTTTCTCCGGGGCCTCGGATACGATTGCGCCGCCACCGAGCGTCCGTGCGATTCGCTCGGCAGCACCGCGAGCTTCGTCGTACGAGATCCGTTTGCAGACCGGCCATTTCGGGTTGGTGGCTGGTTCGCGGGCGCAGCGCGATACCTGGCCTGCGGTGGCCACCTGGTTGGGCGCAAGAGAAGGCCGCAATCCGCTACCGACCAATGCCTACCAGCTTGCCGAGACAGACGGACATGCCAAACCGCCGGAAGGTTTTCTCGTGGATTTACAGCGCGGGACGGAAACGGCCTGGCATTTGGGCGTGGACCTCGTCGGTGGTGCGGCCGAAGTGGCGGGAGGCCGCCTCGGCGGCGTCGGCCGCATGTTCGCTGCCGTGCTCCCGCAGGTCGCGCGAATTTCTCGGCTGGAATCCATTCGCTCCGACACCCGGATCAGCCCGTCGCTGGCAATGGCGGACAAGGCACGCGAGGCTCCCGCCGACACATTTTTCCTCTTCGGCGGTCGGGCCTACAGCTACCGGGACGCCAATACCCGCGTCGATAATGTGGTGCTCGGATTGCTCAAATGCGGTGTCCGTCAGGGCCAATATGTCGGTGTTCTGATGGAGACCCGCCCAAGTGCGCTGGCGGCCACCGTGGCCCTTTCCCGAATCGGCGCGGTGCCAGTGCTGCTGCGGCCGGATATGCCGCTGGCGGTCCAACTGCAGGTGGCTCCGGTGGATCATCTGCTGGCAGACCCCGAGCGTGGATCGGAAGCCTACAAGATTTTTGGTAGGGAAGTTTTGGTCCTTGGTGGCGGCGGTGGGCCGCGATCTCTCGGGGCAGGGGTTCTGGATATGGAAGCGATTGATCCGGCCGAGGTGGTCCCACCGGACTGGTACGTTCCCGATCCCGGTCTGGCGGGGGAATTGGCGATGATTCTGATCACCGGTTCGGCCAGGCATCCGGGGATCAGTCGAGTCACCAACCGTCGATGGAGTACCTCGGCATACGGCGCCGCTTCGGCAACAGCCTTGTCCAAGGACGATACGGTCTATTGCTGCTCGCCGACACACCACGCGACCGGCATTCTGGTGGGCGTCGGCGCGGCGCTGGTCAGTGGTGCTCGCCTGGCCGTGACTCGCGACTTCTCGGTGGATTCGTTCTGGGAGGATGTTCGCCGCTACGGGGTGGATGTTGTCTTCTACTCGGGTGGCCTCTGTCGCGCCCTGGTCAACGCACCCACTGACGCCCGAGAGCAGGATCATCCGATTCGGATTTTTGCGGGCAGCGGCATGCCACGCGGCGTTTGGACGCGCCTGGTAGAGCGTTTACGGCCGGTGCTGGCGATCGAATTTTTTGCCTCGAGTGAAGGCAATGCGGTTCTGGTCAACTTGACTGGCGAGAAGATTGGATCTGTAGGTCGTCCCTTGCCCGGCGGTGCGGAAATCGCGGTGGCGGCCTGGGACCTGGAGCGCGATCGCATGGTGGAGTTGGGGAGTGGGTTTGCCGAGCCTTGTGGTCGGGGGCGAATGGGTCTGCTTCTCTCGCGCGTGGCGCCGGAGCGCGGTGAAGTGGAAGGCCGTCCTCTTCGCGGAGTTTTTCATGCCGGTGATGCATGGCTCGATACCGGGGATCTTGTTCGTTGCGACCCCGAGGGTGATTTCTGGTTGCTCGACCATCGCAAGGATCTGATTCATACGAGCACGGGGGTCGTTGCGACGATACCCATCGAAGACACACTGGCGACGGAACTGGATTTTGTGGACCTTGCTGCCGTCTATGGCGTGCAGAGAGACGGCGATGCCCATCAGACCGTGGTGGCAGCGATTACCTTGCGTCGGGGGAGTACCTTCGACCTTCATGCCTTTGGTGAGCTTGTCGAGACCAGGCTATCGAAAGTCGAGCGTCCGCGATTCGTTCGCGTTCTCGATGAACTCCCCATGACTTCCGGACATCGACTGCAGAAAAGCGTGCTGCGTGCCGCCGGCCTCGATTCCACCCACGAAACGGATTTCGAGGTTCCATCGACGATCGCGGAATCGCGTTCGGGAGAAATGATTTGATGCGCAAGCCCATCGCAATTATTTTGGCTGCGGGTGTTGGTCGGCGATTTGGCGAGGCTTCGACGGGACAGCCCAAGGCGCTTCTCGAAGTTGAGGGAGAGACTCTTCTTGCCCGATTGATTCGGCAGTTGCGTCTCGCGGGAGTGGACGAGATCGTTGTGGTGGCAGGATTCGGGATCGACGCGATTCGTGAGGCGGTGGGTTCAGGTGTCGAAGTTCTCTGGAACCCGGACTTTGAGCGCGGCGCTATTCTCTCGCTCTATACCGCTCGCGATTTTTTCGACCGAGATCTACTCGTGATGGATGCTGATGTTTTCGGCCCGGATGTGATGTTGTCGCGACTGGTCAACTCTCCGCAGGAGAGTTGTTTTCTCCTCGATGCGCGCGCCGAGGCGAGTGGGGAAGAGCAGATGCTTCACGTCCGCGGTGATCGGGTTTGGGATATCGCGCGCCAACCGCGGGGGTCCTACGACCTCCTCGGGGAATCCGTCGGATTTTTGAAAGTCAGCGTCGAGGCAGCGCCGCTGTTGCTGGAACTCCTGTCGGCCCGTGTCGCTCGAGGCGAGATCGATCTCGAGCACGAGGAAGTCTATCCGGACTTTCTCGAGCGCACGCATGTAGGGTTCGAACGGGTGGATGATCTGGACTGGACCGAAGTCGATTTCCCCGAGGATCTGGAACGGGCGCGCGCGATCGGACGACAGGCTCGAGGAGATTCAGCCTAGGCGGATCTACCGCCGACGCGGTGGCGCAAAAGCGGTCGATGGCGTTCCAGCCAGCGACAGAGCACCGGTCGGGTCTGGCGCGGGTCGATCAGGTCATGGACGCCGAAAGACTCGGCCCCCGGGAAAGCACTTCTTCCTTTGGCAAGCTTTTCTTCCAGGGCCGTTCGGTAGGCCTCGGGATCAGGCGCCGCCGCAATTTCGCGGCGAAAGGCGACGGCCACGCCTCCTTCGAGAGGCAAGGCGCCCCTCTCGGCCGAAGGCCAGGCGTAGACGGTCGCGCCAGGGCCGAAGTGCGCCGCGGCCGCCACCCCATAGGCCTTGCGGATGATCACGCTGACCCACGGGACAGTTGTTTCGACGGTAGCGCGAATGGCTTCGAGTCCGTGGCGAATTGTCGCCTGCGATTCGGCTTCCGATCCAATCATGAAGCCGGGTTCGTCGACGAGGCTGACCACCGGCAGGTGGAAGGTATTGCATAGCTCGAGAAAGCGCCTCATTTTCTGCGCCGCGGCTGCCGTCATCGAGCCACCGACAAAATGCGGGTCGTTGGCAAGAATGGCCACTGGTGTCGCGTCCAGTCGGGCCAGCCCCGTGATCAGGGAGGAACCGAAGTCGCGACTCATTTCGAAAAAGGAATCTCGATCAACGATACTCTGGATGACCTTGCGCATGGCATAGACGCGACGACGGTTGCGCGGCACCAGGGCGAGAAGTTTTTCGTCGGTCCGTTGGGGGTCATCGGTTATGGGGCCTTGTGGCGGCAACTCGTGCCGGTTGGGCGGCAAGTAGGACAGAAATGCCTGTACGATGCCGATTGCATCGGCTTCGTCAGTCGCGATGCGGTCGACAACTCCGCTGCGACGATGGACCTCGGCGCCTCCCAGTTCCTCTTTGGTTTTGATCTCTCCAAGCGCTCTTTCGACGAGAGCCGGGCCCGCCACAAGAACTTGTGCGGTTTTTTCGGTGATCACCGAAAGATGTGAACCTGCGAGCCGGGCCGCAGGCAGCCCGGCAACCGCGCCGACACCTGCGGAGACAACAGGCACTTCGCGCAGGACCTGTGCCATGGAAACAAATCGGTGCCGGGCGTAGACAGGGTCGCCGCGCGCAGCCCCCCCCTTTTTGCCCGAAGTGCCGGCGACACTACCACCGCCTCCCTCGAGGAAACGAACCAGAGGCAAGCGAAGCTCGAGCGCCAGATCTTCCGAATAGACGCTTTTTCGGAGTCCGGCGGGAGTTGGAGATCCTCCGCGTTGGGTGAAATCCTCCCCGCCGATCACGCAGAGTCGCCCGTCCACCCGCCCCGTCCCGAGGACGAAGTTGCCGGGGGCAAACGAGACCAGATGCCCCTCCTCGTCGACATCGGCGTGGCCGGCGATGGGGCCGATTTCGTCGAAGCTTTCCGGATCCGTGATCCCGGCAATCCGCTCCCGGATCGTCAGGCGACCGCGTTCATGCTGTCGGGCAACGGCCTCCGTACCACCGAGTTCCTTTGCCAGACGCCGTTGTTCTTCGATCCGATCGACTTCCTTCTGCCAGCTCACAAAATGGTTGTAGCCGCCCGCTGCACTCCCGGGAAGTGGTCCGGGGGTCGGAGCGCCGAAAATTAGGCCTGCGAGCTTCTGGCAGGCTGCTGTCGGTTTGATAATACAAGTGCAGATGCTCACCCTCCGAGGTTCGTCGGCTTTTTCGCCGGCCCGACTGGCAAGCCGCAATGCGGCCCTCGCTGATAGTTTGCCCGGGGTCCGCATTCGAGAAGCTGCCTTTGTGCATTTCGTCGATGTTGAGGGCGAGCTCTCGGCCCGCGACGAGGAAGTCCTGACCGCTCTGCTGCGCTATGGCCCTCGCTCCGACGGAGCGGGCAGCAGTGCTCATGCTTCGGGCGAGCCGACCGCAGATGCGAGCGAGTTGCTGCTCGTAGTGCCGCGCCCGGGCACAATCTCGCCCTGGTCCTCGAAGGCCACCGATATCGCTCATATTTGCGGGTTGGCGCAGGTCCGCCGACTGGAGCGCGGGGTGGCCTATTTTATCGAATCCACGGAGCCCGTTTCCGTTGCGGCTGTTGCTGTTCACCTTCATGACCGCATGACGGAGGCCGTCTTTGACCGTCTCGATGCCGCGACTGCACTTTTCGAACAGGGCGCGCCGGCGCCTGTCGGAACGGTCGATCTGATCGGGGAGGGCCGGGAGGCTCTGGTTCGGGCGAATGGCTCTCTGGGGCTCGCGCTGGCGGATGACGAGATTGATTATCTGGTCGACAGCTTTGCCGGCCTTGCGCGCAATCCGACGGATGTCGAACTGATGATGTTTGCGCAGGCCAATTCGGAACATTGCCGGCATAAAATCTTCAATGCGGATTGGGTGATTGACGGTGAGGCGCAAGAGGAATCACTCTTTGCGATGATTCGGAATACCACCAAACAATCGCCCGAGGGAATTTTGTCGGCCTATTCCGATAATGCGGCGGTGATGGTGGGCGCCACGGGGGGGCGCTTCTTTGCCGACCCGAGCGATCACGTCTATCGCGCGCACGAGGAACCGGTCTCGATTTTGATGAAGGTCGAGACGCATAATCATCCGACCGCGATCGCACCCTTTTCGGGCGCCGCTACTGGTTCGGGTGGAGAGATTCGTGACGAAGGTGCAACCGGTCTGGGCGCCCGACCGAAGGCCGGACTGACCGGATTCTCGGTCTCTCATCTTCGGATCCCGGGGGCCGAACAGCCATGGGAGAAGGATTTCGGCCGCCCCCACCGGATGGCGTCTCCTTTGGAAATCATGCTGGAAGGTCCGATCGGAGGCGCTGCTTTCAATAATGAGTTCGGTCGCCCGAATGTGGCCGGTTATTTTCGTACTTTTTGCGAGGAGGCACCGGGCCCTGCGGGACGCGAGGTCAGGGGCTATCACAAGCCGATCATGTTGGCGGGCGGTCTCGGGAATGTTCGTCCGGGCCACGAAACCAAGGAGAGCTTTCCGGCCGGGTCGCGGATTGTGGTGCTTGGTGGCCCCGCAATGCTGATCGGCCTGGGTGGGGGCGCCGCCTCGTCGATGGCTCAGGGCACGAGTGCGGCAGACCTCGATTTTGCATCCGTGCAGCGCGGCAATCCCGAGATGGAACGGCGCTGCCAGGAAGTGATCGATCGCTGCACCGCATACGGTGCCGAGAACCCGATCCTCTTCATTCACGATGTCGGTGCTGGCGGGCTTTCCAATGCGCTCCCGGAGTTGGTTCATGACGGGGGTCGTGGAGGCGTTTTCGAGCTTCGCGAAGTGCCCAATGCGGAGCCCGGTCTCTCGCCTCTGGAGATCTGGTGTAATGAGGCTCAGGAGAGATACGTGCTGGCGATCGCCGAAGATCGTTTCGCGGAGTTCGCGAAAATCTGCGAGCGAGAGAGAGCGCCATTTGCCGCAGTAGGGCACGCCACCGTGGCGGAACATCTGCAACTGACCGATCGACATTTCGGCGATACGCCCATCGACCTTCCGCTCTCGGTCTTGTTGGGGAAACCGCCGCGCATGCGCCGGGAAGCTCATAGACTGCCTTTCCGGCCGGACGATTTCGAGACAGAGGAACGCGACCTCGAGGAGACATTGTTGCGGGTGCTCCGGCATCCTGCGGTTGGCGACAAGACTTTCCTGATCAGTATCGGTGATCGCACGGTCGGTGGACTGATTGTGCGCGATCAAATGGTCGGCCGCTGGCAGGTGCCCGTCGGGGATGCCGCCGTGACTGCCACCAGTTTCGATACCTTCACCGGGGAAGCGATGGCCTGTGGGGAGAGAACCCCTGTCGCGCTTCTGGACCCGGCAGCCTCCGTTCGGCTGGCGATCGGTGAGGTGGTGACCAATCTGGCCAGTTGCGCAATGCTTTCGCTCGGTGAGATTCGACTCTCCTGCAACTGGATGGCACCGGCAGGGCATCCGGGTGAGGACGCCGGTCTCCATGATGCGGTTCGGGCCGTCGGGCTTGAGCTCTGCCCCGCATTGGGAATCGCAGTCCCGGTGGGCAAAGATTCGATGTCGATGCGGACGGTCTGGGAGGAAGAGGGTGAGCCGCGCAGCGTCACCGCACCGTTATCGCTGATCGCGACCGGATTCGTGCGGGTTCTCGATGTCCGGCGCAGCTTGACCCCTGAGCTGAATTCCGGACTCGAAGACTCGGTTTTGCTGCTGATTGATTTGGGCGGTGGCCGCAACCGGCTTGGTGGTTCGATCGCCGCGCAGGTCTACGAGACGTTGGGTGCGGATCCGGCGGATCTGGATGACCCCGAGAATTTGCTGCGGTTTTTCCGCTTGATTCAAGAGCTTGCCGGCGAAGAAATTCTCGAGGCGTACCATGACCGCTCGGACGGCGGACTTGCGGCCACTCTGCTGGAGATGTCGTTTGCGGGCGGCGTTGGTCTCGAGATTGATCTTGCCGGCCTTGGCTTGGACTCGTTTGCAGCGCTGTTCAACGAAGAGCTTGGCGCTGTGGTGCAGGTCCGCCGGAGCGACCTGGCGCGGGTGCGGGCAGTGGCTGCTCGCGAAGGAATTGACGAACTTGTCCACGAGTTGGGTGGCCTCCGGTCGGATGATCAGGTCGTGATCCGTAAGGATGCCGAGGCGTTGGTGGCGATGTCGAGATTCGAGCTTCGTGATGCATGGTCCGAAACCACCCACCGTATGCAGGCCCTTCGCGATGACAAGACTTGCGCCGAGGAAGAACATGCCGCGCGTCTGGATGCGGCTGACCCCGGTCTTTCCGCCGAGTTGTCTTTCTCCATGCGGGACGACGTAGCCGCGCCGTGGATTGCTTCGGGCTCCCGGCCGAGGCTGGCCGTTCTGCGAGAACAGGGAGTCAACGGCCAGATCGAAATGGCGGCGGCCTTTGATCGCGCGGGCTTTGAGGCCGTCGACGTTCATATGAGTGATCTTCTGTCAGGGGATGTCTCGCTCGCAGAGATGCACGGCCTGGTTGCTTGTGGCGGATTTTCCTACGGTGACGTTCTCGGTGCAGGGGAAGGCTGGGCAAAATCGATTCTTTTTCAGCCGCGAGTTCGCGAGATGGTCGCAGAGTTCTTTGCGCGCCCTGATACTTTTTCGCTGGGTGTTTGTAATGGTTGTCAGATGCTCTCGAATTTACATTCGATTATCCCCGGAGCAGAGCATTGGCCGCGCTTTGTGCGCAACCGGTCGGAGCAATTCGAGGCGCGTCTTTCGCTGGTCAAAATTCTGCCCAGCCCCTCCATCCTGCTCTCCGGAATGGAGGGCTCGCGGATACCGATCGCTGTCGCGCATGGTGAGGGCCGTGCGGAGTTCGACTCAGCCAACGCGTGCGAGAGGTTTGTGGAGTCAGGCCTTGTGGGGATGCAGTATGTCGATGGTGCAGGCCAACTGACAGCCCGGTATCCTGCCAATCCGAACGGTTCGCCTGCCGGTATTGCTGGTCTGACGAGTGGCGACGGTCGCGTCACGATCATGATGCCGCACCCCGAGCGAGTGTTCCGGAAGGTCCAACACTCGTGGATGCCTCCAGAGTGGCGCGATGGTCATGACGAGGCTCCCTGGATGCGTTTATTTCGCAATGCTCGGACCTGGCTGGCTTGAGAAGGGAGAGGGATCGAGATGGACAACCAGAATGAGGAACGGCCGGGGGGACGGCTTCCGTTGTCGGAGAGACCTCTATGGCTGAATGCGTTGCTAGCCTTTTGCGTTTACGTAACGTTTATCTATTCGCCCTGGGACTATTTCTCGAAGCCGGTAGCCGAGGCCGAGGATGTCTGGCTGGGCTATATGTTTCGTGGCGAGGCCGCGCGCCTCACCGAGCCGATCCACTTTCTCCTCTACCTCGCTCTGACTTGGGGCCTCTGGCAGATGCGCCCATGGATGCGGTTTTGGGGTACGGCTTATATGGTCCAACTGACGATTGCCTTCGCGGTTTGGGGGATTTTGGACGAGCGCGGGCATTGGCTGATGGCCCCGGCGAGTCTGGTGATCTGGGGCTTGCTGACCTGGGCCTATTGGCGTGCAGCTGTGATCTTCTTGCCGGCCGAAGATCGTCTCCCTTCTGGCTAACGCGATGCGAATCGCCCTGGTGCATCATTGGTTGTTGACCTGGCGAGGGGGGGAGCGAGTACTTGCGGAAATCGCTCGCCTGTATCCGGACGCCCCGATCTACACACTCTTTGGCTCTGCCGAGCATTTGCCCGGTGGCCTCGCCGATCATACCAGTCACTCCAGCCTGTTAGCCCGGGGAGCGCGTTTTCGAGAGGCGCTGCTGCCGCTCTATCCAGTCGGAGTTCGTACCCTTGATTTGCGAGGATTCGATCTGGTGATTTCAAGCGATGCGTCCGTGATCAAGGGCGTGCGCGTCGACCCGGGTGCGGTCCACCTATGTTATTGTCACGCGCCACCGCGTTATGCATGGGATTTTCCCAAGCAGTATGTCGACGCTCAAATACCTGCCCTGCTCCGGCCACTTGCCCATGCAGGACTCCGTTGGATTCGCTGGTACGACTCTCGCGCTGCAAGGCGGGTCAACGAGTTCGCGACCAATTCGCGGGCTGTCGAATCGAGAATCCAGCGACATTACGGTCGGGCGGCGACGGTGATCCCACCACCGGCGGAGCTCGAATTTTTTACGCCCGCGCCGGAGGTGCCGCGCGAGAATTTTTATCTTTTCGTGGGCCAATTGGTGCCCTACAAACGTGCGGATCTTGCGATTGAGGTTTGTCAGCAGACCGGCCGAAAGTTGGTCGTGGTGGGCGAGGGGCCTCTGCTCAAGGAATTGCGCAGGCGCGCGGGCGACGGTGTCGAAGTGGTCGGGGCGCAGTCCGCGGAGGATTTACGAGATCTCTATCGGCGTTGTCGGGCGTTGGTCTTTCCCGGAGAGGAAGACTTCGGCATTGTTCCCCTGGAAGCGATGGCCTGCGGCGCACCGGTTGTGGCTTTGGGCAAAGGAGGGGCTCTGGAGACGGTGGTGGGAGCATCGTCCGGAAGCTCCGCGCCGGCTCCGACCGGCATCTTCTTTCCCGAGCCATCGGTGGCGTCGCTCGCGAGGGCGCTGGATGATCTCGAGCGCGGCGAACCCTTTCGGGAAGAAGATTGTGTCGCGCGGGCGGCGGGTTTCTCCCCGGAATTTTTTCGCCGATCTTTTCAAAGCTGGGTTCAATCCTGCGTCTCTTCTGCGAAATTAACTCCAGATCCGTAGGAAATTCCTAAACTTTTCTTGGAACGGCGTCGTTAGACTTAGGGGTCCGACAGGTTCGGGTGGCTGCGTATGCCGTTGCGATTTTAAGGTTATGCGGGGGTCCGGGTTCTGATAATCGCGAAGTGTTCCCGTTCACAGGAGGTTGTTTTGAAAGATATTCGTATTCTCGTTCCCTCGATTGGTCACCCGACCCGTCCCTCACTCGCCGAAGCGATGCGCGGTCCCGGTGATCGCCATGTGACGATTGTAGGGGCAGATATGGACGCAGGCGGGATTGCGCCGCATGTTCCCGACGAGTTTGTGCAGGTCCCCGGTCGTAACGACCCCGGCTATATCGATCGTGTGCTCGAGATCTGTCGCGACTACGAAATCGATGTCTATTACGCGCTCGGCGAAGAAGAGGCGATTGGTTCTGCCGAGCGCCTTGATGAATTTCGCAGCGCTGGCGTGGGTGTGATCACCCCGGGCAACCCCGAGATGCTTCGTCTTTCCTCGAACAAATCGCGGTACCATGAATTTTTTGCCGAGCAGGGAATTCCAGCTGCCGGGTTCCGTACGATCGCCACGTTTGGTGAACTCGAAGAGGGCCTGAAGGAAATGGGCTTCCCCGAGATCGACGTGTTTTTGAAGCCGACCCAGTCCAAGGGCGGCCGCGGCGCGAGATTGGTCACAGCCAGTGACGACCCGAGTGTGGGACAGGATGTTCGTGCAGCCGGCCAGCCGGTGATGTCTCTGGAGACCTGCCTCGAGGAATTTCGTCGCCAGGACGGTCCCGACTTCCCCGAACTGATCGCCATGGAGTACCTGCCCGGCACCTACTACAGTTGCGATGTCCTCTCGCAGGAAGGTGAAGTCCTTTATGCCGTCCCCAAAATCCGCGTCCGCGGAACGGCATCGAATACGACTGTGGGCCAGGTGGATATGAACCCGGCCGTTCTGGATATGGCGCGACAGGCCTGCAAGGCCTTCGGCTACAACTTCATGCAGAACTACGAGATGAAGTTGGACAAAAATGGTGAACCCCGCATCTATGATATCAATCCGCGCGGGGGAACCTCGCTGATCTTGTGCAAGGCTGCAGGCGCAAATATCGCCTGGTTCTCCGTATTGATGGCATTGGGTGAGGATATCCCGAAGGCCGAGATCAAGGACGGCGTGCGGATGCTGCGGCATTTTCGAGAGTACTTCGACGACGGCACGCCACCCCAGCGTTGAGGGCGGGTCATGGGAAATCTCGCCAGCAGACTCGAGGGCATGCAACTGCTCGCTTTCGATCTCGACAATACGCTCTACGATGAAGGATTGTACTTTGCGGCGGCCCTCGACCGGATAGCACCTCGAGTCGCGGGTTTGTCCGATGGGGACCCGGAACAGATTCGTCGACGCTTCGATGAAATTCTCATCTCGGAGGGCAAGCACTACCACCACCTCTTCGATGATATACTTACCGAAAACGGACTTTCCGTTGCGGAGCATTTGAAGGATCTATTGACCGAATTCTCGGCCGTGAAGGGAGGGATTGATCTTTTCCCCGGAGTCGCAGAATTTCTCGCGGCACTGCGCGATCGATACAAGCTTGGCCTGATTACATCGGGGCGGGAGGCGGTTCAGGCGAACAAGCTGCGACTCCTCGGCTTGGCGGATTCTTTCGACCATATCATTTTCTCGTCGACGCTGACCGAGAACAAGCCCGGGCAGATGCCATTTCGACTGCTTTGCGAAGCAGCGGATGTGCTACCGAGCGAGGCTGTCTATCTCGGCGATAACCCTCTTTTTGATTTCAAGGGCTCGTCCGAAATCGGGATGACGACGATCCGTGTCGCGAATCCCGAGTTCGACGATCATGTCTGCGATCCGGGCTGGGATGCTCATTTTCGGCTTTCCAGAGTGACGGAGTTGAGCGGATTCCTGCCCAAGGCGGAAAAGGCGGTTGCCCGATCGTGATCGCATCCCGTAAGCTTCGTTCTCCCGGTTTCCGTCTGCGACCCGCAGAAAGTTCGCTCCCTTCCGCATGAAGAAGGCATTCCTCATCAGCTACCGTTTCCCACCCCAAGGGGGGGGCGGTGTTCAACGAACCCTCAAATATACGCGATATTTGCGTGATTTCGGTTGGGAACCCGTGGTGCATACGGCTCGGAACCCGTTTTGGGATGTCTGGGACGAGAGCTTGTTGGCCGAGATTCCCCCGAATGTCGAGGTCTGCAAGACGAGTACTTTTGAGATCGAGAAAGTAGAGAATGCGATCCGCGAAGGGATTCGCGCGATTCGCGGGGGTAAATCTGCAGCGACGGTTTCCGAGGAGAAAGAGAGCCCGGCGCATAGCGACTCGGTTACGCAGGTGCGAAAAGCAGGTGCGCGGGGTCGCTTGGGGCAACTCAACGAATTTCTCCACAAGCGCTTGATGATCCCCGACCAGCAAATCTTCTGGGTTTTGCCCGCGCTATGGGCTGGCATTCGTCAGGTGCGCCGGACGCAGGCGACGCTCATCCATACATCGTCGCCCCCCAATTCCCTGCATCTCTATGGCGGCCTGCTGGCGCGCACGACGGGATTGCCGTGGGTGGCCGATTTTCGTGACCCCTGGACGGATGGCCCCCGGCGTCGTCGAAATTACGTCAATAATCGACTTCGTGAGAAAATCGAAAAGGCTATGGAGCGATGGGTGGTTCGGAACGCCGATCACGTTGTCGTAACGGCGCCTCCGCTGCGCGATCGATTCCTGAAAAAGTATCCCTTTCTCGACGAGAGGGATATTTCCGTCATCACCAACGGCTATGATGTTCACGATTTTCAGGCGGCTTCTGATTTGCCCCGGCAAATGCTTCCCCGGGATGGTTTCCATCTGACCGGCACCGGCAATATCGAGAATATGTTCCCCGCAGAACACCTCTTTGGCGCGATTGCTTCCGCCTGTGCGAAGCATGAGGGATTGCGCCGTGATCTTTCGGTACATCTGGTCGGAGCGAAGCGTGGTCCTTACGATCAACTTCTCGCTGATCTCGGTCTTGAGGATCGCGTTCGTTACGAAGGCTGGGTTCCGCATGTCGAATCCATACGCTACCTGCAGGAAAGCTCGGCACTCCTGATGTGCATGATTCCACAGGCAGGAGGCGGCAACGAGAAACTTTCCGGCAAAGGTTTTGAATACCTTTTCACGCGCAAGCCATTTCTATGTCTGGCCAAGCCGGGCCTCACCGCCGATCTCTTCTCGCAAACGGACCTCGCGCATATTGTCGACCCGCACGATGCGGCCGGGATCGAGAGGGAGTTGATCGTGCTCTATGAAGCCCGCGCGGAGGACCCGGTAGCCAATGAGGACCTGGTGCGTAAATTCGATCGAAAAAACCTGACAGGTGAACTCGCCACGATCTTTGACGGATTGATAGCCGCAGACGACGGGACGCGAGGCGCTGGAACTCGGGAGGTGGCGGCATGAGTGGACGAGTATTGGTGACAGGAGCTGGCGGTTATATCGGATCGGCGATCGTCGCTCATCTTGCCTCGACAGGCCTTGGCGTGCGCGCCTTTGGTCATGAGACACGATTTGCCGAGTTGGCGAATATCGCCAATGGTGATGTCGACTTTCGTGCAGGTGATCTGCTGGACGCTGATGCTCTGGCAGAAGCGCTCGCAGGGGTTTCGGCGGTGGTTCATACGGCATCATTTGCCGGTGAGCGGGCTTGTCGAGCAGACATCCCGGGCGCGATTCGGACAATCGTGCGCGGGACACGACTGTTGGTCGATCAGATGCAGGATGCCGGCATCGATAATCTGGTCCACCTCTCGACCTACGCTGTCTACTCGACCTTTGCGACCCGGGAAATGCCCTTGAGCGAAACCTCGGAGTTGCTTCCTGATGATCTCTACGGAAGTCTGAAGGCTGAGGCCGAATGGGAGGCTGCGCGGGCAAACGCGGCGATCTTGCGGCTGACAAATGTTTTTGGACCCGGGTCCGGGTTGGTCGTCAAGACCGATGTGATGGGGCATTTTCGCAACGCTGTTGAGGCGCAGACGCCGATCAAGACTCAGGGCGGTGGTGGCCAGGCGATCGAATTCGTTCATGTTGATGATGTATGCAGGGTGGTGGCCGGCTTGGTGGCGACACCGCGGACCGAGTCTCTGGTTCTGAACGTCGGCGCGGGCAAGGCGACGCCAATTCGAGAGCTGGCGTTATTGTTCCAGGAAAATGCAAAAGAAATTCTGGGGCGGACCATCGATATTGTGGACACCCCGGCGGTCGGGGATAAAACGTGGCCCGATCGATTTACGACGATCGAGCGGGCACAAAGCCTTTTTCCGTGGTTCCCCGAGAAGTCACTCGCGGATGGTGTACGGGAAATTGTTGTCAAAATAGAAGGATGAACGGGAGTTCTCATGGAAATGATTCAGGTCGCCAAACCCTATTTCACCGACGATGATATTGACTTCATCACGGAAAATACGCGCGACGTTCTGAAAAGCGGGATGTTGATGCAGGGGAAATGGGTCCGCGAGTTCGAAGAAACATTCGCCGCCTATTGTGGGGTTCGCTATGCGCGTGCAGTCAACTCCGGCACCTCGGCTCTGATTTCGGCCCTCAACTTCTTCGAAATTGAGGGGAAGGAAGTTCTGGTGCCGACCAATACGTTTCTCGCATCGGCCAACGCGGTGATCTTCGCCGGCGGAACCCCCGTCTTCTGCGATATCGTCCCTGAAACCCTGCTGATTGATTTTGATGAGATCGTACGCCGCACCAACGAGAAAACGGCAGGTCTGGTTCTGGTGCATCAAGCCGGGCTGATTCCGCCGGACCTGGCGCGGATCCGAGACTATTGCCGGGACAACAACCTCTTTCTCCTCGAGGATAGCGCGCATGCGGCCGGCTCCAGCAGTGCAGAGGGTCGCGCCGGAGGACTCGGCGACGCGTCGGCATTCTCGATGCTGGCAACCAAGATCATTACGGCGGGTGGCGAAGGCGGTATGGTGACGACGAACTCGGAGGCGTTGGCACATCGTGCGACCAGCCTGCGGTTCCATGGCGAGGATCATAAGCGGGGAATCCAGGATCGGGTGGGATATTCCTGGCGAATGACTGAAATTCAGGCGATCGCTGGATTGACGCAGGTCCGCCGACTGGACGAGATTGTTTCGCTGCGGATGAGTGTAGCCGCCCGTTATGATGAAGGTTTCCGTGATCTGGAGAGCGCAAACGCATTGCCGCTGCCGGAGGGTTGTCGCAATGCCTACTACAAATACCCGCTGATTCTCGGCGACCATCTCAGCCGCCCGGACGTCAAGGAACGTTTGGAGAAAGAGTTCGCGGTGAAGTCGGGGACGTCCTACTGGCCGACCTGTCATCTGCAGCCTGCTTATCGAGAAAAATATGGTTATGCCGAAGGTGATTTCCCGAAGGCGGAGCATACCCTGAATCAAACGATTGCCTTGCCTATGCATTGCCATCTTACGGAGGAAGAAGTGGACCGCGTGATCGCTGCTGTAAGAGCGATTGCTGGTTGATGGAGTTCGAAATGAAGAAAAATTCAATCGGAAAAGATCTTTTGGAATCGGCGAGTCTCGGCGCGCTCAGCTGGGCTGTCGGGATGGTGGCTTTCAGTTGTGCCGAGATCCTCACGAACGCTTTTCTGGATCTCTATCAACCGTGGTCTGTTTGGCGCGTGGTGCTGCTGACCTACGCCGTTTTCGGAGCCTTGCTCGGCCTCGGTGCGGGGTTGGGGATTTGGGTGCTGCGTGTCTTGAGCGGTTGGCGCGAGACTTCAGCCGTGCCGCTGTTGATGGGGGCCTTCCTTGGCGTCTTCTTGCTGATGGTGATTGGTGTCCCCCTGAATGATCGCTACCTGCCCGGTTTCTTTGCCCCCATCAGCCTCGCTACAAATGCGGGCGCTATCGCTGTCTGCACGGGGCTGGCACTGGCAGCATTTGCTCATCTTCGGACGCGCTCAGGCGGGCTGCTCTGGCTCTCTTTTATCAACTTGGGCCTGGCCTTCGGCTTTGTTTTGGCGCTTTATCGGTATCTCGACATGTACGTTCTCCAAACGGAGCCTGTGCTGGAGTCGGTGCTCAGCTTCGGGAGCGTAGCCATTGTCGGTCTCCTGCTCTGGCGTTGCGGTGTGCGCATTCTCGAGATCTTCACGGGCGAGAAGGTTCTGGCGAAGGCAGCTGTCAGCGGCCTGATTGCGATTGCCCTGATTTGGAGTGTTGGTCTTTATCTCGAGCGTGAAATTCGCCCCCATGGGAAAGCGGCAGCGGCGACCGACGGCAAGCCGAATTTGCTCTGGATCGTCATGGATACGACGCGCGCTGATCATCTGGGTTCCTATGGATACGAGAAAGGAACCAGTCCCAATCTTGATGAGATGGCCAAGCAAAGTGTTGTGTTCGAAAAAGCGATCTCCCAGGCGTCATGGACGATGCCGAGCCATTTTCAGATGGTGACCTCTCGGTTCGATAGCGGCAAGGAGAATGCCCTGCCGGATGACTACGAAACGGTCGCCGAGATTCTGCGTGACGAAGGATACGACACAGCCTCGGTCCTGGGGAACTATTCTCTGGGCCGCCGTTCCGGCTTCGACCAGGGCTTCGCGGACGTCATGGACGGTCCGGTCAATATCTTCTACCTGAAGTTCTTCGATAAATTACCCGTTGTGAAATGGATGGTACGCTCCGGTTTGATCGCTCCGGACACCGCGGTTCGTTGGTACCACCGCCATACTTTTCTCGAGGGCGTGGGTGCCCGCGGGGCCGACTTGACGGATCGCTCGATCGATTGGATCAATGGTCGTGATGGAGATCGTCCGTTTTTCCTCTTCCTGAACTATATGGACGTCCACGACGCTTTTGACCCCCCCGAGCCCTACCGCAGCCAATTCGCACCGGGTGTCGATCCGATGTTGGGCTTCGTCCGGTTCGACGCAGAGGAGGGCGAAGCGATCGACAGCAATACGTTTGTTCGTGACGTTCTGCCTACGATGGAGCCGGGAGACTGGGGCGAACTGGTGGATCTCTACGACGGCGAGATCGCTTATCTCGATGAACATATCGGGCGACTGCTTGCCGACCTCGAGGCGCAGGGAGAACTCGATAATACGATCGTCGTGGTCACATCCGATCACGGCGAACTCTTTGGCGAGCACGACCTTGCCTATCATTTCAAGGCCCTGACCGAGGAGGAAACGCACGTCCCCTTGATCATCCGCTATCCTTCGGGGATGCCTGCGGGGGCCCGCGTGCCGGGTGCGGTAGAGTTGAACGATATCTTGCCGACGGTACTCGAACTCGCCGAGATCGAGTCGGATGCGCCCATGGATGGCAGCAGCCTGGTGGCCGCTGCCCGCACAGGCAACGCAGATACAGGTCCGGTCTTCACCTACCTCTTGCGGGATCCGAGGGCCAAATTCCCTCACACGCTGGCAGGACACCTTTTAGGTGTGCGCAAAGATGGTCAGAAATATGTTTGGTCGTCGGGCGGCGAGCATGAATTCTATGTTCTCGAGAACGACCCGAAGGCCCATGACAATCTTTATATCAGCCGGGGCGGGGCTCCTATGGAGCTTGAAGAGGAACTGGCTCGTTGGCGCGACTCGGTTGGTTTGAACGAGATCTCCAAAGAGAAGCTCGACCCGATTACCCGCGATCGCCTTCGCGCTCTTGGCTATATCGACTGACAGAGAAAGGCGCACCGGCGGTACTCCCGTTAAACGGGGTGCGGCCGGGGCGCTCTGTCAGGGCTTCTCGGCGGAATCCGAGGTTTCTGGAGCGAGCAATTGAAGGTTGGCGGCAGGCCTCGTAAAGAACCTGTGTGGAATTCTCGAGCCTGACAGCAATTTCCCCGGTCGACGGCCGGTACGCCAACAAGGTCGAGGGGCTTCGGCGCCTCGTTAGCGAGTTCGGTCTCATTCGCCATCGGGTGGAGGTCGAAGTGCGCTGGCTGGAGGCTCTCGCGGCCCATCCCGGCATACCCGAGGTCCCGCGCTTTGGTGAGGCCGAGAAGCAAATTCTCGAGCCGCTGATTCGCGATTTTGGCCTGGAACAAGCGTCTCGGGTGAAGGAGATCGAATCGACGACCAACCACGATGTCAAGGCTGTCGAATATTTCCTCAAGGAGGAAATCAACGGCGTCCCGGAACTCGATGCTGTTTCGGAGTTCATTCATTTCGCGTGCACATCAGAAGATATCAACAACCTTTCGTACGGACTGATGTTGCTCCGTGCTCGGGATGAGATCCTGATGCCGGCGATGGACGAGGTGATTGGTGACCTTCGACGTCTGGCAGAGGAGCATGCTGATCGTCCGATGCTCTCGCGCACCCATGGTCAACCCGCGACGCCGACGACGGTGGGCAAGGAGTTTGCCAATGTGGTTGCCCGACTGCAGCGCCAGAGAGAACAAGTCGCCGCAGTCGAATTGCTTGGTAAAATCAACGGGGCGGTTGGCAATTATAATGCGCATTTGATCGCCTACCCGGAAGTGGACTGGGAGGCTCTGGCGAAAAATTTGGTGGAGTCGCTCGGTTTGGTCTGGAATCCCTTCACGACGCAGATCGAACCCCATGATTGTATTGCGGAGCTTTTCGATGCCGTGCGCCGATTCAATATTATCCTGCTCGACCTTGATCGGGATCTGTGGAGCTATATTTCGATAGGCTATTTCAAACAGAGAACGGTTGCGGGGGAGGTCGGCTCATCGACGATGCCCCATAAGGTCAACCCGATCGATTTTGAGAACTCCGAAGGGAACCTCGGGATTGCAAACGCGTTGCTGGGGCATCTCGCCGAAAAGCTGCCGCTATCGCGTTGGCAACGTGATTTGACCGACTCGACGGTTTTGCGGAATCTGGGGACGGGTCTTGCACATTCGCTCATCGCCTATGGGGCGACCCGCAAGGGACTCGCCAAACTCGAAGCTGACGATGCTCGATTGGCGGCAGATCTGGACCGCAGCTGGGAGGTTCTCGCGGAGCCTATCCAGACCGTGATGCGGCGCTATGGTGTTGACCAGCCGTACGAGAAGCTGAAGGCGCTCACGCGGGGCAAGGCCATTGACGCGGCGACTTTGGCCGAGTTTATCGACGGCCTCGACGTTCCGGAAGAAGCGAAGGTGGAACTGCGCCAGCTCACACCGGCGACGTATTTGGGAAATGCTCGCGAGCAGGCGCGGCGACTCTAGCTGCCGGTTTTGGGAGCCAGAAAAAGAATATCGACAGGTGGCAACCCCGTCGATATCGGCGGATTCTCAATGCCGCTTCCATCGGTCGCCGAGAAAATCCGCAATCCGGAATCCTGAAAGCTGCGGTCGCTCAGCCAGATCGAATTATCTCTTGCCGAAAATTCGATATCGGTCAGAAAGGCATCGCTCTCGAAGATCGCTCGGCGCTCTTCACGCAGAGTCGTATCGATCTGCAGGACGAAATTGCGAAAATCTTCGTCCGTCGCAAGGGCCCACGCATTTCGACCATCGACGAGCACGAAGTCGTTGATATTTCGTTGGATATCATCTTCCGTGATCAGGATTCGGCTGCGGGCGAAGGTGTAGGGGTTGATGGTCTCGACACCCCCATCGCCAATGACCGAAAAACTACCGACCTGAGCGACGATAATATCTCCGGTGGATGGATCGAGAGGAAGTCCCCGGCTGGCGCCCAGGGGGTTTGTCCAAGTCAACCGAATCGGATCGATCCCGGGCGTCTCGGGGCGAGTGTCCACGGGCTGATCGGTTCGAGTATCGAAAACCACCAGAAGGCTTTCGTTGGTCGGTTCGAAGAAACGGTTTCTGTCCAGAAGCTGCAGGCTGACAAATAGCCGATCGTCGACCAGCGCCATCTGGTCCATTTCGGGTATGCCGTCGGCATCGGCGAACGAGGCGAGATCAATTTCACCAATCAGAAAGCCTTCGCAGTCGGGTCCGACCGAGGGGTTCACGATAGCGATCGAGGTCTCTTCGTATCGCGTCACATAGGCCTTGGTGGGCGAAACAAAAGCCATATCGTGGGGGTTGCTGCCGTTGCCCACGGAGCATTGAAAGGTCGTGGTCCAGCCCAGTGAAGGGTCGATCTTCTGGATATTGTCCGCACCGAAGCGATTGATCACAAACACTTCGCCCTGATAGGAGCGCGCAACCGCATCGCCATGGACCGGGCCGAGATCCGGCGCCACCTCGTTGGGGTTCTCGTTGGAGACGACCGCATAGGAGCCGGTCTCGAAGTCACCCGTGACGATGAAAGCAGACGGAGCACCCGAGGGAAGCACAGGGCCGGGTGCGATGCTGTCGTTGGCACCGCAACCTGCCCAAAGGCCGGAGACAAGCAGCATCCAGCAGGAGGCTCGATGCCACCAGAGGCCTCGTCTTGATTTCAATCCGAAGATTCCCATGACCAGTTTACTGTACCGAGAAAGGTGCGGCCGGGTAGGGGAAAACCGGAAACATCTTCGGTTTGGTTGTCGCTCAAATTACGCACCTCGAAGGTCGCTGTGAGCGGAGTCCATGGCAGAGTCCATGCGATCCCCAAGGAGTGGAGGAGGCGAGAAGCGACAAGGTCCTCGGGGCGATTGGCTCGCTTCAAATAGTTGCTGCCGATGAAGTTGAGCTCATAGAAAGGTTCCCAGTCTCGCCACCGGTAGCTGCTCCGAAAATATAGATCATCCCGGGGACGCCCCGGTAATTGATTGCCATCGATCCCCGTCGCGCCGCTGCGGTCGCGTGCATCCTGATAGGTGTAGTTCAGAGTGAGGCGGAGCTTCTCGAACAGGGTCGCTCGCATGGCAATTTCCGCGCCCAGTGTTTTGGCGCGTCCGACATTCTGCGGTACGGATCGATCCTGCGCCGTTCGGACCAAAACAATCAGGTCGTCGATATCGCTGAAGAATACCGCAGACTCGAAAGCAAGTTGGTCGAGAAAAGCCAGATCATAGAGGGACCATGCGAGACCGAAGTCTGTCTGCAACCCCTCTTCAGGTCGTAGCGACGGGTTGCCCGTGATGGAGCCGCGCTGACCGAAAAGCTCGATAAAGCTGGGGACTCGCCCGTAGTGACCGATATTGGCGCGGGCATCGAGACCGGGCAGAATTTGGAAGGCAACCCCGAGTTGGGGGGTGAAGAGGTTGAAAGTATCCGCGTCCGAGGGCTGGCTATAAGGGCCGAAGCCGGGCACGCTTCCGGCAAAGAAATTGCGGATAAATTCGTATCGCAATTGTACATCGAGAAGCAGGCGGTCCGAAAAGAATCCGAGAGTATCTCCAATCGCCAGGTTCATATGCAGGCGGCTTTGCCGATCATCACTGGCGTCGGGCTGAAGCTTGTTGTCGGGAGAAAAAGTTTCTCCGCTCAAGTCCACGCGGGCACCCAAATCATGGATATCCACGCGTCGTGTCGCGAAGAACTGGAGCCCCGAGGAAAGCGTTTGATTGTCCGTCTCAAGACGACTGCCGGCAACCTCGCCGAATGGATCCGAGAGCCCTTCTTTTTCGTAGACGAAATATCCGGTGGTGCGTAGATCGAATCCGCTTCCTGCGAGATCGGGTGCATCCAGACGGAGATAGTTCAGGCTTCGGAGGTCTTTGAGACGAACGGAGTCCGATTGGTGCGAGCCAATACCCGGCACGCCCTGCTCGTTGAAAAAGAACTCGCTGAGAAGGCTCAACTGGCCGATGGAGAGGCCATCGTAGGTCGCTTTGAGAAGAAGATCGCCAGAGTTGAAATCATTGTTTTTTCGGCGCGTCGTCTCGTCATCAAATGGGTTCAGGGGCGTCCCGTTATTATCGGGGAAAGGGAAATCACCCTCGGATCCAAGATAGGATCCGGTGATGAGTGCTCCCCAATCGCCGAAGCTCCCTGAGGCTGTCGCATTCGCTTTTCGGGTGCCGAAAGAACCTCCTCCGACCAGAGTCGAGAACGTCGATTTCTTGCCCGGTTCCCGGGTGAGCAAGTTTACGGTTCCACCAAGGGAGGCTGCACTGAAGGCCAGTGGTGTCGTACCGCGAAATACCTCGATCGCTTCGAGTGGGTCCAGCGGTAGATCGGCGAGGTTTACGGTTTCGCTACGGGCCCGGGTGAGGGGGATGCCATCCATGTAGATTCGCACCTGGCTTGGGGAGGATCCGCGAATGGAAACGGTCGAGAAGTCCCCCAGGCCGCCGTAGCGACGAACCTGAACGCCGACGGCATCTTCAAGGACGTCGGCGAGCGTTTTCATTTCCTCGACTTCAGTGGTGATTTCGATGATCGAGGCAAAGGCCGTGAGGTCAGGCAATCGGATCATGCGAGGTCCCGTGACCTCGATCGTTTCTATGTTTTCCTCGATCGATTCGCGTCGGCTGGCGCTATCCTGCGGGTCCACAGCGCCTGCGAGGGCGGGGAGGGCCAACAAAAGGATAGTGGATGCAAGGAAACCTCTCACGGACTGCCCGATCTACCAAGGGACTCCCGCAGTCGCAAAATCGAGAATGATCTTGCGGTGATTTCTCGCTAAACCACATCCATGGCTGACGAGATTGTGATCCGAGGGGCGCGCGAGCATAATCTCGCCGGCGTCGATTTGACGATACCGCGCAACCAACTCGTGGTCGTCACAGGGCTTTCGGGCTCGGGGAAGTCCTCGCTCGCTTTCGATACGATTTACGCGGAGGGGCAGCGCCGTTACGTCGAATCATTATCGGCCTATGCTCGGCAGTTTCTCGAGCAGATGCAGAAACCGGATGTCGACTCGATCGACGGCCTTTCGCCGGCGATTTCGATCGAGCAAAAGACAACTTCTCGTAACCCGCGTTCGACGGTGGGCACGGTCACCGAGATCTATGATTATTTGCGCCTGCTTTTTGCGAGGGTGGGCGTGCCGCATTGCTATGAATGCGAGAAACCGATCGCGTCGCAGACCGTCCAGCAAATCGTCGATCGTGTCCTCGACTGGGAGCCCGGAAGTCGGATTCATATTCTCGCGCCATTGGTACGTGATCGAAAAGGAGAATATCGAAAAGAACTTGCGGATCTTCAAAAGGCAGGATTTGCGCGAGTGCGTGTTGATGGTGAGATGCGCGAACTGGCCGAAGAAATTGTTCTCAAGAAGACGCACAAGCATACAATCGATGTGGTCGTGGACCGGCTTGTCGTCAAGAAGGGAATTGCGCAGCGCCTCGCCGATTCTCTGGAAACCGCATTGGGCTACGGTGGTGATGTTGTCACAGTCGAGCAGCAGGTTGAGAAAAACGGCCCGGTAGAAGAACACGTTTTTTCGCAGAAGCTCGCTTGTCCCGATTGCGGCATCTCCTATCCGGAGATCGAGCCGAGGACGTTCTCGTTCAACAGCCCGCACGGGGCTTGCCCCGATTGTTCGGGGTTGGGTGTGGAGTGGGTTTTCGACGAGGATCGTGTGGTTCCTGACGAGACGCTTTCGCTGAACAAGGGCGCTATCGCTCCGTGGGCTCGCAAGGCGGAGACCTACAAATCTCTACTGACGGCTTTGGCCAAGCATTTGAAGATTTCCCTCGATACGCCGTGGGAAGATCTGCCGGCAGCGGCTCGTGAGAAGATCCTTCGTGGCACGGGCAAGACGCCGATCGATGTCACCTATGCTCGTCGCCGCACGAGCCGTCCGTTCGAAGGGGTTCTCCGGAATCTGGAGCGGCTTTATCTGCAGACCGAATCCAACTTGCGCCGTGAAGAGCTGGGCACCTATCGCAGCGAGCGGCCCTGTCAGGGCTGTAGCGGGGCGCGGCTGAAGCGTCATGCTCTGTTTATTCGATTGGGGGAAAAGTCGATTGCGGATTTGACCTCGCTCTCGATTGACGAAGCGCGAGTTTTTTTCCGGGATATCAAACTCGACAAACAGCAAATGCAGATCGCGCGGCTGATTCTCAAGGAGATTCAGGAGCGTCTCGGCTTCCTGTGTGATGTGGGCCTGACCTATCTCAGCCTGGATCGTGGTGCGGGGACATTATCGGGTGGTGAAGGGCAACGAATCCGACTGGCAACCCAGATTGGTTCTTCTCTCGTCGGCGTTCTCTATGTTCTGGACGAGCCCTCAATCGGCCTTCACCAAAGAGATAACGCGCGCCTGCTCACAACCCTGCAGCGGCTGCGCGACTTGGGGAATTCGGTTCTCGTAGTCGAGCACGATCGGGACACCATGGAAGCTGCCGACCATCTGATCGATATGGGGCCCGGAGCCGGCCGTCTCGGCGGTCTGGTGGTCGCGCAAGGCTCGCCGCCGGAAGTGGCGGCGATTCCTGAAAGTCTCACGGGACAATATCTGCGAGGCGATCGCGAGGTGCCGGTACCGATCGTTCGCCGTCCCGGGACCGGTCTCTTTCTGAAGATTTGCGGTGCTCGGCAGAATAACCTGCATAATCTCGATGTGGAGATTCCTCTCGGGACGTTGACCTGTGTGACCGGTGTATCGGGTTCGGGAAAATCGTCACTGGTGATCGATACACTCTGGGCCTCTCTGTCGCGACGCCTCTACAAGAGCAAGGAGACAGTGGGCGAGCATGATTCGGTCGAGGGCTGGCAGTGGTTGGACAAGGTCGTGGATATCGACCAGGCGCCGATCGGTCGTACCCCGAGGTCCAACCCTGCGACCTATACCGGGCTCTTCGGGCCGATTCGAGACCTCTTTGCCCAGCTTCCAGAGGCTCGGATGCGGGGCTATGAGCCGGGGCGCTTCTCGTTCAATGTGAAAGGCGGCCGATGCGAGGCCTGCGCTGGCGATGGTCTGATCAAGATCGAGATGCACTTTCTCCCCGACGTCTACGTGACCTGCGAAGTTTGTCAGGGACGGCGGTATAATCGCGAGACGTTGGAGGTTCTCTACAAGGGAAAGTCGATCGCCGACGTTCTCGAGATGACCGTGGCGGAGGCCCTCGATTTTCTGCAGGCTGTGCCGGCGTGCCGCAAGAAGCTCGAAACCCTTCGGGATGTCGGTTTGGATTATATCCATCTGGGCCAGTCGGCGACGACGCTCTCGGGCGGAGAGGCGCAACGGATCAAGCTATCCAAGGAGCTCTCGCGCCGTGCGACAGGAAAGACGCTTTATATTCTCGACGAGCCGACCACCGGGATGCATTTTGAAGATATTCGTCGCTTGCTCGAGGTCTTGCATCGTCTCGTCGGTGACGGAAATACCGTGGTGGTTATCGAGCACAATCTGGATGTCATCAAGACAGCCGACCATCTGGTCGATCTCGGCCCGGAAGGCGGCAACGGGGGGGGGCAGATCGTGGCCGTCGGAACACCGGAGGAGGTGGCCGCGTGTGCTGCTTCGTTCACCGGACAACATCTCGCGCCCCTTTTGCCCGCGGTCGCGAAGAAAAAAGCCCCTCGCAAGGCAAAGAAGAAGCGTGCTCCCAAAAAACCGGCTTCTGCCTGAAGGGTTTTATCGACTCGTCGGCAATGGTAGCGTCATCCCATGAGGCGCTCCCTGACACCAGTCTATGCGGTACTGACGACGATTTTGGTGTCGGCATTTCTGGTCGCCTGCAGCGCCGAGAAGAGTCGCCGAAGCTCGGATCCTTTCGATGATCCTTTTTTCAGTAGCGGGTTTGCGGGCGAGAGCGGGTTGGACAGCTTTCTTGCGGAGCCGGCGCCGAATGTTGGATGGCTTTCCGAGGGTGGCGAGCAGTCGCCCGAGGAGCGCATGATTCGAATGCATGGGGATCCGATCTGGGGTTCCGAGGAACAACCAGAATCGGATTTCGTTTCGACCAAGGAACGTCCCTTCATGGAGAAGGCTCAGGAAGCCACCATGGCTACGATGAGCGTTCTGGTCGGCGTGGGTATGGCTGCCTTGCCGTTTTTGCTCGCCGCGCTCTGATTGGTCGCCGGATCTCTTTACTGCAACTCCTTGCGCAAAAAGATCGTCGCGCTCAGGACTCGGTGGGGCGGATGATCCCGCCGCGCAGTCTCTCCAGATACGCATCTTTTTGGCGATTCACGACGCCTGCGAGCAGCAGCATTCCGACGAGGTTCGGGAAGGCCAATGCGAGCAGCATCAAGTCGGAAAAATCGAGGACATTGGCGACGCTGACCACCGGACCGATCGCTGCAAAAAAAACGTAGACCACCCGGTAGGGCAAAATACCTGCTTTTCCGAACAGGAACTCGCTCGCCCGTTCCCCATAATAGCTCCAGGCAATCATGGTCGAATAGGCGAAGACAAAGACGGCGAGGACCAGAAGATATTCGGCAGCCTGGCTCAGGGTTCCGAAAGCTCGCGCTGTCAGGACCGCGCCCTCCGTCCAGTTCATTGCCTGACCAGGTTCGGCGACACCGGTCAGCAAAATCGTGAGTGCGGTCAGGGTACAGATGAAAATCGTATCGATAAAAGGACCGATCATCGCGACGACGCCCTCTCGCACGGGCTCATCGGTGCGAGCTGCCGCATGTGCGATCGAGGCTGAGCCCATGCCGGCTTCGTTGGAGAAGGCCGCACGCCGGACCCCTTGAATAAAGACGCCAAGAAATCCTCCGTAGGCTGCTGCCGGGGTGAAGGCCTGGGTTACGATGTCCCCGAGCAAGCCGGGTACGGCTGACAGGTTCAGCAGGATGATCAAGACACAGACGCCCGCGTAGGAAAGGCACATGGCAGGAACAAGTCGCGAGGTGACGTCCCCAATTCGGCGGATCCCTCCAATAATGACCGCACCGACAAGAACGGCGTAGAAGGCCCCTGCGAACCAGGGCGCCATGGGCGAGTTCGACAGGCTGGGGATAACTTCGCCGGCGATCGCGAAGCTCATTTTCCCCTGAAATAAATTCCCGCCGCCGAAGGAAGCGAGAATACAGAGGACGGCGTAAAGAGCGCCGAGAAAGGTACCGACCCATCCCAGCTTGGGGAAGTTCTCCCGGATGCCGACTCGCAGGTAGACCATGGGTCCACCCAGAACATGGCCGCGATCGTCGACGTTGCGGTAGATCTGGGCGAGTGTGCTCGAGGAGAATTTCAAGCTCATGCCGAAGAAAGCAACGACCCACATCCACAGGATGGCGCCAGGGCCACCGGCGGCAATCGCGACAGCAACCCCGGCGATATTGCCCAAGCCAACGGTCGCCGAAAGTGCGGAGGTCAGCGCACTGAAATGACTGATCTCGCCCGGATCATCCGGGTCATCATAGCGGCCTCGAATACAGTCGATACTATGTTTGAAGAGCCTTACGTGGATGAATCCGTAGCGCACGGTGAAAAAGACCCCTCCGGCGATCAGAACCAGAAGAATCAGGGGAATGCCCAGAATGAAATCGGCAAACAGGACCGGAGAGACGATCTGGTTGAAGATGCCGAATACGCTGTCGAGACGATCTTGGAAGCCCATGGCGAAGGCCTAGCCGGTTTTCGAATCTGCTTCCAGAAGAGCGCGATTCTGGTACATATTTAAGAATGCTCGATAATAGCGAAGCGATCGGTGTTCCCGAACAGCCAGTTGAGGCCCCTGCCGAGGAGCGGCAACTGCAGGAAAAGCAGCGTCTGGCAGCCTCTTTCCGAATCTTTGCCCGGCGTGGTTTCGACGAGGGGGCCGCGGGACATATTACGGTTCGTGACCCGGTGGCCCCGGAAACTTTCTGGGTGAACCCCTTTGGACTCCACTTCTCGAAAATTCGAGTTTCGGATTTGATTCGTGTCGATCACGCGGGCGAAATTGTCGAAGGGCAGGGTTTCCTCAATCAGGCAGCCTTCGCGATCCACTCGCGCATCCATGCCGCGCGCCCGGATGTTCATGCGGCCGCGCATTCTCACTCGATGTTCGGCAAGACGTGGTCGTCCCTCGGTCGACTGCTGGACCCCATCAGTCAGGACTCCTGCGCCTTCTACGAGGATCATGCGCTTTTCGACGACTTCAGGGGCGTGGTTCTTGACCCGGCGGAGGGAGATCGGATCGGCGCTGCCTTGGGGGATTGCAAGGCTGTCATTCTCCAGAACCATGGTCTTCTTACCGTTGGTGGGCACGTCGGCTCGGCTGTCTTCTGGTATCTTCTGCTGGAGCGCAGTTGTGAGTCGCAACTCATGGCCGAGGCGGCGGGCACGCCGACGTTGATTCGCCCTGAGGCTGCACGCCTCACCTGCGAACAAATCGGCAGTGAGACAGCGGGGGTATTCAGTTTCGAGGGGCTCTACCAGCAACTGGCCACAGAAGAGCCGGACCTGCTCGACTGATTTTTTTGCGGCGACGGAGCGAGATTTGATCCGGCCCGATCTTGGGGTCCGCCTCAGCCGGCCGGCTTCTCGGAGTTCTTCCGGGATTCGAGCTCTTCCCATCGGTTCATCTTCTCGAGCAAGCGTTCCTGCTCCTCGGCGAGTTCGGCTTGAAGAATTTTGATCGCCTCTCCGCCTTTTTTATAGGTCTCGGGGTCGGCCAGTCGGGCCTCGAGGTCATGGATGCGACCTTCGTCAATCTCGACCGAGGCTAGAATTGCTTCAAGTTCCCGTTCTTCCTTGAAGCTTAATTTTTTGGCTCGGGTTGGTGTTTTGGCGATCGCAGGCTTGGGGCTGGACGCGCCGGATTTCGCCTTGGCCCGCGTCGGCAGCGCCGCCTTCCTTTCCCGATATTCGGAGTAGTTTCCTGCGTGTAATTCCACCCGGCCGTTCCCCTCGAAAGCGAGGATCGATGTCGCAATTCGGTCGAGGAACCAGCGGTCATGGCTCACCACCAGAGCGCTCCCGGCATAGTTGAGCAGCATTTCTTCGAGAGCCGCCAGTGTCGTTGTATCAAGATCGTTGGTCGGTTCATCGAGAAGAAGCAAGTTGGATTCATCGGCGAGCAGGCGAGCCAGACAAACACGTGCGCGTTCGCCTCCGGAAAGAGTCCCGATCCGGGAGCGCTGCTGGTGCCGATCGAAGAGAAAGCGCTCGAGGTAGGCGGCAATTCCCAGAGATTCGCTTCCCAGCTTCACCTGCTGGCGGTCGTTGCTGAGGGTTTCGTAGATCGTTTCGGCAGGTTCGAGGCCACCGCGATTCTGATCCAGGTAGCCGATGCGGGTATTGGTGCCGATCGTCAGCGATCCCGAGGCTGGCGAGATTTCCTCGAGGATGGTGAGAAAGAGAGAGGTTTTTCCGGTACCATTTGGTCCCACAATTCCGATACGTTCACCCGCACCCAGGGCGAAGGTGAGATCCGACACCAGATCCTTGCCGTCGCGATGGATATCCATCGCGGCGACTTCGAGAATGGTTTTGCCCAAACGTCGACTCTGCGCCTGCATTTCGATTTTCTTCTGCTTTTCAGGACCGGCCTGATCGCGGATATTTTCGACTCGATCGATACGAGCTTTTTGCTTTGTGGTCCGGGCCTGCGGAGAGCGGCGCAGCCATTCCAGCTCGCGTCGGAGAAAGTTTTGCCGATTTTTTTCTGTACGTTCCTCGTGCGCGGCGCGCTCGGCGCGAGCTTCGAGATATGCGACATAGCCTCCGGCGTAGCTGTTGATCTTGCCGGCATGAATTTCCAGAGTCCGGTCGGTCACATTCTCGAGGACTCGGCGATCGTGAGTGATCAGGAGCAAGGCCCCGCGAAAGCGATTACGGAGATAGTCCTCGAGCCACTCGATGGTGGTGATATCGAGATGGTTGGTTGGTTCGTCAAGAATTGCGAGATCGGGAGCATCGACCAGAATTCGTGCGAGTGCCACACGTCGGCGCTCACCTCCACTCAGGGTATCTACCCTGCGGCTGGAATCGTCGATTCCGAGGTTCCCGAGAATGGCCTCGGCCTCATGCAGGCGTTCCCAGCCCCCCTCACGTTCGATCTCGTCGGCGGCTGAGGCCTGCTGACGGATCAGGTCCTCGATTTTGTCGGCGGCATCGGGGTGGGCCATCGCCTCGGTGACGGCATCGTGTCGATTCCTCGCCGCCGTCCATCGAACGAGACTTTCCGATACGACTTCCAGGACAGTGCTTCCCGCAGTCAGAACCGGTTCCTGCTCGAGATAATCAATCCGCGTTCCTCGGGATTGGGCCAAGGTCCCGCTATCGGGTTTCTCCCGGCCGGAAAGAATACGTCCGAGAGTACTTTTCCCGCTACCGTTGTTGCCCACCAAGCCGACTCGCTCGCCTTCGTCGATAGTCATTGCGGCGTTGGCCAAAATGGTTTGTTGGTCGTAGCTCCGATCGATCTCGCGGGCATCCAGTACGGGCATCAGGCCTCAGCTTCTAGCGGAATCGCGGCGAGATTGCCGGAGGTGTCGCTGAACGCGTTGCCGATACCCGCGCGACAACTGCGTGGTGATCGGACCCGGGGCTATTTTTGTCAGGGCTTTCCCGTCAAGGCTGGCAACCGGCAGGATCTCGATCACGCTTCCGGTCAGGAAGATCTCGGATGCTCGGTCCAGCCGGTCGGCTTCGATCGGAACCTCGCGGATGCGAAGTTCGGCCTTTTTCGCCAATTCGAGTACAATTTGGCGCGTAATGCCCGGCAGGCAACCAGCTTCCAGTGGTGGGGTGTGGAGGGTTCGTCCGAATATGGCAAAGACATTGCTCGTGGTCGCTTCACTGATCCGACCGTCCGCCTCGACATAGATCGCCTCATAGGCTCCAGTTCGAGCCGCCGCCATCCGCCCTTGAACCGCCGCGGCATAGCTGGTGGTTTTATGGCCCGTGACCACACTTTGCCCGCCGTTTCCGAAGGGCAGGCGAATGACGGAGACCCCCGTCCTGCGCTGGACGACCAGTTCCTCGGGGATGGTTCGCGCGGTAACGAGCAAGGTGGGGGACAGGTCGTTCGGGGGGATCAAGCCTTCGCCCACTCCGCGAGTCACCGTGATCCGAACGGCGGCGTCGGTGAGTGCACAGGCGTCGGAGAGTTCGGCGATCGCGTCCTCCAGCCTGTTTTCCGGGTGAGGTAGCCCGAGTCGATCGAGGCTATGTTGCAAGCGCTTGCGATGCCGTCGCCAAAGAAAGGGTCGTCCTCCATAAAGTCGCACGGTCTCGAATACGGCGTCACCGTATAAAAAGCCTCGGTCAAAAATCGATAGGCGGGCATCGCGGGCGCGTATGATTTTCCCGTTCAGCCAGACGCGGGCGGAGGTTTTCAAGAGTTGGCTCCGCTGGCGGGCTTCGCCGTCTTGAGATCGATCGCTCGAAGAAATGCCTCAGCTTTGACCCACATTTCTTCGTACTCATTTTCAGGAACAGAGTCGGCGACGATCCCGCAACCAGCGTGGTAGGTGAATCGACCGTCCCGAGCCCATGCGGTCCGAATCAGGATACTCGAATCGAAATCTCGGGGGGAGCGAAAGGCGAAGAAGGATCCAGTGAAAACTTCGCGAGGCTGTTCTTCGAGTTCGGCGATAATTTCCGTTGCTCGAATTTTGGGCGTTCCGGTAATTGAGCCGCCCGGGAAAGTCGCCCTCAGGATGGCTGCCAAATTCGCATCGGGGCGGAGTTGGCCTTCGACTGTCGACACCAGATGGTGGACGGTCGTCCAGGATTCGACGCGCAGAAGCGAGGGGACGTCGATGCTGCCTCGAGCACAGATGCGGCCCAGATCGTTCCGCTCCAGATCGACCACCATGATATTCTCGGCGCGCTCCTTGGGATCTTCCCGAAGCTCTTTGGCGAGAGCTCGGTCGCGCGATTTGTCGAGAGAGCGAGGCCGCGTTCCCTTGATTGGCTCGGTCAGAATCGTGTCGCCTCGGACCCTGAGAAACCTCTCGGGAGAGTTGGAGAGAAGTTCGAATTCGGGTGTTGCGAAATAAAGGCCGAAGGGCACTGGCTGAGCATTCTGCAGCCGCTCGAAGACTTCGAGACCGGACAGGGTGCTTTCGACGACGAAGCGACTCGCAAGGTTCATCTGGTAGATGTCTCCGGCGGCGATGTAGTCGAGTGCTCGCGAAACGGCTCTGAGGTATCGGGTTTTATCCGGCCATTCGCATAGTTCGCTCTCGAAGATTTGGCCCGCAGCGTCCTCCTCGGAGGATGGCTCCTGAAGAGCTGCTTCCAGCTCGGCCACGATCGGAGCGAGGTTGTCGCCAAAGGCGGTGATGGTGCAGAGATCGTTGGTGGCTCTCGGGTCTTGTCGGCAGACGAGAACGCATGCGAATTGTGCAAAATGGGCAAGCGGCAACGGATCTTCCGTAGCCGCCCCACAGGCTAGCCGCGCTTCTATCCGGGAGGCGAAATCGAAAGCGAGAAATCCGAAGGTCCGCGGCGGGGCCGAGGGCAACTCTTCGGTGACAGACCCCTCGCGCACGAACTCGGAGATGAGCTCCAGAGGGTGCTCGGAAAAACGAGAAGCTTCACGCCCTCGGCGGATCTCTGTTCGCCCATCTTGTCGGACCGTCAGTTGCGCGGTCGGC
Organism: Candidatus Binatia bacterium; assembly: GCA_029248525.1. Lineage (NCBI taxonomy): Bacteria > Candidatus Binatota > Binatia (SeqCode) > Binatia bacterium. The sequence continues at coordinate 378,626 of JAQWJE010000049.1, forward strand.
CGGAAGGCCATAAGACTCTCTCGGTCGCTCCCCTGATTCAGCCATAATGCACGACGCCCGTGCTGTTTCTGAATCAAACGAAACAGTCGAGAGGCGGGAAATTTTTCTTTGAGTCGGATTTTATCCATGAGCACGTGCTCGCCAGCTTCAGAAAAGCCGGATCCTTCCTGTTTTGGGATAGCGCTTTGAACGCTTCGGTTCATCTCCTGCGCAAAGCGCTCCCTGCCGTGGTGCATCTGGAGACTCGGATTGACCCCAATCACAGGTCGGCAGCGATATTGGGGACAGAGCGGGCAGGTACCGGAGTGGTTCTGACCTCCTGTGGCGGGCTGATTCTGACCGCGTATTATCTGCTTATCGGAGCCGACCGGGTCCAGGTCCAATGCCCTGATGGGCGCCGCGTGGAAGGACGTGTTTTCGGAATCGACTACGCTTCGGGGCTGGGGATCGTTGCTCCCGAGGAGAGCGGTCTCGATGCCCTCTCGCTGTCCCCGGGAGGTCTCGCACAACGTGGGAGCGAAGCCTTTGTCGTCGCGAGTGTGGGAGAGGAGCGTCGGGTGGCCTCCGGGTTCGTCACCAGCACCAGCCCCTTTGACGCCTTATGGGAGTTTGCTCTCGATCCCGCGATATATTTCTCGGCTCCGAACCCGGGTCTCGGTGGGGGACCGCTGCTGGATCGTCAGGGCGGCGTTCTGGGTATTGCCGCTCTCTCCATGGCTCATGCCGGCCGGCCTACGGTGGTCTTCCCGGGTGCGGGTTCTCTGGCGATGATCGATGCTATCGAGAGAGACGGTGTCTATCGAACACCGCAGTCACAAGGGTGGCTCGGGATGACCTGTTTGATGGTAGGAAATCATCTTGCTGTGGCCGGGATCTTCCCGGAAAGTCCTGCCGCGGCAGGGGGCTTGATCCCGGGTGATTCGATCCTGCTTCTTCAGGGCCATGCGGTTGCGAATAGGATCGATTTGTATCAGCGCCTTCGCGCCGAGCGCCCCGGTGCCGCACTGCGTTTTCGGGTCCGGCGAGGCGGGGAGGTCGTCGAACTGTCGATCGAGGCGGGCGCGGTGGAGACCTACTTCGCCTGAAGGGGGAATTATCCCTCGACGAGGAGCCGAACTCCCGGCTTCAGATACTTCGAGCGCGCCAGTTGGTGGGCATTGGATCGCTTGAGGGCCCGAAGGCTGATTCCGTAGCGTCGTGCGATTCCCCACAGGGTGTCTCCACGTCGGACGGTATGGGTCACGATCTCGTTCATGTCGATGTCGGGGAAATAGTAGTCCGCGTTTTCCCCGAGGTGCGCCGCGGCGAGGAATTTCGCATAAAAATTCTCGCCTGCGAATCCGAAGCGACGATTCTCGTTCCGATAGATGAGCTCACCCAGGTCTGTCGTGCTGTGCCGATGGATCGCCCGCGCGACGGCTGACGGCCCATGGTTGTATGCGGTAAGCGCCAGGGGCCAGCTGCGCAGAGAGCGGTGGGTTGCGTGCAGGAACTGCGCGGCGGCGTAAGTGGATCGCTCCGGATCGCGTCTTTCATCGGCGCGGCCGCCCACCCGGATATACTGGCGGGCCGTATTGGGCATGAGTTGCCACAGGCCGAGGGCACCCGCATGGGATCGTGCGCTCGGGTCGTACGAGGATTCGATATGGGGCAAGTAGATCAGAAGTGGTGGTAGCCCGGCTTGAGCCAACGCCCCTCGCACCGTCCGCGAATAGTAACGGGACCGCTTCAGACTTTTGCTGAATGTCTCCGACTGTCCTCGGAAAACGCGCAGGTCCTCGGGCGGGATCTGCAGCCAACGGGGATCCACCGGGCCGTTGAATTGATTCAGGATGGCGCGTCGCTCGACAGGCGAGCTGGCTTGCTGGATTTCTCGCAGCAGGTCCGCATAGCGCGCCTGTATTTGGCGTCGTTCACGCTGGTTTCCTCGACGCATCGAGAGGGTTGCCACGATTCGATGCGGGTGATTGCGGTCGTGAACGATGGCGTCGCGGACCGAGTATCTTCCAAAGATATCGACCCAGAACTGCACCCGGGCCTCCATGCCGGCAGGGATGGAGAACTCGGGCGGAAATGCCAGTCGAGGAGGGCGTGGCTCCGCGCGAACGGGTGTCACCAGCAGGGTCAGAACCAAATGCAGGACGAGGAGTCCTGCCAGGGCGGCACGCCCGCCAAGTTTTGGAAGTCCGCTCACTAAAAGAATAGATGCAGCTCGAAGATCAGCCGATTCTGGTTGGTTTCGGGTCGATCCTTCGGTCCGTTGGCGACGGTATAAAAAATTCGCGGCTGCAGGAATTTTCCGATGAAGGGCTCGATGCCGAAACCGAAGCGATTTTGCGCCGTATCGGCTGTTTCCCATCGGCCATCATTATCTGCGTATTCGCCGAAGAATTTCGTATTGATCCAGCCGAGGAGCAAGTAGTTCAACTCGCCATAAGCGACGAAGGTACCCTTGGATATCCCGAGCGTATCGTTTCGCGCCTGAATGAAGTCGACCTCGGCCTGATATTCCAGTGGACCGAAATTGGACCCGGCGTAGACGCCCCAATTGTACGTGTCGCCGTTGTCGCTGGGGACCCACATGAAGGAACCACCGGCGAGAATATTGTCGACCACGGGGATGTCGCGGAAAACGCCGTAGGCGTTAGCGGTGATGCGGGGGTCCGTGGTCGCGCCGGCAGCATCCGTGATCGACAAGGAGGTCGCAAACGGTCCCGGCTGGAAACCGATTTCGATGCCGGGATGGTAGGCATCAAAATCGCTGCCGGTCCGAGCCCGGACAAACTGATTCTGCGAAGATATGCCGATACTGGCCAGGTCGTCATTCTCCGTGCGCAGGCCGTAGTCGAGGAAGAATTTACCTGCCTTGATATAGCCATTGCCGGGCAGAACGCCCTTGAGGAGCCCGAAGATTTCCTTGGTGCTGGTGCCCCCCGGCGCGAAGCTCTGGTCCAGATAGATTTCGAGAAAATCGGGGACAGGAGCAAAGAGAAAATAGATATCGGCCTGGCGGAGGTCGAGTATATTCTCGTCGACCCGGCCGCGGAACACTTCGTTGTTGGAGACCTGTCCCTGCGCGTTCGGCTCGTCCTGAAAAACAAGCGAATTATCGACGCGAATGTCGGCGCCGAGAGAGAAGAAGCTGGTGACCTGACCGTTCCAGGTGTCCTCGACCGATTCGAACTCGGGAAAGAGTTCGCGGTAGTGTGTGATCTCCTCGAGATGCGTATTGGCAAGCAGGGTCCGCATGCCGCTGCCGGTCATATTCACATGGCAGGTCGAACATTTTCGTCCCTCTCGAACCGCCATATAGGGCTCTGCGGCGACGCGCTCCGCGAGACCGAGAGCCAAGGCGACAGCGGCGGGCGCAAGGAAGCCGAGTCTTCTTAGAAAGTTTCCATTCCGAGGTGCCTGCAACATTTTCTCCTTCGAATCCGGGGCGCAACGTCTGGGTGGCCGGTTTAGCGACGGTGGCTCAGGGAGTCAAAGCCAACAGAGCGGGGCGAGGTCTTGATAAGAGGATGGCGCTGGGGAGGCGGAATCGGGTATAATTCCACTTTTGAGCCGCTTTCTGACCTTTCTAGCCCCCTCGCGAAGGAAATTCACCATGCGTACCCTCATTTCTTTCCTGTTTCTGGTGCTGGCGAGCCCCCATGGCGCTTCCGCCGCCTGGGAAGATTTTCCCGATTGCCCGGCCCGGATGGCGACAACCCGTGATGCGACGCGCGATTTTTATCGCCTCTTTGCGGCGCCGGGTGCCGACTCCGCCCGGGTCCTCGAACTTCTCGAGCGGGCACAAAAGACCATCGGGCCCAGCCGTCTCGCCTGTGCAAGCGAAGCCGAACAGGTCTCGCTTGATTTTCAAATGCTCGAATTGCACCAGATCGCCCAGGAAATTCGTCAAACCCGCCAGAAATCGACGATCGGCCCAGCCCCTGTCGTCGCTCGCGACGGGTAGGCTCCTTTTGCTAGGCTACCCTCTGTGAGTTCCCATTTCGGTCATCAATTCCGTATTTCCACGTTCGGCGAGTCTCATGGCGGCGGTGTCGGCGTCATTGTGGACGGTTGCCCTCCGAGGATTCCCTTGTCGGTCGAGGAGATTCAGCTGGAACTGGATCGACGTCGCCCGGGCCAAAGCCGATTGACGACACCACGTCAGGAAGCGGATCGAGCCGAGATTCTTTCCGGGGTTTTCGAAGGACAGACCCTGGGAACATCGATCGGCATCCTGGTGCGCAATTCCGATGCGCGTCCTCAGGCCTATGAAGATATGAAGGATACCTTTCGGCCTTCGCACGCTGATTATACCTATGAAGCCAAATACGGTGTGCGAAATTGGCAGGGTGGTGGCCGGGCCAGTGCTCGAGAAACAATCGGCCGCGTGGCTGCCGGAGCCATCGCCCGCAAGGTTCTGGCCACAGCGGGGATGGGGGCAATTACTGGCTGGGTCAGTTCGGTCCGGGACATCCATGCCGATGTCGATCCGGTGGCTGTCGATCGTGCTGCGGTCGAGGCGGGGCCGACTCGGTGCCCGGATCCGCAGGCCGCCGAAAAGATGATTGAGGCGATTGATGCCGCGCGCCGCGATGGAGACTCTCTCGGAGGTGTTGTGACTTGCGTGGCTCATGGTGTGCCGCCGGGTCTTGGGGAACCGGTTTTTGATAAACTCGATGCGGATTTGGCCAAGGCGATGCTGTCTTTGCCTGCATGCAAGGGCTTCGAGATTGGATCAGGATTCGCGGGCACCTTGTTGTCCGGATTGGCGCATAATGATGCTTTTTATGCCGAAGGCGATCGGGTCCGAACTCGCACCAACCGTTCCGGAGGCGTGCAGGGTGGAATCTCGAACGGAGAGGCGCTGGTTCTCCGGGCGGCGTTCAAGCCAACTGCAACGATTCGGCAGGCGCAGGAAACGGTGAACCGAGACCTGGAAAGCCGTCAGTTGGAGGCGCAGGGGCGCCACGACCCTTGTGTTCTGCCGCGAGCCGTTCCCATGGTCGAGGCGATGGTGGCTCTGGTCATCTGCGACCATTGGTTGCGGCAGAAGTCCATCACCGATTGAGGGAGTTCAGCCGGCGACAACCTGTGCCGTGATCTGCCGAAATCGTTCGGCAACTGGTTCATCAGGGAGGGCCGCGACGACTGGATCCCCGGCGTCCCCCTGTTCTCGGATGACCGGGGTGAGAGGGATTTCGCCGAGGAAGGGGAGGCTCAGTTCCTCCGCGATGCGAGCACCACCGCCCCGCCCGAAGATATTGCTCTCCTCGCCGCATTTTCGACAGATAATTCCCGCCATATTCTCGATGACACCGAGGACAGGGACATGCATCTGTTTGAACATGCGCACACCACGGCGGACGTCGGCCAGAGCAACATCCTGCGGTGTCGTCACGATCACGCCGCCATCGATGCGCAGAGTCTGGGAAAGGGTCAATTGCACGTCTCCCGTGCCCGGAGGAAGGTCCAGGACGAGGTAGTCGAGGTCGCCCCACTCGGTATTGCGAATGAACTCATTGACCAATTTGGTCAACATGGGCCCACGCCAGATAATCGGTCTTTCGCGCTCGACAAAGAGGGCCATCGAGACCATTGCGATCCCGTGGGTCTGGACGGGAACGATTCGCTTTTCTTGGGTGACCTGCGCTTTTTCCTCTTCGGCCGCCAGGAGCACCGGGGCGCTAGGCCCATAGATATCGGTATCCATCAGGCCCACGCTGCCGTGCTCGCGCAGGGCCATGGCAAGATTCACGGCGACCGTGGATTTACCGACGCCCCCTTTGCCGCTCGCTACAGCAATGATTTTCTTCACTCCATCGATCGGTTGGGGGCCTGATGGTTTTGGAGCTTGCGCGTGGCTGTGGCCATGGTCGTCGGCCGGTCCGGCGGGTTGTCGAGCCTGCGCCGGATTTGGCTTGGCTTCGACAAGCGCAATCTTGAGGGGGGCTGCTCCCGGCAGACTCGCCACGATGGCTTCAATCTCGGGGGTGATCTTGTCGACCAGATCGGGAGTTCCGGCCGGCGGCGCCAGCGTGACGATGGTGTGGCCATCGAGGACTTCCACCTTCTGCACGACACCAAATGAAACGATATCGCGAGAGAAGCCCGGAAATTTCACTTTGCGAAGGGCGTCGAATATTTCATCGGAACTGGCGGCCATCCTTGTCTCCTAGCGAAAGGTCCCCGGCAGGCAAGCCGGGCGCCGCGATAAGGACAGGGCACAGCGCTGGAAGAAAAAATATCCTGCACAGCGCAAGCGCTATTTTCGACGCTCTGGCTTACGATAAAGGGCCGTTTTTACTGGTCTTCGCTGATTGGAGTGGCCTTGAGTCACGATCTCCGGCGTTCCTGCGGGTGCTGGTTTCTCCCGGCATGAGCGAAAACCCTAATGTGAGCGAGGAAATTGTCGATGATTACACCATAGACCGTGGCATATGGAGGATTGGAAGATGAATTTGAGCGATCAGCTAAATGGTGTGCAGATCAAGGAGCTTCGCAAGGGCCTGGGCCTGACGCAGGAGGAGTTTGCCCATGCTGTGGCGGTGACATTCTCGACCGTAAATCGGTGGGAGAATGGACATGCCAAGCCGAGCAAGCTCGCGCGTCGCGCGATTGAACAATTGGGTAACTCACAAGAGCAGACGACTCTGGTGCAGCCGAGTCAGTCGATCGAGGAACTCGTTTCGCATCGCCCCACCGGAACCGGCAATTTCTGAGACTTCAGCGGATCGCATAGGCGGTTCGCTGTGGTATTTGCATCGGATATGCGCCTGAATGACTTCGGTCATTCGGGCGTATTCGTTTGGTAAGGGCGAAAAAAAGCAGGGCCCCGTTTTCCTCGGAAGACTCGGGGCCCGTTTTGTTCGGGTCGAGTCCCTCAGATTTCGGGGGCCCTGCCATGGACAGGAGGTCTGCTTCGCGCCTCTGCTTCAAGCCGCCTCAGCGCGCGGTACAAACGCATCGACCTCCCTGGTCAGGAACCATTCCATGGGTTGGCCGGAATACCTCGCGATGCGGAAGAGGACATCGGTCGTCGGTACTCTACCGTTCATATAATTGTAGACCGCCGACAGGCTGAGGCCCAGATCATAAGCGAAAGCCTTGGGCTCATCCCGCACAATTTCCCGGATACGGTCGCCGAAGACGCCGGGATCGAACTCTTCATTTTCCATTTTTTCTCTCCTATGGGCCCGTTCGGGGCCGGTTGGGGTGCCTTGAAAGTCGGAACGACACCACAAAAAAAGGCCGCTGGGGTGAACCCAACGGCCTAGCTTCCTTTCGGAGTCTTTTTCTTCCTGATCTTCTCAGGAGACTCCTTCCGGATGGCCGTTGCGCCCACCGACGTCTTTGCGCGTAATTCGGGCGCAAAGAGGGGTGGTCCACATTACGGTGTCGGTGACGGTACCGAGCACCGTCTGCGGGCAGGCATGCGGGGCGATCGCAGACATAGGGGCGACTGCGTTCCCGGCCTGCAATCGCAGGTTATTTTTCGACTGGATGATCATGCTGAAATTTTCCTCTACGGCCGTAGGATCTCATGTGAGGCCCGCGATGGCAAGGTGCTTTTCCGCCCGGGAATCCACGCCTGTGGAATTGTCTGGAGTTTGACCTCCGCGCCGGCTCGGGCGAAGGCATGGGGATGCGCAAGATGATTTTTCTTTGCACGCGAAAAAAGGGCCTCTCGCCAGCGGAGTATGGCCAAAGAATTCTGACCAACCATGTGCCTCTGGCCCTCGCACACCATCCCACCATGCAGCACTATCGTGTGAATCTCGTCGAGCGGCCGCGCGGGGAGCCGCTGGTGCCAGTTGACTCGATTGCGGAATTATCCTTTGCGACGAACGAGGATTTTCGCGATCGCCTTTACGCATCGGACGAGGGACGGCGAATTGTGACCGCGGATACGAATACCTTTCTGGGATCAGCAGCAGCCTATGAAACAACCGAGTTTGTGCAAAAGGAGCCTGAGGTGCCTGATCAGCCGGCGGGGCCCAGTGGTCGATTCAAGATGATCGCGATCCTGCAGCGTCCGGAGGGCCAGTCGCGCGAGGAGTTTCGCCGATGCTGGATCGAGGAGCACAAGCCTCTCGCGCTCGAGCATCATCAGGGTTTGGTGAAATATGTGGCCAATATTGTGGATGCGCAGCTCTCGCCATCCGATTTCCCGATCGATGGAATCAGCGAGCTCCATTTCGCGGATGCGGAGGCTTTTCGGACACAGATGTATACGCATCCGGAAAGTCGCGAAATCATCGCAGCCGACACGAAGCGATTTATCGGGAAATCCTGTGCCTGGTTTGTCCAGGAGCATCACTTCCGTTGAACCGAATGCTCCGGCAACCGCGGGCGCTCAGCTGAGTGGAAAGCCGAGATGCTCTTCGAGGGCCGCCAGTGCGACGGCGGGATCATCGACCTTGATCGTGGTCATCCCCATCTCCCGAGCCGTTTTCAGATTTCTACCGATATCATCCAGGAAGACCGCGGCGTCGGCGGGGACATTCAGGCGCCCCAGAACCAAATCGTAGATGCGTGGATCCGGCTTTTGCAGGCCCTCGATGGCCGACTCGACAAATTCATCGAAGAAGGGGCGCAGGGGATTGGGTCCAGGGTCGCCGGTGGCCCAGTTGTTGGTCAGGGCTGCGGTGCGAAGACCTTCTTCCCGGATGCGTTCGATCGCCCGCATCATCATGGGTCGCGGCGCGGATTCCGCTCCCATGCGCTCAAACATCGTGCTGGCTGAAATCGTGAACCCGGCTGCGGCACAGTCTTTTTCAAAAGCAGGAAAGAATTGCTCCAGATTGAAAAGCCCACGCTCGAGTTTGCTCCACGCTCCTGCTTCGCCTGTGCTCCCCACGACGCGGTTGACCGACCCGGCAGCAATCCCGAGTTCCTTTTCATAATGAGCAATGGCGTGAAGCGGGGAGCCGAGGACGACTCCGCCAAGATCAAAGATGACCGCTTGGAAAGGCATAGGAAAGCCTTAGCGACTCTGGCGCAGGCCTGCACCGGTTGGTTTTCGGGGGGATTCCTGACTAGGACTTTCAAATCGAGATGATGCGTCGTGCGAGAACAGGCAGGGGGCTTCGGGAGTGAAGCCCCGTCAGGCTCTTTTCGTCAGTGGAATTGACGGGTTTTGTCATCGCTATGCGGTGTCTCATCGCGTTCGCCATCTGCGCTCCTATGGATGGCAGGTCTCTGTCCTCTCGTATCGGCACCCGGACCTGAGCGAAGTCGCCTCACGCGCAGATCTTTTATTTCTGTATCGAGTGCCGGCGAATGTCGTGGTGATGCAACTGCTGGATCGGGCGGTCGCCGCCGGTACCGGGCGGATCGGACTGGTAGATGATCTGATCTTCCGCAGCGAGGCGGACTGCCTTCCCTCTTTTCTGACCCAGCCGCAACAACGAGCGCTCTGGCGTGAGGGTGCCGATCGCTATGCAAATGTGCTCGCTTTGTGCGACGAAGTTCTGGCGAGTTCGTCGGAGTTGGTAGCGGAGATCGAAAGCCTCGGGATCGAAAGCCACCTCTACCGGGATGCTTTGAGCGGGGATGAATTGGACCTCGCTCGAACGGCCAGAGAGTTGGCTGGCGAGAATGCGAAGAACGAAGTCTTCCGTGTCGGCTACTTCAGTGGGACGGCAACGCATGACGCTGATTTTTCTCGAGCGGCGACCGGGTTGGCAAGGGCCATGCAGGAGGATCCTCGGATCACGTTGGCGGTTTTGGGTCCTTTGGCACTTCCATCAGAGCTGGCTCGGTTTGCGGCGCGGATCACGCGGAGTCCGCTGATTCCCTGGGTGGAGTTGCCGGTCGCGATTGCCGCTGTGGATCTGAATTTGGCGCCTCTGGATACGGAAAGCCGTTTTTCGCGCGCCAAAGGAGCGACCAAGGTGATGGAAGCCTCTGCTTGTGGCGTCCCTTCGATCGCCAGTCCGACATCCAGCAATCGCGCCGCCACGAGCAAGGGCGGCGGTTGGCTTGCCGACACGGTAGAGGAATGGCGGGATACGATTCTCGCCTCGGTCGAGCAACGGCCCGCGATGGCGTCTGCAGGACAGCAGGCTCGAGAGCATATCGTCGGAGCTTATGGTCCAGATTCTCGGCTGCCCGAAATGAAAGACCTTCTCGCACGTGTTGAATCCCGCAGGAGCCAAACGACGTCGGCCGGGCGAGTCGCCATTGCACCGCTTGCGGTTTTGCCGGAAGAGCCGTTCTGGCCCGGGGCGCTCACGCCGGATGCCTTTCCGGTTCTGCCTGAGAAATTGCCTCTGGATACCAGTCCACCTCTTGGTGAGGGCGACCTTCTTTGTCAGGAGTTTTTCCTGACCTCGCCGGGCCTCTTTCGGGTGGATATTTTCACATGGACGTATGGCCAGAGATTCGCCCACACGATCGGGTTTCGTCTGCGGAGCCGTGCGGGTGAGGTTCTGGAAGGACAAAGCTGGGACGCGGTTCGCTTGCCGGATCGCGGCTTCTTCGCGTGGGACCTCGAGTCCCCTTTGGCTGCGGGTTCTTTTATACTGGAAGTGGAAGCACGAGGTACTGGGCCGGGGAACGCGGCGTCCTTCGGGTTGGTGCAAGCCGGTCCCGATCGGTCTCTGGCGAAGATCAACGGCAAGGAGATTGCGGGGGCCCTCGGTATCCGCGGGTTTTCTTCCTGGGATCAGGTAGGCTCGAGGGGAGATTTGCCCTATGCACCGAAAACATCTGCTTGAGATCCTCCGCCGTTACGAGGCGGTTTACCCCCGGGAGATCGCAACGATCGAGAGAATGCGTGCGTTTGCGGTGGCGCATGAAGATTGCTTTTCGCGATCCTGCCTTCCGGGCCATATCACGGCTTCCTGCTGGATTGTTTCCTCCGACGGAAATAGGGCCTTGCTGACGCATCACGCGAAGTTGGATCGCTGGCTCCAACTCGGAGGGCATGCCGATGGCGATTCTGATCCCTTTGCTGTCGCGCTTCGTGAAGCGCGCGAAGAATCCGGAATGGCGGACTTCATCGAGGCCTCTGGTGACGAATTTCCGGTGCCTCTGGACATCGATATCCATGGGATTCCGGCGCGCCGGAAGGAGCCCGCCCATTTCCATTACGATCTTCGGTACTTCCTGATTGCCGGCGCGGAGCAATCCCTCCAGATCAGTGAAGAATCCAAGGATTTGCGATGGGTTCCCCGGGCTCGAATAACCGACCTCACAGACGAAGAAAGCGTCTTGCGGCTTGAGCGCAAGACACGCGAGCGGCCCGCAAAAAACGATCCGGGCACAGGCCTCGGAGAAGGTGCGTCCGACGGCGAAAGGGGTTAAGAGTCTCGCATGTCTCTGAATGATCGTACGCCGGTATTAGTGGGTGCAGGAGCTGTCACTCAGCGGGAGAAGGACCCCCGGAAGTCGATGGAGGCCGCAGCGTTGATGGTCGAGGCGGCTCGTCGCGCAGCCTCGGATGCTGGCAGTGAGGAACTCTTGTCCCGTGCTTCATCGATTCGCGTCACCAACGGCATTTGGGATTACCCGAATCCGGCAAGGATCCTCGCCGATCAATTTGGTGCCGACAGTGCGCGGACGGATCTCGTCGAGGTCGGTATCCTGCAGAGCACACTTCTTGCGGATGCGGCTCGGGCGATTGCGGACGGCTCGGAAGATATTTCTCTGGTGGTCGGTGGGGAAGCCAAGTTTCGTTCCCTCCGCTCGATGATCACGGGCGAGGCTGTGGAGGATACAACGCAGGCGCCGGGCGAAAAACCCGACCGATTTCTCGAGCCATCCAAGGAGATCCTCAACCCCCTGGAGCTGGAATTTGGTCTGGGGATGCCGGTAAACCAGTATGCGCTTTTGGAAAGCGCCTTGCGTCATGCCCAAGGTGAGAGCGTCGAGGAGAACCGCCGGGCGCTTGGGGAACTGTATTCCGGCATGAGCAAGGTTGCCTCGGGTAATCCCGAAGCCTGGGTGCAGGAAGAGCTCTCGCCAGAAGAAATTTCCACGCCCTCCGCGAAGAACCGGATGCTCGCGTTTCCCTATACGAAGCGTCACAATTCGCAGTGGAACGTGGATCAAGCGGCTTGCCTGATCCTTTGTTCCCTCAAAGTGGCGCGAGAGCTGGGCCTTGCGGAGGATCGGTTTCTGTTTCCTCTGGCGGCGGCCGAGTCGAATCATATGGTTTCTCTGGTCGAGCGCGGGGCACTCGACCGTTGCTTCGGCTTTCAACTGGCGGGTGCTGCTGCACTGCGTTCCGCCGGATTGTCGATCGAGGACGTGCAACGCTTCGAACTCTACAGCTGCTTCCCCGTGGCGGTTCGGAGCCAGATGCGTGAGCTCGAAGTTCCGTCCGGTGCCGAGGTCACTCAATGTGGTGGCATGGCCTATGCCGGCGGGCCGTTGAACAATTTCACATTTCAGGGCCTGGTCCGGATGGTCGCCCAATTACGCGAAAACCCCGGCGAGATCGGTCTGGTTACGTCCGTGAGCGGTATGCTGACCAAGCAGGGCGTGACCTTATGGTCGACCAAGGCACCCGAACGCCCCTTCGAGTTCACGGATGTGTCGGAGGAAGTTGCCTCGCAGATGCCCGTCTACGAAGTTGTCAGGGACTACAAGGGCCCGGCGATCATTTCCGCAGCCACCGTGCAGTTCTCCGGCGAAGCCGGCGGGAATGCAATCTTCGTATGTGATTTGCCGGATCAACGACGGACTCTCGCGATCTCATCGGACGAGGCGGTGATGGCGACCGTCCAGCACGAAGAGGTCTGCGGTCGTCCCATCGAAATTTCGGGAAACGTTGCGACCTTTTCCTGAAAGTCGTTCGTGAAGCGTCGCAATCGCTTCGTCAGGAAAAAACTACTCGCCCAGGGGTGATGTGAGCATCTGCCAGGGTGTCGTCACAAAACGATCCCGGGCGTCTCGCTCGGCGCCGCTGGCCAAGGTTATGGGAAGCGATACCCCATAGAAAATGGCACCCGAGATCGTGGCGAGCAGCAGGGTCGGTCGTCCGACGAGCAGGTCGAGAGCGATTCCTCCTGCTCTGGAACCTTCGCTGGTGGCGCTGGAATCGTCGGCAAGGGCTGCCGAAGGCGCGAACGCGAGGGCGAGGGCGAAGAGAGATGCGGCAAAGATTCTTGTCAATTTCTTGAACATATCGTTTCCTCCAAGTCGGTGGGTATCAGGTTACCGGAGAGAGGTCGACAGCATCTCTGCCTGAGAGCAATCAGGCAGCCGAGGAAAGCTTCCCGGAAGGGTGATTCAGAATCTCGTCCATGGCCTCGTGCCGGAATGCAAAAATCTTGGCGAGGTCGGCTCGAACCAGCCAGCCGGCGACAATTTCGCCGAGACCCCCGAGCGGCAATCGATAACGAATATGATCGCGAACAATCGTACCGCCCGGTACCTCCTCGAATTGATGAGTATGGTGCCAGAGGGAGTATGGACCGCTCTCCTGCACGTCGGAGAATTCAGTTTCGGGAGACCACCCGCGGATGACCGTGCGCCATTTCACAGGGATACCGTGGAGCGTCAGTTGGTAGCGAATCCGGCTTCCCGAATCGAGACTGCCCTCAGGACATTCGAGAATCTTGAAATTGAGGAATTTCGGAGTCAGCTTCTCCAGATTGCCCGGATCCGCGAAGAATTCGAAGACTTCTGTTCGCGGTTTCTCGATAAATTGCTCCCGAAGAATCTCGTAGCTATCCGCGGATACAATCTCGGCCAGAGCGGTCTCCAGTGTCGGGTAGCGGAAGCTGAAACCGGTCTCGGCGATGGCCTTGCTGTCAACGCGTGTACTGGCGAGCATCAAGTTCGCGAGCTCTCCGAACACGGCTCGCATCGCAATGGCAGGCACCGGGACAACGGCGGGGCGATGCAAAACTCGCCCCAAAGTTTTGGTGAACTCCAGATTGCGAACAGGATTGGGCGCGGTCGCGTTCCATGAGCCTTCGATCTCCTCATGCTCGACGACGTGCTTGAGCATTGCCACGACATCGTCGAGATGAATCCAGCTCATCCATTGCCGGCCAGATCCCAGTCGCCCACCGGCTCCCATCCGGAAGATCGGCAGAATCGGTCCCAGCATCCCGCCATCGGGGGCGAGCACGAGGCCGATTCGCAATGTGGCTACGCGCAAGCCATGCTTTTGCGCACCAAACGCCTCGGCTTCCCAATCGGCGCAGAGTTTGTCGAGGAACCCGGTGCCGGCGGCCGCTGTTTCGGAGAGAGTTTCCTCGCCCCGATCGCCGTAAAATCCTATGGCCGAGGCGTTGATCAAATTCCTTGGTCGTTGCTCTTCGGGGACCTCGGCAATCGCTTTGACCAGAGCCCTCGTCGTCTCGATTCGGGAGTCCACGAGGTCTTTTTTTCGGCTTTCGGACCAGCGTTTGCCTGCAATATTCTCTCCGGCCAAATGAATGACGGTATCGAACCCTGCGAGCGTATTGCTTTCGATCGCTTCCGGGTTCCAGCCGGCGATATGGCAACGAGCGGAAATGCGTCCGCCCACCGCGGCGGGGCGCCGTGTCCAGCAGGTGACCTCATGTCCGGAGATGGACAGGAGACGGGAAAGAGGGTTGCCGATTTGGCCGGTGGCTCCGGTGATGAGAATTTTCATGGAGGATTGTCTTTCTTGCGGACCCAGCCGTTGCGGGCCGGTTGCTGCTAGTGAACGGTTTCTTCGCCTCGCGCCAGGATCTCGGAAATATGGCTGGAGGTCTCGAGGACTTCGTCAAGGATCGCGATGGATTCCCAATTCATCGCGAATCCACGGAAGGCGCTCGTCGACAAGGCCATGAAGGGTTCCAGAAGTTCGTCGACGGAATGCGCTTTCTCGATACGAACTCGAATTTCATCGAAGAAAACCAATTGATCTTTTTCTCCCGCGTCGCGCACCGCGTCGCAGAGCATCTGCAACCGTGGCACGATATCGCGGTGTGCGGATTCCAGCGCGTCGAATGATGTCATCAAAGGCTCCTTTGGCTCAGTAGGGGAAGTAAGCGGGCCAGATGAGGGCATCCAGAACCACGGTCTGGAGGCCAAAGCCGAGGGCCCCCGCTATGGCCCACGTTCGTCCCCGATCGTTTGGTTTGGCGCCCAGCAGGGCAAAGAAGAGAAAGATCGTGCCGATGGCGACCGAATAGAGGCTCGCGCAGATCAGCGCCCACAGGACCGGCCCCGGGTTTTCGACCATGGCATTCGTGAGAGGGAGCCAAAGAGCGGAAGGAATCAGTATGGCTGCGTAGATCCAGTTGAACCCCGCGTAGCTGAAGCGCCCGAAGAGTCGGGTTTCTGCAGGATCCATCCGACGGTAGATATAGTGAGAGAAAAGGAAGTAGCCGGTTGCCGCCACGAACATATTTGCTGTGTAGATGGGCTGCAGGTGGCTGGGGACCCCGCCCCACACAGAGCCTGTTGCGGGCGCATCAAGCGCGCCAAGGACGTAGCTCAATAGAACAGCCGTGCCCCCCACGAGGTTCAGTCGCAGGAGATTTTTGCGCGCGGCGAAGGCCTCGGCAATTGGATCAGCATCGTCACAGATCATGAGGTTTCCTCGCCCAGAAGTTTCTTTTTGAGTGATTCATCGAGTGGTTGGTCTCCGAGCCAGATCCCGAAGAGAGCGGTGGCGAAATTTTGACCGGGCATGGTGCCAAGAGGCTCCCCGTTGAGGGCGAGTTCTGTGCCCCGGTCCGGAAGATACGTCAGGGAATACCGATCCCCACTTTCGACGTCTCGATAGAATTGATTGAACGTATCAATCTGGTCACGGAGACTCTCAAACTTTTCTGCGTCGGTATTTTTACGGATCCCCTCGACGGTCGCTTTTTGAAATTCGTTCGCTGGAATATCCCAGAAATATTCTATTTCGAGACGTCGAGCCTTGTCCTGCGAACCGTTGGTGTCGGGCGAAATGGGGGCCTGCTGGTAGAGCGCTGCCACGTAGCCGCGAAAGATCACCTTGTAGCGCAGGAGTCCTGCACCCTGAAGGTTCATCTCGCGGGGGCCGGCGCGCAGGGACTCCGGGAATTGAACGCCCTCGATCGTTCGGGCAGCAGCTTGGCTGACCGGAAGGATCGCCAGGCCGATCACCAGAGACCACGTTATAAGTCGCGACAAGAACATCTACTCCAACAGACTAGACACGGACTCGCTCCTGTCAATGTGTCGCTTGTCGTACGGCGGAGCATCTTGAAAACGTAGATAAAAAAAGGCTTTTTTCTAATCACCCTCAGGGCGCCGGGCGGCCCCCCGGGCGTGCGCCGCCGGCGGGTCGAGTGGGTCGCCTCGGGGCCGGACAGCAACCGGGTCGGCAGAAGTCCGGCGCTGCCGGAAATTGGCCCATGCTCGCTGGAGAATGGCCTTCGATTCTTTCGAGAATCAGCTTGCGAATCATGCCGACGAAGCCGGCGTCGGTTCCTACCGTTCGCGCCCGCACCATTTGCAGACCAATTTCCTCGCAGGTGTCGGCCGCCTCGTGGTCCAGGTCGTAGAGAACCTCCATATGATCGGAGACAAAACCGATCGGCATGACGATCACATCGCTTGTGCCGTCCTCTTTCAACGATCGGAGATGGTCGCAAATGTCCGGGTCGAGCCATGGGATCTGGGGTGGGCCGCTCCGGCTCTGATAGACCAGGTCCCAATGCGAGGAGTCGTATCCGTTCTGCGCCGCGACCAGGCCCGACAGCTCCGTGAGCTGTTGTTTGTAGTCCGACGAATCGCTCATGGAGACGGGAATACTATGGGCGGTGAACGCAATCCTCAGGTCTGTCCGACGCTCCTCGGGGATCTTGGCGATTGCCTCTGCGAGGCCGCGTCCGTTCGCGTCGACGAAATCCGGGTGATTGTAGAACAGACGTAGTTTGTCGATGACCGGGGCCCCGGGGCCGACGACCTCTCGGGCTTTTTCAATATCCTCGCGATATTGTCGGCAACTGGAATAGGAACCGGTCGAAGCGGTGACGAACGCGAGGGCGCGCTGTACGCCATCCGCTTTCATCTCGCCGATGGTATCCGCGAGCATCGGGTGCCAGTTTCGATTGCCCCAATAAATCGGCAAGTCGAGGCCATTTGCGGCAAAGTCCTCTCGCATGGCGGCCAGCAGGTGCCGGCATTGTTCATTGATCGGGCTGACCCCGCCAAAGGCATTGTAATGCTCGGAGACTTCCAGCATTCGCTCCCGGGGCACATTGCGACCCCGCAGGACATTTTCGAGAAAGGGCATCACATCGTCCGGCCCCTCGGGGCCACCGAACGACACCAAAAGGATGGCATCATAGGCGCCGTCGGGCGCAGGGCTGCGTTCATCTGAGTCAGTCATGGGGTCGTCCGCCGGCGTTTTGGGTGCAGAAATCGTCCACCTTTTTCCATTCCGTAAAGAACCATTCGATTCGATCTTCTTCCTTCTCGGGCAGGTCAGCAACGGGTACCGACCAGAATTTCGCATGCACGACCTTGTCCATCAGCATGCCGTTGGAGAACTCGCGGAAGCTGCGCACGCCGTCGAATCCGGTATGCGCGCAGAACACGATGGTCCCCGAGGGGTTTTCGTCGATGCAGGCCAAAGCGCCGCCGATTCGGGGCGGCAGGACGGATTTGAATTGCTGCGCGCGTCGTAACTTCTCCGGATCGCTCTCGGCTGCGAGCTTCTCGTGAAGGCGGTCGCGCGTGCGTTCGGAGAATCGAGTCCCTTCCGGATACAGAAGAATGCCATCGCCGATTTCGAGATGGCGGCTGAGTTCTCGCACCCGGGCTATTTCGCGGGCGGGGTCGCTGGAGCCGCGACGGATGAAGGTATTGGGCAGACGTTGTCCGTAAAGGTCAAGACAGGGGTCCCAGAGAAGGTCGCGTTTCATCACGTAGCGGAGGAGAATATCATAGGGCCCGGAAACGAGCGCCACGGGGAGAACCGTGTCTGCGGTCGAGGAGTGTCGCAGAAAAACGAGCACAGGGCCGTCGCTTCGCGCTCGCGTAATCGCCTCGGTGCCCTCAAGGCGCACGCGGAGATGGAAGAGGGCACGGCCAGTTCCGAAGAGCGCTCCCGCCCATTGTTGTTGCACCAGAAAGCATGCTCGGATGAATTGGCCGGCCGACAGGAGGCGAGTCGCCCGGAGGATCCAGAGGAAGAAGCCGACCAGCAGCCCGAGGATTTCGCACCAGAGGTAGACTGTCAGAAATACGAGTGTTCGGGTAAATATGAAGCGATTGCGGCAGACCAGATCCACGCCAACCGCGATCAGCGCCAGCAGGGGCAGAACGGCCGACACAAAGGCCGTCATCAGGACATATGCCGGAAATGTCATCAGGCGACGTTTCCAGCGCTCCAGAAGGCTCTCCTGTTCGCGGGGCTGGTCCATCAAGCGCTGGGCTTCCCGGGCCAAAGCTGAAGGTTGTCGATGTTGTGGGCGAAGGTAAGAGCCATTGGATCCAAAAGAATATATAGTGGTCCGCAGGGGGTGTCGACAGGGCCCCGAGCAAGGAGACGACAAGCATGCAGGGTTATTTGGGGATTCTGATCATTCTGGTGTTGGGATCGGGATTGGCATGGGCCGGGAGCCAGGGAAGCGGTGCGGCATTCGGAATTCCGGTATTCGCAATATGCGCTGCCGTCGCCTTCGGTCTGAATTGGCTGATCTTTGTGCACGCCTGGCGGCGTCAAACCGAGGTGTATTTTGATCTCTCGGGTTCGTGCACATATTTGCTGGTCATCGCGCTGGCTGTCGCTCTTTCTCCGGAGGTCGGTCTGCGGGGCTGGTTGCTCGCGTCGATGGTGGTGGTCTGGGCTGTGCGGTTGGGATCCTTCCTCTTCGTGCGAGTGCGCCGGGACGGGGGCGATGGGCGCTTTGATTCCATCAAACCGAATTTCTCCCGATTTCTGTTTGCCTGGACGCTCCAGGGACTCTGGGTTCTGCTGACCGCGGCATGCGCTCTGGCCGCGATCACGGGCAGCTCGGCGCCTGCGATCGGCATCGTTGGTGCGCTCGGTGTGTTGCTCTGGGTCCTGGGTTTTTCGATCGAGGTGATTGCCGATCGACAAAAAACAGCCTTTCGCCAACGCGAGGAGAACCGGGGGCAGTTTATCACGGGCGGGCTATGGTCGTGGTCGAGGCACCCGAACTACGTGGGAGAGATCCTCTTGTGGGTGGGAGTCGCGTGCCTCGCTCTGCCGGCTCTCGAGGGTTGGAGTTATCTGATGCTCATCTCGCCGGTGTTTGTGTACGTGCTTCTGTCCCGAATCAGCGGTGTACCGATGCTCGAGGCGCGAGGGCTCAAGAAATGGGGCGAAGACGCGTCTTATCGCGAGCACCTCGAGAAGACCCCCGTACTCTTCCCCTGGCCGCGGGCAAGCGGCGAGTAGCCGAGGGGGCGTTGTCGATCAGCTTTTCAGAGCGTCGCCCAGCCAGCCGACCATCATGGTGTACATCCCGGTCACGGCAGCCTCGGCCTCTTCTTCGGTCCCGGTCGGGTTGGCTTCACAGCTCCATTCGATCTGTGTTTGTCCACCGCCGAGGTCGGTCAGCTTCACCGTCGCGAGGTATTGGTCGAGGGGCAGAGGCAGATTGTTGGGAATCTCGTAGGAGAAGGTCTTTGCCTGCTCGTCAAAAGCGACCAAGGTCTCCTGAATCTCGGCCCCGGGAGCGCCAAAGAACCGGGACATGCCAACTCCTTCGCCTTCGACTCGGACGGAATCGCCGAGTCCCGGAACCCAGCTGACGTTGCCAAAATCTCCCAATACCGCCCAAACGGTGTCCAGGGGGAATTCCAATGTTTCCGTTACGCCAAATTTTCCCATCTGCATCTCCTCACGAGCACCGGCCCGCATCCATCTATTCCAACCAGATTCAGGTCGATTGCTCCAGTCCGGCTCTTCTGCTGGCTCGGGGACTTCTGGTAGACTGCGGGGAGAATGGTCAATCCGATCGGAATCGGGGTTCTGGGGCTCGGCAAGCATGGGGAGCGTTATGTCGGTCATCTCGAACGGGATTTGCCGGGATTACGGGTCGTCGCCGTTTCTCGACGCGACGACCGTCAGGGAAGATCGCGAGCTGCCAGTCTGGACGCCCACTATCACGCGGATGTCTGGGGGTTGGCTGCGGACCGGGCGGTAGATGCCGTAGTTTCGGTAGTTCCCCCCGCGTTGCACCCTGAGGTCGTCCGAGCCTGCGCGGCCGAAGGAAAGCCGCTCCTTCTCGAAAAACCCTTTGCCATACATGCCGAAGATGCGGCCTCGATGGCCGGGCAGATTCAGGATGCCGGAATCCCCGTGATGGTCGCCCAGACGCTGCGGTTCTCGTCGGCCGCCCGGCGGGCCCGCGATTGGTTGGGCGAGGTTGGATCTCTGCATCAGATCATTTTGGGCCAGAGCTTCGAGCCCTCCCGCCTGAGCTGGCTGGATGACCCCGAAATTTCCGGTGGTGGAAATATTCTTCATACCGGCATCCATGAATTTGACCTGGCACGGTACCTCACCGGAGCGGAGGTTCTTGAGGTCCACTGTATGGCCGGACGTGTGGCGACGGAGAAAACTGAGGACAGCTTTGTGGCTTCTCTCTTCATGGGGGACGCTTCCGGTTGTCGGATTCTCGGGTCCGTGACCGCCTCTCGCGGCACGCGGAGTCGTTACGGTGAAATCCGCCTGATCGGTTCGCGGGGGCAAATCTTCTGTGACCATGCCCTGCATCGGGCAATGTTGCTGCAGGAGGGCCGGGTGGTTGCCGAGGAGGTCCTGCCGGACATTCCGACCGTCCGAGAAGCTCTGGCCGCTTTCGAGAAAGTGGTTCGCGGGACGGAGCCGCCGCCGATTACGGTCGAGGATGGTTTACAGGCGGTAGGAATCGCAGATGCATGTTATCAATCTTTGCGAAGCGGTCGTCGAGTGACGTTACCGCAGGATCAGGAGAATACGAATGCCTATCTTCGTCATGCGCGGCCTCGACGGCCCTGAGGGCCTTGCGCGTCGGCCCGCGGTTCGTCCATCACACCTCGAACATTTGCGGGAGCTCGAAAGGTTGGCGAAAATCATGTTCGCCGGCCCGATTTTTGCCGAGGATGGCTCGACGCCGATTGGTTCGATCGTGATTTTCGAGTCCGATGATCTGACCACCGCGCAATCTTTTTGCGCCCGAGACCCCTATGTACTGGAAGGTGTCTTCGGTCAGTGGGATGTGAACGCTGCGATGCAGGTTTTTCCGGAGAACTAGGCGCCCATGCTGATCGATACTGCCAAATCGGCTGATCAAAGACACCCCGCAGATGACGACATCGGCTTTTGCGAATCCCTCGGATTTCGCCTGGTGCAACCGGGCGAGACCATGGCCTTGATGGCCCGTTTCAACCAGCGACCGAACCAGGCGGTTATGGACGTCGGCATCGATATCCTGCTTCACGATGGTGGTTTTCTCGCAGCACGTCATGTGAATGCGATGGAAGGGCCGGACGCTGCATTGGAAATTCAGGGAGCGACCTTGTCTCTCGAGGGCGATATCTGGCGACTGAATTACGACGGCCCGGCGCATGCCCTCGACTCTTCCCGGAACGCCAATGACCATGAATTTTGGCATAAGAGCCGCCTCGAGCGATTAATTATCGAGTTGGAGTTTCATCCGGCAGGAGATCCTGTGCAATCCGATGCACAGCCGGGCAGCCTCGCGGCGGTTGTGGCGGCGCGCGGCGAAGTTTGGGTTTCCGGGGACCAGTATCTGGTGGAGGTCCCGGCTCTGCGCGATCGCACCTGGGGGACGGCGTCCATTCCCAAAGCGCGCCGCCGCGTGGACGCCTGTTTTGCCGACGGGCGAGCGTTTGCTCTCGAGCGTCTCTGGACATCGGAGGGACCTCACCTGAGCGGCTGGCTACGTCTCGATGGAGAAACCCGAGAAATCATGAGCGGTCGAATCGAAACGGAACCGGAGACCGACCACCCCTACCCGAAGGCATTGGCTCTTTCGCTGGTTGATTCGGCGCGCCAGCGGCATCGTCTGACAGCGGAGGTCCTGCATACGGCCCCGTTGGTGGGGAGCACGAATAATATCAAGTACCTGTCCTGTCAGAGTCTGGCGATGTTCTCCTGGGACGACCACCAGGGGCATGGATTTGCCGAATATCTGCACTGTCTCGACGACGAAGGCCAGCCATTGATCCCCATCGACGTTTGATCGAATCGCCACACGGCCACCTGCACTCAGCACAATTTGTCGTAAGAATTTCTGGTCATCTCGCTGGATGATCGCATACGTATTCGGAGTTCCCTCAAACAGGAGGTGCTCCATGTCCATCAAATACGCGATCCTGGCGTTGATTGTAGAGAAGCCCCAGCACGGCTACGCGGTGCGCAACGCGTTTGAAGCTCGATTGTCGGATGTCCGCGAAATTGGCTACGGGCAGGTCTATCAAGTTCTTGCCAGCCTGGAGAAGGACGGATTTGTGCGGGGGGTCAGTACCTCCGCAGGGATTCGCCGCATCGTCTACACGGCGACTCGGCGCGGACGGGCCGCACTGCGTGCATGGCTGTTTGGCTCGGGGTTGGAGCGTCGTGGTTTTCAGGACGACGTCTTCCTGCGACTTCTATTTGCGAGACCAGAGGAGGTGGAGGGAATGATTCGTTTCCTTGCCGGACAGATCTTGCAGGTAAAGGAGGATCTCAAAATTTTGCGCAGCCAACAGAGTGAACTCCTGCCAGCTTCAGAACCTGATATCCGCATGCGATGTGTCTACATCGAGGCCGAAGTCCTGCATCGGGAAGCCGATCTGGCGGCCCTTGGTCTGGCGGTTCAGGAAATCAATATCCTGTGGCCGCAGACGGGCCGGCGTCGAGTGCAGGCGGCCAAGGTGCCACCTTCTCGGGAAATCGTGCCCGAGCCCCCGGAGCAGGTTCTCACGGGGCGCAAGCAGGCTTCCATGTCCGGCGTCCGTCCGTGGAAATCTCATTTCGGCTGAGCAGCTTCCATGGGATCACTCGCGGGAAGCGAGATTGCTTGTTCTGGACCAGAACGCCGTCGGGGCGAATCCCGAAAATCAGAAGTTCCGATTGGATGTCCATCGAGGTGTCGAGCGAGGTCTCCGGAGCTTTTTTTTCCGGGTTCGGCGTCAGGCGGAACCATACGCTTCCGGGCGGAAACGAGTCCTTGTCGAAGTTGGGGCAGGGACTGGAGGCCAGCGAAAGGGGCGCCGATCCCATAGTCAGAACGAGAAGGCCGATACCAAGCAGGATACGCATGGTTTCTTGTCTACCCGGTGGCTGCTCCACATCCAACGGTTTGAAGATTTTGCGAGATACCCAGAGGTTCAGTCGGAGCGAGGTCGCTGGAGTCGTCGACGGATTTCCTCCTCGACCAACCAGAGTCGATCCTGACCCCAGATTGCAAAGTCCGGCTCGCCTTCGCTTCGGATGCGGTAGCTGGGTACCCCCCAGATACCGGCGGCAAGCATCTCCTCGCGATTCGCCTCCAGTTCCTTCTCCCAACCGGGATGGCTCAGGTGAGGGAGAGCTTCTTCCCAGGAGAGGCCGGCTTCTATCACTACCTGGCGTAATCCTTCGTTGGTGCCTGTATCGACCCCTCGGGCGAATGAGTTGGTCATGAAAGATGCCAGGTACTCGGCCGCTCGCCCCTGAGACTTGGCGAACGGGTAGAGCGAAAAGGCACGCTCGACAGGTTCGCCGACTGGATCGAAGATATCGCCGAAGGGAAGTCCCTGTCGGGTGGCTTCCCGCTTGGTATCGCGCATGATGTAGAGTTGCTTGCTCAAGGGGACGGGCAGGCCACGCATGACCATCGGCAGGACGGGCTTGAGAACGAGTTTCACAGGAAGTTGTTGTGCCAATGCGTAGGTGCGCTCGGTGCTGATTGCGGAATAGGGGCTTCGGAGAGACGGGAAATATTCCAGGACGATGGAAGCATCGGGCGCCTCGATGGATTCGCCGCTGATTTCTCGTGGTGGGATAATGGGTCCGGCGTCGGACTCGGAGCGGAGGCCTTCGTCGCGAAGCCGTTCCTCCAGATAATGCAGACGATCGACTCCCCAGTACCATTCCCCCTCGAAGTAGAAGGTGGCACCATTATAGTGGCCCAGTTTTTGGCGACGCCTGGTTCCTGCCTTCCGGTCGGCGAGCATCTCCTCTTCGCTCGCTGTGGCGAATTCGTTGGCGAGATTGAGGATCTCGTCGCTGTCGTCGGCCCAGAGAGCCGCACCCACGCGGGGCGCGATTTCGCTGAATCGACCGGGCGCAAGGTTTGCTGCGAGAATTTCGCTCGCGCGACGATGGTTTTCCGGGGAGGGCTGTTCGCCGAGGTCCGTAAAGGACAACCCGAGAGCGGGGGCGATGGCGGCCGCATCCATTCGCGCGTACGGAATCAACCGATCTCGATCGGCAGCGGCATTGTCGGAAGGGGCGTCGACGAGGTGAATTTTTAATTCGACCGTGTAGCGGCGGAGGAATTCGCCGAGAACCTGACATGCGAGGTGGGAATAGGGATCATCGACCTGATGAAAATATTCCACGCAACGTGCTTTGCCGGAGATTTTTCCGCGAAGGCGTGCGAGGGATCTTCGTCGATCGCGCGTGCGGTCCGAGGTGATCGTACGCACGAATATATTCTGCAGGTTTCTTTTCAGCGACATGGGGAGATCCTTTGCTCGGTAGCGAAGTTCCTTTGAAAGCAGATTCTCTGCTACATCTCGATCGATGTCGATCGTCGCCAAATTCCGCGAACGGTTTGCCGCTCCGGCCGGGGTCTGGCGCGCCCCCGGCCGGGTCAATTTGATAGGCGAACACACGGACTATACCGGCGGCCTGGTCCTGCCGATCGCCTTGCCCTGGGAGACTCAGGTGGCGGCCGCCGCGCGTGCGGATGGGACTCTTCGCGTTTTTGCCGAGGCTTATCAGGAGACCGTCGAGTTCTCGCTGTCCACCATGCCCGAGCAACGGCAGGGACATTGGAGCGACTATGTGCTGGGTGTGGCCCACCAATTGCGCCGGCGCAAGATGCTTTCGACAGGCGCTGATTTATTGATTGAGAGCACGCTTCCGCCCGGTGCAGGGCTTTCCTCCTCCGCAGCACTTGAAGTCGCTGTCGCGTCCGCACTGCTGAGCTTATCGGAGGAGACGCTCTCGAACCTCGAATTGGCCAAGCTCTGTCAGGAGGCGGAGGCCGGTTTCGTCGGCACAGCATGTGGGATCATGGATATGTTCGTGTCCATCACCGCGCGCGAAAGGCATGCCACGCTGATCGATTGCCAGCAGTTGACCTCACGGTTTGTGCCCTTGCCGGAGGATTTGACGATTCTGGTCGTGGACACCGGGGTCCGCCATCAGTTGGCTTCTGGTGAATATAACCAGCGCCGCGCTTCTTGCGAGGAAGGCCTCCGGCGCCTGCGGGCCGAGGGTCTGGCCCTTGTGGCGTTGGCGGATCTTCCGCTTGCTGACCTCGAGCGTCATGAGGCGGTTCTGGGAACGTTGCTCTATCGTCGTCTTCGACACGTGGTGTCGGAGAATGCACGAGTGCGAGCCACAGTAGCGGCGCTCGAAGCGGGGAACCTCGACGCGCTGCGACCATTATTTGCCCAGTCGCAGGCGAGCCTTCGCGACGATTATGAGGTGAGTTGCCCCGAGTTGGACCTCCTCTGCGAAATTGCGACCAATCAACCCGGAGTTTTAGGGGCGCGCATGACAGGTGGTGGCTTTGGCGGATCGGTGGTGGTCCTTACACGTTCTCCGGGGGGCCTGGGGGACGCCATTCTCAAAGCCTATAGAGAGTCGGCAGGCCTTCCCGGATCTGTTCTCGAAGTTGTCGCCTCCCCGGGCGCCAGTCGATTGCCACTCACGGCAAAAAACTGACGCTGCGAGCGAGACTTTCCTTCGTGAAAGCGAGGAAAATCAAGCCATTCTCGTGCGCGATCGATGGTCTGATATTTGCTCCCTATCTCCAGCACACCTGTTGTAAACGGCGGCCCGACAATCGGGCCTGCATCGCAGGGGGCAAGGGAGATCGGGATGAAAAAAGTGAAATTGGAAACGAAGCGTTTTCTTCGCCGCTGGACCGTAACGGGGACTGTCCCGGTGACTCGAGTTGCCCTGCTGGGAATGGCATTTCTGGTCGGCATGGTCGCTGCCTAGTTCTCCGTCGGCTTGTAAATCATCTCGTGATCTGGTGCATCCATCCCAGGGGGCACGGGATGAAAATTGGTATCGGTATTGGAGAGCTTTCGGGGAAACCCGTTGACTTGTCGCAGGCAATTGAACAGGCCCGACAGGCCGAAGCTGATGGCTTCGCCTCGGCTTGGGCGCCGAATATCTTCGGGCTCGACGGGATCACCGTCTGTGCGCTCGCGGGGCAGGTCACCGAGCGTATCGAGTTGGGAACGGCGGTGGTGCCCTCCTATCCAAGGCACCCGACGACGATGGCGCAGCAGGCACTGACAGCCAACGCGGCCTGCCAGGGACGTTTCACTCTCGGGATCGGACTTTCCCATCCGATCGTGGTCGAGCAGATACTCGGAATGTCCTACGACAAACCGTTCAGCCATATGCGTGAGTACGTCGAGGCGATCGGGCCTCTCCTTCGCGGGGACGTTCTGGCCCACCAGGGGGAAGAGTTTCGCATTCAGGCACAACTGGGATTCCCCGGGAGTCAGCCGACCTCCCTGATGATTGCGGCACTGGCGCCCCGGATGCTGGGCCTGGCGGGTGCGCAAACCGATGGCACCATCACATGGATGACCGGTGTCAAAACGATTCGAGAACATGTGGTGCCGAAGATCAATCAGGCCGCGGAAAAGTCGGGTCGGCCGGCGCCGAGGACCGTTTGTGGCCTGCCGATCGCGGTGTGCGATGACGTGGATCGAGCGCGGGCCATCGCGGCAAAACTGTTTGTGGTCTACGGCACATTGCCCTCCTACAAGGCAATGCTGGACCTCGAGGGTGTGGACAGCCCGGGGGGCGTTGCCCTGGTCGGGAACGAGGAGTCGCTGCGAGAGCAGTTGGGTTCGTTGGCCGAGGCCGGCGCTACGGATTTTCTGGCGGCACCCTTCCCGGCGGATGAGGATAGCCAGGCGTCGATGGCGCGGACCCGGGAGTTTTTGAAGAGCCTTCTCTAGTTGGCGTCGGGATGCCCGGGGGGCAGGATGCCCGTGGCTGCGTAGTATTTCTCCAAAACGGCACCTGCGATCTGGTGCTTGCGGAGGTCGCGCGCGTCGATCACGTCGTGAGCGGCCTCGCGATACCAGGGATCCCGCCGTTGCATGATCTGACTGAAGGATTTTTCTTCCGAAAGGTCTGGTCGATTTTGATCGCCTCGTATTTTTTGTTCGAGGAACCCAACGTCGCGCTGCAGGTAGAGAACCACCGAATCTTTTCGCAGTGCCTCGACTTTGCTGGCAGAGAAGATCTCCTGCCCTTCGCTGTCGAGGTCGACGACCACTCCGCCTCCGCAATCGATCAGCTGCCATTCGGTAAATTGCGTGACGCGATGTACGACCGCCGTTTCGATTTCCCGAAACTCATGCCATCCGCGAGCAGCTACAATCTCCGGAATGGGCAGTCCGCCAGCCTCATACCGGATGAGGGCATCGAGAGACCATAGAGTGAAGCGTTTTTCCTTGCCCAGAATTCTTCGGGCGACCGAACTCTTGCCGCAGCCGCGACCGCCGATCAGAGCTAGATTCTTCGCCTGAGGTTTTGTGGGGAGGCCCATAGGCGTTCCTTACACCATAAATGTCACGTGTTCTGCGAAAGCCGCCGAGTTCTTGCAAAAAAGGTTTCGGATTCGTTCGGGGCAGCGCTGGTATCGATCAGGGCCAGGCGGTAGTCTGCGGCAGCCATGAGCCAGCAGACGGCCAAATCCGCTCGGACGCGCGGACGACTTTCCTGGGAAGCCCCATTGGCGAGGATTGTGCAAAGTCGCAGTGGTCCTCTGCCGGACCTGTCCACTCCTCCCGGAGAGAGTGGATTGGTGGAACCCGACTCGGTTTCATGGCGTGTGTTCAAGAACCCCGTTAGCCTTTTTATCGGTGGGGTTTCTGCGGTCCTCCTCGAGTTGGCCGAGCCCCGAGTCCGCTCGGGGGTCTGGGACTTCACCAGTTTTCGCACCGACCCGATGGCGCGGATGCAGAGGACCGGTGCTGCGGCGATGCTCACGGTGTACGGCGCCCGGAGCATGGCCGAGAAGCGGATCGCCGGAGTCCGGCGGATGCACGACGGGGTCGCGGGGATCACCCCCGATGGAATCGCCTACCAGGCGAATGATCCTCATTTGCTGAATTGGGTCCATGCAACCGCGGCCTTTGGGTTTCTCGAGGCTTATGATCAGTTCGTCAGGCCCGTTTCTCCGCAGGATCGCGATCGCTATTGGGCGGAAGGGCAAATCGCGGCCGGGCTGTACGGCGCGGATGCTCCTCCGGTCTCGCAGGCCGAATGGGAGAATCGCCTTGCCGGGATGCTTCCGGAGTTGGAGCCATCAGCGATTGTTTTCGATTTTCTGGCGATCCTTCAGGCGGCACCCATTTTCCCTCGCCTTTTTCGACCGTGTCAGCATTCGATGATTCGTGCCGCGGTGACCATGACGCCGTCGGCGGTGCGCGATCGTTTGGGTCTGGATGCAACGTGGGATCTTTCGCCCCGGGAACGTCGTTGGATCTGTCGGGGTGGTCTTTGGAGTGATCGGGTATTTCTGACCTCCTCGCCCCCGGCGCAAGCCTGCCTGCGGATGGGGTTGCCTGCCAATTATCTATACCGCTCGGCGGTATAGTCAGAGGGCCGCTTTACGAGTCCGGGGCGGTTGCCGTTGCCTGAAGACCATCTGCCGTAGTACGGAGAGAGCTGGTTTTCTGAACTGGAGGAATTGTACGTGCATCTCTACCAATGGACCGAAAAAAACCCGGAACAAGCAGCGCTGATTTTCGCCGAGCGCGATCTGGAGATTTCCTATGGGGAACTCGAGGCCGCCTCGAATCGCGTGGCGCACGCCCTGCGCTCGTGGGGACTTGGTCCCGGGGACGGTGTTTCTGTTGTCCTGAAAAATGAACCGGCTTTTTTCGAACTCTATTGGGGTGCGATGCGGGCGGGCTGTTATTTCACGCCCATCAACTGGCATCTGGCAGCGGACGAGGTTCGTTATATCGTCGAGAATTCTGATGCGAAGGCATTTTTCGCCTCGGCGGACCTCGGGGGTCTTGTACAGTCGCTCGGGGATGCGTCGGGGGACCTTCGCGCGCGTGTCGCTGTCGGTGGCAAGATCGATGGGTTTCTAGGCTATGAAGAGACCATGCAGGCGATGCCGACCGAGCCTATTGCGGACGGTTGCGAGGGCGCGAATATGCTCTACTCCTCGGGAACGACGGGACGTCCCAAGGGGGTACGACCCCCATTGCCGGCAACACCTCTGGGCGAAGGCCCCGGAGCCGCGCTGGCTTTCGGGTTCCAGATGCTCTTCGGGCTTCAGGAAGGCGATCGTTATCTGTGTCCGGGGCCGCTCTACCACGCAGCGCCTCTTCAATTTTCGACTTTGCAGCATCGAATTGGCGGCACGGTTGTGGTGATGGAAAAGTTCGATGCGGAGAATGCACTCCGCTTTCTCGAAAAATATCATGTGACCACGAGCCAATGGGTGCCGACGCATTTCAGTCGGATGCTGGCTTTGTCCGACGAGGTTAGAGCTCGCTACAGCCAGCCTGATTTGCGCGTAGCGATTCATGCCGCGGCTCCCTGCCCGGTGCCGGTAAAGCAGAGGATGATCGATTGGTGGGGTCCGAAAATTCTCGAATATTATGCAGGGACCGAGGGTGGTGGCACCCTGATCCAGTCTGAGGATTGGTTGACCCATCAAGGTTCGGTGGGACGCCATTGGTCTGGTGGTACCGTGCATATTCTCGATGAGAACTACCAGCCGATTCTCGAGCCCGATGTGGATGGGATGGTTTATTTTGACGCCCCTGAGGATCCCAAATCACGCTTTCGCTATCATAAGGATGAGGAGAAAACGGCCGAGAGCTATCACGAGAGCCGGTTTACGCTTGGGGATATCGGGCACCTCGATGCCGAGGGCTTCCTGTATCTGACCGATCGCAAATCTCATATGATCATCTCGGGAGGCGTGAATATCTATCCCCAAGAAACCGAGAATTGCCTGAGCGACCACCCGGCGGTGGCAGATGTCGCTGTTATCGGCGTCCCGCATGAGGATATGGGGGAAGAGGTGAAAGCGGTGGTACAGTTGCGGGATGGTTTTGAACCCGGTGAGGAACTGGCCGAAGAAATGATCGGATGGGTGCGCGAGAGGATCGCTCGCTACAAGGCCCCGCGATCGATTTCATTTGTTGCCCAGCTGCCGCGTCAGGAGAACGGCAAGATCTACAAGCGATTGCTGCGGGATCAGTTCGGGTCCGCCAGTTGAGCCGGCCGTCTTATAGATCTTCAGGCTCGGGCTGAGCAGGGACGGCCCCCGCCAGATTCCAGCCGTAGTCTCGAAAGAGCTCCGGCAGGGCCCGCTCGATGGTTTCTCCATCCAGACCGAACTCCTCGAGGTCATAGGTATGTCCTGTCTTGTGGCTGCCTCTGCGTGCACCAGCCTGCTCGAGTGCCTGCTGCAGCGAGTCACTCATCTCGAGGTCGAGGTTGGAGTAGATCTTCTCGACGGCCGTCTTGGGGTCCGACGTGAGTTCCCGGTAATCGACTTCACACCAGGCTGTATTCGGACGGCCTGAGAGGACTTCGCGCGGATGTCGGTAGCTATGGAGGCTCTGTTCGATCAATTTCTCGATCGAGGCCTCTATCCGTTCTTCGCCCCAGCCGAGGCTTTTCCAAGTTTGCTTGAGCATTTTGAGCAAGCTGGGAATCGATTCCCGTGGATCTCGCATGCAGACCACGAAGCGCGCATCCGGAAATTCCTCGAGCAGGCTCTCCACCCGCCCGTTGAACGTCGGGTTTTTGCTCAGAAGAATTTGCTTCTCGCTTCCGAGGGCCATCTGGCGTTTCAGGGAGTTATGATAGCCACGCATCGCGCGCCGCCTTCGGCGGGTGGGCCAGCGGTCCCAATAATAAAAGTCGAGCTTGTCCATATAGGGGAAGAGCACGATCCAGAACCCCGAGGTGCAGGAGAAGGTCTGGCAGAAGTCATCCTCTTCCGGCGCGAAGAGGCCTGTATCGTGAACGTCGCGAGTTTTTGCGAGCTTGCTGTCTTCGGTGGCGCGCAGTTTCTTCTCGAGAAAGGAGCCCAGCATAGCCCGGTCGAACCGGCCCAGAGCGCGGATGCACTTTTTTTCCAGCAGCGAGGGAAAGGCCATTTCCCACGCTCGGAAAAACGCATAGCGCCCCTCGTCGGCCAACATCAGTCGATGCAGGAGGGTGGTGCCGCTGCGGGCGTGGCCAATGATGAAGATCGGCTTCCGAACCTCGGTCCGGCGGAGCTTCGGGCTCAAGTTGTCGAGCAGGTAGCAGGTTGCATGGACGATGGCTGCGATCGGAATGACGAGAAAGACGGCGAGGCGAGCCAGCGTTCGGGCCCGATCGGTCTCCTGCCAGGCGAGTCGAAGCATTTTGCCATAGAAGTGGAAGCTGAAGTGCATCTGCATGGTTCCCGGCCTTTCAGTGATCTTGCTCGGAAGGATCGGTCGTATCGGGTCCGATGGCAATTTGGCCCAAATATTGACGGAGGGCGGCTCGCAGCGAATTTTGCGGGAACAGGTCCGGTGCGAAATGATGACTGGTCGCGAGCCCGGTCACCAGCCCGGCGAGAACGATCGCCTGATCCCTCGGGATCAGGCTCGACCGCAATTCGCCGAGTTTGCGGGCGCGGGCGAGGAGCTTCTCGATCTGGGCGATCAGAGCACTCTGCGAGCTCTCCTCGATGGCGATTAGGTCATCGGCGGTCTCGCCCTGGCGGGGAAGAGCCAACCGGATCTGCCAATCCAGAGCCCTCTCTTCATCGAGAGGTAAAAGGGCGCCGAGGGCACGCTCGAGGGTGCTGATACCGCCACCTGTCCCGACGGCGACCAGAAAGCGTCCCGCCTGCCGTCGGTGCACCCAGCGGCAGGCCTCGACGAGGAGATCGCTCTGGTTCTCGAAATAATGCCGAATCAGACCCGCGGAGTAGCCAGCCTCACGAGCCACCTCGCGCAGCGTCATCCGGGCGAGCCCATGGCGCCCCAATGTGCGCGCGGCGGCCGCTGCGAAATCGGCTCGGCGGCTGGCTGTGTCGATGATTTTGGGCAAGAAGCTTTCCTCTTTAATTATTATTATGCACAGGAATAATAAAAAAGTAAATGAGTTTAGGGTCGCAAGCTGATATTCGCGATGCGGTCACGAGGTTTGGGGCTAGGGCTGATCGATGAAAATCGGTGAGGACCAGGCGCGGTGGGCAGCATCCGCCAGACAATTATCGTCCCAGGGCCGCCCGAAACAGGGGCTTACACTGGCGCAGGTCACGCCATCTTCCTTCTGGCAATGCAGGGGGTTCGCGCCCACGGTCGGGGTCGGTTCCTCGATTGCGCGCGCGTAGTAGAGGACATCGCGGCCTGAGCCGAGAAACTCCGGATCGCTGAAGGTGACCTTGCAGCCAGAGCTGTCGTTTGGGCAGGGCAGCTGTTTCCAGGGGTCTTCGATCAGGGGGGCGACGTTCTCACCGGCGAACCTCTGCGGGCGAATCCGCACAATATCGATGTGCGTAATCACGTTGCGCTCGTCGGAGGGAAAGTAGCACTCTCCCTGACAAAGGCGCTCGAGTCGGTCTCCAGCCATGGATCCGAGGGCATCCGGAGGGCATCCGGGCTTCTGGCGGAAGGAACCGACCGCGCGAACCTCGAATGCCGGGTTTTCGCTGAGTTTGGTCTCGGCGCCCATGGGCAGGGTTTTTCCCTCAGGTCCATTGGTGAGGTCGAACCAGAGGAGAATGCGGGGCCCGCTGGTTCCATAGACTTCGCGGCGCTGCATCGCGTCCCAGATCGCGCCCCGGTCCCGGCCGCTTGCGTGCACCGCCGTGAGTCCGCCGTTGAGGAAAAAGGAAGCCTGCCTCTCGGTCTCGAAATTCGCAAAAGGGACATCGATCGCATCCATTTCGATCGCCACAGACTCGCCGATCGGGTCGCGGGTATCCCTCGATCCGAGTTGAGTATCGAGGAAATTACCGAAGCGAGCTTCGGTGAACTCCTGACGGGAAATGGGCTTGTAGCCGGTTCCCGGGCGGGCCGAGTGGTTGTCGCTGGCGGCAAGGAAACCGAAGCGGAAGCGGTCCCGACCGGCGTCGTTTTCGGGCCGGTTGAGCGCCATAATGTACTGCGCGGAGCTTTTCGGCCGATAGTTGAAGGCCGGGATGAAGCAATCCTTGCACTGACCGGCATCCTGCCAGTCGGCGATCGTCGTGCTCGGTACCGTCGAATATCCCCCATTGAAGGAGGCGTCGATATAACGGCGGCGCGCGAGTGCCGCCTTGTCCGCGCAATCCTGAGCGGAGTTGCCCTCGGCAACGCAGCGCGCGGCAACAATTTCTCCGGCACGCCAGCAGGAAGGTTTGTAGAGGTCGCTTTGTGGCGGCGGGCAGGCCTTTTCATTGTTGGCACCCAGAAGAACTTCTTCCCAATCACGATATTCCTCGGAGTTGCCGTGTCCGGAGTAGACCTCGATCAGGCGTTGCCAGCGCGGGCTATGCTGGGTGTTGGTCAGCTGCTTGTCCCAGGAGGAGCCCAACGGTGTGTAGAAACCCCAACTGGTCCCGTGCGGAATGACCAGAGAATCGAGGTTCCAATCATCGAGCCGGTCGAAAAGTTCTGCGGGTGTGGGTGCCGTATCCCGACAATTATCCGGGAGTTCTCGCACCGGGATGCCTTTCGGGCATGCAGGTACGCTGGAGAGTTCGGTGAAAAAGCGGGCCAATTCGGGGCCGCCGGAATCAGCTTCGGCGATGGCCAGAAGGCCCATGACCAGCGCGGGAGGAGCAGCTTCGGTCAACGGCGGAAGTCCCGGAGGCGTTCCGGCCGTGATGGGGTGCGTCGGAATACGCGCGTCGTCAAGATCCCGAAAAATCACGTTTTTGTGGCCCCAATGGTTGGTGGGCTCGGTGCCGACCTGCGTCCACTCCCAGCCGAGATAGGAAACCAGATCGGGATTGGTATCGCCTCCGATCTGCTGGCATTGACGCATCGAGTCAATGGTTTCTTCCCAACGTCGAGGGGTCAGGCTGAGGGCGTGGTCGTTGATCGACCAGAAGTCCAAACCGCTGCAATGACGAGCGAAATCGCAGGCATCAGCGACCGGATAGGCTCCTGATCCGCCCGCCATGGGCAAGCTCATCTGAAAGGCGTCGAAGGAGAAAGTGGTGTGGACATGCAGATCGCCAAACAAGATCTGCTTTGGCGCCTCGACGCCGACCGATTTTGCGGCTTTCTCGATCGCGGCGGCTCGCTCGGCGATGACCGCGGGTGCGACTACTTTCCCCTGCGGGACGCCGCCGATCATGCTCTCGGCAAAATAGCCCTTGCCGAGAATGAAAAGCGTCACCAGGGACAGGCCCACGAGGCCGGCCAATACGATCAGGATCTTGTTTCGCATCCTGACTCCTTAGCCCGCTAGTGCCTGCTGGTGCAAAATGAATCAACGGATGGCAGCAGGGCGCGGGCCGCTGGCGCAGACCACCGTCTCGCTGGCGGAATCATCCCTCCAGGAGTTGTCGCAACACATAGGGGAGAATTCCGCCGTGACGGTAGTACTCGATCTCGATCGGCGTATCGATACGGACGGTGACGGCGAGGTTCTGGCTGGTTCCGTCCGCACGGTGAATGGTCAGGGAGAGGTCTTGCTGGGGAGCGAAGTCCTCGGCTTCCACGCCGATGAGGTCAAAGGTCTCTGTCCCGTCGAGTCCCAGAGAATCGATGGTATCCCCGTCCTTGAACTGGCAGGGCAGCACGCCCATGCCGACAAGGTTGGATCGGTGGATTCTTTCGAAACTGGCAGCGACTACGGCTCGAACTCCCTGAAGTCGGGTTCCTTTGGCCGCCCAGTCGCGAGAACTCCCGGTCCCGTATTCCTGACCTGCCAAAATCACCAGCGGGACACCTGCGTCGGCGTAACGCATCGCTGCGTCATAGATATCCATCTGCACGCCATCGGGTTGCAGCATGGTCACGCCGCCTTCGACACCCGGAACCATCCGGTTCTTGATCCGCACGTTTCCAAACGTGCCGCGGGTCATGACTTGATCGTTACCCCTGCGAGAGCCGAAGCTGTTGAAGTCCTTTTTGGCGACACCGTGCTCCTGCAGGTAGCGACCGGCGGGAGAGTCTTCCTTGATGGCACCGGCTGGGCTGATGTGATCGGTCGTCACAGAGTCGCCGAAGAGGGCTAGAGGGCGTGCTCCCTTTACATCAGCCAATGTTCCCGGTGTCAGAGAGAAATTCTCAAAGAAGGGAGGGTCCTGAATATAGGTCGAATCCCCTTCCCATTCGTAGACGTTGCCGACAGACGAAGGAATTTCGTTCCATAAAGGGTTACCTGCGGCGAAGTCGGCGTAGAGGCGCCGAAAGGTCTCGGGGTCGGTGGCGGCATGCATCTGGGCCTGAATTTCGCTCGCCGGAGGCCAGAGATCTCGCAGGAAGACGTCCTTGCCGTCGGTGTCCTGGCCGAGGGGATCGGTCGTCATATCGATATCGATGGTGCCAGCCAGAGCGAATGCCACGACGAGGGGCGGGCTCATCAGGAAGTTGGCGCGAACCTGTTGATGCACTCGAGCTTCGAAATTTCGATTGCCCGACAAGACGCTCGCGGCCACCAGCTCGTTGTCAACGATTGCGGACTCGATCGCCGGGGCCAGCGGACCGGAGTTGCCGATACAGGTGGTGCAGCCATAACCAACGGTCTCGAACCCGAGCGTATCCAGACTTTTCTGGAGCCCCGTCTTCTCCAGATACTCGGTGACGACGCGCGATCCGGGGCCCAGTGAGGTCTTGACGGTCGGTCGCACCTGCAAGCCCCGTTGCACGGCTTTTTGGGCGAGGAGTCCAGCCGCGAGCATGACGCTCGGGTTGGAGGTATTGGTGCAGGAGGTGATGGCGGCAATGACGACATCGCCATTCCCCAGAGTGGTTTTGCCTGCAGGAAGTTCGAGCTCGACCTGGTGGCCGATTGCCGATGATTCGCGGCCAAAGCCACCGGCATCGACGTCCTCTTCCATCAATCCCCGGTAAGCGCTGCCGAGTTCACTCAGATTAATCCGATCCTGCGGTCTTTTGGGTCCGGCTACACCTGGTCGGATCGAGCCGAGATCGAGGTCGATGACCTTGGAATAGTCAATCGTTCCGGCCTCGGGGATGCCGAACATGCCCTGAGCCCGATAGTAGTTGCCCACGGTTTGGATATCGTCGGGACTGCGACCGGTTTGGGCCAGATATTCAAGAGTCTGGTCGTCCGTTCCGAAGAAGCCCATGGTCGCGCCGTACTCCGGTGCCATGTTGGCCACGGTCGCACGATCGGTCAGGGGCAGGGCGGTCGCACCCTCCCCATGGAACTCGACAAATTTTCCGACCACCTTCGCGGCACGCAGCAATTCGGTCACGCGGAGGACCAGATCCGTCGCGGTCACTCCCGCGGGCAGAGATCCCGTGAGGTTGACGCCCACAACGTCGGGCGTGAGGAAATACACAGGTTGTCCCAGCATGCCGGCTTCCGCCTCGATGCCGCCGACGCCCCAGCCGACGATTCCCAATCCATTGATCATCGTGGTGTGGGAATCGGTTCCCACCAGCGTGTCAGGATAGTAGACGTCGTCGCGGTTCAGGACGCCGCGCGCGAGATATTCCAGATTGACCTGATGAACGATCCCGATCCCCGGCGGCACGACTTTGAATGTATCAAAGGCCTGCATCCCCCATTTGAGGAACTGGTAACGCTCGCGGTTGCGCTGGAACTCGATTTCCATGTTTTTTTCCAGCGCGGTCGCCACTCCAGCGACATCGACCTGCACCGAGTGGTCGACGACCAGGTCCACCGGGACGAGCGGCTCGATGAGCTTGGGATCACGTCCGATCTTGTCGACCGCGCTGCGCATGGCGGCCAAATCCACGAGCAGCGGGACTCCGGTAAAGTCCTGCAGGACAATGCGTGACACGACGAAAGGGATCTCGGCGGTCCGATTGGTTTGTGGCTGCCATTGAGCCAGAGCCCTGACGTCCTCTTCCCGGATGCGCTGGGCGTCGCAGTTTCGCAAAACGGATTCCAGAACAATCCGGATACTGACGGGCAGGCGTGCGATGTCACCGAAGCCAGCGGCTTCCAGTTTCAGCAGAGAGTAGAACTTGCCGGTTTCGCCATTTCCCAGAGTGAAGTTGTCGATCGTATTCGCGAGAGGATTGTCCTGCATGGAAAAGCTTTAGCGGCCCGACGCGGATGGAGAAAGGGATTGGCTTGCCTCTTCTTCCAACTTTGGGTTGGGTAAGAGTATCGATGGGCGTTTGCTCGCCATACTCTCGGGGGGATTATCTGAAATGTTGTCGAAATTTCGCGTAGTGACGGGTTTTTTGATTTTGGTCGGGCTATTTTTGGCGCCCACTGTCCATTCCGAAACCGATCTGGCAAGTCTGCCTGCTGGGCCGATTCGTGATCGAGTCGAATTGATGGAAGAGATTGGCGCGGCCGCAAAGAAAATCAATGAAGCCGCCAAAGCCGGCGATACGCAGGCGGTGATCGCCCCGGCCGAGGAGATTGCTCGCTTGACGCCGAAATTTGCCGAGCTGTTCCCTGCGGGGAGCACGCATCCCAATTCTCGAGCGAAGGCCAGCATTTGGACCAATCCCGACGAATTCGAAGCCTATAACGACTATATGGCCAAATACGCGCTCGCGATCGCTGCGACCGCCAAAGATGGCGGTAATGTAAAAAAAGCCGTGAAGAAAATGTTCAAGAGCTGCAAGAGTTGTCATAAAAAGTATCGAATTCCCGACGAAGATTGACCCATGGGACCGAGTAGTTTGGTACTCCCTGATCTCGACGCGCTGACGATGGCCGCGCTTGCGGGGCGGCGTGGTGAGAAGTGGTCGACCTACCCGTCTGACGTTCTGCCCGCCTGGGTCGCCGAGATGGATTACCCCGTTGCATCGCCTGTTCACGAGGTTCTGTCGGCGATGGTCGCCGGACATGACGTCGGCTACCCGAGGGATGCCCTGAGCGAAGGGGTGCGGGAAGTATTCGCGACGCGCATGGCCGAGAAATTCGACTGGAAGGTCGACCCCGCCCGGGTGGAGCTTTTGTCGGACGTGGTGCAGGGGATTTACCTTGCGGTCGGTACATTGACGACGCCGGGAAGTGGGCTGGTGATTCAAACGCCGATCTACCCTCCCTTTCTGCAGTCAGCGACAGAGAACGGGCGGGAGATTGTCGAAAATCGCCTGCGTCACGAATCGCGTGGGTACGCAATTGATTTCGAGGCGTTGGAGGAGGCGATTGGTCCGCGCACGGAGATGCTCCTCTTCTGCAATCCCCACAACCCGACGGGGCGTGTTTTCAGTCGCGAGGAACTGGAGGCTTTGGCGGAAATCGTTTTGCGCCATGACCTGCTTGTGGTGAGCGACGAAATCCATGCGGACCTTCTCCATGACGGGAGGTCGCATCTTCCGCTGGCCTCTCTCGGCCCCGAGATCGCCGCACGAACGATCACATTGACCTCGGCCACCAAGGCTTTCAATATACCCGGATTGCGGCTGGCCGTAGCGCATTTTGGCTCCCATAGGTTGCAGGAAAAGTTCGCCGGGGTGCCCGTGCATGCGCGTGGCGGGATCGGTCTGCTCGGGATTCATGCAACGATCGCGGCCTGGCGCGATAGTCAGCCCTGGCTGGACCATGTGCGCGGCTATCTCGAGGAACGGCGGAACCAGCTGGGCGGTCTCCTGCAGGAGCGGTTTCCGGAACTGATTTTCCGAGTCCCCGACGCCACCTATCTGGCGTGGGTCGATTGCGCGGCCCTGCAGTTGGATGCCGACCCGGCAGAGTTTTTTCTTGCGAAAGGTCGCGTGGCGTTTTCCTCAGGTCCGAACTTCGGCGCGGGCTACTCCTCGTATATGCGAATGAATTTCGCCACCTCGGCAGGGCTGGTGACGGAGGCTGTCGACAGGATGGCCATCGCCCTGGGGCGCTGAGGCGCGATGGAATTCAGGCGAGACCGGATCATTTTCCATGCAGATATGGATGCTTTCTATGCCTCGGTGGAACAGCGAGATCGCCCCTCGCTCCGCGGGCGTCCGGTTGCGGTTGGAGGCCTCCCCCCGCGCGGCGTGGTAACCGCGGCTTCCTACGAGGCTCGCGCGTTTGGGGTACGCTCGGCGATGCCGACATCCGAGGCCCTGCAGCGTTGCCCGCATCTCGAGGTGGTCCCGGGCAATATGAAGCTCTATGCGAGCGAGTCCCGCAAAATACGCAAGGTATTTGATGAGTTCTCGCCAGAGGTCGAACCGATCTCGCTCGATGAGGCGTTCCTCGATCTGACGGCATCGATGCGTGTTCTGGGTGGCCACAAGGAAGAGATCGCGCAGCGACTCAAGGATCGCGTGCGTGCCGAGACGGGCCTCTGCATTTCCGTCGGGATTGGGCCGGTCAAAATGGTTGCAAAGATCGCCAGTGATTTATCCAAGCCCGATGGCCTGTTGGTTGTGGAGCCGAGCGACTGCCGCGACTTCCTGGCGCCTTTGCCGATTCGTCGGCTCTGGGGTGTCGGGCCGGTACAGGAGGAGAAACTGCTGCGAAAGGGCATCCGCACCATCGGTGATCTGGCCGGGTTGGTTGATGTGGCTCCCGGAAGTGAACTGGCGCGGCTCTGCACGCTGGCACGCGGCGAAGACGATCGACCGGTCGAGAACACGCGCGAAGCTCGATCGATCGGCGAAGAACAGACCTTTGCGACCGATGTAAGGGACCGCGTCCGATTACGCGAGATGATTGGTCAGCACGCCGAAGCGGTCGCACGTCGGCTGCGGCGGGAAAACCTGGAGGCTCGGGTGGTCCGGTTGAAGATCAAATCCAACGAGAAGCTGGATCGACCGGGAAAGTATCGGATCTACACGCGCCAATTGACCCTGCCGGAACCAACCCAGGATGGGCGTCGGCTCCGCATCGCTGGCCATGAGTTGTTGTCCGACGACTCCTTGCCCCCGCAGGTTCGGTTGTTGGGACTGACGGCCGCCGGCTTGCAAGAGGTCGGTGTGTCGGCGACAGGGCAGATCGATATGTTTGCCGGGGCGCCGCGCGAGGACCAGAGTCTGAACGAGGCGCTGGACAAGATTCAGGATCGGTTTGGACTCGAGGTGATCCAGCGCGGGGGAGGTGCAAGGGTCAGCAAGGCATCCCCGAGTCTTGGGATCAAAAAGGGCGAGTAGGCCCCTTATGGGGCCTGCTCGCTGCCTCTTTTTAGCGTTATTCTTCTCCGATATAGTAGGCGCCCAGGATCAGGAACATCTCGTCTTCGGTGCTGACGCCTCCGTTGACAGGGCACGCATCACATAGCCCGTCGCCCTCTCCGGGGGTGGAGTCGCAAGTCGCATCATCGCCCAAGCCGTTGCAGGGCTTCCCAACCTGGCCCGACCAACAATTGGTTGGCGTACATCGACCGAAAATCGAATTCTGCGGGGTTTCCGAAGCTCGCTTCACGACGCTCGGGTCCGGCTCACCGTTTTCGCCGTAGCCATTATTATAAGTCGCGCAATAACGGAAGGTGCGATCCTCAACGTCCGGTGAGTCCATCTCCAATGGTGGATCAAAGTATTTGTTCAGAGGGTCGTTGTAGCTGAAGTTCTGATAGACCAGTTCACCATCAGGGTCGTAGACGAGGAACTCCTTGCCGCGCTGATGGTAGTGCGAGAGAAGGTTGTAGACGCGTGACCCTTGGGGTGCGACCCAGCTTTGGCAGAAGGTTTTTTCCTCATATGCGGGGATCGAGATGCTCAGGATTTGATCGGCATCGAAGATCTGGAGGGAGCGTATCTGCGCATCTTCGGCAAAAGTCCAGTTCAGTCGCCCATTCATTTCGAGATCGCTGCCGGTGAGATTGAACGCATGGGAGTTCCAGTAGAAAATTCCCTCACAGGGCATTTCGTCGAAGACGCCCTCCGGCATGCTTCTTTTCTCGGAAGTTTGCTGCACGGTCAAAAGATTTGTCGAACTAAGGGGGCTGGGGCCACCAGGGGGGCCAAAGCCGGTGCACCCGGGAGTATCCACGATGCGGCTGATACAGAAACCATCATCACAAGCGCCTTGTTCCTTGGGGTCGCAGGATTCGCCGGACTTCGAGCCCAGACTGCAGGTCCAATCGCCGAATTCAGGAGCATCGACGTCTGCGTATCCTGTGTACTCCATCAAGATGGCATGGTGGCTTTGTGCATCCTGTCGGAGATTGTATTCCTCGATCCGGAATCTCTGGCCGTATTGCCTTGGTTGTCCTTGGTTCGGGGAGGTGTCTCTCTCGGTCAGATATTCTTCAGGGATCTGTCCGCAGAAATCGTAGTATGTCGCGAAGCAGACCTCACGCTCGCTTGCGGCCGGCAGCAGGTAGGAAGGCATGATCAACTGAACGCCTTCACTCGGGTCCGGGGCGTCCAGGGGCCGAATCGATTGCGGAAGTTCTTCGGGGAGGCAAGCCCCGAGTAGCTCGGCTGTACCCGCAACGGTGCCGTCTTCCTGTGCACCATTCTTGATCCATAGGCGCAGAAGTTCGATATCGTCCGTGCTCAAAGTACCATTGCCCGTGGGCATCGCGCCGCCGGCAATCTCGACTCCTTCGGGATCCAGTTTGGCGAGAACTTTCAGATAGAGATAGCTGTCCATCGGTGTTCCGGGTTCGATCAAGTCGAGGTCGAAAGTTTGCGACGGGATCTCATGAATATTCGCCCACGCGACTTCCGGGCTCAGGTCGAGTCCCGCGGCTGCATTGGATCCGTGACAGGGCCCGTCGGCACACTGCTGCTGCACGAAGATTTGCTCGTAGATGCCTTCCCAAGTGCTTTCGTAGGTGTTGATCTCGTCACACTCTTCAGGACTGTCGGTAGGCTCAGGCTCAGGCGTCGGCTCGGGTGTGGATTCTCCGGTTGGTTCCGGGGTGGGCATCGGGAGGAGCGGCATCCCGTTGTCCGAGGACCCCCCACCGCAACCGCTGATGATCAGCAGCAAGGCGATGAGAGCGCCTGCAGTAACTCTTGCGATGGGAGTTTTCTGTGGATGAGCCATCCAGAGATCATGTACAATGCCGACTACGGTGGCAAGCCCTAACTCAAGTGACGTCAAATCAAGGTTTTTCTCCGATTATGGGTCACGAATTCAGGATTCGCTCACCTGAATTTTATCGTCGACGTGAAGCCTGAGGCCTTTTTCGGCATGGCCGTTGCGGATCGCGATTTCGAGGTAGCCATCACTGCCGATCAAGGCGAGCGGTTCACCTTCAGCGACCTCCCCGTAAGTGCGGCACAGGGCAACGACGGTTTCGCTCCGAGGAAGTTGCGCCGCGCAGGCATCGGGAAGGTCCTCTCTGCGAAGATTCGTGATGGCGTTTCCGAAATGATCGAAGAGCAGGATGGTGCCCTCGATGCGGTTGCCGCGGCGCAAGGGATGCGGTCGCGGCAAGGGTAGGGGCTCGTATCGTGGACCTGTTTGATGCGGGGAAAGCGAACCGCTGGCAAGGGCGGCGGCGATCGGGGCAAAGAGATCGCGGCCGTGAAACGTTGGCGCGAGATCTACCGGCAAAAAGGGTTCCGTGTCGGGATTTCTCTCGATCTGATGGCAATGGAATGGTCCCAGCCTATCCAGAGTTGGGCCGAGAACGCCATTATCAGGAGCCACGAAGCATTGGCCACCAGCCACAGCCACCAGGGCGCGTCGATCGGTTCCGACGCCCGGGTCCACGACCACCATATGGACGGTCCCCTTCGGCCAATAGGGCGCTGCTGCCGACATTGTGGTGGCGCCGTGAATGATGTTCTGCGGCGGTATCCCGTGCGCGATATTCTCGATCCGAAGTCGAGCATCGTGATTCAGAATCATGCCCTTCATCGCGCCCACATAGCCATCGGTCGTGCCGAAGTCCGTGGTCATGGTGACCAGGCCGCAGGGATGAAAGAGAGATGGCGGGTCGGTGGAGGCGGTCATGGCTTCAGCTTCAGCCGTGCGGCGGCTCTCTGTCAACCACCATTCCCTGGCGCCGGGCCCGCCTCAGAAGCGGTAGGAGAGTTCCGCGCCCCAGGTCGCGGGTTGGCCCCAGAAGCGAATGGCAGTTCCCCAGGAGGACACTGTCGCCGGCATCGACCATTGCAGATATTCCGTCCCGGTGACGTTCTGTCCCCAGAAGGCAAACTGGGCTCGATCGTCGAGGAAATCGTAGCTGAGCCGGAGGTGCAGCAGGTGGTAGGCCGGTTGATTCGAGCTCCAGACCTCAGGCCCTTCGAAATGGAAGGCACTCTGGTAGCTCCAATCGAAGCGCGGGGTAATCCAGCCGTCCAGCCAGGCTGGTCCGGGAAGATCGATCGGTAGCGCATATTGCATCGATAGATGGGTTTGCAGGTGAGGGCTGAAAGGGAAGGTCTCGCCCGCGCGACTGATCGGCTG
This sequence comes from Candidatus Binatia bacterium, assembly GCA_029248525.1. NCBI lineage: Bacteria > Candidatus Binatota > Binatia (SeqCode) > Binatia bacterium. The sequence goes on from JAQWJE010000049.1 coordinate 422,148, forward strand.
GCCATCCAATTGACTGGGTGCGTCGGGGAAGTCGGCATAGACAGCATCGAGCAGTCCCATCGAGCCGCTCACGCGGAATCCGTCGATGGGTAGCGCCATGAACTCCCATTCGATTCCGCGGGTGGTTGCTCGCGCCGCATTCATCGTCACCTGCACGATATTCGGAATAATCTCACCCTCTTCGCTGAGATCCTGCAATTGCGTGACCTGGATATCATCATAGAGGCCGACGAAGCCCGCGATATTCATGGTCAGCCGCTGATCCCAGAGAATCGATTTGAAACCGATTTCGAACGAGTCGAGAGTTTCGGGGGCGAAGTCCGTCAGATTGATATCGGCCGGATTCAGGACCCCATTGAAGCCGCCACCCTTGAAGCCGCGCGCGTAGGTAAAATACGAGAGGAGAGAGTCCAAGGGCGTATCCTCGAGCAAGGCTTCGGGCATCAATACGGAGATGGTTCCCATCGGGGTCCAGGACGGGAACAGGGCGGACTTCGGGGGCTCGCTATCCGCGGGTTGGTCGGGAAAGAAGGGGTCGATATTGGACTGTTGGATGCCCTTGCGATCCTCGCTATAGCGCAGGCCACCAGTGAAGCTGAGCCATTCACGGGCGCGGAAAGTGGCTTGCGAGAAGAGTGCCCAGGTGAAGTTGTCGATCGCCGTGATGTTTTCTTTCCCGAAGCGAATGGCGGTCTCGTAGCCGGAGAGGACGACGCGGTTGTCCGAGCCGTTCTCCCAAAGACTGAAATAGCCGACGATGAAATCAAGACGATCGTCGATCGCTGTGCCGCTGAGTTGGAATTCCTGCTGGATCTGTCGCTGATGTCCCGGCTTGCCATCGAAGGGGCTGCCGCCGCCTGCATCCGATATTTGCACGATCGTCAGATCGGTTCCGTCGAAGTCCTGGCGAAAGCGAAAGTCCTGCTCGCGCCAGGAAGTGATCGATTTTGCCCGGAGATCGATGCCCGCGATTTCGCCGATATCCCAATCAATGGTTCCCCAAGTCCCGTAGGAGATGGTTTCCTGCAGTTGCGAGGTATTTGACCAGTTGCGAAATGGCTCACTCCGATCACAGGCCTCTTGTACGTCGTATCCGGCCTGAGTGAAAAGACCCGCCAGGCCGGTATCCTGAATAAAGACGCATTGGCCTCCGGCGGCATAGCTATGATCCTGCGACCAGGAGCCGCTCACGTCGACCGTCAATGAATCGGTGGGCAACCAGCGAAGCGAGCCGAGAAAGGCGAGCGTGTTTCGATTGGACCAGTCCTGCTTCCGAGGCACGTTGCGGACCCAGCCACCATCCTGCACGGAGGCAAACGAAAATCGTGTGAAGAGTTTGTCCTCAAAGGGCCCGAAATCGATCGGCAGGTTGAGCATCGCCCGAGCGAGCATCGTCTTGCGGCTCCCGGGCCGCACGAGAGCAAAGCCCTCCACGGAATCCTTTGGCTTGGTTGTGGTGATATTGACGGCTCCCCCAACGGTATTTTTGCCAAAGAGGGTTCCCTGAGGTCCGCGCAAGATTTCGATTTGTTCAATATCGATCACATCGAGAAGCGCACCGACCGACCGCGGCAGAAAGACTCCATCAATGAAGACGCCGACGCCGGGGTCGAAGGCCATATCGGTATTGGAAGTCCCCACGCCACGGATGACAAAGTTGGCTTCCGCGCCGCTATCGGCCCCGTGGATCTGGAGGTTGGGGACAAGGTCCTGAATCTCGTCAAGCCGCGTGATCCCTGCCTCGCGGAGCGTGCTCTCGCTGAGTGCGGTCACGGCGACAGGAGTTTCTTCCAGACGTTCACTCCGCTTGCGTGCGGACACCACAATTTCTTCGATGGTCTTTCGCCTCGAAGCGGAGCTCTCTTCCGAGGCTTGCTCGGGTTCGCCGGAGGAGTTCTCAACCAGACTTTCGGGGGAGCTCTCTGTCGCTTCCGCACCCGGATTCTGTACGGAGATCGTTTCAACCGCTGGCGTCACGTCTTCAGCCTGAGCGAAGGCATAGCCTGTCGCGCAAGCAACCCATGAAAACAGAACGAGAAAAAAACCAGCCTTACCTCGAACGGCCATAGCGGATGTTCCTCCATCACTGGTATGACGCTTGAGGCGGTGTCGGGTCAAGCGGACGGAAGTGCATGACGGGGCGGCTGATCGCCTATTCGTCCAGCAAGGATTCCAATGCGGTCTGGCGATCCAGCCAGAGTTCTTCGCATTCTTCCAATTCTCGACTGATTTCCGCGTGACGCTGCTGGCTTTCGCGGACATTGTCGCTGCCGGCTTCGTACGTCGAAGGGTCGGCGAGTCGTGCTTCGAGTTCCTTCCGCTCCCCTTCAAGACGCGCCATATCCTTGTCGAGTCGTGCGATTTCGGCGCGCACGACCTTCGTTTTGGCAGCGTTCTGGTTGCGAGTTTCCGCGGCGAGCCTTTTTTCCTCCTTGCGGGCGCGCCCGCTGCGCTCGAGAGGAGGCGCCGTTATGTCCTTGGGCGCGTTCGCCGTCTTCTTTGCAGATGCCGGAAGGTTTTCCGGGGTCAGGCTTTCCTGCTTGCGTCGCCAGAGATAGTGGTCCCAATCACCCGGGTAGTCGCGGACCTCGCCATGCTCGATCCGGACCACCCGCTGCGCGATTTTCTGGATAAAGTGGACATCGTGGCTCACGAAGCCGATCGCTCCCTCGAAACGTTCCAGGGCGCTTACGAGCGCATCGACCGACGGCATATCGAGATGAATTGTCGGTTCGTCCATCAGGAGGACGCTGGGCGGATTGAGAAGAACCATCGCCATGGCCAGACGACTCTTTTCACCGCCGCTTAAAACTCGGGCTTGTTTGTCGACATCGGTTCCGCGGAAAAGGAAAGCGCCGAGCAGGCTGCGGACTTCCGTCTCCCCGGCATCACGGGAGGAGTCCATCGCGTTCTGCAGCACCGTATTGTCGAGCGCCAACATTTCCTGGCGATGTTGGCCGTAGTAGCCCACTGTGGCTCGCAAGCCGACTTCCCGGTCGCCATGGTCGGGCTTTAAAACTCCGCCCAGAAGTTTCAGCAGGGTGGACTTCCCGGCGCCGTTGGGGCCGACGAGTACGGTCTTTTCGCCGCGTTCAAGTCGGAAGTCGAGATCCTTGTAGACATGCGTTTCCTCGTAGGATTTCGAGACATTCTGGAGCGCGAGGGCGAGACGCCCGGTCCGCGGCGGTTGCGGAAATTGGAAGGAGACTTTGCGCGCATCCTTCTCGACGACGATTCGAGTTTCCTTTTCCAGCGCCTTGATCCGGCTCTGCACCTGTCGTGCCTTGGTTGCCTTGGCGCGGAAGCGTTCGATGAATTTCTCTGTTTCCCGGATCCGGCGCGCTTGTGCGTCGGCCGAGGCCTCGAGCTGGGCGCGGCGCTCGTCGCGTTGTCGGAGGTAGCTCCGGAACCCCCCTGCGTATCGGGTCACGATGCCGCGATCGATCTCGACAATCGATTGGGTCAAAGCCTCGAGAAACGCGCGGTCATGGGAGATGACGACCAATGTGATATCGGACCCCGCCAGATGGTCCTGCAGCCAGAGGACGGATTCCAGGTCGAGGTGGTTGGTGGGTTCGTCCAGAAGCAGCACGTCCGGCGGTGTTGTCAGAAGTCGGCCCAGCTCGGCACGCATCGCCCAGCCTCCTGAAAGGGTGCGCAGGGCGCGCTCCTCATCTCCCGGAGGGAATCCGAGCCCCGCGAGAACTTTCCGGGCGCGTGCTTCCCGATCGTGACCGCCGAGTTGGGCGAATCGTTCATGGGCCTCGGCAAGTTCGGCGGATAGTCGAGCCTGCTCTTCGGCAGTGGCGTTCTCGATGCGGTCGGGGAGCGTTTCGAGGGCTGCCTCCAGCCGAGCGAATTCCGGGTCGGGGCGGAGCGCGGCTGAAAGTGCCGTTTCCTCCGACTGGGAATCGAGCTCCTGTCGCAGCATGCCGATCCGTATGCCCGAGTTGTGACCGACCCGGCCGGCATCAGGCTCCTCGTCGCCTACGATGAGTTTGAGGAGGGTGGACTTGCCGGCCCCGTTGGCGCCTACGATGCCGGTCCGTTCGCCGCGCTCGAAACGCAGCTGGAGGCCTTCGAAAAGCGTTCTTCCGCCAACTGCCTTATGAATGTCTTCCAGCCAAATCACGTACTGGGAGGTACGTACCAGATGGGAGACGTCCAGGCGCGTTCCTGAATGACACGCGCGATTTCAGGGTCCTGACAGCCGCCCGGTCGATTTTCGGGCTCGAATTCGAGGCATTGCCAGGCGTTCCAGCGGCAAGAGGGGTTCTCCAGAATCCGAGCGTAATATACGGCTCGCTGATGCGGATCGAAATCGGGATCGCGCCATCCCCCGCAGAGCTCTCGGTGCCCGGGGCCGGATACGGCGCAGGTATCGAGGTCGACGGTCGCGCCATTTTCGGCCCCGCCGGCGACCTCATGCACCGATTGGTGGAAGGTATCGTCGGGCCCGTACCACCCCTTCACGATTTGAATATGCTGCAGCAAGCCTCCGGGATTTTTCGCTGTGCCCGGATCCGCGAGTGCCTGCACGACGAACGTCGGGGCCACACCGATGTCGGGCGCGTCCGGGAGGGTGCCTCCCATGGGAACACCGAGTTCGTAGCCCAGTTCGGCCAGATTGCTCCGTTCACAGAGGTCCGGCGGCAAGTTCCAGCCGGCGAAGAGGCGGGGGCGGATGCGGGGGCCGCTGGTGGCAAAGGTTTCGCGTCGTCGCAGGGCATCAAAGACGGCTTCTCGGGAATTCTCTTCCGCCCAGACGCCCGCAAGCCCGCCGGGGTTTCTGGCGAGATTGCTGCCGATCCCCGCGGCGCCGTTTCCGCTTGTGAGGCGTTTGCGCGCTGTATCGTCCATGATGCCGGACGTCCCGGGATAGCTCTTTTCGACGACGACACCGGGTGCAGCATTATGAGTATCCGTGCTGCCGATAAAACCCACTTCAAAGGGGTTGATACCGAGGCGCTCCTCTTCGCGCATCCCCTCGATGATGGCATAGCGTGCGTAGTCCAGCCTCTGGACGCATCCCTTGCGGGCCATGGCCCCGAGAGAGCGCTCGGTGCCGATACAATTCTCGGGGCCGAGTTCGCCAAGACCGCGCATCTTTTCGAAATTGCAAAGCTCATCGACGCCGCCAAGCACTTTCCATAAGTCGTTGCGGCACTCGGACTCGCCCTTGATCTGCATCATCTCGACCAGCGGCTCGAGTCGTGCCCGGAGCGCGACTCTTTTTTTCTGTTCGGCAAGCGGCAGGTCCTGATAGTCCAGCGTGAAGATATGCCCCCCGGAGAGATTGGGATTATGGGGAATTGTCAGGGCATCGCACGGTGTGCCCGTGTCGAGGCAGCGGCTGACCAGCTTCTCCCATAAATCCACCTCGGTGGCAGCGTCGATCCAGGAGATCGGGAGCTCGGGAACGACATTGTTTCGGAAGAAGACATTGCGGTGAATTTTCGTGCGGCCAGGAGAGCGACTGTATTCCCACGCAACCAGAGTCGTGAATTTGCACGAGGAAGACCGGTCATAGAATTCCTCGGCCGCACGCTGGGTTTCTTGCCAGCGAGATTTTGCCGCAGCGCGACAGGGGCGAGCCTCGTCCCCGCAAATGGTTGCGCCGCGACCTTCCAATGTCATGATCCCGAGCATCCGAGAGGGCCAACCCTTGAGGCCCAGCATCCACGCTATCCAGGAGTCTTCTTCGCCCCGGAAAATACGACAGTCGCCGGTGTCGTAGACTGCCGAACCGGGTGTGGTGCAGAGACTGACTTCGCCCAGCCACTCGGCATGGTCGGTGACGGCGGCAAAATCCAGTGGTCGATCAATCTTCAGCCCACGAGTGCCCTGGCCGTCCGGACCAAGCGGCGGAACGAAAATCTCCTCGCCCCGTGCATAACGATAGGCGTCGCCGGGTTGGTTGATGACATCTCGGCCTCGGGCATCCATGGAGAGCCCGGTATGGACATGAAGATCGCCAAAAAGAGCTTGCCTGGTTTCGCGTCGATCCAGGCAGGGCTCGCGCGGCAGGACTTCGATTTGTGGAGCGGCCCCGCCAGGTGGGGACCATTCGGGATGTTCTGGTTCAAAGTTCCCGAAATCGCATCCGGAGAGGAGGGTCAGAAAGAGAGCGCATCGGAGTCGCATGATCGGTCTTTTCGCATTCGCAGGAACCTCGGTGCAACTTCTGCGATTTGAGTTGCTCCACCGGCCGGCTCAATCGATTCGATTCGATCGGTCGCTCGGAGTTTCTTCGGCAAAGCCTTTGACGGTTACCACAGCGGTCGCGCCCATGCGGAAGGGTTTCTTTGGATTGCGTTGGTCGAGAGTAATACGTACCGGGAATCTCTGCGCGAGTCGCACCCAATTCAATGTTGGCGCGACGTCGGGCAGCGTTCCGACCGAGGCGCCATTTGTCTGGTAAAGCGCCCAGCCGACTCCCTGAACTGTCCCTGAAAATTTCTCCTCCGGATAGGCCATCAAATACACCTCAGCCTGCATGCCCGGCTGGATGGAAGACAGGAACGTCTCGCGAAAATTGGCCATCACATACCAGACGCGATCGTCGATCAGGGCGAATATTTCCTGACCTTGATTGGCATACTCGCCGACAGCGAGATTGAGATTGGTGATCCAGCCCGAGAAGGGCGCGTGCACGGAGGCATAGCCTACGTTCAATTGTGCTTGGGCAACAGCTGCTTCCGCGGCGGCTCGGTAGGCGTTGGTGTCGTCGATCTCGCCCAGCGCCTCGATTGCCTGATCGAGGCGTTGGCGTGCTTGCCGCACGGCGGCCTTGGAGGCTGCTACTCTGGTGCGGGCCTCGGCGACATCATTCGCGGTCACGAACTCCTGGGCCAGCAGTGGCTCGATCCGCGCGAGATATTGTCGGTCGTACTCATCCTGCGCGGAAATCTTCTCCAACTCGGCGGCCGCGGCTTCAATCGCGCGACGACGCCCGCGAATCTCGAAATCGGTGACGGCGAGGTCAGCTTCGGCGAGAGCGAGGGTTGCCTCATAGGGGCGAGGATCGATTACGAAGAGAAGTTCGCCCTTCTCCACATATTGGTTGTCCCGAATCGGCAACTCGACGATCGGCCCGCTCACATGGGGTGCGATGCCGATCCAATTGGCCCGCACGGAGGCATCATCTGTCCGAGGATTCTCGAAGATCAGACGACCTGCGACCAGACAAACGACAATCGTGGAGATGATGATCGCCACGGACAAAAAAGTGCCGATCCATTGTCGTCGTTGATCTTCTTTCGTCAGTTCGTCCATGCCTTATTGCCGATAGAGAAGCAGCCAGAGGCTGACTGTGATCAGCAGGGCGAGGCTGGGATAGACGAGGACCCGGGGTTTCACGTAGGGGTCAATGGATAATCGAATCAGGCCCTGTCGGACGATGGCCGCGCCGGCGATGCCGGTGATCAGGCTGACCATCCAGGCGGGGAAGAAAGCCCCATCGATGCTCACGATCGGATCACAGGCCTGCAGGGAAAGGGCCGTTGCCGCACCAATCGCCTGAAGCGCCAAGCTGTGCCCGTTAGATCGGGGTATCTTTGAGATCTGCATTCCGATAGCGGCCTATGGAGCAGGATGAGATACCAACATCGAGCCCTTGTAAAGCAGCTGACGGTCCTCGGGGTCCTGACGCTCCAGATGGCGTGCGCCGGTGGGCGAGCTCCGACATTTCTGGAACCGGAAAATCGCGTGGTCGCCCGACCCGGGATGGTCTGGTCCGGAGGGCCCGAAGTGTCGGCCTCGGCGGGCGTGGGTTTGCCCCTGACTCCGGATGATCTGATCGAGCATCCGCAGGGATTGTTGGAGCTGGTCGATCTCGCGTTGCTGAAAAACCCGGCGACCAGGCAAGCGTGGCAGTTGGCGCAGGCTGCCGCGGCCAGAACGGCGCGGGCGCAGTCGGCTTATTTTCCGGAGCTGGAGGCCGGCGTGGATGCCGGTTACGAAAGTTTTTTGTTCCAACAGAAGGAAGCGCCGATTCGGGTGGATCAGTGGGAAGTTCTGCCGCAGGCGACCCTGACCTGGACATTGCTCGATTTTGGCCGCCGTGCGGGAGCGCTCGAGGCTGCGGAGTCGAGGCTGCAAGCCGCGAATCTGACTTCGAATCGGGTGATTCAGGACGTGATCTTCGCCGTGGCGCGGAGCTACTATGCTCTGGACGCAGCCTGGGCGATGGTGGCTGCGGCTGAAGGGAACCTGGCCCGTGCGGTTTCGGTGAATGAGGCCGCGGAGCAACGCCGAGCCCGAGGACTGGAGACACTTCCTGATGTCCTCCTGACCCGACAAACACGGGCCAAGGCGATTTACGATCTGGAAAGCGCACGTGTCGGGGTGAGTCACGGCCAGGCCGAGCTGGCGATGGCCATCGGAATTCCGGCCAATCAACCGGTCGAGATTGTTCGACTCGGAGATCTCCCTCTGCCGGCCGCTCTGGAAACCTCCGTCGATGATTTGATCGCGAAGGCATTGGTGGATCGTCCGGATCTCCTCGCGCAGATGGCGCGCGTTCGCGCTCGCGAGGCGGCCGCCGAGGAGGCGCAGGCTGACCTTCTGCCGGAGGTCTATCTCGATGCGGGCTGGGGTCAGGATCTTTGGTGGTACACGATCAACTCGAGCGCGACCGACGCCGCTGATGAACCTGCTTACCGGGCGCTGCTCAGCGTCAGGTGGCGGCTTTTTCAGGGCTTCGATCGCTGGAACGCCATTCGGGAGGCCCGAGCCGAGGCCGCTGGTGAACAAGCGGCACTGGAGACCGCTCGCCTCGAGGCCGTGGCGGCCATCTGGCGGGTCTATCATGACTTTCGAGCCGCCCGGAAAAAATGGGAATACGCGCAGGCGCTCGAAGCCGCGGCTACCGAGGCCTATGGCTCCAATCGGGACAGCTACAAGCAGGGGCTGGCGACGATCGTCGAGTTGCTCACTGCGGAGCGCGACCTCGCAGAGGCTTTGTACGTCGGAATTGATGCACGTGCACAACTACTGTCCACCGCAGCCGAACTGGATTGGGTTGTCGGCGCGGGGACCTCGCCGGTACCGTGAAGGCTGCTTTCAGCTGCCCGGGCTGATCAAAAGCTTGATCTGGTCGGTCTGCACCCGGAAACTCGCAAAGACTTCGTTGATCTCGTCCAGTCGATGCACGCTCGAGACCAGGCGGGACACGTCGATAGCCCGACTGGCAACCATGGCGACGGCCTCGTCGAATTGCTGCGGGGTGTAGGCAATCGAGGGTAGCAGCGAGATACCACGGTCGACCCAATGACCGGGCTCGATCTTGGAATGCGCGTGGTAGCTGGCGACCATGACCACGCGACCCCCAATGCGGGCGATGCCGCCCGCGCGGTCAATGGCGTCCTCCTTGCCACTGGCTTCGATCACGACTTCCGGTCCACCCAGAGTCAGATCGCGCAGGCGTTCGTCGGCCAGCTCGTCAGCGACAAAGGCGCCGAGTCCCAGAGAGTGAGCGGTTCGGACTCGATCCGAGCGATGATCGATCCCGAATACCAGTGCGCCGCGTTCCTTGGCGATCAGGCCCGCAAAAAGCCCCAAAGGGCCCAGGCCGAGAATTCCGACGCGCGTGCCCGCGGCGATGCGGCCCAGATCAACCGCTGCTTGCGCTACCGCAAGGGGTTCCACGAGGGCGAAACTTGCCGGGTCGAGATCCCCGGGGATTCGGCGCAGTTGCACTGCGGGTACGGTAATTCTTTCGGCGAGGGCGCCCGGCGTGCTGCCGCATCCCATCATCGCGCGCAGGCCGCTGCGGCAGAGATTCGGTCGGTGATCGGTGCATAATTCGCATCGACCGCAGTAGGGAATCGGCAGAACCGCGGCCGCATCCCCTTCTTCCCACTCTCGGACGGATCTGCCGATTTGCAGGACCCGTCCGGCGAATTCGTGGCCCAGAATGGTATCTGGTGCGAGTCCGGGAGCTTGCCAGAGGCTATGGTCGGTGCCGCAAATTCCGCAGGCATCCACGCTCAGGACCACCTGATCTTCAGCGGGAACGGGTTCGGGAAGTTCCTCAATCCGGAACTTTCCCTCGGAGAGTAAAGCGGCTCGCATGATTCCTTTGGCACGGGTGCAGGATTTCGGCCCGAACTGCAAATGAAACCGCGGATGCAGGAACCCCCTGTTCCAAGGAAGGGGTGGGAAATTGGCCCCTTGCCCTGCAGTTCGACGTCGAACTTGCGGCCCTTGGGGCGTCGCCGGCAAGACTGCCGTCTCGGGACAATCCAACCGGGGGAGGGCCTTTTCCGGCGACCGGCTATTTCTTTTTGGTGCGAGAGGCCGCGATGGCCTCCTTTTTACGTGCGCGGGCGACTTCTTTCCGACGTTTCCGGCGGCGTTTGATTTCCTTCGTGCGTTCACTGGCCATGGCGGTGTCTGTACGCAAGCCCGGCAAGGCCCGCAATGCAATATGAGAAGTTTTCCGCAGCCCCGGGGGATCTTTGCGCCGGGGGGCTATCGGACAATTTCGAACAATGGTGGACAATTCTGCGCGGCAAAATTGTACCATTTCAGTTCCGTAGATTTCAGGAAACCCTTATTTTTATTGATTTTTCTTGAATCGCGGTGGCCGATAAGGCTTGGCAAGGTTCTCGCTATAAAGCTTCGCATCACAGGATCCACGGTTGGATCGAGAGGGGATAAAAGAGTCATGGGTGCACAGGCAGCGGTGAGGAAGATGGTGGCGGGGGCCGAGTTGGCAGCGGAGACCTCGTTTGATGCGGAATTGGAATTGAACTCGGAGGTCATGGACGCCGATGTCGAGCAGCAAAGACTATTTTGCGGGGAACTGCTCGGCACCGAACAGAGTCCATATGACGAGGAGATCGTCCGAAGTCATTTACCCCTGGTTCGTCAGGTAGTTCAGCGGATGTTGCCGCGAAAGCCGCCTGAAGTCGCGGCCGAGGACCTCATTTCCTGGGGCACCCTGGGCTTGCTTGATGCCATGCGCAAATTCGATTCGGACCGAGAGGCCTCGTTTTCGACCTATGCGCAATATCGCATCAAGGGGACGATTCTCGACTATCTGCGCCGATGTGACTGGTTGCCGAGAAGCATGCGTCAGCGCGCCCACGAGATCGATTCGGCTGTTGGCCGACTCGAGGGGGAATTGGGTCGGTCGCCGGTAGCTGAGGAAATTGCTGCCGAATTGGGCCTCAGTCTGCAGGATTATAATCGCACGACGACGGATCTTAGTACCCAGGCACCGATTGCCACAGGGGATTTATCCTTTGGGCGCGGCGAGGAAATGCTTTGCGGGGACGATGTCCTCTCGGATGCGTCCGAAGCTGGACCGATGAAGAAGGTTTTGCGCAAGGAACGTGTCGAAATTCTGGCGGAAGCCATCGAAAAGCTCCCGGAAAAGGAGCGAATTGTCGTTTCCTGTTATTATTTCGAAGGGCTGACCATGCGCGAAATGGCTGAAGTGCTCAGCCTCACCGAAGGTCGGATCTCCCAGCTGCACAGCCAGGCGATGGGCCGGATGCGGGGATTGCTGGCGGATTGTCGGGAGGAGATCCGGCTCGGCGAAGAATAAATTTCAACTGCCCGAAAATTATAAAAGTCCCTGAGATTACAGAGGCTTAATCAATTTATCCCGGCGAAGGGGGTCGCATGACTGCGACTTTTTTTCGCAGAACCCTAAAGCTGCGCCTTGTGGCGGTCGATAGCTGTTCCAATGAGTGCATTTGATTTTCTCGGGCGGGGGCATGGGGATCACACGGGTCTGGACGCATTATTGGCGACCTCTTTCGGGTCGCGGGCACGCTGCCAAAGGCTTCGGGCTGCCGTGGAAGCGGGCACCTATCGGCCGGATGCCCGCCGGGTTGCCGAGGCGATGCTTTCGGGGCCGTGTGCGGACTTCTTTCAGGTTCAGATGGGAGAGATCCCTCTGGCTTCCTGAGGGGCTGTTGCACCTGCGCGGGGGGGTCGGTAGCCCGAAAGGGTGACTTCGAAGGCCCCGGTTGGCGAGGATTCCGTTCTGGCGGCTTGCGTGCAGATGCGCGTGGGATCGGACAAGGAGAGAAACCTGCGCACGGCATTTGACCTGGTGCGTAAAGCCGCTGATCAAGGCGTGCGTCTCGTCGTCCTGCCCGAGCTCTTCTCCTGGAGAGGCGCAACGGCACAGATGGCTGCCGCTGCCGAGTCTCTCGAGGGTCGCACCGTCGAGTTGCTCAGCGAGGTGGCTGCCGAAATGCGGGTGACCCTGGTCGCGGGCTCGATTCTGGAAGCTGCCGGGACGGCCGACGCTCTTCCCTTCAATACCATGGTGGTTCTTGGTCCCGATGGCGCGCGGTTGGGGGTCTACCGAAAGATGCATCTCTTCGATCTTGAAGTGCCCGGGGGGCCGGTTGAAAAAGAATCAGCAAGGTTCCAGGCGGGTCACCAACCCGTTTGTGTTTCGACGCCGGTGGGCAAGATCGGTCTCTCGATCTGCTATGATCTGCGATTTCCGGAACTCTACCGAGAGCTGGTGCGCGAGGGCGCGGAAATTCTCGTCACCCCTGCGGCCTTTACAGCGCATACGGGCCCGGCACATTGGGAGGTCCTTCTTCGCGCCCGTGCGATTGAAAATCAATGCTGGATGTTGGCTGCGGCTCAAGTCGGTCCGGTGACTTCCGGAACAGAGGTTTGGGGGCATTCCGCGCTGATCGACCCCTGGGGATCGATTCTGGACCTTCGCGCCGAGGGTGAAGGGTTGGCCATGGCGGTTCTGGACCGGTCGTTGGGTCGGGCGGTTCGCCAGCAACTTCCGTGTCTGCAGCACCGTCGGATTTCGCTATGAGAAACAACGAGAAAATCAAACCTTTTTTTCGGGTGGTCCCCCCGGCGGAGGCGCGGGAGGCGATCGGTCGGATCAACTCGCTCGGTTCCGAGTTTGTTCCGGTAGAATCTGCGAGTGGCCGCGTTCTGGCCGCGGCCCTGCTGGTTCCCGGCGACCTGCCGACATTCGATCGCGCCCATATGGATGGTTATGCGGTGCGGGCCCGGGACACTTTTGGTGCGTCGGACTCCCTGCCTGCGTATTTGAAGCTTTCGGGTGTGGTCGAGATGGGTCAGGCACCCAAAGAACCATTGCCGCGCGGTTGCGCGATGAGGATTGCTACCGGGGGCATGCTCCCGGAAGGCGCCGATTCTGTGGTCATGATCGAGTACACGGAAGAAGTGGCGGGGGGGCAGGTCGAGGTCAGTCGGAGCGTGTCGCCCTGGGAGCATGTGATCCGTATCGGTGAGGATATCGCAGCCGGCGCAGAGATTTTGCCGGCGGGGAGGCGTCTTCGCCCCCATGATCTGGGCGCATTGACCGGGGTGGGCATCCTCGAGGTTTCGGTGGTTCGACGCCCCCGATTGGCCTTGATCGGCACTGGCGACGAAATCGTGGATCCTCGAACCGAGCCAGCACCGGGCCAGGTCCGGAATATCAATCAGATCTCCCTGCGCGCGATGGCCGAGGCGGCCGGGGCAGAGGTCCTGGACTTCGGGATCTGCAAGGACGACCCGGAGGCGTTCGCGAGCGTTCTGGCGCGTGCTCTGGCGAGTGCGGATACGGTATTTGTTTCGGGCGGCAGCTCGGTGGGCGTCAAGGATATGACTCTCGATGTCATTGCCGGAGTCCCGGAGACGGAACTTCTTTTCCATGGTATCTCGGTCGCCCCGGGGAAGCCGACCATTCTGGCGATGACCGGAAACGGATCGGAACGAAAGGCGATTGTCGGTTTGCCCGGCCATCCTGTGAGTGCGTTGGTGATTTTTGCCGTCTTCGGAGGCCCGTTGGTGCGGATCCTCTCGGGCGAGGCGCCCGCGCTCGCCTTTGCGCCGCAGAACCGTACCCGGGCGAAATTGGGGCGGAATATCGATTCGGCACCGGGTCGCGAAGATTACGTTCGCGTCCGCGTCGTGGAAGGCCCGCAAGGGATGGTGGCCGAGCCATTGCCCGGTAAATCGGCGGCCATTTTTTCTCTGGTATACGCCGACGGGTACGTTGTCGTGGATCTGCATCGCGAGGGCCTGGAAGCTGGCAGCGAAGTGGATGTGATCCTGTTCGCAGGGGGGATCTGATGTCGAGAAAGCGCTATTTGAACAAAAAGCCACTGCAGGAGGCTCGGGCCGATATGTTGGCCAGCGCGAGCCCTCTATCCACGCACGAGGTGGTTGGGGTCGAGGGGTCTCTGGGCCGGATAACCGCGGATGCCGTATATGCCGCGCAATCGGTGCCGCATTATCACGGCGCTGCCATGGACGGCATTGCGATTCGCGCGGAAGATAGTTTCGGCGCAAGCGAAGGGCGAGCGGTTACCTTTGAACGAGGCGACCCGGAATCTGTCGATCATCCTTTCTCGTACGTCGACACGGGCAACGCCCTGCCGACCTGGGCCAATGCAGTCGTCATGATCGAGAGAGTGTTCTCCGGAGAGGCCCCGGCGGATGGCCGTCCGATGTTGCCAACCACCGAGACCGCCGTGGGCGTCGATGATGGTTGTTGCGGGCCCGACGAGGAACCGAACCACCAGCATCCGGAGACCACAGGTTCGGAGCCGGTGAGCGGTACGGATTGGGAACAGATTCATGTGCGGACGTCGAGCACTCCCTGGCAGCATGTCCGCCTGGTGGGGGAGGATGTGGTGGCGAGCGAACCGCTGCTTCCTCGGGGACATCGAATTCGACCGTTTGATGTAGCTGCCTTGCTCGCCGCAGGTCGCCAGGAAGTTGCGGTGCGCCCGCGCCCACGCGTTGCGATCTTGCCGACGGGAACCGAGCTGATCCAGCCTGGCGATAGTCTCGAACCAGGTCGCGTTGTCGAGTTCAATTCCCGGATGATCGCAGCCTTTGTCGATGAATGGGGGGGAGATCCGGTCAGGCTGCCGCCGGTGGTCGATGATCCGGAAAAATTGCGGCAGCGATTACTTGCAGCCCTCGAAGAAGCCGATGTGGTTTGCGTCATCGCGGGTTCGTCAGCAGGTGAGCACGATTTTACGGCGTCCACACTCGCCGGCATGGGCTCTCTGCTGGCACACGGGGTCGATGTGATGCCTGGAAAGCCTGCCATTGTCGCGAGTCTCGATCCGCCGGCAGGCCGTCCGCAAATGGGGACGCGGATTGCTCTGGGGATGCCTGGCTATCCAGTTTCTTCGGCGATCATTTGTCGAGAGCTGTTGGAGCCCTTGTTGGCGCATCTCCTCGGCACAGCAATCGCGGATCGGGTGACGCTTGCGGCGATCGCACCTCGTAAATTGCCCTCGCGTCTCGGACAGGAGGAGTTCATTCGAGTGACGCTCGGCCGGGTGGGTGGGCGCTTGCTGGTCAGCCCTCTGCCGCGGGGTGCTGGCGCGATTACCACCATGGTCAAGGCGGACGGTTTTTTGCGCGTATCCCCTCTGGTCGAGGGGATCAATGCGGGGGAAGAGGTCGAGATCGAATTGTTACGCCCTCGCGCGGAGGTTGAGGGGACCGTTCTGGTCACGGGCAGCCATGACCCGATGCTGGGTGTTCTGGAGAATGTCTTCAAAAAGAATTTCCCCGCCGGAAAGTTGGCGACCAGCTCGGTCGGCAGCCTCGCGGGATTGCTCGCTCTGGGGCGCGGGGAAGCTCATATGGCGGCGACACATCTCCTCGACCCGGAGACCGGAGTTTACAATCTGCCCGATATCGAAAGACTGATTCCCGAGGTGCCGGTGCGGATCCTTACCCTCGCCGTGCGGGAGCAGGGCTTGCTGGTGCCCAGAGGCAATCCGCGAGAGTTGTCCGGCATTGCGGATCTGGCAACGACGGACGTCCGTTTCGTGAATCGCCAGAGGGGTGCTGGTACGCGTGTTCTACTCGATTTTCATTTGGATCGCGCCGGCATCGATCCGGATGAAATCGACGGCTACGACCACGAAGTCTTTACGCATACTGCGGCTGCGGTGGCTGTTTCCAGTGGCCTTGTGGATGTCGGATTAGGAGTCCGCTCAGCTGCTGTCGCTTTGGGCCTGGACTTCATTCCGGTCGACCAGGAGGATTATGATCTGGTCTTGCGAGAGGACTTCGCGGCATCGCCGGTGGGCGAGGCTCTCTGCGAAGTGTTGCGGAGCGAAGATCTTCGTCGCGAGATCGGCGCGGTACCCGGTTATCAGACCTCCAGTACGGGGACCGAGAAGAAACTGACCGCACTGTAGCTCCGGATCCGGAGCTACAGTGCGGGGCTTGCTCCGGATCCGGAGCTACCTTGTGGTGCTTGCTACTTCAGGCACTGCAGCTTGAGACGGTCTCCGTCCCGCTTCTTGGAACCCGCTACGGAGACTTTGGATGCGATCACCAGTTTTGATCCGCGTGGGACATCCACCAGCATCGCCTTCGTGCAGCTTTCTTCGCTGGTGTTCAGCAGCGTGCCGTCGTTGAGTCCCTCGAGCAAGCTGGCTCTCGCGGCCAGATCGATCGCCTTTCGGGAACGTGCGGCCGGACGTTTGAGATCGATCTCGCTGACCGCTTGTGCGGGGCAGCTGATGCGCTCATCGGCACCACCGAAGCAGCCCCAGAGCCGGAACTGGCAACCCGGCGCGGCAAGATCAAAGTCGCAGGTTGCATCGCCCTGAGCGCAGATAGCGATAGGTCTGGGGAGCCCATTCCGCGCGATGGGGACCCCACCGGGTCCGGTTTCCACGACCCATTCGGCAGCGCAGTCAGTTTTGCTCGAGCCACCGCCGGGGATTCTCAGGTCGGTGGGTGCGATCTCGCAAGTGAGGTTACAGCGACTGCTCTCGGTGCCGTTCAGGTCGCCGTCATCGCATTGCTCCCCGCACTCGAGGGTACCGTTGCCGCAAACCTCGACGTTGCAGGTATTGGAACAACCATCGCAGGAGTCGAGATTACCATCATCGCAACGTTCGCCAATCTCGAACGCGCCGTTGCCGCATACAGCATCATTTCGCAGACAGGCGAGATTGATCTTGTTGCCGACCACCGAGCGGCCGCCGGCATCCCGGGCACCTACACTCAGCGGTTTGGCCGCCAGGGAGCGACCGCCAACCGGGACTACGAACTCGAACGAATTCGTGCAGAGGCCGTCCTCGGGCAGATTGGGTCCATTCTGCAAAGTGGTCGTTCCGGATTTCACGGTCCCACCCAGACCGGTGAGTGCTGACGCGACCACAGCGGCATTGCTCAGGTCGACGGGATCCCGGCCGAAGCCGACTCGCGGCTTACGCAACTTGGCAAAGACAATGGGCTCTGCGTCGCAGAGCGGTTTCTCGGGATTATTGACACCGAGGCAGGCACTGACCTCCCAGGCACAGGAATTGTTGATCACGCCATCCTGATCGCAAATGGGATCCCCGTCGGTACACGACTGTTCGTTATCGGGGTTGCCGTTGCGATCCAGTGCCGGGTCCGCTGTGACGAGGTCCCACTGGACCAGGCAGCCGTTGCGGGCCTTGGTCCCGGGGATGCGAATCCCGTCTACGCCGGTTGGCTGACACGTGTCTTCGCAGCCATCATCATTGTCGAGATTCCCATCGTCGCAGGATTCGTTGCATTCAAGAATACCATCGCCGCAGAGATCGTCGATTCGACTACAGTCGGAACTGCAACCGTCACAGTTCCGGATGTTGCCATCGTCGCAAACCTCGCCCTCATCGGTCGTGCCGTCGCCACACGCACTCGCGCATTCCGGGAGCACGACCGGCGGCTGCGCCCCATCGAGAGAGGGGTCGGAGACGGGTGTAATTATCGGATCCGAGCCGTTGTCGGCGCTGATATTGCCGGTGATGGTCGGTTCCACGGTGTCGTAGATCAAAACATTTGCATACGAGGCCAGCATGGTGCCGGCAATCGTGATGGCTCCCCGGGCCCGGATCTCGTTGACGCCAAGTCCTTGGTAGACAAAGCCGGCCCGGGTATCGATCTCGGCGCCTGCCGCCACATTGACGGAACAGCCGGAGAGAAGGACCATACCGCCGAGGCCATCGCGCCCAGTGCCTTCGGCATCGAGCTCTCCAAGGATCTCTGTGCCTCCACCCGAGAAAATTTCCACAAATCCGCCACCTCCCGGGGAGGTCAGATCGGCATCCCGGATGATGCTGTTTCCGGTCGCTGCGATGGAGATGCCACCGCCACTTCCGTAGCTGCCGCCAGCGCGCAGGGAGAGTGAACTGCCGGGATGCATGGTGACACTGCCGCTGGTAGTGATATCGACTTCACCGCCAAAGCACTGGGTGCCGCCCTGGAATCGTAGCTCGGAGCGTAGATCGATATCTCCGCCCGATTCAATCGTGAGTGGTGAGCCGTCCCCGCAATTTTCGTCGGCACCAGCCCCGCCCTTGCCGTTCATGATCCCGGAAATATCGACAAAGCCTGCGGGAGCGGAAAAGTCGATGGAACCGGCTTCGCCGTCAGGACCGCCGCCGGAGGCCTCGATCTCTCCGTTGAAAATGATGTTCCCGCCCGTGCTGCTGAAGAAGATCGGTCCGCCGCCGTATGCGCCGCCTTGTGTGGTGATCTCGCTACTCACAACGAGGTCGCCGCCCGCATATGCGGAGAAGTCTCCGCCTGCGGAGTCCGCGCCAGAGGCATTGAGAATCATCTCGCCGGATAGTGTGATCGGCCCGGAGGCATCGATTGAAATCACCCCTCCCTGCGCATCGGCGCCGGTGGCGGAGGAGCGCAGCTCGCCGGCTGCGGTCACGGCGCTGCCGGGAGTTTCCAGAGCCTTGATGTAGATCGAGCCCGCGTAATTGTCACGGACGTCAATGATACTCCCGACCTCAAGGGAGATGTCTCCCGCGAGGGCCTCCAGGTCGACACGAGATTGCGCCCCATTGCCGTCAATTTCAGCACCGCTGCGCATCGTAATCGTTCCGGCTTTGAAGGTGATGCGCCGGAGGACCGGATCAGGCAGAGACTCGATCGTGACTTTGGCCGAAGCCGCGAAGACCAGGTCGGTCTCTGCGCCAAATTCCAGAACGGAGCCGGCATCGATGGTGACGGCGCTGCTGATTGTACAGGGGTTCCCCGTGCACAGTTCGCTGGCTTCCGTGGCCAAGCCGGTTCGTGGCAGCAGGACAAATAGAGAAAGAAGGCAAATTTGAGCAAATGATTTCAAGGGAACCCCTCCCAGGGATAAATTTTGGGGATTTTGTGTGCGATCCAACCGGATCTGGTTTGCCTGATTCAAGTTTCTGTCCGGGGCCACAAGCCAAGCCAACCCTGAAATTATCATGGGTTCCAAAAAAAGCACAAGGCTTTAATTCGCAGCCCTGTAGAGGGTGCTATGTGCTCAGGTATGCATCCGGGGCAAGTGCTTCGGCATCCGGGAAAGCACCTCAGCCTCATGCTCTGCCAAAGTGCGGAGTCGTTCGGAAACGTCGTGATCTCCGGCGATTTCCTCAGCCAGAGTCACATAAGATCTGTGATGTCGGGCCTCGCTGGCCAGGAGGCCACGATAAAGATCTCGCAACTCCGGGTCGTCGAGATGATCGGCGAGCAATTTCATGCGCTCGCAGCTTCGTGCCTCGATCAAGGCGAGACAGAGCAGGGTGTCGAGGAGCCGATCCGGCTCGCGGGTGCGGACGGCGGCCAGTAATTCCCCGGCGTAAGGGCTCGCTTTTTGCCTCTGAAAAGTCATGCCGAGACGAGATAGATGGCCCAGAACTGTCTCGAAATGAGCGAGTTCTTCGCGCGCCAGACGTGCGAGAGGAATTTGCAGCGGTTCCAGATGAGGGTAGCGAAAGAGCAGCCTGATGGCGGTCGAGGCCGCCTTCTTTTCGCAATGCGCGTGGTCGACCAGAACCTCTTCCATTTGGAGAGAGGCCCGGTCGACCCAGGCGCGATCGGTTGCGGATGCCAGATTCAGCATCGTGTCGTGTCGGCTTTCATGCCGACATCTTACTTGGTGGGATCGGGAGTCACCACCTTCTCCGGCGCGACAATTTCGATCAGCTCGACATCGAAGATCAGCGTCGCTCCGGGCTGAATGCTGGGCGGCGCGCCACGGTCGCCATAAGCAATATCCGAGGGACAGACCAGCGTCGCTTTGCCCCCAGCCTTCATCTTCTGCACACCCTCGGTCCAGCAAGGAATCACGCCGTTGAGAGGGAAGGTTGCCGGAGTCCCTCTCTCGACCGAGCTGTCAAATACGGTTCCGTCGAGAAGTTTCCCGGTGTAGTGAACCTTGACGCGGTCGGTGGCGGCAGGCTGAGCTCCCGTCCCGGCCTCGACGCTGGTGAAGATCAACCCGGAATCTGTTGTCTCGGCGCCGGGTGCTTTTGCGGCTTTGGCAAGATACGCCTTCCCGGCGTCCTTCTCCTTTGCGGCACGCGCGGTGCTGCGCTCCTGCGAAATTGTTCGCAACTGGTCACGGAACGCATTGGGATCCACGGCGGGCTCCTTCCCGCTGGCGCCATCGGCTAGGCCCTCCTGCACGAATTTGAGTTCTGCGGGGGTCAAATCGAAAGCTTTCAAATTGCCACTCATCAAAAAGCCCAAAGCGTAAAACGTCTTCTGATTGTCGTCAGCCGGAGCGGCTTCTTCCGCGGATGAAAACGTGGGGCTGACGATCAGGGCGAATGCCATGGCTGTGGTGAGGATAAACTTCATCATATGCTTTTCTCGATTCCTTTTCGGGACAGTTGGTTGAACGATGTTTTTTTGACGGGAATCCCCGCGAGATCTTCAAGACTTGCCCAAACACGTTTGCGGCCGCAAATCGCGCGGCCAAACCAGGACGGAAAAGCCCATTTTCATGGGCTTTTCCAAAATCAGGAGGTTGCCGCAAAAGGAAAAGGGCCGGAGCGGTCATCGCTCCGGCCCTCCTCGGTTCTTTTTGGAAGCTGGTGTCCTGCCTCTTGGGCTATGGCCGCAAGCAGCTTCCGGAAAATGCTAGCGATCGAAAAGTTCGGACCAGCGATGCAGTCTCTGGAAGGTTTCCAGAAAATATTCACGGTACATCGGCGGGCAGAGAAGATCATCAGCCACCTTGGTGAAATTGTTCACCAGGAAGCCGAATACGTCCTGATACATGGCCGCATAGGTTCCGGGCTGCGCCGCGTCCACTCCCGCATCGATCATGCCGTAGAAGTAGGGTGACATCAGGTGACCGTAATGCTCGCCGTGAACTTCCTTGAGAAGATCGCCTTCTTTGAGGTGAGTACCGACGGGCTCGCCAACTGCAATCAGGTCCTGGCCGCCGCGCTTATGCACCAGCGCTTCGATCACATAACCGGCCCAGATATCGTCAAATCTCCAGATCGGATAGCCCTTGGCAATCTCTCGATCCATGGGCATCTGGTAGGCTGCCGGCAACATGTCGCGATGGAAAGCGAAGTTCATTGCACAGAAAGAGAACTTGGTGGGAACCTTTGGCGTTCCGACTGTGAGGAGCGGCTCGACAAGCTTCACATCGTTTCGCAGCGAGCGATAATCCTCGAACAGATATTTATCCAGTCCGTCATAGTCGAGAACGTTTTTCCAAAGCCCCATGATGCAGGTCATGCGTCCGGAGACTTCAGTGAATTTCTCTTCGAGGGGATGACGGAGCCAATATGGGAAGCCGCGCGGATAGATGGTGCGCCCATCGTCGCCGAACTCATTGAGGAAGGAGATGGTGTTGTACCAGCCATCGACCTCCACGTTGGGCCAGGTGCCTTCTGTGCCGACACAGGAGTACGCGTCCATAAAATTGGGTGGGCAAAACACATCATCGTCGAGAGTAATCACGACGTCATGGTCGGTGTGTTTGTAGACGTAATAGAACGCGAAGTTGCGGCACGCCGCAGTCTTGTGGGGGATTAGATCATAATCCTTACCCATGACTTCCCGCTGGTCGTCGTAGGTGAAGACCGTCATTTTGTCGCGAGATTTCTTGATATTGCCGTCCGAGTCATCGACGACAAAAATATCGACATCCTCGGGAATCGCGGCGATGCGGTCGGCCTCGATCGTGCGGATCGAGGGAATAATGACGACGGGTTTTTTCATTTTACGGAACCTCCGGGGAACATACTTGAACAGTGATACCTGCGACGCAGGTTTAAGAGCCCACAAGATTCCCTATCGGCAGGGCTGCGGGAAAGTCTATTTTTTCTATTGCCGACGATCTGGGCAAAATTCTCTCGAATTTGGCCGGTTTTTCGTCGGGGCTATCCTTCAAGCAATTGTTTTCACAACGGTTTTGCAATCGCTGTCGCAAACAAAGATCGAGCGGCCGCAAGCAGATTTTTTTTTCACAGCTGTCTCCATAAGCTGAAATTTTCTCTAATCGGCTCGTCCCGTCCTCCCTTGCTCGATGGGGGGCGAGCGCAAATTCCGGATAATCTCCTCGATCTCCGCTCCGGAGAGTCCGGCCGCAGATGGCTGGTCGAGAATTGATAATCTTGGTTCGCGCCAGGTCTCGGCGCGCTCAATTTGCGCAAAGATTCTTCCAAAAGCTTCCGGAAGAATCGCCTCTCCGCCGAGGACGGCGACCGTCCAGTCGTCAGATGTTGCCGCAGCGAAGCCGAAATGGCTGCTGGGTTTTTGCGCGGTTCGTGCGGGAAGCTCCGCGGCGCTGGTCCCCTTTTTCCGGAAGGTTTCGGTGAATTTCTGCACTTTCGTTCGTGGCATCAGGAAGTCGGCAAGAAGGTGAAATGGCGTCGGGCGCCCGGCGGCGCGCAGACTCGCACCGGTTTTCGGGTTCCGCCAAAACGCGCGCAAGGAAGCGAGGGTCACGCTCTGTGGCTGTTTACTGGCAATGGCGATCCATCGCGAGGCTGGCTGGCCGGCCCAGATCGTCACGTCGAGGAACTCCGTTGTCAGCTCCGACATAACCAGAGCCAATTCCTCGACGGGTAGGGTCCCCGGATCAATTTTCACGGCGTAGAGCCCGTCGGGAGCCAGAGCTTCAGCGATCGAGTCGAGAAACGATTGCGAGAGACACGCGGCAAAGGCTTGCGAGGTGACCATCGGCGGTTGGAGGAGAATGACGTCGAAAGGGCCTCCCGAGACGGGAGAGCATGCCGCTGCGGTCTCTGTCCGGGGCGTGATTGGCGCCGCCGACTTGTCGGTAAACCAACTCGTCAAATGGGCGGGTTCGCCGAGTCGGTCGCGAACGAAGATTTCGAGATCCGAATGCGTGCCCGCGGCGGCGATTGGTTGGCCGCTGCCTCGGCCGAGAAAGAGCATTCGCTTTGGCTGGCCTTGGAGGATCAATGGCAGATGGGCCAAAAATCGATCCTCTTGCGCCAGAGCTTCCGCGTATATCGCGCGGCCGTCGGGTCCGCGCAGGAGCCGTCCCCGATTGGCATCATCGGTGACCATCGCTATCCCGGGCGCCTCGTCCGCGAGCGCGAGAAGCGTACCGAATCGATCTTGCAGGCTCCCGCTGAGCAGCGAGCGGGGCCATAAGGCGCTGAGCCCGACGCAAAGCAGGAGGAAAATCAGCGTGCGCTTGCGTGGGGGAAGGGTTGTCTCGATGGCCAACGCAATGGCGGCTGTCGCCGGAAAGATTTGGAGAGTCCCAAATTGCCAGGCAAAGGCTGCTTGCAGCCAAGGCATCGCGGCCAGAGCGCCGACAAGAAAACCTGCGAAAACGGGCCCGCTGGATTCGGCCTCTCGTCTGGTCCGGGAAAGGGTCGCCCCCAGAAGGGGCGCCACCGGCAGCAGGAGGAGGGTATGAACGCCGAAGATCCAGAGCAGGGTGCTGGGCCAGCTATCGAGTTTCGGGAGATAGGGCGCGGCTCGGGGGAGCACCCATCCAAGAAAGAGCCAGAGGAGAGGCAGGCTGAGAGTTGCTGCGATCGCGCCGAATAGCAGTCGTTTGGATGAGCCCGTCAGGCGCCGCCAGTCAAGCAGGGATCCGATCACGAAGAGGGCCGCGAAGCTGGCGGCGAACGAGATTTCCGACCAGAGCGTATTTTGCGACAGGAGAGTCGCCAGCCGGGCCAGGAGAAAAAACAGACATGCGGTAAGCAGCCCGATCGAAAAGGGGCGTACCCCGGCCCTCAGGCGAAACGCTCGGGCGGAGCCTCTGCTTTCCTCCGAGCCCAGCGCTCAGGCTCCGGTGCCGGCAGCAAAGAGATTTTCTCGCTTTCGCTGAGCGGTCAGTGGCTGTCCGAGATTTTTCTCCAGTCGGGCGGCTGCAGCAGGTGCCTGGCGACGCATTTTTCCGAAAACTTCCGCGGGAATCGCCACAGCAACGCACGGCATATCGGCAATGACGGTTTCCGAATGGCGGTACTTTTCAAACGATCCATTCTGTCCAAAATGATCGCCGGGCTGAACGGGAAATTTTCGGTCCCCCTGGATCGATGTTGCCTCACCTGCGACGAGGAGGAACGTTGATTTGGCGGGCTCTCCGCGTCTGGCGACCCGGTCGCCGGTGCAGATCCGAAAGATTGTGGACTGGTCGAGAATCTGGTCTATCTCGCGATCTCCCATGCCACGAAAAATAGCGCAACTGTTCGCGACCCCGGAGCCCAGCCGCTGTTCCACCCGAGGTCTCATGCCGCCGGGTCCGAGCTCTGTCCCGGTTAGCGCCGGTCCCGCTCCCGGGTACATTTCGTGGAACCACGCGATGACCTCATTGTCGTCGAGGTAGTTTGCAGCAGCTCGAGCGAGCGGCGTCCGACGCCGCAAAAGTTCCTGTCGATCGCCGAGCAGCATGAGGAGTGGCAACTTGTAACCGTAAGCCGGATCATCAAACCCTCTCTCGTAATTGCGGAAGCCCAAATGCTGATAAAAGGGGAGCTGGTGAGGGCTGCAGTCCCCGAAATTCAGCCGGATTTCGCGTTGGCGCATATAGTCGTACACGACCTTCATCAAAGGATAGATCAATCGTCCATTGCGATTCCGGGGATCGAGCATGAATCGGCTCGTCGTGCAGAGGGCGTCCATGCCGAAGCCGGCCAGAGCCGGGTGCATATGGAGGCGCGATAGAATCTTCTGCGGTTCCGGAAGGTCGGCAAGGCAGGTCACCCGCAGAGAGCCGATCGCTTCCCCATTTTTCCAGGCACCGAAGGAGAGGCTGTTCTCCTCGATCACATCCCGGATAGATCGGGACTCGTGATCGGCCTCGGGGGTCGGGATTTGCAACTCCTCGACGTAGACGCGGTAGCGGAGTTCGCAGATTTCCGAAATCTCTCGGGGCGTCTTCGCTGGACCTATGACCACGCCCATCCGGCCTGCTCGTTTCCCACTTGTCGGAACATTGTCGTGTACAGATACGAGACTACGCGAGCCGCTTCGCAGACGTCTCTCCGATCTTCAGGAGTCTGGATATGACCCTCGATGGCTCGGCTTATATCCTCGAAATGGCTCGCATCAGCCGCTCCATGCCCCGCTACAAATTGTACGGGAGCCGATACGCCCCCTCGGTTTTCGCTCAGCTTCGCGCCCACCTCGGAGCCGATATCCGCCCCGACAGCCTCGAGGATATACATCCAACCCATGATAGCGGCGGGGTTTCCGGACGTCGCCAAATCGTGGACGTAGCCAACCAGTGCCGCACAGGCGAGGGTGGGGCGCGCCCGGACGACGGTTTCCCCGGAGACGCCGAGTTTCTCGAGGTCTGCGAGAGCCCATTTTTCATGCCCCTGCTCTTCAAGGGAATGCCGCAGCAAATACGTTGCAAGGCCTTCGTTCTCCGTACAGCAGCGGGCTGCCGCAGCCGCCATGATAACGGGGCTGAAACGGGCATAATGGTATACGTTGGTCAGGTAGTTGGCGTAGTCCTCATTGCTCAGGCTGCCGGCCAAAGCCTCGGAAACGATCCGACATCCCTTGAGGTTTGCCATGGTCGACAGGCGTATTTCGCCGAGCGCCTCCATCGGCTTTTGCTCATCTTTGCTCTGCTGGTCAGCTTGCTTGACGCGAGCAATTCCCAAACCACCCATCATCCACCCCACATACGCCCGACCCACATCGTTCGGCGCGTTCTTCGTCATGATCACCCTGATTCTCAGGGTGTGCAAGACAACATCTTACCGTGTTGATCATAGCAAATGCAGCATGACGAGTAAATTTGTCGAGATATATGACAATCGGGAGGCTGGTTGGTGGTGCGAAAACGGTTCAGGAGGTCCAGCTGGCCTCGAAACCCGCATACCAGTTCAGGCGCGCGGCCGGTTCATAGAAGCGTCCTCCGCGGGCGTTGATCCGCAGGGTTCCATCATAGGTTGCACCATTGAGATTCCGGACGCCTGCGAACGGCTGGACTTGCCAATGTTTGCCGATCATCCCTGTCCAGGCCATGCGGAGGCCGAGCGTGACGTATGCCGGGCTTTTGGCCAGATTTGCGTCATCCACGGGGATGGCTCCCACCCCCTGGACCTCGGCGGCCAGATACAAGCCGGAATCGCCGCGCCAGGAAAGTTCCCCGAACGCCTGCCAGGGCGGGATTCCGGGCTCGGCGTTCCCGTCGAATTGTCCATTATCCGTCGTATACGAGATATATTTTGCATCGAGGGCGGCGGCGGCCAGAGTCCATCCAAAGCCCATCGGCAGCTTGCCGCTTCCTTCGAGTTCGACTCCCCGGCGTTGCGATCGACCGGCATTTCGAAACGCCACTCTTCCCGACAGGGTTTCATAGGGAATCAGTTCGTCCTGCAGGTCGATCAGGAAAAAAGCGAGACCCAGAGTCAGGGATTCGTGTTCATATCGGGAGCCTACCTCCCAGCTTTGGGCGGTTTGGGGTTTGATTTCGTCGTTGAAGCCCGGCCTATTGGGGTTCACCAATTCTGTCGTGGTTGGGACCTGAAAAGCGGTGCTGAACGAGGCGAAGACGGAGAGATCGCTGTCCGGCGTCCAGAGGATTCCGGCCGAGGGGCTCCAACGGTCCATGGTTCGATTGCCCGAGTCTCCGCTGTCGGCAGGGAAGCGGACGTCGACCGCATAGAAAAAGGCGTCGTAGCGAATGCCGCCTGTGAGCTCGACCTCGGGAAGAATTTCAAAGTCCTCTCGAAGGAAAACGCCGATGCCGGTAACCTCCTCGACTTGATGGAGTCCGAGCGCACCCTGATTCCCCTCCTCGTTGGCCCAGCGCCGGCGATCGTCGTTCTGGTGTTGCACCTCGAGACCGGTGGTGATGCGTTGTGTCCACCCCCATAGCGGACCGTTCCATTGGTACTGGAGCCCACCGGACGGGGAGATGCGATCGAATCCGACGACCCCGTCACCGAATTGGGGAAGGATGGGCAGGCGAGCAAAAAAGCTGCGGTAGAGCAGGCTGATATTGCCATCGACGCTATGTGGGCCGTCCTGATACGAACCGACCAGACCCAGCCGGACTTGCTGGACCTCTTCGCCTGCCCGCAACAGAACATTTCGCTCTCGAGCGCTGCGCCGATCCTCCTCGACCTCCTCGATCGTCAATCCACCGGGGTCCTGCGCCTGCGGCGCATCCACCGCCTGAAGGAGCAACGTCAGATCAATCGTGTCGGATAAATCCCATTTCGCCTTGCCGCTCAGGTTGGCACTTCTGGTCCGCGCATGATCGCGATAGCCGTCCTGCTGCATCCAGGTCGCCCCGAGATAACCGCCGCCGGACTCCCAACGAGTATCAGCCTGAGCAGATGCTCGCAGCAGCCCGAAGGATCCGCCGAGAACCCGGGCCGTGACCCCGGGATTTTCCGGAGGTTCGCGCGTGAAAATTTGTACGACCCCTCCTGCCGCATTCCCGTAAAGGGAAGCGGATGCGCCGCGCAGGACTTCGACCCGGTCGGTCATCGCGAGATCGAGGTCGTCGATCTGGGTTTGGCCGTCGGCGAGAGTAGCGGGCAGTCCGTCAACAAGAACTTTGATCTCTCGAATTCCGAATGCCGCTCGCGTTCCAAAGCCACGAATCTGGATTCGTGCATCCTGCGCAAAGTTTCCGCTTTCCTGCACGAGAAGGCCGGGCACGCGGGCCAGGGATTCCCCGAGGGAGACGCCCGGGCGAGCCAGAGTCAGTGCGTCGGGCCCGACGATACTGATACTCGCGGCGTTCTTCTGGAGTGGCCGCGGTGATCGAGTGCCCGTCACGACCAAGGATTCAATGGAGGCCGGAGGGGTCTCGCCGGTGCTTGTTGGCGCTTCCTCTTGGGCAACAGTTGCCGCATATGCCATGCTCGGGCCTGCAAGTAAAAACAGAATTCCCGTAAGCCATCGTTGCCAGTTCATGCATAGGGTCCAAGGTTTTTCTGATCAGGAAGTCAAGGTATGCCAGGGATTCTATTGCAGGAATTGCAACGAGATGGAGATCCGGATACCGCAGGATCAGGAGGCTTTTTGACACCGAGTGCTGGCTGCTCGGCGACGGAGGTCGTCCTGAAGTCCCGTCGGGCGGTCGGGATGAATGCTCGGGTGTTGAATTCGAATTCGGGGCGAGGTGTGATGCACCTCGTCCCGAGCCGCATATCAGGCCTGGTATTAAACCCCATATCTCGCCGCGGGCGTCTCTCTGACAGCACTCCGGAATGGAACCTCGAAATGCTCCCCCGATCTATCGACGCAAGGAAAACTCTCCTGAAGCAAGTTTGGACGGTTGGCCAACTTGCCGGCATACTCATGTTGCTTGCAGGCTGCGGTGGCAGTCGTTCATCTCCCTCCGCACCGACGTTTGATTTTGCAGTCACGGATGCCGTTGTGGAGGATTTTCTTGCGGAAGCTCCAGGCCTCGATGGCGCGAGCCTGATTATCGTCCATCGCGAATGGGGGGTTCTCCACCACCGGGCTTTCGGATCCTTCGATCAGGATCGGATTTCGCTGGTAGCCTCGTCCTCGAAGGTCATCACGGCAGGCATTCTGAACCGATTGGCGGATGACGGGCTGCTGGACCTGCAGCAACCACTGGAGGATTTTCTGGGTTGGGAGAGTACCTTCTCCGGTGTCACGACAGCTGATCTGATTTCCAATAGCTCGGGGCTGGTCGGCCTCCTGCCCAATCTCACCTTCGAGCCCTATATGTGCCAGTGGCGCGCGACCGGGACTTTGCTGGATTGCGGAAAGTCGATTTTCACCGCAACGGAGGCGGCACCGGAAGTGATTCCACGGCAGACGGCATTTCGGTATGGCGGGGGGCAATGGCAGGTTGCTGGTGCGGTGGCGGAAGCGGTCAGCGGGAAGAGTTGGGAGCGACTTTTCGAGGAGATCTACGAGGTGCCCTGTGGCCTGACAGCATCCGGGTTCAGCAACCCGTTTGATGGGGACCCACTGTCGAATCTGCTGAGTTATCCCGCGCAGTTCGATGGAGATCCGGGCAATTTGCCGCAGACTCGAAACCCCAGCATGGAAGCGGGCCTCTACACCACCTCCGGCGACTACGGAAAGCTGCTTTTGATGCAGCTTCGAGGGGGGCGCTGCGGGGAAAATTTCGTGATGTCGGCAAATGCCGTCGAGCAGATGCAGGCGAACCAAATCGATCTGGCGTGGGGCGGAAAGACGGAGTCTCTCTGGGCGGGCTATGGATACGGCTGGTGGGTGGATACGGAGCGCGATGGTTGGTTGACCGACCCGGGTGCCTTTGGTGCCGTACCCTGGCTGGACCTGCCCCGCGGCTATGGGGCGATGATCATCGTCGAGGCCAATATCGGTCTGGGCTCTGCCCTCGGCGACGCGGTATTACCCTCGATCGAAGCCGCGATTGACAACCCGAGTTGAAGTCCGGTCGGACCTTGACGAAAGTTTTTCCCCTCGGGAGCGGCCCTTGTTCAGGTGAGCGCGGCGATGGCGATCTTCATCTCGGCGCATTGCTTGGCACACTGTCGGCAGATCTTGTGGTGCGCTTCGTGCTTTTCGCAAATTTTCTGGCAATTGTCGTAAACACTGACGGTGGCCTTGGCGACCTCCATGAGACGGGGCGAGTCCATCGCCGCCAGTTGCTCGATGGCTCCGTTGACCGCGAGCATTTCTTTCGCGGTCCGCGCACAATCGACAAGTGACGGATCCTCGGGGATGTTGTCGAGGCAGAAGGCGATACACATCTCGCCCAGAGCCCGGAGTGCAATCGCATTATCGAAGACGATGGTTCTCGGCGTTGGGCTAGTTTTTTTGGCGGCATGATTCCCGTGCCCCGCATGTTCCGAGGCAAGAGCCCGTCCTGCCGTCGCCGTTGCAATTGCCGCGCCCGCACCAATCAGAAGTTCTCTTCTTTGCATCGCCATGCCAGCGACCCTCGCACGAATCCGGGATTCTGACCAGACGAAACCCGTCGATGAAATTTGCGAGCCTTCTGGGGGCGTCCCGGGGACCATGCCGCGCTGCGGTAAGGAATACTTTTGGCGAACCCTCGCTCAGAGGGTAAGGTTAACTCCATGTTGCAGCGTTATCTCGTCCGGGATCTGGTGATTATCGCTTTGTCGGTGGGCCTTTGGTGGCTTTTGGCGGCTCGTTCCGCGGGGACTGGCGTCGGGGCTGATTTTTCGGGGTGGATCGTGGGGGCGATGCTCTTTTTCTGTGCGCATATCGTCCACGAATGGGGCCATTATCTCGGTGCCGTGGCGACCGGAAGTCGGGTCGGCATCCACAAAAAACTCTCGTCGCCCTTTTTTTTCCGCTTTGAAGCGGAGGGAAATACGCTCAAGCAGTTTATCGCCATGTCCGTGGGCGGTTTTATCGCAACCGGTTCCATGATCGCCCTGTATTACCTCGGCCTGCCCGATGAGTACCTCGCCTCACGCATTGCTCGCGGCGGAGCCCTGTTCGGGGCCTTTCTGGGGGTGACCCTCGAGGTGCCGCTACTCCTGACCGGGATTTTCCAGGGGCAAGTTCCCGCCAAAGCGGCCGTCTGAGCTGATTCGCAGGTCACCTCATGGCTCTGTGCGAAGGGGCCTGTCTCTGTCAGTCCTCCCGGAGGGTGACGATATGTCCGGAGGCCGGATCGCTGCGACCCTCCAGCACTTCTCGATAGACGTCGGGCAAAGAGCCCGGACCACTGTGCAGGCGAACCTGCAGCCACGACTCGCTGAAACTTCGAAATTCACGCCACGCGTCCCCGAGACGTTTCTGAAATTCGCCGGGCCCCCATTCGGCTGACCGTTTCGCGATCTGGGACGGGGCGAAGAAAAACTCGGGAGCGGGCCCGGGTAGTGCGCCGCTCGCTCCGCCGGCCTCCCAATGGGTGGCGCCGATTGCCATCGAGAACTTCAGAGCATCCCCCCAGTGCGTGTGAATTGTGCGGGTCACATTTCCGTTACCGGCCATATCGACGAACCCCACGGGCCTGGACGCGTCCAGCGATTCGATTTCATCGTACGTCAGAACCTGATCGTAGCATCCGAGGCTTTCGACAAATGCGCGGTTGCGCGCGGAGGTCAGTCCGATGGTTTCGACCGCATCTCTCTGAGAGACGCAGTGCGCAAGGGCAATTGAGGTTTTGCTCGAGGCACTGGAGATCAGAACCGATTTCGCGCCGGCATAGTGGGTCTCGCCCAGCGCATCGTCGGCAAGAAACGAGGTCAGGAAAAGACCCCGCAGCAGTGCCATCGCATCCTCGTGGGCGGGGTCGTAGAGACCATCGAACAGGACCGGGCTGTATTGGTTGTAGGCGGCTGCGAGTTCGGATCTGTGAGCCGCACCGTCCATGATCTGGGTCGCCGATACCCGACCCGGTTCGATGCGGAGGTACCTCGACATCGGAAAGAACCCGAAGCAACGGGTTCCCGTTTCGATTTCGGGGTGCCTGGACTCGATGACATCGCCATAGCCCATGACGGGAATGCGCCCCATGCCATCGGGGGCGGGAAAGAACTTCCAATAGCCGAGCATATCGCCGGATAGAGCATAGGAAATATTGTTGGCGGTCAGCGCGAAGCGATCCACCGAAAAGAGGATCTCGCCCTCCTCGAGAGTGGGGCGGGGGCTGGTGGTTATCTCGAATTTTGACCAGTCCTGTTTTTGAACCAGAAAGTCGACTCCGTCGCTGTTTTGCATCGTGACGCTCCTCTTGTGCCTGTGTAAATTGGGGCGATTGAAATGGCGCTTCTGCTTGAGGGCAGCGCCGAACACCAGTTACTTGCTCTCGCATGAGGAAGGTCCTATCTGCAAGGAGCAGCGGTCCGCGGTTCGAGATTCTCGCGGCCAGGAAGAGTGACGTTCGGCATGATCTACTTGAGACAAATTTTCAATCTTCATCCAGCCTCGCCGCGCACGCGGGATTCTTTTTGCGCTGCGGCTGTGGAAAAATTCTTGCCAGCTCTGCCGGCCAGCGGGGGGGCCCTGGTCGCCGCATGGTTTTCCCACGACGAATGGTATTCGCAGATCGAGCACGTCCTGGCTTTCGAGAATCTGGAGCGATTCGGGCTCTTCCGTGAGGCCGCATCAGCCTCGAGCGCCTTGGGCGAGGGGCTCGCCGAACTTGGAAATCTGGCCTTCGAGCGTCGCGAGGAGTTGCTGGAGGACCTTGGCCCGATCCCGACCGAAGCGCTCGCGGCAGCAGCCGAGGCAAGCCAAGCGCAGCCAGCCGCGGTCTTCTCCTACGCGATTCTGGAAGTCGCCCCGGGCCGATTGGCCGATTTTCAGGCTTTGCTGGGCATGGCAGGGGGCTCCTTGCCGATCCTCGCCTGTTGGACGGACGTGGCCGGGAATCCGGATCGTGTGATCGATCTTTGGAAAGGAGACCCCGGCGGAGCGGGCTTTGCGCCGTCCAACGAAATGACGGATGCGTTTTTTGAGCCTCTTCGCGAGATCGCCCCGCGAGAGCGCATCATTCGGCTGCACCCGTTGCCATATTCTCCCCTTCGGTGAGCGTCTCCGCTTGCGAGAGCGGGTCGAGGGGAGATAGGTGGCGGCATGGCTCTTAGCTACGAGGCAGTTCTTGCCAAACTGACCGGCCCCGGTGCCCCCTTTGAATTGGCGGAGCATGACTTCGCTGGACAAACCTTGCGCTGCTTCAAAAACCGCGAGCGTTCGATGCGAGAGAAAATCGCGAACGCGGCAGCCCACGGGGAGAAGCCAGCCCTGGTTCAGGGAAGTCGGCGGATCAGTTACGCCGAATTCGCCCGGCTGATTTGGGGTTTCGGAAGTGCCTTGAAAGCCGACCATGATTTTCAGCCAGGCGATCGTCTCGCGATTCTGGCCTATAATTGCCCGGAATGGCCGGTAGCTGCATTCGGGGCCACGTCCATAGGTGGTGTTGGCGTGGCTCTCAACGGGTGGTGGCAGACCGAGGAGCTCGAGTACGCGCTGGAAGACTCCGGATCGCGTTATCTGGTGGTCGACGAGAGACTCTACCCGCGGGTGGCCAGCTTGCTCTCGAGCCTGCCGCAGCTCGAAAAGGTTTTCTATATCGGCGAGAAGCCGCCCGCCGGGACAGTTTCGATCGACGACTTGCTGGTGCCGACGGCCGCGATTCCCACAGATCCTATCGCGGAAACCGACCCGTTCATGATCCTCTATACGTCGGGGACGACAGGTCGCTCGAAGGGATGTATCACGACCCATACGGGCACGATCCAACAGGTCTCGGAGATTCTCTTCGCCACGGTGGCAGCGGCGCAACTTAAAGATGCCCCCGTGCAGCCCCCCAGTGCCAATCCTCCCTCGGCTCTGGTGTCCTCGCCGCTGTTTCATGTCGGCGGGTTTCATTCGGGCATGTGCACCCAGCTCACCGTTGGGTCAAAAATCGTTTTTCTGGAGGGAAAGTTTGACCCCGAGAAAGTGATGCAGGTCATTCAGGACGAAAAAATTGTCGCATGGCCTGCAATCCCGACCATGTTGCACCGGGTCGTCCATCACGAACGGATCGGGGACTACGATTTGAGCAGCTTGCGAACGGTCTCTTTCGGTGGCGCGCCAACCGCGCCCGAAACCATCGACAAGGCGCGTGAAGTCATGCCGATCAAGCCTTCGATGACCAATGCCTATGGGCTGACCGAAACCCACGGGGTCGCCACCGTGAATGCCGGCGGCGACCTTCTTGGCCGCAAGACTGCAGCGGGGCGCGTCGCGCCGATTCTTGACTGTCGGATTCTGGACGAAGCGGGCGAGGTCTTGCCCGCCGGGGAGTTGGGGGAGATTACCTTCCGAGGGCCGACCGTTACTCCGGGATATTGGAACCGACCAGAGGCCACGGCCGAGGCGGTGCGTGATGGTTGGCTCCATACCGGAGACCTCGGTTATCTCGACGAAGAGGGGTTTCTGTTCATTGTCGATCGAGCCAAGGACATGATTCTTCGCGGTGGTGAGAATGTTTATTGCGCCGAGATTGAAAATATTCTCGCGGAGCATCCGGCTGTTGATGAAGCGGCGGTGATTGGTCGCAAGGATCCGGAGTTGGGGGAGCGCGTCATGGCGATCCTCAGACCCACCATGGGAATGTCTCCGCAAGTCGACGAAATTCAGGCGCATGTCGCGCGACATCTCGCCGGCTTCAAGGTGCCGGAATTTATTGTCTTCGTGACAGAGCCCTTGCCCAGAAATCCTTCGGGCAAGTTACTGAAAAATGAATTGCGAGAGCAATATGCTGCGGAATGAACTCCCGGCTCCCTGTGTGCGGAGTTGATGCCGGTGTCGTTGTGGGTAGATCATTTCGGGATCGCGCTGCGATCCCTGGACGCGGGTGAAGATTTCTTCTCGCGCTATCTGCCCCTCCAACCGATTGGCGGTGTGACGCCGGGGGCATCGGGGGATGCTCGTTCCCGATTCTACCAACTTGGTCATGTCAGGCTCGCCTTGTTCGAGAGCGCTCGTCCCGACAGTTTTATCGAGAACTTTCTGAACAAACGTGGCGAGGGCATTCATCATCTATCCTTCCGTTGTGCGGATCTGGATCTCCTCGAGTCGAACCTTCGTGCAGGCGGACTAGCGCCGACCGAGGGTCCCTTCCTCGCAGAGCAGGGGCGGACGCTGGTACTCCCGCCAAGCGACCTGTTCGGCATGTTCTTTCTGATCGTCGAGACCCCGGAGGATCCGCCGCCGATTGCCGATCCCCGAGATCGTATTGTCCAACTGCCGGGTGGGGGCGCCATGCTCTTCGATCATATGGCGGCGGCTGTGCCCGATCTGGATGTGGCAAAGCGCGTTCTGACGGATAATTTCCCGATTACCAAGGATGGTGGTCGGCACCGGGGTTATGCCGGCGACTTCGATCTCAGCCAGTTCGAATTGGCGGGGTTTCGGTTCGAGCTCGTTGCCGATGCGAGCGGATCCAGTTTTGTGAAATCCTTTTTGCATAAACGCGGTCCCGGTTTTCATCATCTCTCAATCGACGTCGAGGAATTGGATCCGATCCTCGAGAAGATGCGATCAGATGGTTTACGGATTGTGGATGAGTCCGATCTCGGGAACGGGTACAAGACGGCCTTCATTTCGCCGCGGTCGGCCCATGGTGTCCTGGTTCAGTTCTGGCAAGTCCCGGAGTTGGCGGGGGAAGCTCTCGCCGTTCGTTAAATCGCACCGGGTAGCGCAACCTATAGCTCTGTACTCGTTTTCGGGGTGCGAAATCGAAGGTTCCCCGGAGGTCGCCCGTCCTGCTATGACGGTTCTCAACGAACGCGACCCTCGAATCTTATAAAAAATGCTTCGGACCTTCTAAAACATTCCCTCGAAGGGCCGATGCCCATTCATTCAAATTCAGCTTCCTCAAGGAGCCCTTTCCTCATGAAAATTAGTATTCTCGTACCCGGCCTTTCGACCAATGGGATCGCACGGGCATGGATTCTTGCCAAACTTCTCGAACGACATTACGAGGTCGAAACCCTCGGCTTCCTGCGCCCTGGTGAAGAAGTCTGTCCCTGGTTTGCCGATTACCCCTGGGGTGTCGTCGAGGCTTCGAATATGCGCGAGGGCATGCGAAAAATGGAAGCCCGGGCCACGGGGGATATCAATCTCGCGTACAGTGTCTCGATGACCAGTTTCGGGGTCGGCCTCAATCTGCGTCGCAAGCGAGGCACGCCATTGATTCTCGATATGCCGGAATGGGAAGTGCACGACCATTGGAAACGCGAGAACCCCCTCGATCGCGCTCTGATGATCTCGAAGAATTTGATCGGTCCCGGCTGGGATAATGGCCATAGCTTCAAGTATCGCTACGTGCTCGATCACCTGACGCGTTTCGCGGATGAGAAGCTTGTCTGCTGTCGTTTCCTCGAAGATCGTTACGGGGGCGTTCTGCTTCCCCAGGGGCCCGAGATCGAGAAGTTTGATCCGAAGGCTTTTGATAAAAAAGAGATTCGTCGCAAATGGGGGATTCCCGAAGATGCGACGATCGTCTTTTTTGGTGGAAACCCGATGGCCAACAAGGGTGTGGATGAAACTATCGGCGCCATCAACGCACTCGGGGATCGCGTCAATGCGAAGCTGGTGATCGTCGGGCGGGACGATAGCCACCCCTATACAAAGAAGATGATTGACCTCTCCCCGGGCAACGTGATTGCGCTGGGGCCACAGCCCTTCGATTTGATGCCGGAACTTCTGTCCACGGCAGACCTGGTAGCTCTTCCCCAAACACGACGAGAGCCAAAATCTTTGGGCTATGTGCCGTGCAAGGTCTATGAAGCCATGGCGATGGAGATTCCGGTGATCTCCTCGGATATGTGCGATCTCCCGGAGATTCTGTCCGGTTGCGGCTATATTGTTCCACCGGACGATAACGCAGCCTTGCAGTCCAAGATCGAATACGTGCTCACGCATCCGGAGGAAGCCCGCG
The DNA here is from genome assembly GCA_029248525.1 of Candidatus Binatia bacterium. Taxonomy (NCBI): domain Bacteria; phylum Candidatus Binatota; class Binatia (SeqCode); species Binatia bacterium. The sequence goes on from JAQWJE010000049.1 coordinate 458,731, forward strand.
CGACCGGACGCAAGGCAAGGCAACGAATTATCGATACCTATAGCTGGGATCAGATGGATGAAATTCTTCATGATGCCGTGGAATCGGTGATTCAGCGCAAGGGTTTACGCGCCCGAAAAGCCGCCTGAGCCAGAGGCTCTCGAAGGGGGTTGGGCAAACGTGAGGGAGAAGCTTTCTCGGGCAGATGCCTGGTGGGAGGACCCTGATCCGGCTTCGGGGGATCGGCGCTACCGGCAGATGTACGCGAGCCCGACGAACCTAGCCAAAGCTGCTGTCATCGAGAAGCTTTTATCCGCTTATAATTGGCGGGGCCAGCGCGTGCTGGAGTACGGTTGCGGAGGTGGACAGTTTACTCTGTGGATGGCCGCGCAAGGTGCCGAGGTATGGGCGGTCGACCGGAACCCCCACGCCCTGGCGATTCTGGCTCATGCAGCCGCGCGAGAAAATCTTGGCGAGAGGGTGCATCTCTGCCAGGGAGATGCCGAAAGTTTGAAGATCGAGGGCAGGTTTGACTTCGTTTTTGCGAAAGATCTGCTCGAGCATCTCGTCGAAGATCAGGCGTTCCTCGAGCGAGTCGCGTTGCAGCTTCGACCCGGAGGTCATATTTTTCTGGCGACGCAGAATGACCACTCCCTGAATTACTGGACCGAAGGATTTTTCCAGCGTCATATCCGCGGGCAGGCGGAGTGGATGGGCTGGAACCGCGAGCACCTGCGTTTTTATAATGCTCGTACGCTCACGGAAAAACTTCGACGTGCCGGGTTTTCTCCGGAGAGGTGGGGGGCAAGCTACCTCGTGCCCTGGAGATTTCTGACGCGCAGACTCACAGGGAAACTACGCCCTTGGTCTGGCTGGCAGTGGTTGGACCGAACTTTGGGCACGCACGGCCCCTGGAGTCGGTGGGGCTGGTCGATTCTGGTGATCGGCCGTCGATCGGAATGACAGTTTCTTGCGCGGGGCCGTTCCCAGCCGGAGCGCTGCGTGATTGAGTAGGGCCCGCATGGAAACAGTGACACCAGAGGAAATTGGACTCTCGGCCGACCGCCTGGCGCGGGTCGATCAATTTATTACCGATAGGTATCTCTCCACCGATCGGATTGCGGGGGCTCAATTATTGGTCGCACGCCACGGTCAGGTGGGGCATTTATCCACGTTGGGCCGGATGGCTTTTGAGGCACCCGAGGCGCTGCGGGAAGACTCGATCTTCCGCATCTATTCGATGACCAAGCCGATTACGACGGTGGCGGCGATGATGCTCTACGAGCGAGGCCTCTTTCAACTCAAGGACCCGGTCCATGCCCATATCCCGGAGTTCCGGAAGCTGCGCGTGTATGAGCAGGGGACACATCCGAACTATCTGACTTCACGGCCGGAGCGCCCGATGCGCATCAAGGACCTGCTCATGCATACCTCCGGCCTCACCTATGGGTTTGTGCGTCGGTCGAATGTGGATCATGGCTACCGAAAACTCGGATTGGGCGCGTCTCATGGCGAATATGATCTGGCGGGTTTCACTCGGGCGCTGGCCGACCTTCCGCTGGAATTCTCCCCGGGTACGGCATGGAATTATGGTGTATCGACAGACGTTCTCGGCTACCTCGTCGAGGTTCTCTCGGGTCGCCCGTTTGCCGAATTTCTGCAGGAGGAAATTTTCGCTCCTCTGGGCATGAGCGACACCGGATTTTTTGTCCCCGAGAGCGAGGGATCGCGCTTGCCGGGTTGTTATGAGTTGCAGGCCGACGGCAGCACGCGGTTGACCGATGCCGCGCCGACGACGCCCTATATGGTCCCTCCCAAATTCACTTCCGGTGGCGGTGGGTTGGTCTCGACAACCGCAGATTATTTTCGTTTCTCCGAAATGCTCCGCCAGGGCGGGGCTCTGGGTGGGGTTCGGCTGCTTTCGCCCAAGACGATTGACCTCATGACCATCAACCATCTTCCCGGGGACCGAGATCTGACCCAATATGCTGCTGGCGGTTCCTTCTCGGAGACGCCCTATGAGGGGGTCGGTTTTGGTCTCGGGTTTTCGATCAATTTAGGCGGTGCCCGCACCAGTAATACGGGCAGCTTTGGAGAATTCGCCTGGGGTGGCATGGCGAGCACGGCGTTCTGGATCGACCCTGCCGAAGAGCTGGTCGTGATTTTCATGACCCAATTGATCCCGAGCGGCGCCTATAATTTCCGGGCTGAATTGCGCTCGCAGATATACGCCGCTCTCATCGATTGATCCCGCGGCTATGGACCGTTCTCGCATGAGCACGTAGTCTCGAATCATGCTGACAAGATCAAAGGGTTTCGCTCTCGGATTTCTCGCGCTGTTCTTTTTCGTCGCGTGCGGCGACTCGGCCAATACGACAGCGGAAGTTCCACTGCCGGCGACCGTACCCATCAACGCTCCGGTCGCCGATGACTGTCTCACCGACGTTGGCCCCGGAGCATATGAGCTGCGTTGCGAAGGACTGGATTTCAATTTGAATATTCCCGAGGTTTGCACGGAGTATGCGTGCGGCCTGATCGTCGATGTCCATGGTTTCGGGATGACCGCGGACCTTCAGGAAATTCACTCCGAGATTGCAGTGAGAGGCGGCGAGGCTGGCTATATTGTTTTGCAGCCCACCGCGCCCTTGACTGATCGAGGAAATAGCTGGTCAAACTCGGGTGGGCAGGACGAACAAGTCGAAGCCCTTCTGCGACGAACGATGGAGGCATTTCACGTTCTGGAGGACCGGGTTCATATGACGGGTTATTCGCAGGGCGGGTTCATGACCTGGCGATTCCTGTGCAACCGCTCCGAGATTTTCGGTTCGGTGGCACCGATGGGGGCGGGGACACGATGTCTGGATGAATCTTTTCCCGAGAACCCGGTGGATATTCTTTACGGACACGGGACGACCGACGGGTTGGTTTCTTTCTCCAGTTCGGTTCCTGTGCGCGAGTGGATTCAGGAAGGCTATGCCCTGAACGAGGGTGTTCTTCTGGCAGGGGATTCGGAATATGAGTGGACTCGATTCGAGGGTGCGGACGGGACGATTTTCGAATTCATGCAGTGGGATTGGGAGACCCCATTCGCTCTGGGGAGCCAACCGCTGCGAGCGCATTGTTTTCCGGGGAGTGGACTCTTTTTGGGCTGTGGCGCCGACAACCCGGTGCACTGGGGTGAGGTGGTTGTGGAATTCTTCCGGAGTCATCCCCGCCAATAGTTTGGTACGCGGGGAGGCGGCCCTGAACCGGAAAATATTTATCGGGGAAAGAGTCCGTTGGCCAATCCCGAGATGATGAGGGCTACAGGCAGGATTCCGATCGCGGCAAAGAGCAGAAAACGTCCCGGGGGGACGCCGCGAACGCCGGCGGTCGTGTTCACAATATGAGGGCCCATCGGAAACCAGCGCACGCAGATCTGAAATGCGGGATGAGCGATATCCAACCTTTGGAGTCGTTGGGGCAGGCGCGAGGTGAACTTCGTGACAGCGAGATCAGCGGTGGCTCGCTTGGCCAGACTATATTGTATCCAGGCAGCCAGCATCCATCCCAACCAGATCAGGGCCGTCCCAACCCAGAACCCATGCATCAGGGCGAGGGCGAACCCGACGAAGTCACTTGGCAAGGGAGAGAGCGACAGGGAGATCAGAGTTTGCAGGGGAAGGAGAATCAGCGTCGCCCGCCAACCGTATTCGTCGGACAAGCGGGTCAGCCCTTCGGGGTCCTGAAAAGCGAGGACCGCAAGGAAGCCGCTGGTGGCGAGGCCGACCAGTGCCAGAATTGGGCCGAACCGGATTGATTGCGTTTCCAAACTCATCGTCTTCGTCGTACGGTATACCCTATGCGCCCCAAGCTCACCCTCACCGAGTATACGGACCCGCTGAGTGGCTGGGCGTGGGGTACTGAACCCAAGCTTCGATTGTTGCAGTGGCGATATGGACATCTTTTGCGCTGGCGCCAAGTGATGGCCGGGATTATTGGCGAGGGAACTGCCAACAGGCCTTATCCGGAGGGCGCTTCCCTCGCATGGGCGAATGTTTCGCGGCATACCCGGATGCCCTTCGCCGAGAATCAGCGTTGGTGCGAGACCTCCAGCGTTCTCGCCTGCCGCGCCGTCAAGGCGGCGGGGCTGCAAGGGGGCAAGATTGCGGCCCGGGTGCTTCGCTGTCTTCGTGAGGCAGCTTTTCTCGATGGACGGCCCTTGATGGAGGTCAATGAGATTTGTTCCGTTCTCGCGGCGGTGCCGGGTCTTGATCCGAGAAACTTCCGCGAAGATTTGCAAAGTGAGGTATCGGCCGCTCTTTTTCGCGAAGACTGGGCGGAGGTTCGTCGACCGAGTGCCTTTGTCCGTACTTTGGTGGAGATCGGTGAAGGGAACGGCATCGCGCTTCCCTGCGAGGCGGGGCAGCGCTACTCGGTGCCGACGGTAATTGTCGCTGGGAACGGCAGGGAAGTAACGGTCGCAGGTTGGAAGCCCTTCGAGGACTACGAGGAGGCTCTGGGTGATATCTTCGGGCAGTCTCTGAACCCTCGCCCGGACCCGACACCATCGGAGGCACTGACCTATTTCGGAACCCTGACGGCTGCCGAACTCGAAATGCTCTGCGGTGTGGAGGCCCGTTTGCCGGAGAGTACCGCGCGCGTCTGGGGTGAGGAATCTGTCTTCTTTGCACCCGGGCATCTGGGTATGGAAGCCGCGCGTGATCAGGGAGCGTCGCGATGAAGTCATGGCTGTGCGGATTGGTTGGCGTTGGACTGATCCTCCTGCAGGTAACGGGTTGCGCCACCATCATTTCGAAAGCCGAGATGGACCAGTTCGGACAACCGTTCTCCGGCGTAAAGCTCGATGCAGGTGTCGCCCTCTGCCTCGGGGAAGCGGCCATTTCATCGGAGACGCAACCTCCCTATCTTGGAAATATCATCTACTTCTTTACGGCTTGGGGGCCCGTTGGGGATATGCCACTTTCTCTGGTCCTGGACACCCTCTTGTATCCGGTCGATCGGATCGTGGGGCCTCGGTCTCGGGAACTGACCGTCTTGTCGACGCCGGCGGTCTTGCCGGTTTGCGGAACGGGTAAGCCGCTCTCGGTTCCCTAGCCGGCGAGCCGCATCAGATTTTCAAGCTCCGCACGGATCTTGTTCACAAGTGTTTCGGGCTGGGGGAAGGCACGGCTGTCGAGGGTGAGGCCTATGGACAAATCCTCAAGTGAGCGAATCAGAGAGACGGCGATGCGATGGCCCCGGGTGGTCTGGAAACTGCGGAGCGATGCAACGCGCGCACCTGCAAGGAAGGCGGTTGTGGGCAATCCGGGTTGCAGTTCGCAGCGGAAATCGCCGGAGGCGAAACATTCATCCGCGGCGGCCTCGAGCAGGGGTTGGGGCAGTCGATCGAGGAACTCGGCGGTGTCCGGGAGGAAGGTCCGTTCGGCTTCCGCGGCGGCGGGTCGCGTTCGATGTTGGAGTTCGCGAATACGCCTTCGTGGATCTCCGGCCGTCGTTGCCAGCGAGACTTGCTTCGCGATCCATGGGAATTCGGGATCCTCGAGGCTGCAGGTCACAGTTCCCCTCTGAAAGTCACTGATGGCACGGGCCAGAGCGGCCATGATGACCTCACGGATTGTGCTCCGTGTGACGCGAGCACATTCTGCGACGTCGTCCCAGGGCAGTCGAATGGATGCAAGAAAGGGTGCTTGCGACGGTCTGGTATCCGGGAGTCGCTTCCCCTTGCCGAACAGAGCAGCAGTCGCCCGCGTGTTTTCGAAAAAATCCTGCAAGGATTGCCGTGGCGCGCGCGCATAATCTGGAGCCTTGGAGATTCGCCGGCGAATCCGTGTGGCGTGTCGACCTGCCTCGTCCATTGCGGCCGCGGAGAGGTCGGTAAGCCAATGCTCCTGCTGGAGTTGGCGCACGTTTGGCGGGAGCGACGGTTCAGGTTGTCGACCGGGTTCCAGCAAAAGACTCAGCCAGTCGAGATTGCCGGCGACAAGGGGATGAACCTTGAGCAGAACGGCCGCTTCACCTCCCCCCACATCTTCGATTCCCCACAAATTCCAGAGTGGTTGTTCGGGATCAAAGGCCTGCAGGAGCAAGGGTGCGAATTCCTGCAAGCGCAATTGCGGTTCCGCATTTGAGGAAGAGGGTAGGGAGGCCAGCCCTTGTCGGGGTGTTCTCGCGCCATCGGCGACCCACCTGGGCGGAAGGATATCGCAGGGATAGGTGTGAAGAACCGACCGCAGCGGCTCCCAGGTTGCGCTCGCTCGCCGCAGAGATGCCTGCAGGTGGCGCAGGTCCGGCATGCGGTCCAGATGAAAGACGAGCAGAAGGTTTCGCCTGAATCGTGGGTTGCGATCGAGGCGCCACCCGATCGCTTCTGCTCGCCGAAGTCGGTGCATCATTCCTCGACAAAACGGTTGGCAGCTTCTCCTGTGAGAACGTTCTTGAGGACTTTGCCCGTTGGGTTTCGCGGCAAGAGGCTGGTCCCGATTTCCCAATGTGCGGGAACCTTGAAGTAGGCCAGCTTGGCCGCCACGAAATCTGCGAGATCCTTCTCGGCGATGGAGATTCCCTCGTCAATCACGACAAAGGCCTTCACTTCCTGACCGAGTTCCTCATGAGGCACACCGACCACCGCAGCTTCGATCACCGCAGGGTGCTCGACGAGTCGGTTTTCGATTTCGCCGGGATAGACATTTTCCGAGGCGCGCAGGATCAAATCCCGCCGGCGAGAAGCAAGATAAAGCCGCCCATCTTTGAGGTGGCCCCAGTCGCCCATGCGTAACCATCGACCCGCCAGAAGCGTTTCCTCAGTTTCCTCGGGTCGTCGCCAATAGCCCAACATATTCAGCGGGCTGCGCACGAAGACCTCGCCTTCTTCGCCCTCGGGCAAGGACTGGCCGTCGTCGTTGCGGATCTCGATGGCGACAGTGGGTTGCGGTGCTCCCACGGAAGTCGGGTGCTCTTGCCATTCGGTGCCACCGATCACAGTCGCGAGTGCGCCGGATTCGGTGCTGCCATAACCGTGGCCGAGGTTTCCTTCGCGGAGGGCAGGAAAGGCTTCTCGAATTTTGCGTTGCATCTCGGGCGCCGTGGGTGCGCCGCCGCCCCCGACCTGCTTGAGCGAGCTCAAGTCGTAATCTGCGAATGCCGGGCTTGTGATGATGCGATGCAGGACCGTATTCATGGCACCCCAGCTCGTGCAGCTCTCGGCCTGGATTTGCGCCATGGTCCGTTCCGGATCAAATCGTCCGGAGTTCCAGACTGTCTTCAGCCCCGCGGAGAGGCCCATGATGGCGGCCGCCTGAAGTCCCGATACGTGAAAGAGTGGATTGGTGACGTACATGCAATTGGCGGGTGCGTCGGGTGCGGGCGGGTTCAGGAGGAAATTACGAAAGCCCGCAGATTGGTTGATGGCGATGAAGCCGATGACGCTGCGATGGCTTGTAACGGCTCCCTTGGGACGCCCGGTTGTGCCGCTGGTATAGAGAATGAAGGCGGGATCATCTTCATGGATCTCGACTTCGGGGAATGTCGTGTCGCCCGCGGCAGCCTCGAGTGCTGCGAATCCTGTTTCCATCTCGATTACCGGAACGCCGTGCTCATGCCCGGCCAGGCGCTCGAGCCTCTTGGCATCCGCGACGAGAACTTTTGGTTCGGCATCCTCCAGGCCGTAGAGAATCTCGTCACTGGTCCACCAGCCATTCAGGCCGACAGCGATGGCACCCAGCCCCACCACCGCCCAGAATGTGAGAATCCATTCAGGTCGATTTGCGGCGAGAATCGCTACGCGATCGCCCTTTCGGACTCCGAAATCCTCCTGCAGGGAGCGTGCGATTGCGGCAACCAGTTCGTGGTGGCGGGCGTATGTGATGCGCCGGGTATCGAACACCAGATAGGGCTGGTCCCCGTGGGCGGCCGAAGCATCCAGCATGGCACGCAGTGAGGGCAGGCGGTTTCGGAACACCGGCATGGGTGTTCCGAGCACGGACTCGGTGTGAATCTCGAAGGGAGCACCCTTCCCGAAAATTTGCTCGTGAATTTCAGCTTCGGTCGGCATGCCTTGGGTATAGCCCCCCCGGCCCGTTGCCTCCAACCCCGACCCGCAGAATCGGATGCACTTCCTCTCCTGTCAGGATACGAGAAAGGAGCATGGCGTATGCTGGCCAAACTGCGGCAACGGGTGCCTTGCGGGAGGAGAAAGAGATGGGTCTTCTGAAAGGAAAAGTGGCGATCGTCTCGGGAATCGGTCCCGGATTGGGTCGCGCAACAGCGCTGAAACTGGCGGAAGCCGGCGCGAATGTGGTTCTCGCGGCACGCACCGAGGCGCGGTTGGCCGAGGTCGCTGACGAGGTGCGCGCCCTCGGTGTTCAGGCTCTGGCGGTTCCGACAGACCTTGCCGAGCCACAGGATTGCGAGGCGTTGGTCGAGAAGTCGATTGCGGAATTCGGTCGGGTGGACGTTCTGGTCAATAATGCGTTCATGATGCCGCCTTTTCGGCGTCTCGACGAATATAACGTGGCAAAGATCCAGCAGAGCTTCGAGGTGAATCTCTTCGCACCTCTGAGGCTCTCTCAGGCAGTGATTCCTCATATGCGTGCCGCCGGTGAAGGGTCGATCGTGATGATCGGGTCGGTGATTCTGCGCAAGCAAACTGTGAACTACGGCCCCTATAAAGTGGCCAAGCACGCCCTGCTGGGACTGACCCGGAGTCTGGCTGCAGAGAATGGCCCCGACGGGATCCGCGTCAATATGGTGGCTCCCGGCTATATCGGGGCCGCCGTGGTCGGGTTGGTCGCGCAGATGGATGCAGCGGCCCGCGGGATTCCGGAAGCTCAGGCTCGGCAATCCATCCTCGACACGCTGATGTTGCGTCGCGCGGCTGAGCCCGAGGAGATCGCTGACGCGATCCTGTTTTTTGCCAGCGGGATGTCACGTTCGATTACGGCACAATGTCTGGATGTGACAGCGGGAGAGTTTGCCCATTGAGCAAGCGCCCGCCGCGCCGATCGCATGGCGAGACATCCGGCCCGAGTGCGTTTCGAGCTCCCCAGATTTTGCCCCATGGTACGGGCCTGGTCGCCGGGGAGCCGATTCTGCGCGAGATCGCAGTCGCTCTGGCCGGAGCCAGCGATTTCGGGGACGAGGAGTACGAGGCAGGTCTCGGAACTCTGCTGGCCAGCCTGGATCAGGACGCGGACTTGTCCGAGGTGGGTCGGCAGGTGCAGGCCGGTATGATTCTGACTGCACTTGCGGGCCGTCTGCTCTCGGAGAAGGCGATGCAAGAGCACCCGCGATTCCGTGATGTTGATCTGGGTGCGCCAATCATCATCATCGGACTACCGCGCACCGGGACTACCGCCCTGCAGTCGATGCTTTGCGCGGACCCGGCGCATCAGGGACTCGAACTCTTCCTCGGACAGAGCCCGGAGCCTCGTCCGGAACGTGCACGATGGCACGAGGTCGCGGGCTACCGGCGCTGCCTCGCCATGCTCGAACAGATGCCCCCCGAAATGCGGGCAATTCATCCGATGCAAGCCGATCAACCGGATGAGTGCTGGCATCTTCTCCGCCAGAGCTTTGCCAGTGTGACTTTCCAATGCGCTGCCGGCGTCCAATCTTATTCGGATTGGTGGGCCAGTCACGATATGCGACCCGCCTATCAGCGCTGGGCAAATAATCTACGCATGATTGGGTTGAACGATCCGGGTCGAGCATGGGTTCTGAAAGATCCCAGTCATCTTTTCGCCTGCGATGCGTTGCTCGAAGCTGTACCCGAAGCACGAATTATCATGACCCATCGGGACCCTGCATGCTCGATTCCCTCTGTCGCCAGTCTGAACGCCTACCCGCGGGGGATGAACGATCGAGTGCCGAACGAAACCAGGTTGGGCGCTGAGCAATTGGATCTATGGGCGCGGGGAATCGAGAGGATGATGGCGGTTCGGGACACCCGTCCCGAGCAATTTCAGGATGTCTACTTCGAAGAACTCCGGACGAACCCTCTGGGTGTTGCCCAAAATATTCTTGCCGGAGCCGGAAGGAGCCTTTCGGATGAAGGTGCTGCGGCAATGACGGAGTGGTCCAGGCGGAACCAGCCTCATCCACATCGCTACGAGACCCAGCGGTTCGGTTTGCGCGCTGACGCGATTCGCGATCGATTTGCGCGCTATATCGAGGTTTTCGATGTGCCCCGGGAGGGCTAGGCCCGGGCCCGAGCGATCTTGCTCGAGAGTGCGATCAGCGGGGAAAGGACCAATGGATGGGAGTGGATAAGGAAACCGGAGCGGGGCGGGAGATCGAAGTCTGGGAGCAGCTCTGCGAGGAACTCAAGGGCGTTGGACGTCGGGTGCTCGAGACCGCCCCTGCAGACCCACTCGACCGCGCCGAGGGGCTGCGGTACGTGGCGCGGCTCACGTCGGTATTCCTGCGCATGATGACTTCAGATCCGGTTCCGGCCCGACAACCTCTGCTCTCGCAAGCGATGAAGGTAGGGCTGGACAACCCGGACTATGCCTACTGCCGCGCGGGTCTGGATCCTCGTTTTGCCTACGTGCTCTCCGGTGACCTCGGAGATGCCAGTTCGCTGGGCATCGGGACCTTCTCCGGCAATCTCGGATCTCCCGAAGGATTGATTCGCGATGGTTACGTGGAGACCGGGGGTCTGAGGGTTTCACCGGGCGGTCAGTTCGAGCTGTCGATCAGCCTTCAGGAGCAGGATGGAAACTGGCTTCCGATGAAGCAGGGGACCAACTCCTTGCAGGTCCGCCAGGTTTTGCCGCGGCGGCGTGAGCAGCGCCCCGCAAACCTCGAACTGCGGAAGCTGGATGACCATCGGACGCCGTCGCCTCTCGACCCGGATCGCTTTCTGGCGTCGCTGGGGGGCACGCCGACGATTCTTGGCGGGACGATCGAGCAATTCCTCGGCTGGACCGCCCATTTTCAGAGCCATCTCCACGAGATTCAACCGATTCCCGAGTCGCTGATTGCTTTCGCACAAGGAGATCCCTCGACCTCTTATAATTATTCCTACTGGGAGCTGAATGAAGACGAGGCCCTGGTCATCAACTTCACACCCCCGCCCTGCGACTACTGGAACTTGCAGATCGGTAATCATTGGCTTGAATCTCTCGACTACTTCCATCGCGACACGCATGTGAATCAGGAGACAGTGGTTCTTGCTGCAGACGGTTCTGCGCAGGTCGTGGTGGCAAGGCAGGATCCCGGTTTACCCAATTGGCTCGATACCGCCGGCCACGTGCGCGGTGGACTCGCCCTTCGCTGGGTGGGGGCATCAGAGATTCCGGGCACGAAATGCGAGGTGGTGTCGCTGGCATCGCTCGCGGGATTGGCGACCTGATTGGAATGGTCATCGATTCCTGTGCATCTTCTATTTCATGAAGAGCAAGGCCGCATGGCGAAATACGGTTTGGCGCCGGGTCTGGGCCCTGCCGTTGTTGCTTCTGACCGCCTGCGAGGCACCGCTCGAGTCGGTGGCCTGGGCTGTCCGGACGGTCTTTCCTCAGGTGACACAGCATTCGGTATCGTGGCTGGTCGACCAGCGGCAGGCCCACGGAGACGAGATTCTCCTGCTGGATGTCAGGACTCCGGAGGAGTTTGGCATCAGCCATATCGAAGGTGCCCGCCGCGCGGCGACTCTGGAGGAGGCTCGGGCGCTTCTCGGTGGTCGTCCCAAGGATCAGTTGATCGTTGTCTATTGCTCGGTAGGCTACCGCAGCTCTCAGCTCGCCGCCCTCCTGCTCGAGGGAGGTTATACGCAAGTCGTCAATCTGGAGGGTTCGATCTTTGCGTGGGCGAATGCGGGAGAGCCTGTTGTGCGCGACGGTAGAGAGGTTCGCGCCGTTCATCCCTACGGTCCGATCTGGGAGAGATTTCTGGCGCCGAAGTATCGTGAGTATCCCGCGGACAGACTGGAGAAAAACCGTTAACTCGAGTTGGCTGGCCTCGATTAGGGCGAGCATTTCATATGCATTCCGGACCTTTTGGAGCTAGACGGGAAGAGCATGTCGAAGCCGAAAAGTGTGGCGCATTCGCGACTGATCGAACGTTTACGGCAAGTTTGTCTTGCCTTCCCCGAAACCTTTGAGAAAATAGCGTGGAAGACGCCGACGTTTCGGGTCGATCAGAAGAAGGGCAAGATGTTTGTGCTCTACAGCGATCCGGAGGCCGGTCGCCCCGCACTTTGGTGCAAGGGGGAGGAAGGCGCGCAGGAAGCGTTGGTCGGGGTGGATCCAGAGCGCTTTTTTCGGCCACCCTACCTGGGTGTGAAGGGCTGGATAGGGATCTATCTGGACCGACGTGTTTCATGGAAAGAAGTTCGAAGTCTTGTTGAAGCCAGTTACCGACTGGTGGCGCCGGCACGGCTGGCGGGGCAGTTGGATGCACCGGCCGATCTGGAGGTAGAGGAATAATGATCAAGCGATTGCTTCGTTGGGGATTCTTTTTGGGCGCCAGCCTGGTGCTGGTGGTCGTGGTCAGCGCATCGTCGTGTGGTTATATCGCGCTTCCTGGCGGCTTGATCATCAACTTCTCGAACCTTCCGGGGTCGCAGGTTGAGCCGATGGCCGAGTCCGATCTGCAAACACGACTCAAGCTCCCCGAAGGCTTCCGCATCGAGACCTGGGCCAGCGAGATCCCGAACGCACGCCTTCTGCTGCGGACTCCGGCGGACGATCTTCTGGTGAGTTCGCCGCGCGAAGGAAAGATTTTCCTGATTCGCAAGGATGCGAACGGCGATCGCCAAAATGATGGGGTCGAGGTCCTTGTCGAGAATCTGGACCGGCCCCATGGAATCGCGTGGCATCAAGGAGAACTATTCGTGGCGGAAGGGAGCGCGGTTGTTCGTATGCCTTTCGACCCCGAGACGCGCGAGGTCGGCGCGCCGGAGCGAATCATCACGGGCCTCCCGGACGGCGGCAACCATTGGACGCGGACCGTGCACGTGGGGCCCGATGAAAAGCTCTACGTGTCGATCGGTTCGAGCTGTAATGTCTGCGAAGAAGAAGACCCGCGCCGGGCGGCGATCGTTCGCTATGAGCTCGATGGCTCCGGCGAGAAGATCTTCGCGACGGGTTTGCGAAATGCAGTCGATTTCACGTGGCGTCCCGAGACCGGAGGTCTCTACAGCACCGGGAATGGTCGGGATCTTCTGGGTGATGATTTCCCGTCAGAAGAAATCAATCTCGTTGTCGAAGATGGATTCTACGGATGGCCCTACGCCAACCCGCCTCGCCAACCGGATCCGGACTTTGGTGCGCTGCGCCCGGACAAGGTCGCCATGTCCATCCCCCCGGTGCATGAGTTGCCTGCGCACTCGGCACCGATGGGAATTGTTTTTTATGAGGGGGATTCTTTCCCGGCTCGCTACCGAGGGGCCGCTTTTGTCGCACTTCACGGCTCCTGGAATCGGCGCAAGAAGCAAGGCTACGAAGTGGTAACTCTGTTTTTCCGGGAGAACGGTGAAATCGACCGGGAGCCTTTTCTGCAGGGGTTCGAAGTCGACGAAGATGTGTCCGGGCGACCGGTCGGGCTTGCTGTTGGCGCCGATGGAGCGCTTTTTGTGGCCGACGATTATACCGGCTCGGTCTATCGAATCAGCTACGGTGAAACGGCACGGCCCGTGGCGCGCGCCTCTGCGGTACCGCTCGTCCGCGAAGATCCCCTGGCGGGACTGACACCGGTCGATTTGGCGCGAGCAAACCAGCAAGGAGAGAGCCTGTGGGCGGCGAGCGATTGCGCGAGTTGCCATATCGAGGGAGCGGGAACTGCCCCGGTGCACCTCCTGCGCAACCTGGATCAGAAGTTCACCAGACTTTCTCTCGATAAATTCCTGCAGGCGCCGCAGCCTCCGATGCCATTATACCCCTTTTCTGACCCCCAGCGTTCCGATCTGGCGATTTATTTACTCGACCGCTTCAGCTGAGCTTGCAGTCGGCAACAGATTTGGGCACCGTCTCTCCGGGGTTGCCGGCTTCGGTGACCGCGAGCGTGGCTGGTGGGGGGATGTCTGGATGATCTGGGTTCGAACCTTTCGATGGATTCTTGGCGCAGGCTTCCTCCTCTTTGTCGGCCTGACACTGACTCGCGCCCTGGCGCCTGATCTTGCCAACGCGATCCTGACGCTGGCTTAGCCCTCGGAACGATTCTCGTTTCGACCTGCAGATTGGTCGATGCCGCCGTCCGAGAATCAATCGACGGCACCGGCCCGTGCGGGTCCCTGCAGAGTCGTATGCGGAGGCAACGGTTGTCCGCGCCGTATGCTTTCCTGAGTCTGTTAATTGGGGCACGGTAGCCGGAAGAAGTTGAATTGAAGACTGCATGCTGATCGTTCATCAAAGTAATCGGCTCGAGGAACTCGCGGATGCCCTGGCCGAGTTTTGTCGACCACCCTTGTCGAGCGCTTTCGCCACCGAGCAGGTGGTGGTCCCGAACAACGGAATGGCACGCTGGCTTTCCCTGCAACTCGCCGATCGGCTGGGTGTTTGCATGAATTTCGAGTTCTCGCTTCCCGCAGCGTTGGTTTGGGAGTTGTGGTCGGCAGTCCTGCCAGGCACGCCTGCTCGGAATGCGTTCAGCGTCGAGGCGATGACCTGGCGATTGTTTGTGGCGCTGGGACAGCTGCCGCTGCAGTCCTCTCCCGCACTGGGGTCCTATCTTTCTGACGCAACCGATTGGCGCCGTTTCGATCTGGCCCGCCGCATCGCGGCCTCCTTCGATCAATATATGGTCTATCGACCGGATATGTTGCTTGGATGGGAGGCTGGTCGCGAGGTTACCGGCCAACCGGATGAGGGCTGGCAGGCCGGCCTTTGGCGGGGCCTGGTCGCCTCCAACGGCGACCAGCATCGTGCTCGACTTCATGAGAGTTTCCTCCGAGCATTATCTTCGGCGGATGGTTTGCCCGAGAGGCTTTCGGTTTTCGGCCTGCCTGCCTTGCCGCCCGCAGTCTTTGACGTCCTGCGCGCGACTGCTGACTGGGTCGATGTGCATATTTTTCTGGTGAACCCCTGCCGGGCCTACTGGCTGGAATCCTTGCCGGACCGCACAATCGCAAAAATTGCGGGTGATCGAGATCCGGCAGAGCTTTATCTGGAATCGGGCAACGCGCTGCTGGCATCCCTGGGGGGGCAGGGCCGCGATTTTCTGGCCATGGTCCTCGAGCAGGAGTGTCCCCAGAGTGATACTTTCCGTGACCCGGAATCACACTCGCTTCTCGGATTTCTCCAAGCGGATATTCTCGATCTCCAGCAGCCGGGAAACGATGGTTTGCCGCAACATGAGGTCGCGGTCTCGGATACCAGCGTCCAGGTGCGGGGCTCCTACAGCCGGATGAGAGAGGTCGAGGCCTTGCAGGATTATTTGCTGCAATGCTTTGCCGACAATCCCGATCTCGACCCTTCGGATGTCCGAGTCATGGTCCCGACGATCGATGAGTATGCACCGATGATCGAGGCGGTTTTCGGGAATGTACCCGAGGCGCGTCGGATTCCCTTTGCGATTGCCGACCTCGGCGCACGTTTGGAAAGTCCGATCATCGATGCCTTTGTCGGCCTGCTCGAGCTTCCCGGCGGCAGATTCGATGCGCCCTCGGTTCTTGCCCTGCTTGAGGTGGAGGCGATTCGCGAGCGGTTCGATCTTGCCGAGGACGACCTGCCGCAGGTCACGTCGTGGATTCGGGAGGCGGGTATTCGCTGGGGAATTGATGAGGTGGATCGAGCGACGCGCGACCTTCCCGCGGTGCCCGAAAACACGTGGCGTTTCGGCCTGGACCGCATGATGCTCGGATACGCGATGGCTGGCTCCGGGCGCGAGCTTTTCGCCGGGGTGCTTCCCGCGGAGGGGGTCGAGGGAAACGATGCGCGGGCCATGGGACAGGTGCAGGCCTTTGCTGCCGCGGTCATGGCACTCGCGGATGACTTGAAGGGCGAGCGATCACTGGCGTCGTGGTGCGATCAATTGGAAGTCCTTCTGGAAGATTTTTTCACAGCGGACGAGAATTCGGATGAAATGAGCGCGATCCGGGAAGCCATCGAATGCGTGCGCAAGCAAGCAGTCGATGCGGCTTTCAGTGATGCGATCTCGCTGGATGTGGTTCGCGAGGCCCTCGGGAGCCAGTTGGCCGCACCTGGAGCGGCATGGGCATTTTTCAGCGGCCGGGTGACTTTTTGCACGCTGGTTCCAATGCGAAGCGTTCCGGCGCGAATCGTCTGCCTTCTGGGGCTTAATGATGGTGAGTTTCCCCGCTCCGATCGGCCACCGAGTTTTGATTTGATGGCAGATGATTTTCGGCGCGGTGATCGCGCCCGGCGCGAAGATGATCGCTATCTTTTTCTCGAGGCCGTTCTGTCGGCGCGCGATGCGATTTACCTCAGCCACGTCTCTCGATCTCCGCGAGACAATTCGGAGTTACCTCCATCCGTTCTGCTCGCAGAATTCGAAGATGCGATCGCTGCCGGATTTCTTGTCGAAGGAAGCGACAAGCCGCCGGTGGTTCGGAAAGAGCATCGCTTGCAGGCCTTCAGCCCTCGCTATTTCTCGCCGGCGGGCGGATATTTCAGTTATCGCGAGGACCTTGCGGCGGCACTGAACGAGCATCAGGAGTTGCCGACAGCGAAGCGGTTTCTGACCGAGTCGCTGCCGGAACCCGACTCCGAATGGCGCACCGTCAGCGTGGCCCGACTGGCGAGATTTTTTCGCTCTCCGGGAAAGTTTTTTTTGCAGGAACGTTTGGGCATTCGTCTGGACGAGGCAGAGGCTTCGGTGCCGTCAACGGAGACCTTCGTGTTTGATGCTCTGCAAAAATGGCAACTCCGCGCACGGGTGGTTGCCGAAGGTGCATCGGATGAGAGTGCCGATGGCCTTGCGCGTTTGATGCGTGCCTCCGGTGAGTTGCCGCATGGAGCGGCGGGCCCGGTGATTGTGACGGGTATGCACCAGGACCTTTCGAGCTTTCTGAGTCGCGTCGACGAGGCCCGGCCTGCAGGCGTGCCGGTTGCTCGGTCGGTGGATCTCCGTATCGGTGAATTTCGCGTGTTGGGTGAAGTCGAGCAGGTTTATGGAAGCGAATATTTCGTGGTTACCGCTGGGCGCTCGAACGGTAGCGGCAAGTTCAAATTCGACGAACGCGATCTGATTGAGGTCTGGATTCGCCATCTCGTTCTTTCTGCGAGTGGCCTCCCCCTGCGTACTCGCTGCATGGCACCCGATGAGGATTTCTGGCTGGGTGAGGAGCCCGAAGCCAAAGAGCTGCTTGAGGATCTATTGGGATTTTATTGGGAAGGTCTGCGACAACCAAAGACGCTGTTCCCGCGATTGGCCCCCAAGTTCTTCAGCAATAGAATCAAGGATCCTGTGAAGAGCTCACGCACGGCTTTCGTGAATAGTTTCGGGAAAAGCGGCGAATGGGATCGTTCGCCCGAGTATCAACTGCTCTGGCCCGAGGGTGCTGATGCCCTGAATGATGAATTTGCGGAAAACTCTTGCCGCCTTTGGGGACCGATCCTCGCCAGGCGCGAAGAAATCAAGAAGCCGCGAGGCGGGAAGAAATGAATCAGTCGACCAATAGACTGGATCTATTTTCTGTTCCCTTGCGCGGCACACAGGCCATCGAAGCCAGCGCGGGTACAGGAAAGACATGGACCATCACCGGGCTGTATATCCGTCTTTTGCTCGAAGAGAGCCTCGAGGTTTCCCAAATCCTGGTTGTGACTTATACCAAGGCAGCGACGGCCGAGTTACGGACACGCATACGTGGGCGATTGGTCGAGGTAGCTGCTGCGTTGGCCGGGGGGACAATCTCTGACGAGTTCTGCCGACGTCTTGTCGAGAGTATCTCCGATCCTCGCCGAGCACGACTTCTTTGTGAGCGAGCCTTGCGCCAGCTTGATGAGGCCTCGGTATTTACGATCCACGGTTTTTGCCAACGTGCACTGGAGGATGCGGCTTTCGAGAGCGGCTCGCCCTTCGCTTCGGAAATGATTCAGGATCAATCCGTCTGGATTCGGGAATGTGTCGAGGATTTCTGGAGGCGTTCCGTACAGAATCGCGATCCCTCGTTTCTCCAATACCTGCTGGAGGAGAAGAAATACTCTCCTGAAAAGTTGGCTCAGGACGTCAGGCAGTGGATGGGACGGCCTTATTTCGAGATTCTTCTTCCCGAGAAAGGCGACGGTTCGGATGAG
Source organism: Candidatus Binatia bacterium (assembly GCA_029248525.1). Taxonomy (NCBI): domain Bacteria; phylum Candidatus Binatota; class Binatia (SeqCode); species Binatia bacterium. The sequence continues at coordinate 476,904 of JAQWJE010000049.1, forward strand.
GCTGACGGCACTGATGGCTCTGGGGATTCCCGGGAGTTTGAGTTGCGGACTCTGCGGGCAGAGCTTCTTGCCTGGCTGGAAAAGGAATTACCTCGACGTAAAGCTGAGCATCGCCAACTGTATTTTGACGACCTTTTGTTGAATTTACGCAAAGCGCTGGTCGAGGGGCCGCGCAGCGGTCCTTTGGCCAAGCGCATTCGCCATCGGTTTCGGGCAGCTCTGATTGATGAGTTTCAGGATACAGATCCGATCCAGTACGAGATATTCTCGCAAGTTTATGGCGGCCGCGAGGAACCTGTATTTCTTGTGGGGGACCCGAAGCAGGCCATCTATGGTTTTCGCGGGGCTGATATTTTCGCCTATCTCGGCGCTCGTGAAGCAGCTGCAGCTCGGCATTCGCTGGAGGAAAACTGGCGGACAGATCCGGCGCTGATTCGCGGTGTGAACACTCTTTTTTCGGCTGTTGAGAATCCCTTTGTTTTCCCCGAAATCGAATTTCATCCGGCGAGCCCTGCAGCCCGTCCGCATCCGGAGGTTCGGTTGGGTGGCCTGGAAGAAAACCCGCTGCGAATCTGGTTTGCAGACCGGGAAGAGGGGGCTACGAAGTTGCTGACCGCGGGGGAGACGGAACGTCAGGTTGTCGATGCGACGGCTGATGAGATCGCACGACTCCTTTCGCTTGGTGCCGAAGGGAAAGCTCGAATCGGGACAGAGAGTGTTCGGGGTCGTAACATCGCGGTTCTGGTCCAGAATCATATGCAGGCCGAGCTGATTCGTGCAGCTCTTGCGCGAAGGCGTATCGCGAGTGTTCGCAAGGGGAGTGGAAGTGTCTTTGATACGCGGGAGGCAGCTGATCTCGAGCGGGTGCTCCTGGCGATCGCCGACCCGACACGGGAGCGGCGCATTCGAGCCGCATTGGCGACCGTCTATCATGGGTTTGATGCCGCCAGAATCTACGCAATCGCACAGACCGAAACTGAGTGGGACGAGCTTCAGGAACATTTTCGGCAACTGCGGGAGCAATATTCTCGCGACGGAGTCGCGGCCATGCTGGCATCCTGGCTGGAGGAGAACCGGGTCGTAGCCCGACTTCTGTCCGGCGAGGATGGTGATCGTGCGCTGACAAATCTTTTTCATCTGCTGGAATTGCTTCGGACGGAAGGGCGTCGCCAGCGCCAGGGTATGGACCGGTTGCTTGCCTGGTTCGCGGACCATCGCCAGCAGGCCACCGACAAGGAAAAGGGAGGACAGCCATCGGACGAGCTGATTCTGCGCCTGGAGTCGGATGAGAACCTGGTCGAGATTTCGACAATTCACGCGTGCAAGGGGCTCGAGTACGATATCGTCTTTTGTCCATTCACCTACAAGGTGCCGGCACGGAAAATCGAGGAGGTTTTCGACTTTCATGATCCGGAGTCCGACTGGCGGCCAACGCTGGATCTGGGTAGTCCGGCGCGAGAAGCGAATGGATTGCAACATGTACGAGAGGAATTGGCGAATCGTCTCCGACTGCTTTACGTGGCGCTGACACGGGCACGACATCTTTGTGTCTGCACATGGGGCGCGGTGAAAAACGGCGATGAGTCGGCTCTCGGCTGGCTTCTTTTGCCGCATGATGACGATGGTGTTTCTTCGGGTGCGCTTGACCGCTCCGACGAGGAATTCCTGTCCGACCTGACCAACCTGGAAAGTGCCTCGGATGGCGCGATCGCGATCGAACGGCTCTCGGGGCGAGAGGCCACCGGTGCAGTTCCCCTGACGCGATTGCCGCAGGGGCAAACCTTCACTGCCCGGCATTTATCGCGTTCGGTCAGAGCGACGAGGTGGACGACCAGCTTCTCCGCACTGACCGCTGGCCGTGCCGCAGAGCGCAGGGACTATGACCCCCTTTTGCCGGGCGAGCGACCCGTATCGCCGGCTGATGGCAAGGATATCTTTTCCTTTCCCAGAGGCGCGACGCCCGGAGTCTGTCTCCATCAGATCTTTGAAACCATTGATTTTCGAGAGCAGGATCCGCAGGTCCGGGGTGCCGTGATCGAGAAGGCGCTGGAGACCTTCCACTTTTCCTCGGAATGGCGCGATCCTGTAATGAGCATGGTCCGCGATGTTTTGGGGACCGCTCTCGAGCCTGACGGGCATGTCCGCCTTGTCGATGTGCCGCGTTCCCGGCGCCTCGATGAAGTCGAGTTCTATTATCCGGCGAAAACCATGACGCTTCCGGACTTGAATGCTCTTTTGCAGAGGCACGACCAGCCTCGCCTGGGGCGTAGTGCACGCGATGGTGATTTACCGACACCGCTCACACAGGGATACGTCAAGGGATTTATCGATCTGGTGTTCGAAGCGGAGGGGCGCTTCTATCTGGTGGACTATAAATCAAACTGGTTGGGGGGAAGCCTTGAGGATTACGCTCAGGAGCGTCTCCCGTCGGCGATGGAGGAGCACCTCTATACCTTCCAGTATCTGACCTATGCGATCGCGGTCCACCGGATGCTGCAGCAGCGGATTCCGGGCTACGACTACGATCGGCATTTCGGCGGCGTCCGGTATTTATTCTTGCGCGGCATTCGTCCGGAAGCCGGTCTGCAATCCGGAATCTTTGCCACCAGGCCTGCGCGTGGTCTGATTGAGGAATTCGATGAACTTCTCGGACACTGATCAGGAGAAGGCGGCAACGGAAAGTCGGGAAGAGTTTATCCTGCCATCTGGTTGTTCGGATTTTGATCGACGGTTTGCAGCGACGCTGCAGGCATTTGAGAACCAACCACGCCCGGAGGTCTTTGCCGCGGCTGCGTTGGCCAGCGCAGCTACCGCTCAGGGGCGTATTTGCGTTGCCCTCGCCGAGTTTGCGGAGGAGCGGGGCTGGGTTGGGCCCGAGGCCGAATTGCTTGTGGCGGAGCGCTGGCAAGCACCGCCGCTCGATCATTGGACGAAGGTACTGCGGGAAAGCGACGTGGTAGGTGAGCCGGGTTCCTTTCACCCACTGATCCTCGATGCGGAAGGACGCCTGTATCTGCAACGGTACTGGCGTTACGAGCATCAGCTCGCCTCACGGCTGCATGAGATGTCCCGGGGGGAAGTCCCCCGGGTGGCAACCGCGGATATTTTGCAAAGCCTGACCGAGATCGAAGAGCGGGGGATGCAGCTGGCTGTGGGGCAGCGGGCGGCGGTCGCGACCGCATTGCTGCGCCAGCTCACGGTCATCGCCGGAGGCGCCGGGACCGGGAAGACGACCATCGTCGCCTGCATTCTTCGCTTGATGGGCGAGCATTGTGGTTCTCCGGGCTTTCGCGTCCGGCTGGCCGCTCCTACCGGTAAGGCGGCCAATCGTCTGGCCGAACAATTGCACCACGCGCGCAACACGATTGATCCCGATGGTCGTATCGATACCATCCTGGACCAGGAGCCAGCGACCCTGCATCGTCTATTGGGCGGGGCGCCGAATGGGGTGCACTTCCGCCACGACCGACAGAACCCCCTGCCGCTGGATGTTCTGGTGGTGGACGAGAGCTCGATGGTCGACGCCGCATTGATGGCGAAGGTGGTCGAGGCGATGCCCGCGCAGTCGCGGCTGATCCTCGTTGGGGACCCCGAGCAGTTGCCTCCGGTCGAAGTCGGCTCGGTCTTTGGGGAATTGGTCGGGGATGGGGCCAACTTCTCTGCGGCCGGGGCGAACCTTCTTGAGGAGGCTACGGGGGTTCCGGTACCTCCGGTCCCGCCTCAACCCGGGAGGCCGGGGGCACCGGTTCGGGACTGCGTGATTCTTCTTGACGAGTCCTTCCGATTCTCGACCGACTCGGGGATCGCCGCGTTGGCGAATGCCTTGCGTGAGGGCGACGCTCCGAGGACCTTCGCCGTCCTTGATGGCGATTATGCCGATATCGAAGGCATTGGCGACGGGGAGCAGATGGATGCCGAGGCGCGCCGACGGATTCGGCGCGGCTACCAGCCTTTTGTCGAGGCTCTTGCTGCCGGAGCCGATCCCCGGGATGTCCTGCAGGCAGCAGCGGACTTTCGCGTTCTTGCGGTGCGGCGCGAGGGGGCCCATGGGGTGGTTGCCCTCAACGAAATGATTGAAGGCGAGTTGCGCGCCCATGGCGGCTTACCCCCTGCCGCGCCCTGGTATGCCGGCCGCTTGGTAATGGTGACCCGGAACAATCGAACTCTGCGCCTTTTCAATGGAGATATCGGCGTGGCACTTCCCGACGCGGACGGTCGGCTGAAGGTTTTCTTTGAGGGGAGCGGCCAACTGCGTCAGGTCGCGCCAGGGCGCCTCTCTCACGTAGAGACAGTCTTTGCGATGACGGTTCACAAGAGCCAGGGCTCCGAGTACCGGGAGACTTGTCTGGTTTTGCCCGAGACTCCATCGCGTCTTTTGACCCGCGAATTGCTTTATACGGCCGTCACTCGCGCTCGAACGCATCTGCTGCTCGCCGGCCCTCGCGACCGGTTTGCCGAGGGTTTGGCAAGACGGCTGCCACGGAGCTCGGTTCTGGCGGAGGTGATCCGAGGGCTTGAGAACAAGGCGGAGAAGGAATCCGTCTAACGAAAGCGGCTGAGTGCCTCGAATGCCTTGGCCCGATCGATGGAGGTCTCATGAACCTTGGGCAGTTCGCGCAGGACCTCCCACCAGCCCGGCCGCGTCTTGCCGTCCTCGGCCAGAAGAAGCGCCTGGCTTCGAGCGCCGAAACTTGCTGCGTAGTCGGGGGGACGGATATCGTCCTGTGCAAGGACCACGCGAGGGTCGGTAGCGATCTCCTCCGGGGTGTTGGTATCTGCGTGAGCCTGTTCCAGCTCATCGAGTTTGCTGGCGTCCGGTTCGCACGACGGCTCGTCACCGCCGCCGATCAGGCCGGCACCGGGAAAAAGTAGGGCTCCGGGAATCTTTTCGGTCCGAGCGCCGGCGACCAGAAGTGCGACGTAGGCACCGAGGCCGGCACCGGCGACGCAGGTGGGGCCTATTTCTTCGAGAGCGCTATCGACATCGGTGGCAAAGAGTTCCGGGTAGTAGGCACCGCCGGCGCGCCAGTCCGAGGACCCATGCCCGCCGAAGTCGAGTGCCCAGACGGGACCCTCCCAGAGAATTTCCTGCTCGCTCCAGCGATCGCTGGAGGTGAATAACTCGTGCAACAAAAGCAAGGGCGTGCCCGTACCTTCGCGGAGATGACTCAAATGCAAGGAGGTTCTGCCGTTGAGCAGCTTGTGATTTTCTTGGGGCGTTGAACCTTTCATCGCTCGACCCAGGATTCGACGAGGTCGAGGAAGGCGTCGGGTTCCTCCATATGCACAAAATGACCGGACTTCGGAATACTGGCACGGGTGACGTCAGGAATCGCGTCCAGACGCGGCCCGATGACCGACTCGGGCAAGGGGCCCCAGGTATCTTGTTCTTCTCCGATCACCGCCAGCATGGGCACCTTCAGGTGTTTCCATTGGCGCGCGATCCAGTTTGATCGAAAGGGCCCGAAGCCACGCGTGACCAACGGGTCAGCTTGCCATACAAACCCTTCTGCGGTTTCGCGTACGCCGAGAGCCACAAAATGCTTCAGCCACTCGACACCCAGTCGGGGGTTTTGTTTTTGGCGTCGAACCACCACATCGTCCAATGTCGGGTAGGCCCGCCAGCCGAGATTCTGGTGACTCTTGCGCCGCTGGTCGAGCCAACCTCCCATTCTCTCGGCCGGTGTGCGGTCATCGACGGGAAACCCCGGAGGGGCAAAGCCTTCCGGGGGCGGTCCGAAGCCGTCGATATTGACCAGGCGACGAAAGAGTTCCGGCCGATTGGTTGCCGCATCAGTGGCCAATGCGCCACCACGACTATGGCCGATCACCAGGCACGGCGGTCCCGCCCAGCGCATGATTGCGTGCAACTCGGCCACATCCAGAGGCCATGCGTAACCATCCGTCCATCCGGAGTTTCCGTGGCCGCGGGCATCGTAGGCAATGACTCGATAGTCTCGCGCCAGTCGCGCAACGATCGGATCAAATCCGCGGGCATGGTCGAGAAAACCGTGCACCAGGACCACGGGCGCGGCATCGGGGTCGCCCCATTCGTGGACTTGAAGTGCGACGCCGAGCGGTGCGAGTGTATGACTGCGCTCTGGCGGTGCGTACATGGATATCGGGGTCATTCAGTGGAAGCATAGCCAATGCTTGGGGTGAAACCAGTGGGCTTCTCTGCCGCGATTCCTCAGACGTTGAATCGGAAATGCATCACGTCACCATCCGATACTTCATAGTCCTTGCCCTCGACGCGAAGCTTTCCGGCGGCCTTGCAGGCCGCTTCGGAGCCGAGGCCCACCAAAGTATCCCAGGGGACAACTTCAGCACGAATGAAGCCGCGCTCGAAATCGGTGTGAATTTTGCCGGCGGCTCCCGGAGCAAGGGTGCCGCGCTCGATCGTCCACGCCCGAACTTCCTTTTCGCCGGCGGTAAAATAGGTGATCAGGTCGAGAAGCGCATAGCCGCCCCGAATTAGACGATCGAGACCGGCTTCGGCAAGTCCGAGGCTCTCGAGAAACTCGGATCGTTCCTCAGCCTCGAGAGCGATCAATTCGGCTTCGATTTGCGCGGAAAGGACGACGATCTCCGCGCCTTCTTCTGCTGCCATTGCGGCGAGCGGTTGTACGACGGGATCCTCCAGGCCGGCTTCGAGCTGCTCTTCACTGACATTTGCCGCGTACATCGCAGGCTTGGCGGTCAGCAGATCGAGCGGCTCGAGCAACTCTTTTTCCTCGAGGTCGAGAGGAATCCGCCGGATAAGAGTTCCGTCCTCCATGGGCCCCTGGATTTTTTCCAGAACGGCGACAAGTTTCTGCTCGTCCTTGTTGCCGCCTTTCGCTGCCTTTCGACCCTTGTCGAGACGCTGCTCGACGGATTGCAGGTCGCGAAGCACCAATTCGGTGTGAATCGTGGCGACATCGTCGAGCGGGTCGATCCGGTTGGCGACATGAGTGATGTCCTCACTCTCGAAACAGCGCACGACGTTGAGGATCGCATCGACGCTGCGAATGTGGCTGAGAAATTGATTGCCAAGCCCTTCGCCCTGACTCGCGCCTGCGACCAGGCCCGCAATATCGACAAACTCCACGGTGGTGGGAACGATGCTTTTCGGCACGACTACCCGACAGATCTCGTCCATTCGCGGATCAGGAACGGGGACTGTGCCCACATTCGGGTCGATCGTGCAGAACGGATAGTTTGCAGCCTCCGCACCGCCTCCCGCCAGGGCGTTGAAGAGAGTGGATTTGCCCACATTGGGGAGGCCGACGATACCAATGGAAAGTGCCATAGACCGATGTTTCTAGCACCTCATTAGAGTTCCGGCATTGGCACTCTTGTCCGGGGAATCGTATGAATCCGACAGGGGTACCGGATGTCGTCCAGATCGAAAATTTCGCTACCGGTGGATGAACGGATCGATGAAATCCGGAAAGCGCTGCAGCGGTCGCCCGCGCTGGTGGTCACGGCGCCGCCGGGGGCGGGCAAGACAACTCGAATTCCGCCGGCGCTCATCGGAGATGGGCCTGTTCTGCTTGTCCAGCCCCGGCGCGTGGCGGCGCGCGGTGTCGCTCGCCGGATCGCACAGGAGAATGAATGGGCGGTCGGCGAAGAAGTTGGCTGGCAAATCCGATTCGAGCGCAAGTTTGGTCCTCGTACGAAAATCCTGGTGGTGACCGAAGGAATTCTTCTGGCGCGCCTGCAGGAAGATCCATTGCTCTCGGAATTCCGTACATTGGTCCTCGACGAAGTTCATGAGCGTAGCACTGCCATGGACCTCGGTCTCGCCTTTGCGCGGCAAGTGACCTTGGCGCGGCCTGACTTTCGGTTGGTCGTGATGTCGGCGACGTTGGATACGGAACTATACGCGACCTTTCTCGACGGCTGCCCGATCGTTGATGTGCCGGTTCGCCAGCATCCGATAGACACGGTGTACCGGCCGGGGCAGTCTCCAGCGGAGGCCGTTCGTGAGGCTCTTGCCCGGGACTCGGGTCACGTCCTCTGCTTTCTGCCGGGGATGCGGGAGATCGAGGAAGTCGCCGCGGCTCTGGCGGGCGAGTCCAGGGATACCGAGATCCATCGGTTACACAGCTCCCTGCCGGCCGAACAGCAAGACGCGGCCTTGGCGCCTACTGCTCGTCGCAAGGTGATCCTGGCGACGAATATTGCGGAAACCTCGATCACCGTAGACGGCGTGCGGACGGTCGTGGATTCCGGACTGGCGCGGGTCATGAGGTATGACCGTCGACGCGAGGTGGATGCTCTCCTGCCCGAGCAGATCTCCGTAGACTCGGCAGATCAGCGCGCTGGTCGCGCCGGTCGAACGGGACCGGGGACCGCGGTGCGGCTATGGCACCCGGGCCAGGATCTCCGGGAGCATCGCGAGCCCGAGATTTTCCGCACGGAACTCTCGCCTGCACTCCTCGAGATTCTCGCCTGGTCGGAGGATCCGCGATCGTTTCGTTGGCTGGAGGCCCCGTTGCCCGGCGCTATCGATTCCGGCATGGAGTTGCTCGAAAAATTGGGAGCTGTCGACGCGGGGAGGCTCACGAAAGAAGGCGAGAGAATGCGTCGTTTGCGGCTGCCTCCGAGGCTCGGCCGTTTTCTGATTGCGGCCGGGCCCACACGCGCGGCCGCCGAGATTTGCGCGATTCTTGCGGAAGGCCGCGAGCGGAGTGGTCGCGGGGCGGTTGCGATGACCGATTCGGATGTCTTTTCCTTGAGGGAGAATTTCTCGCGTGCACCTCAGGCTCTGCAGCGAGTCGCGGCACAGATTCACCGCACCGCAGGAAAAATCCTTGGACCGGAAAAGCCCGAGGCGGCGACTCGGCCGGGCGCGCAAATCAGCGGGGTGGACGCGACTCACCTCCGCCGGGCCCTTCTGGCGGGCTACCGGGATCGGCTGGCCCATCGGCGGGAAGCAGGCATGGATCGGTTGGTGCTCGCTTCGGGACACGGTGCGCATCTGGGGCCGGGTAGTGGCGTTCGGGATGCCGAGTGGTTGGTGGCTATCGGTGTTCGGTCGGCGCGGGGGAGGCAGGGCGCAGAAGCTCGAATCGAAATTGCGAGCCGTGTCGAGCGCGAGTGGATCAAAGCCGACGAGGAAATCGTTCTCCATCGTCTGGACGCGCGGACGCACAAGGTCCGCGCTGTCGCTCAAGGGCGGGTTGGGGCGCTTGTTCTGACGGAGAGGCCGACCGCAGTTGTGCCCGAGGAGGCGGCTCGCCTGCTGTCGGAGGCCTGGGAAAAGAGAGTTCCCGGTTCAGCGGAGATTCATTTGCAGGCCCGTGCTCGTGTGGCGGGGGTGCTGATTCCTCTCGAGGCACTCGCCGAACAGTTTTGGAATGCTGGGGAGATGCCCCCGGACGATTTCCTGCCTCTCCTGCCGCACCGCCTTCGCCAGCAACTCGAGCGGGGCGCGCCGGAGAGTCTGGCGGTGCCTAGCGGTCGATCGATACGACTTGAGTACCGGAGCGATGGGGAGGTTGTTCTCGCCGTCAAGCTGCAGGAACTCTTCGGTCTGTCCGAGACGCCGACAGTTGGGGCGGGGCAGCCGGTCACGCTCTCTTTGCTGGCGCCCAACCGACGACCCGTGCAGACGACCCAAGATCTACGGAATTTCTGGGAGCAGACTTACCCGGAAGTCCGTCGGGAAATGCGCGGCCGTTATCCACGGCATCCGTGGCCGGAGGATCCTCTCGCCGCTCCGGCGACTGCGCGTACCAAGCGCCGGAGCGGAAAGAGATAAGGTTCACCCGAAAATCTTGGCGACCACGTCACCGCCCGCGTTCATCGGGACAGCATCTTTAAGATCAGAAATCGCTTCAAAATTTTCGGCGATATCATCTACGGTCGCACCCGCACCCAGCTTGGCGCCGGTCGCTTCCACGATCGCGACCTTCGCATAATAGCCTGCACCGGCTTGGATAATGGTTCCGGTGGGCGCATCTTCGCTCGCCAGATAGAGCACTGCAGGTGAGACCAGTTCGGGGGTGAGTGCATCGAAAGCCTCTTTCGGGAAGCCGATATTTTCGGTCATGCGAGTCCCGGCCGTCGGAGCGATGGTGTTGATATGGACGTTGGACTTCTGACCCTCGAGCTTCAGAACATTCATCAGGCCGACAACGCCCATCTTGGCGGCGCCGTAATTCGACTGGCCGAAGTTGCCATAGAGGCCCGAGGAAGAGGTCGTGTTGACGATACGACCGTAACCTTGCCCAAGCATCTTTTCCCACGCGAAGTGCGTGCAGTAGACGGTTCCCATCAAATGGACATCCACGACCAGGTGGAAGTCGTCGAGCGTCATCTTCTTGAAGGTCCGGTCCCGCAGGATGCCGGCGTTGTTGATCAAGATATCGATGCGTCCAAAAGCTGAAACGGCGTCGTCGATCAATTTTTCGGCACCGGCGCGGTCACTGACCGAACTGCCGTTGGCGACAGCCTGCCCTCCGGCCGCCTTGATCTCCGCGACCACTTTTTCGGCGGCCTCGCTGGAACCTCCAGAGCCATCCACCGCTCCGCCGAGGTCGTTGACGACAACGAGGGCGCCGCGTTCGGCGAGTTGCAGTGCGTGCGAGCGACCGAGACCGCCTCCGGCACCTGTGACAATGGCTACTTTTCCGTCAAAGCGAATGGGCATGATTTCTCCTTTGGGGGCGTGGGTACCAAGATGGTTTGGCCAGCCGCCTGCTTGAGGAGGGTAAGCAACAGGCTCTGCCGGTGCCACTTTCTTGAATCGAGGGATCGTTCTCTCGCGCGGATCGGTGTTAAGCAAAGCGCGAGAAAGGTGAACTTCATGAACGATAGAATTGATCTTGAAACCCAATACCTCCACGCCCATCTGGACCGCGGCGTCCTCCACGTCAGGATTGACCGGTTGGCCAAGCGGAACTCGATGACCCAGGATATGTACCGCGGTCTGAAGAAAGCTTTGGTGATGACCGACGAGACCCCCGAAATTGATGCCATGTGCATCAAGGGTATGGACGGCTGGTTCTGCGTTGGGGGGGATATGTCCGGCGAGATGGAGAACCGCGATGCCTTGATGTCCGAACCTGATCCGACGGACCATCATCCATTTCGCCACCTCGAACGATGCCGCAAGATTGTCGTCTGCTCGGTCGCGGGAAAATGCCATGCGGGCGGCTTGAACCTGGTCCTCTTCAGCGACATCACGATTGCCGGCAAAAGTGCGACCTTTCGCGTCCCGGAATTGCTGCGCGGCATCCCGGACCCGCATATGAGCGCGCGCCTGCCGTACTTTGTCGGACTGGCCAAGGCGAAATACATGATGTTGACCGCCGCTGAAATTTCGGCTGACGAAGCAGATGCCTGGGGGATCGTTGCGAAAACGGTCGAGGATGACGAATTGGAGGCCGAGACCGAGCGCGTTCTGGACATCGTTCGACAAACCGGTCCACGAGCTCGGATGCTGGCGAAGGACGATATCAATCGCCGCTTGCCAGCCTACGATGTTCGCTTGCTGCAAAGGGAGATCATGTCCCCCGAGATGACCGAAGGCATGATGGCGTTTCTGGAAAAACGTGCGCCCAAATGGCCCCCTGTCTGATGCTTTTATCCGATCGTGCCGCCGTCGGCCGCAGGCTCGAGGCTGGCGGCGGCACTCGGCCTCTCCGACATCCGTTTGAAGTGAGCGCCGATATTCTTCAGCTCGGGATCGAGCGGCTGTCCGACGAGGACTCCGAAATCGAGGAAGGAAAAAAGCAGAAGGTCGGCCATGGTCAGCCGATCCCCGCAGACGTATTCCAGCCCGGCCATCCATTGATCGAGCTTGGCTAGGTTGTCGTGCTTGAGGGCCTTGAGTCCCTCGGCGGCCTCGGGGATCGTGCGCATGCGCTCCTGAAAGAGTCCCAATCCTTCCGCGTAGCGAAAGCCGTTGGCCAATGGCTCGCAGATGTTGAGATCGATCCGACGGGTCCACATTCGAGTTTCGGCGCGTTCAGCGGCGTTGTTCCCGATGAGTGCCGGCGTTGGTTGCATCTCTTCGAGGTACTCCGCAATCGCCGTGATCTCCGATACCATCGCGCCCGTATCCGTTTCGAGGCAGGGGAGCTGGCCTGCCGGATTGCGGGCGAGGTGGCTGTCCTTGCGGTTCTCGCCAGCCATCAAATCGACAGTCTCAGCCGGAATGGAGAGTCCTTTCTCGATCACAAACATACGCACGAAGCGCGGGTTGGGTCCCATGCTGTCAAAAATCTTCATTGGTTTTCCGATCCTTTGTTGGGGAAACGCACACATTGATTTCTAACCCTTCGCGAAATTCCTCGTCAATGGTTGGCGCGAGGAATCGACTCGGACGACACCGCGGCGTATTTATGGGAAGGGTTCGGGATGGAACTCGAAGAGATGATCACCCGCCAGCGAATTCTGGATGCATTGGCCTCTTACTGCCGTGCGCTGGACCGGATGGACGAGGAGATTTTTGACGGACTTTGGCATGCGGAGGCAGTGATCGATTATGCAGGCCTCTATCGGGGCGATGCCGTCGGACTGCGGAAATACCTCTGGGAGACCCATGCCTTGATGGCAATCCATTCCCATCAGATTGCCAATGTGCAGATCGAGTGCGATGGCGAGCACGTAGCGAGCGAAGCCTATGTGACGGTCAATCTCTGGACTCTTCCGGACGAGCTGGGTGCTCAAGTCGAAGTGGTCTCGAGAGGCCGATACCTCGATCGTTGGGTCCGAGAGGGTAGCTCGTTGAGAATTAGGGAACGGGTCCATATCGCCGATATGCAGAGCTTTCGCACCCTCGATTCAGGACGAACGGATTCGGGAGTTGCGCGGGATCGTTCGGATCGGTCCTATCAATTTCTCCCGCCAGGGGCTTGAGGTCGGAAGGCATTCGCTCTCGAGGTCAGTCCTTGTAGTCGGGTTTGCGACCTTCCCGGCGTGCCCGAATCGCTTCCGCGAGATTCTCGGTGGTCAACCTGACGAGCAACTGGTTCCGGTTCTCGCAGTCGATCGCATTGGTCAGACTGCCCGCTTCCAGATTGGACCAGAGAATTTTCTTGGTCATGGCCACTCCGTGGGCACTCCACCCGGTAATCTGCTCGGCCAGAGCCAGAGCCGCCGGCAAAAGTTCTTCGTCGGGCACGACGCGCGAAACCAGGCCGGATTCGAGCGCTTCGGCCGACTCGATGACGCGTCCACTGAGGATCATTTCGAAAGCACGCGAGGCGCCAATCAAACGCGGCAGTAGGTAGCTGACCCCGAGTTCGGTCCCCGCCAATCCGTTGGTGACACCAGCCGAGCGGAAGCGGGCCGAGGAGGAAGCGATTCGGATATCGGCCCCCAGTGGAAGGCACATACCGCCGCCGTAGGCCGGGCCGTTGATCGCCGCAATGACGGGTTGGGGCATGGCTCGCATCGTAGGCACCAAATCCGACATATATTCCATGGCGCGGATGGCAATGCGTGACATGGTCAATCCCTCGGCGTTGGGCGGTACGCCATGGTCCTCGAGGTCCAATCCGGCACAAAACCCTTTTCCGGCACCAGTGAGGATCACGCAGTGAGTATCATTGTCGGCGGCCACCGAGGCGAAGGCTTCGTAGAGCGGCCCGACGGTATCAAATGACATCGCATTCATGCGTTCGGGTCGATTGAGAGTGATCAGAGAGACGTGGTCGATCGGTTTTTCAATTGTCACGTATGCCATGGGGCCAACCTATCGCAGGAAGTCTTTGCCGCACCAAGAGGTTGACGTCCTTCTTTGCTCAGGGGACACCTTGATCCATGGATGACACCACCCGCATTGGTGAAGTGAATATCGCCTGGGAAGAACATGGCCGGGGACCGGACACTCTGGTTTTGGTCCATGGCTTCACGGGTGCCCGGATTGATTTCGAGGATCATCTGGTCGGGCTTTCCGAGTCTCGCCGTGTGATCGCAGCCGATCACCGCGGGCATGGCGACTCGACGAACTTCGGGACCACCGAGGCCTACTCTCTGGAGATTCTGGCCAATGATCTGTTGGCATTTCTCGAGGAGGTGGCCGAGGGCCCGGTGGATCTTCTCGGACATTCGATGGGTGGCATGGTGGCTCTTCGCTGCGCTCTGCTTCGTCCCGCGATGTTTCGCTCGCTGGTGTTGATGGATACGGCCGCCGAGAGTCTGGGAGGTGACGGGCTCCCATCGGGCCTGGATCGATTGGTCCGGTCGCAAGGGCTTCTCGCGATGAACCGTAAAATGCCCCCCTTGCCGGAATCACGTCGGATGCGCGAGATATTTGGAGACGCGTGGTTCGAGGCGAATCAGGAGTCGCGCCTGAGCCGGATGGATCCGGAAGCCTTTATTGCTCTCTTTCCCGAGGTTTTTGGAGGTCCTTCTCTTTTGGACCGACTCGGCGAAATCCGGATTCCGACCACCGTGATGGTTGGTGCTGAAGATACGGCCTTCGTTCCGGCGGCAGTGCACCTCGCCGAAGGGATCGCCGGGGCGCGCCTCGAGCGGATCGAGGGCGCATGGCATAGCCCCCAGAGAACCCACCCCGAGATCTGGAGATCGCTCGTGGAAAGGCACCTTCGGGAGCGCGCCTGATAGGGAAAACGCTATGTTTTCCTTTTCCGGCGGCCGTGAATTCCCCAATTTCTCTGTTGCGTAATTAGCGGAGGATCTGCTTTTTTATATAGATACCGGCGTGATTTTTGCGCCCGCAGCTCTCAGGAAAACCCCATGAAAACGATCTTTTGCAAGCGCGTCCGGATGACTTTGTGTTTCGCCCTCCTCGCGGTCGGCCTCTCGCCGGCCCTTGCTGCCGCCACATGCGGTGACGGGATCGTCACCGTCGGCGAGACTTGCGATGATGGGGATCTATTTTCCGGGGACGGCTGTGACAGTGCCTGCCAGGTCGAAGCACAGAGGGTTTGTTTCGGTGAGCCCAGCACCTGTCCGGTGACCCAGAACGATCGGATTTCGCTTGGTGGGAATCACGGCTGCTTGCTGGATGGAGACTCCGATATTCAGTGCTGGGGGAACAATACGCACGACCAGCTGCTGGCCCCGCAGGGGAGTAATTTCAAGAAAGTCGTATCTGGTTATCGACACTCGTGTGCGCAGCGGTTGGACAACTCACTTTCTTGCTGGGGCAACGACGGGAGCGGCCGCGCAACCCCACCTCTGGGAGCTTTCGCCGATATTCAGGTTGGCTCCGAGCATTCCTGTGCGCTCGAGCGTCCCGAGGATGGCGGGGAGATTGTGTGTTGGGGGAGCAATACCAGCGGCAAGGCGACACCACCGGCCGGTTCATTTATCAGTATGGGGATTGGCCACTCGCACGGCTGTGCGATTCGCGCTGATCAGACAATCGAGTGCTGGGGTTCTGCTCTTTACGGCAGGACGGATGCCCCGACCGAGGGCAGCTTTGTGCAGGTCGCTGCCGGAGGCCGCAGCAGCTGCGCTCTTTTGGAGAACGATGACGCCATTTGCTGGGGGGCCGATGGCGATGGCCAGCTACAAGTCCCGTCGGGCGAGAAATTTTCCTCGATTACAGTGGGCGACAAGCATACCTGCGGTCTGACTCTGGACGGCCGCATTCGTTGCTTCGGGTCGGCGAGCTATCAACAGAATGAAGATCCGGAAGGCTTGTTCGTTGCTTTGGCCGCGGGTTGGCAGACCAACTGTGGCTTTCGCGAGAGTGGAATCGCATATTGTTGGGGTCGCAATAATAATAATGTTGGGGAGCCACCCAGCGGCGTGATGTTGCCCGAAGTCTGTGGCGACAACCTTCTCGTCGGAGAGGAGCAATGCGACGATGGGAATCTGGTCCCCGGAGACGGCTGTCGAGCCGATTGCACCGAGGAGCGCTGCGGCGACGGGATTCTCGATGAATTCGAAGCCTGCGAAAGTGGGCCCGACGGTTTTGAGGTTTGCTGCAATGAGGATTGCAGCTTTCGTGGTTCGGGCGTCGCTTGTCGAATATCGGAGGGCATTTGTGATCCGGCGGAATACTGTTCGGGGACCGCCGAGAGCTGTCCTGCGGATGCAAAGAGCGAGTCGAGTTGCCGATCGGCTGTGGGCAGTTGCGATGTCGAGGAATTTTGTGATGGGTCTTCAAACGATTGCCCGGTCGATGCCCTCGAGTTGCCAGGCAGCCTTTGCCGGGGGTTGCAGGGGAATTGCGATTTGGCCGAAGTCTGTTCGGGCGATAGCGGTCTTTGTCCTGCCGATATGAAGCGAACGGATACGTGCCGGATCGCGGGCGGGATTTGCGACGTGGCGGAGGTCTGCGATGGCGTGGGTAACCAATGTCCGAGCGATCAAAAATATGGAAGCGAGACAAGCTGTCGTTCCAGTGCCTATGATTGTGATGCCGAAGAATTCTGTGACGGTCTGAACCATGCATGCCCCGCGGATCTGGAAGCTGCCGCAGGTGATCCGTGTCCGGACGATGGTATTTTCTGCACCGAAGATCGCTGCGACGGTTCCGGTTCCTGCACTCACTTGCCGGGCCGCGCCGGTGTCGAATGTCGTGCCTCGTCGGGTGCCTGCGATGTCGCCGAGGTTTGCGACGGCGCGAACGCATCGTGTCCGGATGACTCGGGTCTCCCCGACGCAGATGAAGATGGTACTTGTGACGCTCAGGATCTTTGCCCGGACATTTTCGATCCGGACCAGACCGACAGCGACGGTGACGGTGATGGTGATTTCTGCGATATCTGCACCGCGTCCGGCGAGCCGATCTCTCCTCAGGTCAAAATCTCGAAGCTGACAACCGGCGACGGCGACGACAAGTTCCTCCTCAAAGGGTTCATGGTCTTCGATGCCCCGCCTGTTTTTGATCCGCGTGACAATGGCGTCAGACTCCTTGTCGAGGATGCCAATGGGGCATCGGTGGTCGATGCCACGATCCCGGGCGGCGCCTTCAGTCCTGTTACGCGAAGCGGTTGGATTCCCTTGAAAAACGGCGGCTATCGTTTTCGTTCCAGAGAGCTGATTGCCGGAGCAGTTCAGAAAGTGATTCTGAAGCGTACAGGGCGAGATCCGAACGCAATCGCTTTCAAGGTCACGGGTGCAAAGGGAAGCTTTGCCTTCCCCGAAATGCAGCTGCCGCTCATGGCGACGCTCACTCTTGACCCCGACCCCGAGATGGCCGCTGTTTGCGCGGAGATGGCTTTTTCGGCCGCAAAGCCCGGTCCTTATTGCTCGCTGCGGAACGGGAATTCAGTCGTCCTCTGCCGCTAGATTCTCATCAAAGGTATTCCCTGGCCCCGGATTCCGGTCGCTTTTCCGGGCTGCGGCCGCCCGGAAACCGCGTCGCACGCCATTCGGGAGCCTTTGTTGAGCGGATAACGGCTGAACAGTCAGAAATCTCCTCTCAGACAACGTGCGCTCCGAGATTTCTCAGATAAACTCCTTTCGGTAATCCAACTTGCGTACTTGCGGTCTCCGGACAGCGGTCGCTGTCGAGGGAGAGAAGAAATGAATCTGGAATTCTCGGACGATCAGAAGTTCGTGCAGACAACAGCGCGCGAATTCTTGACGGCAAATGCGACTTTGCAGGTCGACCGTGCCGTCTTCGAATCAGACGCGTCCTACGACGAAGGTCTATGGAAGAAGGTAGCCGAGATGGGATGGCTGGGCACGACGGTGCCCGAATCTTACGGCGGTACCGGACTTGGCTACCTGGAGCTTGTTTTGCTCGCTCAGGAAATGGGTCGTTCGCTCGCACCAATCCCATTTGCTTCTTCCGTTTATGGAGCCACCGAAGCGATTCTTCTTTGCGGGACCGAGGAGCAAAAACAGAAATGGTTGCCGTTACTGAGCTCCGGTGAACGCATTGGATGCGTCGCTTTTTCCGAGGCTCTCGGAGACAGCGATGCCAAGAGCCTCGAGGTTCGCGTGAGCGGCGATACGATCAGCGGAACCAAAACGCCGGTTCTCGATGGTGATATTGCCGATTTGGCAGTCGTTCTGGTCGGCGAAGGGGAGGGCGCTTCTCTGGTGCTGGTCGATCTCGCAGGCGACGGTATCGAGCGCAAGAAACTCAACTCTCTGGACGCCAGCCGCTCGCAGGCCGAGATCGTTTTCTCTTCGGCTTCGTTCGAGCGATTGGGTGCGGCGGGCGAAGGCGAGGCGACCTTCGAGCGATTGATGGATCGCATGGCGATCCTGTTGGCATTCGAGCAGATTGGTGGCGCGGAACGCGCTTTGGAAATCTCTGTCGAGTACGTCAAGGAAAGGTTTGCTTTCGGTCGTGCCATTGGATCTTTTCAGGCGGTCAAGCATCGCCTCGCAGACTTCTATGCACGCAATCAAATTGCGGTTTCCAATGGATATTGGGCGGCATGGGCACTTTCGACCGACGATCCGGAGTTGCCAATGGCCGCTTGTAACCTGCGGGTCGCTTCGAGCGACGCCTTTGTCCTCGGCGCCGAAGACATGATCCAGGTGCACGGTGGCGTAGGCTTCACCTGGGAGTTCGATTGCCATTTATTCTATCGCCGCGCAAAGGTTCTCGCGGCGACGTTGGGTTCTCCGGGAACCTGGCGTGAAAAACTTATTACGCGCATTGAAGCGTCAGAAGCAGCTTGAGACGGAGGTTCCCATGAATTTTGAAGATTCCCCAGAAGAAAGTCTTTTTCGTGATCGATGCCGCGAGTGGCTGTCCGCGAACGCGGAGCCTCTGGTCGAGGGTAGCAAATCCTCGGCAGCGGAAAGGACAGATGAAGAGTATGTCGCCATGGCCAAGGAATGGCAGGCGAAAAAATATGATGCGGGATGGGCCTGCCTGACGTGGCCGAAGGATTGTGGCGGTCAGGGAATGGGGCGCATGGAACAGATCATCTGGAACCAGGAAGAGAGCAAGTTCCGCGCGGTTATGGATGTCTACCTGATCGGGCACGGGATGCTGGGACCCACGATCATGGCGCATGGGACCCCGGAACAAAAGGAGCGCTTCCTCCCCAATATGGCGCGGGGTAGCGAGATCTGGTGCCAGCTCTTCAGTGAGCCCTCGGCCGGATCGGATCTCGCCGGCCTGCGTATGTCGGCGGTCCGCGATGGCGACGACTGGGTGATCAACGGTCAGAAGATCTGGACCAGCGGTGCGCAGTATTCGGACTGGGGCATGATCGTGACCCGGACCGACCCGGATGCGCCCAAACATAAGGGTTTGACGTATTTCATCGTGAATATGAAATCGCCCGGCGTCGAAATTCGTCCCATCAAGCAGATCAACGGGGGAGAGGCTTTCAATGAAGTCTTTTTCACCGATGTTCGTGTTTCGGATGCCCAGCGCCTTGGTGAGGTTGGCCAGGGTTGGGGTGTCGCCCTGACGACATTGATGAACGAGCGTGTCGCTATCGGCGGTGGCGGTGGTGGCGGCCAGTTCAAGAAATTGCTGGATTTGGCGCGCAGGTCGCGTCGCCACGGTAAAGCAGCCATCGAAGATGGGAGCGTCCGCGCCCGATTGGCAGATATTTATATCGCCCAGAAAGGGATCCAATATACCGGATACCGAACCCTGTCGGCCCTGCTCAGTGGCGCGACACCCGGGCCTGAGGGTTCTATTGCGAAGGCCATCGGTGCCCCCTTGGGGCAGCAGACAGCCTCTTTCGCAATGGAATTGCAGGGTGAGTCCGGAGCATTGCTGGACGAGTCGGCTGAAGACGACGGTATCTGGCAGCAGGCCTATCTCGGTTCGCCGGGCCTGCGGATCGCCGGCGGCACGGATGAAGTGTTGCGCAACATTATTGCCGAGCGAGTTCTCGGGCTGCCCCCCGAATTGCGGATCGACAAGACGGTCCCCTTCCGGGAACTTCCCACCGGACCGAAAAGCTGAAGATCCTTTTCTTGAGCTTCAGGGGCCGCTTCCTTCGGGAGGTGGCCCCTTTTGTTTTTGAGGGGACAGGCAGTAAGAGCTTGTATGGCTGAAAATCAAATAATCGAGACAAAAGATACGAATTCGTTCGGAGTTCTACTTCTGGCGATTTGTGTGCTCATTTTCTTGATGCCCATGGCAGCGGTGCAGCATCCGCAGGCAGAGATTCTCCGTGCGTTGATTGCCTTGGTGTTGCTCGGTGGAGTTTTTGCGAGCACCCGGCGCAAAGGAGTCCTGACCGTCTCTGTGGTGCTCGCGGTTGGAGCTTCCGGGACAGGGTGGGCCGCAGACGCGCTCAACAACCAGGCAGTTTCGGTCGCTTCGTATATTCTTGCGCTGCTGAATATTATCTTCGTCATCGTTGTTGTATCTCGTGATGTCCTGCAGCGCTCGCATATCACGACAGACGCCGTCTTTGGCGGCTTGAGTGTCTTTCTGCTGATCGGTCTGGCGTTCATGATCCTCTACGGATTGGTGGAGTACGCGAAACCCGGTTCCTTTCTGATTCGAGGGGATATGATCGCAGGCAGTGATTCTCTGACTCGAAACCCGGCGTCCTTTGTCCACTTCCTCTATTTCAGTCTGATCACGCTCTCGACTGTCGGCTATGGAGATATTCTGGCTGTCCACCCGCTGGCGCAGATGTTGGCGGCAACCGAAGGGATTCTGGGACAGTTATTTATTGCCGTTGTCGTGGCTCGACTTGTCGGCATGCAAATGATGGCCTCTCAGGAGGCTTCTGCTGAGGCTAACGAATAGGTATGCCGCGTGAGATTGCCTTGCGAAGAGCATCGGCTTTCCAGGGGTCCGCAGGCTCCAGAATGAGCAGCTGCTCTTCGGCCTTGCCGGTTTCTCCGAGGGCGGCATATAGCTGGCCCAGATTGAAAATTGCGTTGATATCGTCGGGTCGGATCCGAAGGGCGCGTTGGTATGCATCTTCCGCTTCGCGAAAGAGCGCGAGATTCGCGTAAGCGACCCCCAAATTATTATAGGCATCGCCGTAGCCCGGATCGATCTCGATCGCTTGCTTGAAGGTCAGGATTGCCTTCGAATGATCTCCGTTCGCATCGTAAGCCGAGCCGAGGCTGTTCCAGGCTCGCGCATAGTTCGGGTTCATGCCGGTGGCGCGCCTCAAGACAACAATTGCTTTTGAGGCCTCGCCATTGGCGGTATAAGCAAGGCCCAGATTGTTGTATGCCTTGATCATTGTCGAGTCTTTCTGGATGGCTCTTTTGTAGGCCGAGATCGCTGGTTCAAAGCGCCCGAGCTTCGCGTACTGATTTCCCAGATCGTAGTAGGCCATCGAGAAGTCCGGAGCGGCGCGGATGGCCGCATGATACGCATCGATCGCTTCATGGGCGCGGCCCTCATCGGCGAGTCTTTCGCCCAGAAGAAAGTATTTCTCGGCGGCCAGAGGGCCCAGATTCGGATTGTCGGGTTTTGCGGCAGTACATGAGGCGATTCCGAGGGCCATCGCAAATCCGATAGCGGTTGATATAGGAAAACGGCGAAAAGGCTCTCGGGAATTCAGGGTCATAAGCAAATACTTCCGTTCTCCGAGCCAGTTGTCGAGCGAGCGGGCAGATCGACTCTCGACAGGTGGCGAGCGGGGGGCGATACTTCCGAAGGGCCTGCGTCCCTCTCGGACAGCAGATGATCATATGAATCCTTCGAAAACAGAGAATTCCAAGTCAATTCCGGAGACGAGCACCCGGCCTTCGGGGTCCGGCCCGAACCGGGAACTGGTTTTGCCCGAGGATCCGGTAGGTGCATCTCTCGAGGGGCCGTCGCCGCCCTCGCTAGGTTCCGCCGAGCTCTATCTGAATCGCGAGTTGACGTGGCTCGCCTTCTGCTGGCGCGTTCTGGCCGAGGCGGAAGACGCACGGAACCCTCTGCTCGAACGTGTGAAGTTTCTCGCGATCGTGAGCGGAAACCTCGACGAGTTTTTCATGAAAAGGATCGGTGGTCTCAAGCAGCAGTTGGCTGCTGGCGTGCGGGAACCGACCGTCGATGGTCGAACACCTGGTCAGCAGATTGAGGAGGCCTATGCGTTCATCGAGAAATTGGACGAGCGGCGGGTGGCGCTCTTCGAGCAGCTCCGAAGACTCCTCAAACAGGCGGATGTTCAACTTCTGCGCATTCGCGACCTGAAAGAAGAGCAACGGCTCAAGATGCGAGACGAGTACCTGCGGAATGTTTTTCCTCTGGTGACACCGCAAGCGATGGACCCCGCGCACCCCTTTCCGTTCGTCTCGAACCTTTCGCTGAATCTCCTCGTGACAGTTCGTTATCCCGGGGACCCCGCCACGATGATGTCGCGGGTGAAGGTGCCGATCGGTTCCGGGATTCCTCGATGGATGAGGGTTGACGACCAGCAGACTTTCGTGGCTCTGGAAGAAGTCATGGCGGAGAACCTCGATATTCTTTTCCCGGGGATGGAAGTTGTTGCCTGCGAGCTTTTCCGTGTGACGAGAAATGCGAACACGGAACTCGATGAAGAAGAGGCCGACGACCTGCTCGCGATGATCGAGACCGAGTTGCGAGACCGTCGATTTGCGCCAATTGTACGCCTCGAGGTTGGGTCGGAGATGTCTCTTGCGCGTCGCTCGATGCTCGCAGCCGAACTGGGTCTCGATGCGGATGCCGAAGTGCGGGCGGTCCATCGTCGATTTGCCCTGATCGACCTTCTCGAGATCGCTGCGATTGATCGACCGGATTTGCGCGACCCGTCGCATCGACCGATCGACAACGTGTCGCTTACCCCGGAGCGAAATATCTTTCATGTTTTGCGAGATGCCGGTGGAATCCTTCTGCACCATCCCTACGAGTCCTTTTCGACTTCGGTGGAGCGATTTCTTCTCGAAGCGGCCCGAGATTCGAAGGTGCGCGCCATCAAGATGACGCTCTATCGTACCTCGGCCGAAACCAAAGTGATTGATCATCTGCTGGAGGCCGTTCGTAACGGGAAGCAGGTGGCTGTCGTGGTCGAACTGAAGGCTCGCTTTGACGAAGACGCGAATATTCTTTGGGCGAGTCGGCTTGAGGAGATGGGGATTCACGTGACCTACGGGGTGGTTGGTCTCAAAACCCATTGCAAGACGATTCTCGTGGTCCGTCAGGACCACGACGGATTACGGCGCTATGCTCATATCGGGACGGGCAATTATCATTCGGGGACGGCGCGAGTTTATTCCGATCTTGGCTTGATGACCTCCGATGAGGAAATTGGTGGCGACCTCACGGAACTCTTCAATTACCTGACGACTGGGTACAAGCCTCGTCGGAAATATAAACATCTTCTGGTCGCACCCGTTTCCCTGAAGTCTGCTTTGATCGAGAAGATCGAACGAGAGGTCGACCATCTCGAGCAGCATCGGTTTGCGCATATCCAGATGAAGATGAATGCGTTGGAAGATGCGGACATCACCCGAGCCCTGTATCGCGCTGCCCGGGCCGGCGTTCGTATCGACCTCTTGATTCGTGATACGTGTCGTCTGCGACCAAAGATTTCCGGTCTTACCGAAAACGTACGGGTGGTCAGTATTGTGGGGCAGTTTCTCGAGCATGCCCGACTCTATTATTTCGCAAACGGGAACCAGCCGGAATATTGGATTGGCTCTGCTGATTGCATGAAGAGAAATTTGGAAAGTCGAGTCGAGGTTCTGGTGCCCGTTCTCGAGGAGTCCCTTCAGCTCGAACTACGATCCTATCTCGACTTGCAATTGGAGGACCGTGAGGACGCATGGGAAATGATGGCGGACGGTCGCTACGAGCGGTTGTCGGCCTTGAAGGGGTCTGGGCGCAAGTCGAGCTCACAGGCGAGATTGATTGAACTCGCGGACAAGCGAAGGAAGGCCGCGGGACGGCTGAAGAAGCGTAAAACCAGGGGAATCGCGCGACGAACTCTTTCCTGAGTCGCAGGGACGATCATGAACGCACCGCCACCGCAGCCTCAGATCACCGAATTTCTCGAAAGACGAGACCTCTCCGGGCTTCGCGAGGCGCTCTCCTCCTGGGAGTCCCCTGATATCGCCGTGCTGGTGGGCGAGTTGCCGGCTGACCAACGTGGTCTGGTGTTTCGTATTCTGCCGCGAGCACTCGCGGCTGAAACCTTCGAGTGTCTGGACCCTGAAGCCCGTCGGGAGCTTGTCGATACCTTTGCTCAAGACGATCTGGTCCGCCTGCTCGAGGATATGGCACCGGATGATCGGACCGCGCTTTTCGAGGAGTTGCCGGCCGTTGTCTCCCGCGCCCTGCTGGCCCAGCTTTCGAGCAAGGAGCGCCGGGTCGCGGCATGGCTTCTCGGATATCCCGAAGACTCGATCGGCCGTTTGATGACCCCTGAGTATATTCGAGTCCGGCAGGATTGGACGGTTGAGCGTGTGCTCGAACATATTCGACGTCACGGTCAGGATCGCGAAACTCTGAACGTTCTCTACGTTGTCGATGACACTGGTCGTTTGATTGACGATTTGCGCATTCGTGAAATTCTTCTGTCCCGTCCGGAGGCCAGTATCGAGGAGCTTTGCGACCACCGATATGTGGCGCTCAAGGCGACCGACGATCAGGAAACAGCGATCGAGGTATTTCGGGAATATGACCGGGTGGCTCTGCCCGTGACCGATAGTGAAGGGTTTCTGATCGGCATCGTCACCGTGGACGACGTTCTTGATGTTGCTGAAGAAGAGGCCACCGAGGATATTCATAAAATCGGGGGTTCCGAGGCTCTGGATGAGCCCTATCTGGTCATGTCCGTTCGGGGATTGATCAAAAAACGCGCAAGTTGGTTGGTCCTCCTCTTCCTTGGGGAGCTGCTGACCGCCAGCGCTCTGGCCCGCTTCGAGGGTGATCTGGCACGTGCGGTTGTGCTGGCGCTCTTCATCCCCCTGATTATTTCCAGCGGGGGCAACAGCGGCTCGCAGGCGACCACTTTCGTGATTCGAGCCATGGCGCTTGGCGAAGTGGGCCTCAAGGATTGGTGGAAGGTTCTCTGGCGGGAACTCCGTTCGGGCGTTGCTCTTGGTTTGATCCTCGGCGTCCTCGGCTTCCTGCGGGTTTGGCTCTGGGCAGAAGTTTTCGGGCTCTACGGGGAGCATGCGATTCTCATTGGAATTACCGTCGGCATCGCCCTGATGGGCGTTGTTCTGGTGGGGACGACCGCTGGCTCCATGTTGCCTTTTCTGATGCGCCGTATAGGTGCGGATCCGGCCGCAGCGTCAGCGCCTTTTGTGGCGACTCTGGTCGATGTGGCCGGGATCGTCATCTATTTCACATTTGCCTCCTTCCTTCTCGCCGGCACAATTCTCTGAACCGGTTCCGTGCGAGACGGGATCGAAATTCGTCGAGAGCGGAGAGCAGGACCGTCGGGGACCGAGCTTGTATGGACCGTGTTGATCATCGAGCCACAGATCCGGCCGCGACTTTGTCTCGATCCGCGATTCTCTGATCAAGGGATTGTGCGGGGCGGCCCGCTACTGGATCTCGCAGCAACGGAATCGCTTTGGGGCGAGGCTCCGGGCATCCGTCCGGAAGATTGGTTGGCCGCGGAGGATCCCGGCACGATCGGATTTTGTCCTACCAACTGGGGTTGGCAGTTCGGCGCGTGGCTCGTGGAAGGACATCGCCTGCGCGGTCTCCGTGATGATGCGCCGCCGAGTGATCCCTTATGGATGCTCTCTTGGTCTCCCGACCGCGGCTGGCATCAATCGATCAAGGAACTCGGCAGTCCGCTCGAGTTACCTTACCTCGGTCTGGAAATGCCTCAGATTCTTGACGCCGGTGCATGCCTTCCGCTCGAGGCTTTCCTGTCGCATCCCCGCATGCTTGCCGACCTGCGCAACGTTTTCGATTTTGCGGACGGTTGTGGTCCCGATCTCGACCCAAAATTCTGGGTCGAGTTGCGGCGGCGGCTGCCGGCGACATCGGAGGCTGCATATACTCTGCTGGCGGGAGGTTCGTTGCGCGTGAATGTGGACTCGGCAGTTACCGGGGTCGGAGAATTATTCAGGTTGGTCGAGGAAGCGAATCTCCCTGGCGTGCAGGCGAGGGCTGGTGCCTTGATCTTCACCGGTCCCCTGCCGAAGGCTCGCTTGCCCCTGTTCGCGATTGGCGCCCGGCAAGAGGGCGCGTTGGTGGTTGTCGCCATCGATGGCCGGCAGACCGGCGTGCCGGGGGGCACGATCGAAGAGGCCGCAGCGCTCCTGCGCGATCATGGCGCATATACCGGAGGGCTGGGCAGTGCGGGAGGGGACGTCTGTCTGGTGGAACGAACGAGTGGAGGGATGGATTATCTGAACACGCCCTCCACGCTTGGCGAGGGGCCGGCGGAAAGAGTCTCTCGCCGGGTGCCTTCTCTCATATTGATTTGAGAGAGAATTAGGCGAGAATAGAATGATCATGTTGGACACCACAAGGAATTCGTGAGGGCTGGAAGTCGTGAGTGGTTTTTCAGAACTTCTTCTTGCCGCCGGCTATCTCCGTGACCCTGATACTTTCGGGATCATCGGGGCGTTGGACCGCCCGGACGTCGAGACAGTCGAGAAATTCGGGGATCGGCTCACGGAAAAACTGGAGCTTGATCCGGAAGCACTGATTCTGGAGTTCGTCCCGCAGGCGGTAACGGCACGTGGGGAAGCCTTTCTTGTTGTCGCGTGGTGGGATGGCGATTTGACGCCGGAGGAGCGCGAGGCCCTCTCGGATGCCTACCGAGAAGAGTTTCTCTGGTCCGGCCTCTAGTCCCTTTCATGCATAGAGGAAGCCTTCGATCGCGTCGGCGTAATGCTCCATGCTCGCGATCGGAGCACTTCGCGCACCTTCACTGAGGCGAGCCAGCAAACCTTCTTCCTCGACCAGGCGCCGCAAAGCCCCAGCGAGTGCCTTGGGGTCCTCTCCCGGAACCAGAAGTCCGTCCTGTTCCTGCCGGATCGACTCGGGGAGCGCGCCACAATTGGTGCTGATTACGGGCCGCCCGGCGAGCATCGCCTCCCGTGTGGCCAGTCCGAAACTTTCAGGGCAGGTCGAGGGCACAACCAAAGCATCCGTTCTTGCCAGAATTTCCGGCAGGGCTTCGTCCGCAAAGATCCCGTAAGCCCGCGCCCGTGGCTCCTCGCGAAGGAGGGGGCCCAATTGTGCCTCATAGGGGTGTTGTTCCCAGCGTCGACCGTGAAGTGCGAGTCGGAGCGGCAGGTCGTGCAACTCCTGCAGCGCCTCGAGGAGAATATGCGGTCCCTTGTGCGGCAGGAGGTGGCCGATGAAGGTGATCCGGAGAGGATGGCTTTCCGAGATCGGCTCGGTTCGTGAAAGGGTAGCCTCCTTGGATGGTGTGGGCAGCCCGAGAGCGATCGCGCGAGTGGATAGCGTAGGCATGGGCATACCCTGCCGGTGGAGCTCCTCGATAACGAATTTTGAGGGTGTGACGATACGATCGTAGGTATCGAGCGCTTGGCGCAGCGTTTGAAATCGTTCATCCGCGACAAGCGGGCCGGCGGCTCTGGCCGGACTCCAGGGGAGAAGCTGCGCGAGTCTCGTACGAATTCGACCGGCCTCGGAAGGTTCGGCAGCAGAGGCCGCCTCTCCGGATACGCAAGCTACACAGTCCCGCTGCAGCGGACCTTCACAGGGTGTCAGATCTTCGCGTTGCAGCATCACGCGGTGGCAGGCGTACCAGTATTCATGGACGGTGGCGACGCAGCGGATCCCCGCGTCCCGGGCGATCATGGGCAGATCGCCCGACAATCCGATCAGGTGCTGGAAGTGTACGATATCGGGTCGTGTTTTTCGGATTTCCTGACGAAACGCCGTGGCGACGGCCGTCGAAAGGAAGTGATCGCGGAATTGACCGCCTCGAGCGTCGTTGACCACGCTGGTGACAGCCAGATCGTCGACGACCTCCTCAAGGATATCCCCATCGCTGCCCTCGGGGTCACTATGGCGAGTGAAAATACGGACGGTATGGCCTTTTCGGTGCAGAACCCGCGCCAATCGCTGGGTGTGGGTCTCCACCCCGCCAAAGGCGCGTGGCGGGTAGCCGTTGCTTACCTGAAGAATCCGCATGGAATCAGCTCTCGCTCTGCCCTTCGCTCGCTTTGATCTGGCGGACGATATTTTTCTGAAGTTCCTTCAGAGGGTTCTCGCGGATAAACTTCTGCACGTCGCGGTGGTAGCTGGGGTGCATCTGACCAATCTTCAGGTTGTGGCTCTCCCGCTGCTCCGCGGCTGTTTCACCAAAAGAGGCGCTGCCTGCGTGAAAGACAAAAAGATCGTCACAGAGGCGGATCTTCCATTGCGCCGCTTTGGCTCGCTCGCAGAAATCGTTCTCCTCACCGTAGCCCGTGCCGAAATTAGCTTCGTCGAAGAAGCCGACTTCGCGGATCGTGGTGCAGCGAATGTACATGCAGAACCCGACGGCGGTGACGAGTTCGGGCCTTGTCTGCATGCTCGCTTTCCGAACGAGTCGATCGAAGGAGTCCGGAGTAAAGCCCCGGGGAAGCGGATTTTCCTTCATGAATTCAGGAATGCTGCAGATCGTCCCATTATTGGTGAAGGGACTGGCGACTCCTGTCAAAGGATCTTCGTAGACGGAATCGGCCAGTCTCTGATTGAAGCTTTTCGGGACGAGAGTATCGCTGTTGAGAAGCAAGGAGTCGCGATTATCTCTGGTCGCGCGATGCATGCCGATATTTGCCGTGGCGACAAACCCCCGGTTTTCCCGGGCCTGATGGATGCAGACCTGCGGGTGCTGTCCCGCAAGATCGCGTAGCATCGGCTGCATCTGCGGATCCGGACTGGCGTCGTCGATCAGAAAGAGCCGCCAATCGCCGGAGGCATGCGTCAGCACACTTTCGATGCACGCCCGCGTTGCTTCCCGTGCTCCGAAAATCGGGACGATGATGTCGACGCCGCGACGCCCGCGCCAGCGGGAAAAGATCCGCTCGCCAAGTTTCTGAAGAAACGGCACTTTTTCTTATTACCGTGTCTCGCGTCAGGGTGCATATGGGGCGCCTCGGGCCCAAAATGACGATGCTTGTGGGAAAAGAACGGATGAAGTCAGATCCCGGGGGGGCTATCCTGCAAGGATGCACCCGCCCGAGATCGAGGCTTCTCTGCCGCCGGCAAAGAAGCGAACAGGCCTTGGTCTGTTCGCAGTCGCTGTGGCGGTGGCCTCGTGGGGCTATAGTGCCGTGGCGATCAAGGCGGTTTCGACGACCGGTCCGGTAACCGCTTTTTATCGTCTCTGGTTGGCCATTCCGATCCTCTGGGTCTTCATTTTGAGCGTACCCCGCCTGCGAGCCTCCTTGGGGCGGGACTGGCTGTTCGGCTCGATGGCCGGCGGCGTTCTCTTTGCCACGCACCAGCTGTTTTTCTTCACGGCTGTGAACTTCACGACGATCGCCAACGTCACGATCATCGGCGCTCTGCAACCGGTCCTCGTTCTTTTGGTGGCCGCGAGACTCTTTGCCGAGCCAGCATCCCCGCGTGTTCTCGGAGCCAGTCTCGTCGCGATCGCAGGGACCGTTCTGGTTGTATGGGGGTCGCTCGGCGAAGCTGCGGCCGGGTTCGGCGACCTTCTCGGCGTCGGGAACCTGTTTGCCTTCACCGGATATTTTCTGATTTCCAAACGAGTTCGGGAAGGCGTGGGGACGGCAGAATACGTGGTCGGCATGACGACGGTAGCAGGTGTTTGCATGGGAGGAGCCTGCCTTTTCCTCGGCGAAGATCTGGGCTCTCCCTCGGACACGGACCTCATCGTGATTGCCTCTCTGGCCCTGCTTCCGGGGACTCTGGGGCATGTGCTTACCAACTGGGCACACGCACATGTTTCGGCGTTGCAGATTTCGATTGTGCTTTTGGCAGCCCCGGTGGTGGCCACAGCCGGCGCGGCATTTTTTCTCGGCGAGGAGATTACCGGCGTCCAGCTGGCCGGCTTTATCATTGTTTTGAGCTCCATCGGTTTTGTCGTGCTGGCACAGGAACCCGATGAGGCCGAGGCTCTTGCGGAGGGGGTTGCGGGGACAGAAGCTCCCTAGACACTCCCTCGTCGACCTCTGGCACGCTTGAGAAAAAGCCGATAGGCCCGGGCGAGATTATTCACTCTCTGAAGGAAAGGTTCTTGAAAATGATCAGTACGATGCAGGATTGCCCACTGACGATCACGGAGATCATGCGCCATGGAGCGACGGTTTACGGCGCCAGCGAGGTGGTGACGTTTCAGGGAGAATCGAGCCGGCGTGCTACCTTTGCCGAGGTCGAGTTTCGTGCACGGAAGCTCGCACAGGCCCTGGAGAGCCTCGGCGTCAAGCCGGGGGATCGAGTGGGCACCTTCATGTGGAACGACCAGGAGCACCTGGAGGCTTATTTTGCCGTCCCATGCATGGGAGCGGTTCTGCATACCCTCAATATCCGTTTGTTCCCCGAGCAACTTCTTTACGTCATCGAACATGCAGAGGATGACGTCATCCTGGTCGACGATTCGCTGGTACCCTTGTTGGCCCGGATCGTCGGAGACCTGAAGAAGCGACCGAAGTTTATCCTGGTCGGTGACGGGGACGGTTCGCCGCTGGGGGAGACTCTTGCTTACGAGGAGCTGCTGGCCGCTGAGTCGGGCGACTATATCTGGCCGCAAATCGAGGAGAATCAGGCAGCCGCAATGTGTTATACCAGCGGCACCACGGGGAACCCGAAAGGGGTGGTCTACAGTCACCGATCCAGCGTGCTGCACGCGATGGCTTCTGTGTCGGGGAACGGATTTGCTCTCAGCGAGCAGGACAGGGTGCTGATGATCGTGCCGATGTTCCACGCCAACGCCTGGGGCTTGCCGCATTCCTCCTGGATGAGTGGGGCCGATTTCATTCTGCCGGAGCGTCATCTTCAGGGGGAGCCCCTGGCGGCACTGATTGCCGCCGAAAAGCCGACCTTTTCGGGCGCGGTGCCGACCGTATGGAACGATATTCTCCGCTACGGCGATTCGGAGGAGCTCGACCTGTCCTCGCTCCGGATGGTCGTCTGCGGCGGTTCTGCGGTCCCGCGGACCTTGATGGAGAAATTGGATCAGAAGTACGGCGTGCGCATGATTCAGGCCTGGGGCATGACCGAGACGAGCCCGCTCGGGGCCATAGCTCATCCTCCCCGCTCCGCCGCTCCCGGCACGGATCTGGATTGGCGGACCAAGACCGGTCGGATTTTTGCGGGTGTGGAGCTTCGCATCGTGGACGACGCGGGTCAGCCGCTGCCATGGGACGGGGAGGCTTTTGGCGAAATGCAAATCCGCGGCCCCTGGATCACCGGGAGCTATTACAAGGACGCTTCCGAGGACAAGTTTCAAGATGGATGGCTCCGGACAGGGGATGTGGGCAACGTCGACCCCTTGGGCTTTGTTCAGATCACAGACCGGGCCAAGGATGTGATCAAATCGGGCGGCGAGTGGATCTCCTCGGTGGAACTGGAAAACGAGATCATGGCACATCCTGCTGTCGTGGAAGCAGCGGTCGTCGCGGTTCCTGATGATCGTTGGGATGAGCGGCCGCTGGCGTGCGTGGTTCTGGAATCCGGTGCCTCGGAATCTGCAAGCGATTTGAGAGACTTTCTGGCCGGCCGGGTGGCCAAATGGTGGTTGCCGGAGAGATGGGCCTTTATCCCGGAAGTGCCGAAAACCAGCGTGGGTAAATTCGACAAGAAGGTCCTGCGCGCCCAGCACGAATCCGGCACACTGCAGGTGGAAACGATCTGATCCAGAGTCGGCGCAGCCTCGGGGAGGGAGGACGGCAGAACAAGAAAAGGCCCCACCGACAGCTGCCGGCAGGGCCCTTCCCTTTTCTTCACGGCGAGTGCCCCCACAGACATGCCGCAAAGCTTTGCAATCACTGTTATCACAGCAGGTATCGTGCCATGCCTTCAGCGAGGTTCGGATCTTCGATGCGCCAGTCGGATATTCTTCCAAGATACTGTATTTTCAGCAATAAATATAGATTTTGGATTTCGAGTCCGTGCGGCCTCGGCGTCGTGAAAAAGATAACAAATTACGAGGTTCACAATTTGACTCGTGGGGTGTATGAAAAAGCCAACACTGCCGCGGGCTCTCTGGCGTGATTGCACGTTCGATTCCCGGAAGGAGCCTCCATGCAGGCGTTCGATAAACGTATCCGTTCCCTCTGCTCGATCGGGTTGATCGCTTCGGCGATGATGGCGATCGCGGGATACGGCGCCGTGTTCCAGTTTGAGGACTCGATCTGGCCGGGTTTCCCCATGCGTACTAACGGAGCCGTCGCCTTGAAACTCTTCGCGGCGCCGGAGGTGCAGGACGAGTTGCAAGGGCTGGAGGCAGGGATGCGGGTGACCCATGTCGACGGGGTTGCAGTGTCCTCGGGAAGCTCTGTCTACGAGATGGTGGCTGGGCTCACCCCGGGAGAGCCAGTCCGGTACCGGATGGAGAACGTACTTACAGGGCGGCAAAAAACCTTCGTTGTGCCCGTCCAGGAATTTTCTCAGGCGATCGCCTACCGAGTCTGGATGCCTCTTCTAGGGGTCGGGCTGATTTTCATGGGAGCACTCGCGCTCCCTGTTTTCGTACGCACGGACTCGCCCAGTACGCGGGCGCTTTTCATGGTCGGTGTGGGGGTTACCAACCAATTTTGCTTCGCATTGCCGATCCTTTATTTCGCGCATCACTACTCGTGGGTCCCGCAAGTCTTTGGCATCCCGACGGTGGCAGGGGTCCTGATTCTGGCTTTCGTATTTCCCGTGGCTCGCAATCCTCTGCGTTCGTTCCCTCGAGCGACTCTCGGCTTGATCTGGGCGATCGCCGTGGCGTTTGTGGTCGGCGAGATGGTCTGGATGCAGTCGCAGTCTCCGAACTTTTACTGGATGGAATTTTTGCGCGTCAGGCTCCTTTTGCTCGGCTTCGCCCTCTTGTTCTGCAATGTCGCCTTCACGGCATTCACGCACGCGAACACTGGGGTTCGGGGGCAGGCAAAGCTTTTTCTCCGCGGTATCATTCTGGGCGGATTTACGATGTGCGGACTTCTTGTCCTGAATCTCTATGGCGGCGAGCAGTTCTCCTATCTGGAGCCGCTCGTCTGGGCGAATCCGCTCCTGATTTTCTCCTCGACCATTTCCATCGGCATGTTGCGCTATGGGCTTTTCGGTTTTGGTCGCGAGGCCCGGCGCTCTCTGGGGCGGTTGAGCCTTTTTCTGGTTACCCTCAGTGTTGGATATAACGGCTTCGCCTTTTTGGAGATCTTTCTGGATACCGCTCAGGCGTGGGGGGTCATTTTTGCGACCAGCCTGATTGTGATCGCGATGCTCGCCATATGGCCGCGAGCCTATCGTATGCTGGAGGGGCTCCTGCAGGCGGTCTTGATCCCCGAGAGGCAACGATCTCGAGTCACATTGGAGGCGGCGGCCGTCGAGATGTCCGGTATCAGAGATCCCGCAAAAATTGCCGAATATATGGAGAAGATACTGGGTGATGCGCTTGGCGCCTCGTGGGTTCGTTGTGTCCTTGGCTCCGTCGGGCAGCCTCTGCTCGAATTTTCCGACCGGGAGAACGGACGTTTCATCGAGCCCGGGAGCAGCCTCTACCAACTGATTCTCACCGGGGGCAGCCTGGTGACCCAGCCTGCGGCCGCTCCGGGCGGCGCCCTGTCGGGTGCGGTCGTGGATGCGCGCCGGGAAGGGATCAGCTTGATGGCGGCGATGCCGGCACGGGAGGATCTTATCGGGGCGCTTCTATGCGGCCCGCCTGCTTCGGGTGCGCCCTACACGGCCTCGGATTTCGCTTTGGTCAAATTATTGGCGACTTCCGTCGCAGTGGCGCTGGAGAATGCTCGGTCGTGGACCGAGGTTCATGAACTCCGAGCGAGGTTGGAGCAGGAGAACCTGTTCCTGCGCGCCGAAGCTCGCTCGGATCAGGGTACAAGCGAGTTGATCGGAAGCAGCCCCCTGTTGCGGGAGGCCCTCTCTCAGGTCGAGGCTGTTGCGGGTACCTCGGCCTCCGTCCTGGTAATCGGCGAGACTGGGGTGGGCAAGGAACTCGCAGTGCGACAGCTCCATCAGTCCAGCCTTCGAGCCGAGCAGCCGTTGGTCAAGGTTGCGTGTGCCGCGCTTCCGGAAAGTCTCCTCGAAAGTGAGCTGTTCGGTTTCGAGCCCGGAGCCTTCACGGGAGCCACAAAACGTCGGCTCGGTCGATTTGAAGTCGCAGATGGCGGGACGTTGTTTCTCGATGACGTCGATACGCTCCCGTTGACTGTGCAGGCCAAATTGCTTCGCGCGCTCCAGGAGGGCGAGATCCAGAGGCTGGGAAGTAACGTCGTCCTTCAGGTAGATGTCCGACTTGTCGCAGCGACCAACAGGGACCTTCTCGGTGAGGTGCGTGCGGGCCGTTTTCGCGAGGATTTATTCTATCGATTGAATGTGGTGCCCATTCAGTTGCCTCCCTTGCGCGAGCGAAAGGAGGACATCGTTGGGCTTGTCGCTCATTTCGCGGACACTCTTGGTCCGGGACTCGGACGTGAGATCGAGGAAATTTCGTCCGGAGCACTCGACATCCTTCAGCGCTATGATTGGCCGGGGAATATTCGCGAGCTGCGCAACACGATCGAGCGTGCCCTGGTGATGGGTCGCGGCCCCATCTTGCAACTGCCCGGGGGGGCGCTTGATACTCCCCTGTCCGAAAGCAAGGGCCGGGAGACGTCGGTTGAGGTTTCCCCAAAGACCGAAGCGCGGGGTGGGGTTGTCGGTTCGGCTTCTCTCAAGGAACTCCTGTTGGCCCATAAAAAGGGCCTGATCATTGAGGCTCTGGCCGCCAATCAAGGCAACCAGGCGGCCGCGGCGAAGGTTCTCGGTGTTCATCGCTCCAACTTGAACCGCATGATCAAGGATCTGGATCTTTCGATGCCCTGATTCGCGGTGCCTTGTTGGTCGAGCGACCGCGAGTCTTAGAGGGCTTCTTCTCCATGCTCGCCGGTGCGAATGCGTACGACGTCATCCACCGGGAGAACGAAGATCTTGCCGTCGCCAATCCGACCCGTCTTGGCGGCCTTTTCAATGGCATCGACGACATCGGCGAGTCGGTCATCGGCGACGATGATTTCGAGCTTCACCTTGGGCAGAAAGTCCACCACATATTCGGCTCCGCGATAGAGTTCCGTGTGCCCTTTTTGGCGTCCGAAACCCTTGACCTCGGTGACGGTGAGTCCCTGTGTGCCAATGGCTCCCAGACTCTCTTTCACTTCGTCCAATTTGAACGGCTTGATGATGGCTTCGACCTTTTTCATGGATGACCTCAATTTCGGGAAGAATGGACTTCTATCAGGCCCGCGCCTGTCGGCAAGTCCTGCCGCAGGATTCGCGCAGATTGATGCTGTGCATCAATCTGCTGAGGATCCGAGCACATAACCGCGTTCGCTATGCTCCGCGAGGTCAAGCCCGAGTTGCTCCTCTTCTTCTTCTACCCGGAGCCCAACCAACGCATCGGTGATTTTGAGAAGAATCCAGGATCCGATGCCGGCGAACAAAATGGTGATGACAACGCCTTCCAGCTGGATGAGGAATTGGCCCATCCCGCCGACCTCGAGCGCAAAAATCCCTGTCGCCAGAGCTCCCCATGTTCCGCCGACGCCGTGGATCCCGACAACATCAAGGGCATCATCCGCCCCGAGCCGCTCCTTGAGGCGAATCCCGTAAAAGCAGAGAATCCCCGCCGCCAGCCCGATGACCAACGCGGCCATAGGGGTCACGAAACCGCATGCGGGGGTGATCGCGACGAGACCGGCGACCAATCCGGAGGCAGCGCCCAGCGCGGTCGGCTTTCCAAGGGTCACCCATTCGATGAGGACCCAGCTGACCAACGCTGCTGCCGCGGCGGTATTGGTGGTCGCGAAGGCCAGGACGGCGTCCTCGTTCGCGCCGAGTGCGCTTCCGGCGTTGAAACCGAACCAGCCCACCCAGAGCAGTGCGGCGCCTGCCACCGTGAAGGGCAGGTTATGCGGTGGCATCGGCTCGTGACCATACCCAAGTCGTTTTCCGATCAGCAGCGCGGCCACCAGGGCCGCGGTGCCCGAGGAGACGTGGACTACGGTGCCGCCGGCAAAGTCGAGATCGCCCTGCGCTCCCAACCAGCCGCCGCCCCAAACCCAGTGGCAGAGAGGCGAATAGATGAAAATGGACCAGAGGACCGAGAAGATCAGAAAGGCGCTGAACTTCATGCGCTCGGCGAACGCTCCAACGATCAAGGCCGGCGTAATCACCGCAAAAGTTCCCTGAAAAACTGCGAAAAGAAGTGGTGGAATGGTTTCGCCTTCTCCCGGCTTGAGGCCGATTCCCGCGAGCCCGATGTGGTCGAGTCCGCCGATGACGCCGCCGATATCCGGGCCGAATGCCAGAGTATAGCCGATCACGATCCATACGAGTGTGAGCACGCCCATGCAGGTGAGGCATTGCATGAGGACACTGAGGATATTGGCACGTCGCACAAGTCCGCCGTAGAAGAGCGCCAGGCCGGGCGCGGTCATCATGATGACGAAGGCCGTGGAGACCATCATCCAGGCCGTATCTCCGGAGTCGAGAACACCTTCCTGTGCTTGCGCGACGCTGGGGACCAGCCCCAGCAGCAGTCCGGCCAGAGCCTTCGGGAAGAAATTCGCCATTATCGATCGATCGCTTGGATGCCTCATGCACGGCGAACAATGCAAAGGCGATGCCGCGAAATCATGCAGCAATCTCCGTCGCGGCGATCATAAATGCGGCATACGGCGGCCTAAAGTTTAAGCATCGCATCAATATTGAGCAGGTGCGATTGGTTGAGGCGGTTCTTAAAACCGCGGCTCTTCGCCAGCGCGAAGGCGGCTCAGGTTTTCCTTGTGGCGAATCAGGATGGCAGCCCCAAGGACAGCCATCAGGACCACGATGGGTGCCGGGTAGCCTGCCATTTGAGCAGCGATCGGGCCGATGAGGGCAGCGGCTACCGACCCCAGCGATACCTGCCGGGTGATGCCGACCAGGAAGGCAAACAAAATCAGGGGCACAATCAAGGCGCCCGGGGCCAGGGCGGCGATGACCCCCAGCGCGGTTGCGACCCCTTTCCCGCCGCGAAACCCGAGGGCAGGGGGGAAGAGGTGGCCCGCAAACGCCGCTGCACCAGCCACGATCCCGGGATCAGCCAGCGAGGTGATCGGCTGCGTTGAAGAGGCGAGCATCTGGGCCAACGCGACCGGTAAGGCTCCTTTGGCAATATCGAGGAGCAAGGTCAGCCCGCCCAGCCATCGCCCCGCGGTTCGTGCGACATTGGTGGCGCCGATATTGCCACTGCCGGAAGTCCGGATTTCGATATGGGCGATTCTGGCAGCAAGAACGCCGGCGGGAAACGAGCCAATAAAATAGGCACCCAAAGCGATTGCGAACAACTCGAGGTTCATCTCGGGTCTCCGAAGATCACAGCAGGCCTCGACGGTCTCGACTGCGTCGATTGCCGAGAACACGGCCGCCGATGAAACCAAGCACGAGCATGCAAAGACCGACGCTGAACAAGACCATGGGTTCGCTGAGTCTGGGTGCTGGATTCTCCAGAGCGGCAAGGGCCCTTTCCTGATAACGAGCGAGGCGCTCGATGCGGCGGTCGATCTCGGCGAAGCCCTCGACGGCCCAGATCGGCGATTGAGCGCTCGCGGCTTGAGCGGCGGCCGTTTCCTCGAGGAGCCTCAGCCGTGTGCTCAGCTCGTCGATTGCTGCCACGAGGCGCTTGTCTTCCGCAGTCGATGCCGACGGGGTCGGTGTTGGTTCGACGGCGAACGCGAGTGAGGGGCCCCGTCCGGCGGATGGAAGGCACAGCGAAACCAGAGTCGCCAGAAGAAGAAGTGCTCGCACCAGTCCCAGCTTGTATCATCGGGTCGCCGCTCCGCAAAGAGGCTCGGGATCCGGCGCCAGGTGACACCATCCGCACTCGAGTCGGGGTGACAGGATTTGAACCTACGACCCCTGCGTCCCGAACGCAGTGCTCTACCAGGCTGAGCTACACCCCGTGTTGTGCGGGGGATGCCACCGGCAACCGGAAGAACTGGAATTAGCAGAGTCGCTTCCGCGCGCAAGCAGATCCCGGGCAAGCCTGGTTACCGCGAGGCCGGGGATCATCTGGCTCTGCGTCGCAGCCGGGCCGCGAAAAAACCATCCAGGCCGCCGCCGAGAGGCGAGGTTTCCAGAAAACCGTTCCGCGTGACGCCCGCATGCATGCCTGCTTCGAGAATTTCGTTTGCGGGTTCGAGACAGAATTCGGGGTGTTCGGCGAGAAAGCGCTGGACGACAGCCTCATTTTCCTCGCGGACGAAGGTGCAGGTGGCGTAGACCATCCGGCCGCCGGAGCGCACCAAAGAGGCCCCACCGTTGAGGATATCGCCTTGTTTTCGGGCCAATTTTGCCAGGTCTCGGGGTTCGCGGCGCCACCGAATCTCGGGATGACCACGCAAGGTGCCGAGTCCCGAACAGGGTGCGTCGACAAGGACAGCATCGAAGCTCTCGGCCGGGAAGGGGGGATGAGCGGCGTCGCATCGCGCAAGGGGCGAGAGCCCGCGGCCCTGCAGCCGAAGCAGCCCACTGGGCGCTTTGTCGGTTGCGACGACGAGTCCTCCGGGGCCGACGCCCTCTCGCAGCAGTTCTGTTTTCCCCCCCGGTGCCGCACAGAGGTCCGCAATCGCTTCGCCCGACTTTGCGGCCATCAATTCGGCGACGAGGAGGGATGCCTCGCTTTGGGGGATGAGGTTCGCAAAGTTCGGATCGGCGCGAACGGCACCGAGGGGGCCGTCGAGGCGGATCGCCCGGCTACTGAACTCCCCGGCGCGGGCGGCGATATTTTGCTCGAGAAGAGACTCGATCACGCTTTCCCGGTTTTGATCCAGAGGCACGCGGAGACAGGTCGGTGCCGCGTTCTGGTTGGCGGCGAGGAGTTCACGGGTGGTGTCCCAACCGAGTTCGCTTCCCCAGAGTTTCACCAACCATGCGGGGTGAGAGTATTCGATCGCCAATCGCGCGTGGGTGGGCCCTTTGGGCAACCGCCTCTCGCCTTCACGCTGGATTCGGCGGAGGATGGCATTGACCAGACCGCCAGCGCCTTTCCCGGCGGCGCCCCGAGCGAGGTCCACACTGGTCGATACAGCCGCGTGCTCGGGGATCCGGTCGAGAAAGAGGAGCTGGAGAAGACCCAGGCGAAGGGTTCCCCGTACCTCGGGGTCCAATTTGTCGAAACCTTTGCGGGCGAGGGGGGCGAGCGTCCAGTCGAGACGATCTCGCCAGGCAAAGACGCCATAGGCCATACGGGTGAGGAGAGCTGCATCGCGCGGGGCAAGGTTGGCGTGAGCCAGGGTATTGCCAAGAATCACATCGCAGTATCCGCCGGCCTCCACCTCACAGATGATGTCCAGAGCGATTCGCCGGACGCTGGGTGGTCGAGAGGATTTGTTTGTGGCGGCCATCGTTCAGGAACCCAGACGCATGCCGGCCGTCAGCCTTGCACCGCGTGCCCAATCGGCTGCCAGCATCCGCTTTTTACCTGCAGGCTGAATCTCGATGAGGCGGAGGGCCCCCGTGCCGGTAGCGACCAGCAGGCCGTTTTTATCGACAGCAATCAACTCTCCGGGCGCAGTCTTGGTGGAGGTCTCCTCGAGGTCGGCCTGCCAAATTCGCAAAGTTTGTTCTGCGAACTGCGAGGTTGCGCCGGGCCAGGGAGAAAAAGCCCGGATGCGGCGCTCGATCGCCGATGCCGAATCGGTCCACGCGATTTTCCCGTCGGCCTTGCGGCAGAGCGGTGCCATGGTCACCCGCGAGGAATCCTGCGCTGTGGCCCGAAGATCACCCGCCCGCCACAGCTTCAGTGCCTCCGTGAGGGTGCTCCCTCCGAGCGAGGCCATCCGACTCTCCAGGCTCGCCAGAGTATCGTGGTCGGCAATCGTGAGCTTCCTCTGCCAAAGCGCATCGCCGGCATCCATCTCGAGTACCATCTCCATGATCGTGATCCCCGTCTCGGCGTCGCCGGCCAGAATGGCTTGTCGGATCGGGTCGGCGCCGCGCCAGCGAGGCAGCAGGGAAGCATGCACATTCAGGCAGCCGAACTTCGGGATTTCGAGTGCGGCCTGCGGCAGGATTCTGCCGTAAGCTGCGGTAATCGCGAGGTCGGGTTTCAGGGAACGCAGGGTGTCCAGGGTGGCGGAGTCGCGCCAATTCTCGGGTTGGTAGACAGGAATGCCGAACTCCTCGGCAACGTCCTTGACGGGAGGAGCCAACCATTGGAGGCCGCGCCCCTTCCGGGCGTCAGGCTTTGTGAATGCGCCGACTATGGTGTCGGGACCTTTTCGTAATTCTCTCAGGACGCTAGCTGCCAGATCGGGCGTCCCGAGAAAGACGATCCGTAACGGCCCTGCGGGCAAAGCCGAGAGGTTCAATCGTCTTCCCGCGAGATGGGTTTTCCCTCTCGCAAGGCTTTCTTTACGCGCTTGGCGTACATGCTTCGCTTCAGCCGGCTGAGCCGATCGAGAAAGAGAGTCCCATCGAGGTGGTCGATTTCGTGCTGCAGGCACACCGAAAGAAGCCCATCGGCCTCGATCTGGATTTCTTTCTGGTCACGCGTCCATCCCACGACCAGAATCTGCTCGGGGCGGGTGACTTCGGCACGATAGTCAATGACGGATAGACAACCCTCTTCGTAGGTAATCCAGTCGTCGCCGCGTTCGCGAACTTCCGGATTGATCAACTCGATCAGATTCGGCTTATGCTCCCCGCCGGAATCTTCCTGCCCAATATCGAGTACGATCATGCGCTCGGCAACACCGATCTGGGGAGCGGCGAGTCCGATACCGGGGGCCGCGTACATGGTTTCGGCCATATCGTCGATCGCCTGAATCGTCTCCCCGGTGATATTGCTGACGTCCTCGGCCATGTCTTTCAACGAGGCTTCGGGATAGGTCAGGATGCGGCGAACTCCCATCCGTAAAATCCTACCACGCCAGCCGAAATTGCTCCACGCGTGACTTTGGGCGACCGGCAGCCCCGGCGGCGGCAGGACAGCGTTGAACTTTTACGTTCTGTCGCAAGGCTCGGGAGAATCAGAGCATACCGGCCGGATCGACATCGATGATGGTGCGGGTTTTGTCTGTGGTGCCTGACGCGAGGCGGGCTCGGGCGAGCGTCTGCGTAATTTGAGGGGCGTCCTTGCCCTTGATCAGGATTTGATGGCGGTCACGTCCTCGAAGTCGTTCAATCGGTGCTGGCGCCGGTCCGAGCACCATGACCTCGCCCGGCTCCACGCCTTCCAGGCTGCCGGCGGCCCGTCGCAAATGATGGGCCACTCGTTCGGCGTGCTGAGCGGACTCTTCGGCGGGGCCCTCGATGATCACTCGTACCAGACGGCCGAAGGGTGGATAGGCGAGTGCGGCTCGTGACGTGAGTTCACCGGCAGCAAACCCTCGAAAATCGTGTTCGA
Organism: Candidatus Binatia bacterium; assembly: GCA_029248525.1. Taxonomy (NCBI): domain Bacteria; phylum Candidatus Binatota; class Binatia (SeqCode); species Binatia bacterium. Next base: position 518,204 of record JAQWJE010000049.1, read on the forward strand.
GGGCAAAGTTCAGCGAAGGATGCTCTGGTTGACGAGTCTGGATCAGCACCCGTCCGGGGCGGTCCCCTCGCCCGGCGCGTCCGGCGACCTGTGCCAGCAGCTGGAACGTTTTCTCCGCGGCGCGGAAGTCGGGAAAATGCAGCGACGCGTCGGCGAGAAGGACTCCGATCAGAGTCACACCTGGTGCGTCATGTCCCTTGGCAATCATCTGCGTGCCGATCAGGACGTCCAGAGAACCAGCGCGCCAGGCATCGACGGTTTTCTGCAGGAACCCGGGCTTGGCGCCGGTATCCTTGTCGAGGCGGGCGATTCGCGCGCCGGGTAGTAATTTATGCAATGAAGCCTCGATTTGCTCAGTACCGAAGCTGCGCGATGCGAGCGGTTGTCGGCATTCCGGACAACGGCTCTGGGGGGGGCGAGCAAAGCCGCAGTGGTGACAGATCGCCGCGCGTTGGCGCCGATGGATCGTGAGGCTCACGCTGCAGTCAGGGCAGATATCCACGTAGCCACAACCATCGCACTGCAGGAAGCGCGACCATCCTCGACGATTGAGGAAAAGCAGCGACTGTTCTCCGGCAGCATGCGTTTCGAGAAGGGCCTGCTCGAGTTCCGGAGAAAATGCTCCCGCGGCGGGAGTTTCCAGAGGGTTCTCCGGGGCGGATTGCGTTTGGGGCGGTTTCTTCCCTGACACCCTCATATCGACCAGTCGAACGACGGGCAGGGGTCCTTCGTTGGCGCGAGTGGTCAATTCGAGGAGTTGATAGCGGCCGGATTGCGCATTTTGCCAAGATTCGAGAGAGGGTGTCGCCGAGGCGAGAACCACCGGGCAGTCGGCCAGCTTGGCACGCATCACGGCGACATCGCGGCCTTGGTAGCGCGGCAGTTCTTCCTGCTTGTAGGCAGCATCGTGCTCTTCATCGACAACGATCAAGCCGAGGTTTCGTACCGGCGCAAATACAGCGGAGCGTGGCCCGATGACCACCGAGAGATCTCCGGCCGCGACCGCATGCCAGGTGCGGGCTCGTTCGTTGTCGCTCAGCGCGCTGTGCAGAACAGCGACCTCCCCGGGGAAGCGGGCATTGGCTTGCGCGACCAGTTGCGGCGTCAAGCCAATTTCCGGAACAAGCAGGAGCACGCTCTCGCCACGGGCGCGCACGGCCTGCGCGGCGCGGAGGTGGACTTCTGTTTTGCCGCTCCCGGTGATGCCAAAAAGCAGAAAGGGTTCGAAGCGCCCGAGGGCATTCTCGAGGGCCTCGACGGCGACTTGCTGCTCGCGACGAAGCGTCGGCCCGATCTCTGGTTCTTGCACCAGCGCGGTCTCCGGAACTTCGACAATCGCACCTCGTGCCAGCAGCGCCGTAACGGAACGATTCACTCCGGGATCGTCGAGCAGGAGTTCGGTGCGCGATACGGCATGAGGATATCGACTCTGCAGAAGCTTAAAAAGGGCCTGCTGTCGTGGGGCACGCTTGAGGTCTCCCGCAAATTCCGGGCAGGACCGAACGGGTAAGGCGGGCTGGCGGTGGGCGATCTCGCGCTCCTCGACGCGAATTCTTTTTTGCCGTTTGAGCTTCTGGATCGCAGCATTCGTTTCGCTTCCCCACGTCGAGCGCAGACTCTGGATCGAGAGTCCGCTGGTCGGCAGGCTGGCCCAGAGCCGATCCTCGATCGGGCCCATCGCGATTGTTTGATCGAAGAGCCCTGCTTCGGGAGGCGTCGATTGCAGCGGGAGGATATGCTGGCGAGTGTGGCGTCGGGCATCGGGGGGGAGTAGCGCCCTGCGCAGCAGAGCCTCGGGTGCGCGGTAGTAGCGCGAAGCCCAACTTGCCAACTCGATGATATGAGGAGGGATCGCCGCACGTCCGATCTGGTTGCGAATCTTTCGCAACCGACCGGAACCGGCGGGATCCTCGGGGTCGGCCGGACCAAGCACGATGCCGGAGACCAGTCGACTGCCGAGGGGGACCGTGACTACGGTGCCGGGGGCACCGCATTCGGGAAGGTCCTCGGGGACGGCATAGGTCAGCGTGTCAGGCGCTCGTCCGCCGGCAACAAGGGCGACGCGGACTTTTTGCTCGAGAGCCATGATCGGTCTGCTTTAGGGTTCCCGGCTTCGAGACGCGAGCCAGTCGGCAGCGGCATGGTAATTCTCCAGATTGCCGACGTCGAAACGTGCCCCCTGCATTCGGTGTGCCCAGACCAGTTTGCGCTCGGCCAGCCAGGCCACGAAGTTCCCCGGGGCATCCGTATCGGGTGCCTGATCGAGGAAGGTCGGCAGCTCGGCAAGTGCGTCCTGCTCGAAAAGGTAGACCGGCGGGCAAATCCATTGTCCCCGGGGCTGTGGTGGTTTCTCCACCAGGGCAAGGATGCGTCCATCGCTGTCGAGCGTTGCGACACCGGAACGAGCGAGCTTCACAGGGTCGCTCTCGGGGTAGGCGAGGACCAGCGAGCGCGGATGCCCTGCATGGTCTTGCAGAAAATGATCGAAGTTGAAATCGAAGAGGTTATCGCCTGCGGCGACAAGGAGCGGGCCGGCCAGCTGCCAATGGGCGACGGCGCTTCCGAGATCCCGAACGGCGCCAAGGCGGTTCTCGTTGCTGGTGGCGCCGTCATCGAGGATCTTGATCGGAAGACGAGGATCCTCGTGGCACCGCCGGTCACGCCATTCGAGGAAGGCGTGGTGATGAGAATGGTTTGTGACGAGGAAAACCTCATGGATCGCTCCGGTCGCTGCGAGATCATCCAGCATGCGGTCGAGAATGGTCCGGCCGGCAACCTCGAGAAGGGGCTTCGGGGTCTTGTCGGTGAGGGGGCGAAGGCGTGTGGCAAAACCTGCAGCGAGAACGAGCACTTTCATGAGAATCGAACTCCATCATCGCTGGTTACGATAAAGAACCTTGCGCGGGCGCTCAGAGCCGGGCAGGCCCGCGCATAGGCCTCGCGGACCGACTCCAGACAAGCCTCGGCCGTAACTGCATCGACCAGCGCGAGCACGCAGCCGGCGAAACCGGCACCGCTGAAGCGCGAACCCAGAACACCGGGGGTTGCATCGAGGATCTCCTGCAGCGTCAGTAATTCGGGCGAGCCTACTTCGAAATTACGAATCGAACTTTCGCATGAGCCCCGCATGGCGGCACCGAAGGAGGTCAGGTCGCCAGCTTTCCATGCGCGAGTTCCTTGCGCGACACGTTCGCGTTCGGTGAAGAAATGCGTCGCGCGTTTGCGCAGCTCCCCCGGTAACTGATCACCATATCGGGCGAAAACTGCATCATCATGAGCGCCGAGAGTTGTCGTGGCCGAGCTTCCGGAAAGGCGCGAGAGTTCGGCCGCGGCCTCGCGACATTGTGCCACGCGATCGTTGAACCCGCTGGTGGCGAGCTGGCGCTCGGCCCCGGAAAAGCAGACGAGGAATTTGGCGCGAGAGACGCCGGGCCCCGGTGCGATGGGCTCCCAGGTTTCCCGGTTGGCGTCGATCGAAAGGAGGTGGCCTTTGCTGGCACCAAGAATGGAGGCCTGATCGAGAATGCCACACGCAAGCCCGACAAACTCGTTTTCGGCACGCCGTGCCATATGGACGCGCTGCAGCGAAGACAGTTCGATATCGTTGACCGATAATAACGCGGTCTGCAGGGCGATCAGAAAAGAGGCCGAGGAACTGAGACCACCGCCGGGAAGCGAACCTTCGACGGCACCTTGCAGACCCCGGGCGGAGCGGGGCAGCTGGTCTTCGCAGGCGCGTGCGGCCGCCCAGGCATAGCGGCCCCAAAGAGTGGCCGGCGGTTCCTTCTGGCGGAGGTTTACGTGAACTTCGTCAGGGTAGTTGGCACTGCGCAAGCGTAGGGACGGGCGGTCGTCAGGAACAAAGGCGAGTGTCGTCCCGACATCGATGGCCTGACCGAGCACGGTTCCCCCCTGATGATCGATATGCGCACCAATCGGACAAATCCGATACGGCGCAAAAAGAACCCGTAGGGGCCCTTCTTGCGTCATTTGCCGAAGTTGGGTGCGACAACGGTCAGAAGTTTTCTCGAGCTGGAGACTCATCGGTAAGCCGGTTAGTCTGAGTCCGATGCCTCAGCTGAGTGTGAATATCAACAAGATCGCGACCCTGCGGAATTCTCGTGGTGGCCAGGTGCCCAGCGTGGTGGGCGCGGCCCGGGTCTGTGTCGAGGCGGGGGCCCCGGGGATTACCGTGCATCCGCGACAGGATGAGCGTCATATTACGCGGCAGGATGCCCTCGACCTCGCGGCCTTTCTGAAGCCGCATCGGGAAAACGTCGAGTTGAACCTGGAGGGCGACCTCCGTCCCGACTTTTTGTCTCTATTGCGCGAAATCCGCCCCCATCAGGCGACTCTGGTGCCGGTTCTGCCCGGCGAGATCACCAGTCAGGGCGGTTGGCCGGTGGATACTCCGCGGGAAGAGCTCGCGGGTGCGATCGCCGAACTCCAGAGTCTCGGGATGCGAGTTTCCGTCTTTGTGGACCCCACTCGGGATGCGATCGAGTGGGCGGCCGGGATCGGTACGGATCGAGTCGAGCTCTATACGGAGCCGTTTGCGGCGGCATTTGCCGCAGATCGGGCAGCCGGAGCTCACCAGTTCGGCATTTACTCCGAGGCCGCCGAGCAGGCCCATGCGTTGGGCCTGGGGATCAATGCCGGCCACGATCTCGATCTGGCGAATCTGGAATTATTTGCCGGCCTGCCGCACCTCGATGAGGTCTCCATCGGCCATGCCTTGATCAGCGAGGCGGTCTTTCACGGTCTGGCGACGGTCGTGCGGGCGTACCTCGAGAAACTTCAGGTTTCCTGAGGGTTCTCGCGGGCCGGAGTGCGGCGCTGCAAATTCTCTCTTCTGCAGTCGGCGACGGTTGGGCTAAAGTCGTGGCGATCATGAATCGAATATTTCTGGTACTTTCTCTTCTAATTGTAATCGCCGCCCCCCCCGTATTCGCTGACGACGGGGTAGGCATGGATGCGATCAAGTTGCGGCTCAACCAGCGGCGCGGCTCGGTGCAAAAACTTATATTCGTGGCCAAGGGAGAACAGCTCCCCTTTCCTGCGATCGGCGGGCCGGATGATCCACGCACGGCAGGCGTGACCTTCGAGATCTTCACCGCGGCCGGTCAGCAAAACTCCTTTACGATTCGCACGGGGCCCTATGAGGGGGCCTATTGGCGTGCGCGCGATAGCAAGTCCCCGTTCTACAAATACAAGAATAAACTGGCTCCAGCGGGGCAGAGCTTCGTCCATAAATTTCTGCTCAAGAAAAACAAGGTCATCTTTGTCAGCCGCACTCACGAGATCGACCTTCTGCCCGCCCAGAGAGCCATGGTGGTCCGCCTCACGATGGGCCAAAAGGTACTGTGTTCGTTCTTCGACCAGCCGATCTTTGATGGAATTATTCCCGGTCGTGATTCGGATGCGACCAGTTTTTTCTCCAAAAGAGGCAGCGCCCCGAGCGACTGTCATGACGATACCATCGAGGCGATGCTCGCCGCGGTGCCTCTGGACTAGTTTTCAGCAGAGCCCTCGCCCCCGTGTCTGACAAAGATCGGGGAGGACCAGGCTCTCTCGCGCACCAGAGAGAGACAGGGGTCGTCGGGGTCGGCATCGGGACCTGCGGCGGGGCAGAGATTCCCCTGCAGGCAAGTGCCGTCATCGTCCCGGTCGCAGCGCATCGGGTCGCCGTTGACCGCGAGCGTGGGTTCCTGCAACGCGCGGACATAGTAGACCGTCTCTCGTGCCTCGTCCGTAAATTCCGAATCCTCGAAGCTGATAACGCATCCCGCCTCATCGGGCGGGCAGGGGAAAACGCGCCAGGGGTCTTCCACGAGATCCTGAAGCGGTTCTTCGGGATATTGCTGTGGTCGAATGCGAACCACTTCGATCCGGTCGACAAGATGACGCTCGTCGGAAGGGTGGTAGCACTCGTCAAGGCAAAGGTCGCGGAGCCTTGCGGCGGTCAGGCGATCGCGGGTGATTTCGGGACATCCCGGGAGTTGACGAAAATCTCCCACCGCTCGCACGGTAAATCGCGGCGTATCGCGCAAGGAGACATCGCTACCCATCGGCGTCAGGCCATCGGGTCCGTTCTCGAGATCGAAGTGGAGCAGAATACGCGGGCCGCTGGTACCGTATGTGCGGCGGGCTTCGAGGGCGTTGAAAATCGAGCCTCGATCGCGACCGTCGGCATGAACCGCGACCAGGCCGGCTGTATAATAATACGAGGCATTTCTCTCGGCCCCGGGATCGGCAAACGGCATGCTGCCGCGAATTTCCTCCGGCGGCACGGGGCGACTGCTGGGCGCTTCGGGTTCCGGCTTGAGACGGTTATGCCAGTCATCGCGGAGCCCGTAGGCATCGCCAAAGGCTTTTCGGCCGATCTCCTTGTAGCCGGCCCCTGCGCGGGCCTTGTGGTTGTCGCTGGAGCCGATGAGGCCGAAGCGAAAGGCCTCCGCGTCGGTAGACGCGGCCCCCGCGGGCCGTCGTGCCAGCCCGTACTGGGCACTCATTTTTGGTCGGTATTCCATCGCAGGCAGGAAGGTCCCCGCGAGCTGTCCACATTCTCCCCAATCGTTCGGAACCGCACCCGGGACGACCTCCTTGGCCAGGTTCCCGGGCAGTTCCAGGTACCAACGTCGTGCCTGTTGGATCCGTTCCTCGCAGGTGATTTCCGAGAGGCCTTCGCAGCGGGAGCGAATGATCTCGCCGGCTCGCCAGCAACAGGGCTCGTAGCCATTACGCGGCTCAGCACAGCTGACCTGGCCGTCTGCATCAATCTCGGTGTCTCGCAGGTCGCGCCATAATTCGCTGTTGCCGTGGCCCGAATAGACCTCAAAAAGTCGTTGCCGTGTCGGGTCATGCTGACCGTTTTTCAGCTGCTCTCCCAGGTCGGCGTCCGGCGGCGCGTGGATGCCCCACGCGGTGCCGTGCGGAATCACCAATGCCGGGTAGCCCCAGTCGTCGAGCTTGGCGAAAAGGTCGGCAGGATCTGGGGCCCCTTCAAGGCAGTCCGGGGGCAGTTCGCGGACGGGCACGTCCTGCGGGCAGGCCTCGAGGCCCCGGACTTCCCGGGCCCACTGATTGAAATCTAGATAAGGCCCGAGATTATTGGGGAAATCCCCCGCGGCCAGTCCGGCGCGGATGACCGCCCAGACAAATCCGGGAATCTCGACTTGCGAAAAGAGCCCACCGGCACCGGCCCCGATAGGGCGGGTAGGTGTCTCGTCGTCCTCGATTCCGGCCAGAAGAATATTTTTATGACCCCAATGCGTCCCTGCAAATGATTCCGGGCTGCTCTGGGTCCACTCCCAGCCGAGAAAGGCGACGGTATCCGGGTTTTGCGAATCTCCGGCGACGGCATTGCATTCGCGGATCGACTCGCGGGTCTCGGTCCATTGGCGCGGGGTGATCGATTCCGCGTGGTCATTGATGCTCCAGAAATCGAGTTCGGCGCAGAAGCGGGCAAAATCGCAGGCATCCGCTGGGGGGTGAGCACCCTCGCCCTGCATCAGGGGAAGGCTGAAAACGAAAGCATCGGCGGAAAAAGTCGTGTGGACGTGGAGATCTCCGAACAAGATCTGGCGAGAGTTCTCTGCGTCGAGTTCCTCGTTCGCCAGCACGCGGGCCTGCGCCCGCGCGGCGACGTGTTCGGGCGGCAGCGGGCTCTGCCCCGGCGTTCCGCGGGGATGCAGCTTCCCGGTAACCCCTTCGGAGAGAAATAGCGTCAGCCCGACGAGAGCCATTGCGAGCAGGCCCATGGGGAGGACGATATAGCGGAGAATTTTTCTCACCAGCCGTGTCTATGGCGTTCCGTGCGTCCCCGCAAGATTGCGCGGGCGGAAAGCCGGAAAGGCAGGGCGGAAAGCGCAATTGCCATGCGGATTGCTGGCGGGAAAAGTCTCGGATTTTTCTGGGAAATTTATCGGCCGCGCATTGACACCCCTCGGCCGCAAGGCCATCCTGCGTGGGCTGCGGTTGGCACGTAGCGATCCAGCAGATGAGGAAGCGGCGAGCTCGTCGCCTTGGTGGCGAGCGGCCGGGTCAGGTGGGGTGCTTTGGTAGAGAGGGAACCTTCGCGACAATCGGGACTTCTGGCAGGAGTCCGGCAGAGCTTGTCGCGGTTGACAGCGAGCAGTGGCAGTTTGGTGGTCGTCGATATCGGCTCGAGCGCCGTGAAGTTGCTGGAGGTGCGGGGCTCAGCGGATGCCTTTGAAGTCGTGCGCGCCGGCCTCGCGCCCGTGCCGGAAGGTGCCCTGGCCAACAATACGATTCAGGATAGCGTGGCGATCTCGGACGTGATCCGTCGCCTTGTCGAGAACCTGAAGGTTTCTTCACGGCAGGTGATCACGGCGGTTCCGGGGCCGGCGGTGATTATCAAAAAAGCCTTGCTCGAGTTACGTCCCGACGAAGATCTCGAAACGCTTTTGATGATCGAGGCCCAGAATTTCATTCCCGAAAGTCTCGAGAACGTGAATCTTGACTATCAGGTCCTGCGCCATGAGGATGCTCAGGCCGAGGTTCTGTTGGTCGCGGTTCGCAAGGATATCCTCGACGGTTTCACCGGAGCCATCCGACAGGCGGGTTTGGAGCCATCGATCGTGGATGTCGATTATTTCGCTCTCGAGAATATGTTCCTGCTCAACTACGGCTCGCCAACAGCCGATCAGAATCGAACGGTGGCTCTGGTCAATATAGGCGCGCGGTACTCGTCGATCAATATTCTTCATAATGGAACTTCGACGACCACCGGTGATGTGCAGGCCGGTGGCGGCGCGATTACGGATGATCTCGTCAGTTCGCTCGGAATCTCCTACGCAGAAGCGGAGCGCCTGCAAACCGGAGAAGATCTCGGGGCGGCCGTTGCGGAACGTGCCTTGCCCATTTTGGAACGCGGGGCGAACGACCTCGGCGAAGGTATTGTTCAGGCGCTGAATTTCCTCTGCCGTACCGGCAGCGATGATCCTCTGGCGGCGGTCTATCTGGCTGGTGGCGGTGCCCGCACGCCGGGCTTGCTCGAGGGGCTGACCCAGCAACTCGATATTCCGGTAGAGATGGTCGATCCGTTTGCTCGCGTTCAGATCGGTCGGAATCTGGACCCGGATGTGCTGCAGGAGATGGCGCCCGCGCTTGCGGTCGCCGTCGGGTTGGGTGCCCGAAGGCCGGGCGACGCGTGATTCGGATCAATCTCATGCCTCGGGAAGAGGCGCGCCGAGCGGCGACGCGCCAGCGCGATCAGGGCTTTGTCGTGTTCGCTCTGGTGGGACTCCTGGCGGTGATTCTTCTGGCCGAGATCTGGACCCGCACTCAGGCTGCCGACGTACAGGCGGAGGTGCGCCAAAATCGCGCCGAACTGACCGAACTCGACAAACGTTATCAGGAGTCGCTGCGGACGGAGGCCCGGCTGCGCGAACTTTCGGCGAAACGGGACACGATCGATCTTCTCGAACGGCAACGTCGGGGGCCGGTATATGTTCTGGAGGATCTGGGTGCAGCCACGCCGGATGCCCTGTGGCTTACCGAAATGAGTGAAAGTGACGGGTCTGTGGTTCTGAAAGGTCAGGGCCTGGATAACCAGACAATCGCGCTTTTCATGCGTCAATTGGAAACATCACCGTATTTTTCCCGCGTTGATCTTGTCGAGACGAAACACCTCGAGAAAGGTCAGGCCGAGTTGAAGGAATTTACGATTCGGGCGCAGGTCGCCTATGCGGGTGTCGGGCCCGGACCGACGGCCGAGTCCGCCGAGGGGGCTTCCTCGTGACGGATTGGATCGAGCGTTTCCTTGGGCTGGAGCCTCGCCAGAAGGTTGGTTTGATCCTCGGTCTGCCGCTGCTGATCCTGGTCTTTTATTATGTCTTTGTTGTCGGCCCGCGAATCGTCGAGACTCGGGAACTCCGCCAGAGGGTGTCCGATATGCGGGAGGATCGGATTCGGAAAGAGGCCCGGACCGCGGATCGAGAGAAAAAGGACGCCGAGTTGCGTAACGTCGAGACCGCCTTGGCGACCGCCATGGCCCAGCTTCCCGACCGCAAGGAGATTCCGGACCTGCTGAGTTCGATTTCACTTCTCGGTCGCGATTCAGGTCTGGATATTCTTGTTTTTCGCCAACGTCCCGAGGTCTATCGCGAGTTTTATGCGGAAGTCCCCGTCGAAATGGAAGTGCGGGGTACCTATCATCAGGTCGCTGCGTTTCTTGACGAGGTCGGCCGGCTCGATCGCATCGTGAATGTCTCCAATATTGCAGTCACGAATCCCGAGATCGACAGCGGAGAACTTCTGCTCAAGGCACGATCCCGCGTCACCACATTCCGATTCTTGAGTGAGGATGAGCGCGAGAAGTTGGCCGAAGAGGGGAAAATCGAAGGCGGGAAAGCGGGGAAAAGGTCATGATGAGGGGCCTGTTTCTGATTGTGGCTTGTCTGGCTCTGGTGCCATTGAGTGCCTCGGGTGCAGCCGCCGAATACGAGAGCGAAGGCAAAAGAGATCCCTTCCGCCCTCTGTCGATGATGCGAACGGCCAAGCCGGATCCGATTACGCCCCTCACGCCATTGCAACGGTATGAGATCGGCCAGTTGAAATTGGTCGGAATCATTTCTCGGGTGGAGCCGCCACGTGCGATGGTGGAAGACAGTTCGGGTTTGGGCTTCATTTTGACGCCCGGAACGCCGATTGGTCGAAACGGTGGCGTTGTTAAGGATATTCGGGAGCGGGGCGTGGTTGTGGAGGAGTGGCATACCGACATCATCGGCGAGCGGCACCGGAAGGAAATTGTGATGGTGCTGGCGTCCGACGAGAGCGAGTTTCAGCCATGATGGGCAAAGAAATAATCTATTATAGCCTGGCCGCGATGGTCGCGATGGGCTGCAGCGCCCAGCAGACCTCTTCGGTGCCGCGCGAGTATCGCACCGAGGTTTCGGGCGCCGGCGTGGTGTCAGCCGATCCCGGCGACGGACGCATGGCCTCTTCGGTAGGGACAGCCCCGGTTGTCCCTCGCCCCTTCGCTCCGGAAGGCGGTCTGCGTGTGGTCGATATGCGGGCGGCCGGCGATCGGGAGGGTGCCAGAGTGGTTGTCCAGTTCTCCCGCACGCCCGATGAAATTCGGTCTTTTTCGCTGGAGAATCCTCCTCGTTGCGTCGCGGATATCGCCGGAGAAGTTTGGGATTCGGCCGGACAGGACCAGGGAGAGACCGGCGTCGCCATGGTGCCTCGTTTCCGTATTGGTCGTTATAGCGAAAAGCTTCGGGTCGTTTTCGAACTGTCTCCTGATTCGAAAGAAACTTGTCTCTGGGAAGATCAGGGCAGCTCTCTGGTAATGGGTGTCGGTGCGAAGCCGATCGGGGCCCCGTCGCGCACGGTATTTGCCGTCACGGACCCACCACCGGGAGCCAGCGCTCGTGCGGCTCTGGTGCTCGCCATTGCAACCGACGGGCAGGTTGCCCCCGAGCCGGTTCTCTTGCGCGCTGTCGAGGAAACACCTCCGGTGGTTCCGACAGACGTGGATCCGCAGCTTGCCGCGATTCGGGAAATCGAAAAAGAGGCTTTACGGCCGGCTGCCGCTCCGGCGCCGGCGGCTACGACTGCGCCGCCGCGCGCACTTCCGGTGCCGCGTAATGTGGCCAGTTTGGCGCCTGATCCCGAACCCGTACCTCAATACAGAGGAAAGCGAATTACCCTCGAGTTCAAGGATGCGGACATCCTGAATGTCATGCGCATCATTGCCGACGTGGCGCAGCGGAATATCGTGGCAACGGATGATGTTTCCGGACGGGTGACGATTGTTTTGCACGACGTCCCCTGGGACCAGGCCCTTGATATTCTGCTGAAATCAACTGGACTGGAGATGGTCTCCTACGACGATGTGCTGGTGGTCTCGACTGCCAAGCGACTGGAGCAGGAGCGCAAGGCGCGGTTGGCCGCTCGGCAGGCCGGTCGTGAACTCGAACCATTGAAGACTGCTTACCTTCGCGTCAATTATGTGAACCCCAATGAAATCGCCCGTATCTTGCGGGGGGGGCGGAGCTCCGCAGCATCCTCAAATGAAGCGAACGCGCGGAATCGCCGCGGCATGCTTTCGGGCCGCGGCCTGGTGATGGTGAACGAAGCGACCAATACAATTATTGTTCGTGATGTGGCCGATGGTGTGGCGAGCGCTGCAGAGTTGGTGCGCCGACTCGATGTCCAGACCGCGCAGGTGGCCATTCAGGGTTTGATCTTTGAGGCGGACTCCGAGACGGCTCGTGAGTTGGGTGTCCGTTGGGGTGCTTCCTATGTTGCGAGCCCGGAAACCGGAAATCCGACCGGAAAGAATTTCCCCGGTCGCATCGGTGTTGGTGGAGCAGGCCCGGCGGGTTCCGCCGCAAACGGGGCGCCGATTCTGGTCGATTTTCCCGCCAAGGGGATCGCAGCGGGAGCCGGCAGCACTTTGGGGCTGGTCCTGGGCTCGCTCGATGGCACCTCGAAGCTCGACGCAGAAATCACCGCAATCGAGAATGACGGCAAAGGCAAGGTCATTTCTCGGCCCAAGGTGATTACGCTGAACAATCGCGAGGCACAGATTCAGAGCCTCGAGATTCTTCGTGTGAAACTCCCCAGTACCGGGACTGTCATCAATACCGGCCCGGGTGGCTCGGCTGGATCCAATACGACAGCAACTCAGGCGATCGATACCGGGATTATCCTGCGCGTGACACCGCAGGTCTCGAGCGATGGTTATGTGCTGCTCCAGCTATTTGTGAAATCCAGCGTCCCGAGTTCTGCCGAGACGGACGGGATTCCCAACGAGATCAGCCGACAGGCGACCTCGCAGGTTCTGGTGCGCGACGGGGAAACCGTCGTGATCGGTGGCGTATACCGCCAGCGGGCGAAGAAAGTTGAGGGTGGTGTTCCCTGGCTCAAGGATATCCCGGTTCTGGGATGGCTCTTCAAGAATCAGGCGACTCAGGATACTCGGCAGGAACTGCTGGTTTTCATCACACCTCGCGTGGTCTGGCGTAAGGATGCACCGGCAGAACTTCCGTCCGCTGCGGATCTCTGGCGTGAGCGCGACCGAAGCGCTTATGAAATCTTCGCACCTGAAATGCAGGGGACATCGCCGCTCTCGACGATCCCCTAGCCGACCCACAGGCGATATCGCCGGGCTCGGAATCGCGCTTTCGGTGAGCGTTTGCCGGGCAGGAGTTCATGATGAGAAATACGAGAAAGAAGAAATTTTCGGGGGCTTTTCTGGCATTGATCGCCAGCGGTTTGTTGGCAGCGTCCTGTGGCGGGGGGGGCGATGGCGACAATGGCCTGGTCCTGAATGCGACGGGCATCTGGCGTGGTCCCGAGTCGATCTCCGGGTCGACGATCACCTGTGTGGAAGTCAGCCTGTCGAACGCGATCGTCGATAATTCCTATACTCTTTACCTTGACCAGCTCAGGTTCTTCCCCGATCGCAATCGGTCAATGGGTGATCCTTGTGGTGCTTATCTGGGGGTAGAGAACAATCTGACCGAACTGGCGATGAACCTCCGTACCATCGATATTCGCTACGAAGCACCGGGATCATCCGTGCAAATTCCCTCCCATCAGATCGTCACCGGTTTTCAGGTTCCGGCGGCATCTTCGACTCTGCCGGGACCGAGCGGCCAGCCGAATCTCGTCTACGTGGAAATGGTCGGACAGTTTGTACCGGCGACGATCATGGATTTTCTTCGCGAGAACGAATCAGTCCTGCCGGCCCTACCCTACCAGTTGAATGTTTATACGACCGCGAATGGCCGGTCGGAGGTGGGCAAGCAGTATCGCTCCAATGAAGTGGGCTATACGTTCACCGTTGATCAGTTGGTTCCGGGGTGATCGCCGCGCAGTTCAGCGCCTGAGATTAGGGTCGCGCTGGGTAACGCGCGCCCGCACTGTATAGACGCTGTCTCCCGAGAGGACGGCGGCCCGCCCCAGCAGTCGTCCGTTCTCCCAGTTCGAGAGTCCCAATTCGGGCTGGTTCAGAGCGTATTGCCCATCGACCCAACGGGTGAACCCGTTGCCCACAAATGGCGCGTTGATGCTTTGGAAGAATCGAGCATGCTCGGCGGGTTCTTCGCTGATCAGGCTGGCGACGAATTGTGGACTATGGCGATTGAAAAGCTCGATCGCGTGCGGCAATCCGGAGACTATCTTGAGAGTGACTTCCGGTGTTTCTTCCCATTCCCACTCGTGTCCTATAGATGCTTCCGGCAAGGCCTCGATTTGAGACTCGGTTTGATCGCCTGTGGCCCGTCGCACGGAAATTTTTCTGGTGAGCATCTCGGCGGGGAGCCATTTTTCATCGCCGGCGACCACGTGCAATTTGAAGGATTGGTCTCGGGCGCTTCCAGCCCGTTCCAAAGCTTCGAGAAAGCACGGGAGCAGATCGGGGATGCAGTTTTCGGGAATGCAGCAAACATTCAGGGTGTTGCAGACCTTTCGATCAAGGGATGCCTCGATCGCGGCCGCGAAGGAGGTCGGGGTCGCTGTCTTGCTGCCGACAATCCAGGCGCCACCCGTGCCGTGCAGACTTGCAGGCACACCTGCCTGTCGGGCCAGAGATCCCAGAGTCGCCACAGCAGGCCCGGAGCCTCGGGCGACCGCGAGAGAGACATCACGGTTCGAGAACAAGGCCCAACCCGCAGCATGCGCTGCACTTTCGATCAGTACGACGGCTCCTTCGGGCAGACCGCTGGCCAGCAGGGCGGGCGACAACGCCTCCGACATCAGGCATTGTGCGGTTTGCAGTGCATCACTGCCGATGCGGAAGACGACCGTGTTCCCGCTGCGCAAAACACCGGTGGCATCGGCGAGAACGTTCGGGCGGCCCTCGAAAACAAACCCGACGACGCCGAGCTCGGCGCCCACGAGGTCCACATTCCATCCTTCATGCTCGATCGTCTCCAGGATGGTGCCCCGACGGCTCGTGGCGTGGCACCATCCTCGGAGTCCCTCGATCATGCCCTGTCGAAGTTTGTCATCGGCGATAAGCCGAGTCGTTGAGCGACCACGTTGTTGCGCACGCTCGAGATCCCGCGCATTGACTTTCAGGACGCGCTCCCAGACGGCGGGGTCCTCGAGACGGTTGGCGAACTCCTCAAAGAACGCGGTAATCCGTTCATCGGTGATCGTGCCCATTTGCGCGAAAGCGTTTCTCGCGCGCTGCACCGCATTGTCAGCGATCGCTCTTTCGGCCTGCGGCAGGTGCAGGACTTCACCGCTCGATTCGACCACCAGGATCGAGTCTCCCGGTTGGAAGGCGGCGGCAAGTTCCTCGGAGATGGTTGCAAATCGATCGCCACCGACGAGGAGACGCTCGCCGGCGGTCACCTTTTCCAGTTGCTGCAGTTCAGCCATGTGCCAGCTTCGTGATGGTGGTGGCCCGCGTCAAGCGCTCCGGGGGCTGGCGCGCCGGCTTTCTCATGCTTAGAACCCCTTCATGGCTGCATTGGAAGTGGTTTCAAGTGAGCAAATGGCCGGTGGAGAACAGCAATACCTTCGCCATCTTTCTGACGAGACGGGCACACAGATGACTTTTTCGGCATTTCTGCCCCCGCAGGTGAAAGACGGCCCCGTGCCGGTTCTTTTCTGGCTTTCGGGCCTGACCTGCACCGCCGAGAATTTCACGGTGAAAGCGGAAGCTCAGCAATATGCCGCCGAACACGGGCTTCTCGTGGTGGCTCCGGATACGAGCCCGCGGGAGGCGGGGATCGCGGGTGAGGAGGATTCCTGGGACCTCGGCACGGGCGCCAGTTTCTATCTCGATGCCACCGAAATGCCATGGATCATGAACTATCGGATGTATTCCTATCTAATGGACGAGCTTCCTCGGTTGGTTGGGGAGGAATTGCCTGCGGATATGGGTCGGCAAGGGATTGCCGGTCATTCGATGGGCGGCCACGGAGCTCTGATGTGCGCTCTGCGAAATCCGGGCAGGTTTCGGTCCGTTTCCGCTTTTGCGCCCATCTGTGCGCCCAGCGAGGTGCCCTGGGGACAGAAGGCGTTTACGGCCTACCTTGGCGACGATCGTGCGGCATGGGCCGAGTGGGATAGCTGCGAGTTGATCGCGAATGCGAAGGAAAGACTTCCTCTGTTGATCGATCAGGGGGACGCCGACGAGTATCTGGATGAACAATTGAAGCCGGAGCTTCTCGAGGCAGCATGTGCCGCAGCGGGGCATCCGCTGGAACTGCGGCGCCACCCGGGGCACGGTCATGGATACGATTTCATCAAGACCTTGATCGGGGATCATATCCGGCACCATGCGGAGGCGCTGCGGGCCTGAGCTATTGGATGCGGGTTCGCTAGACGCAAAACGGATCGAATAAGTTCGTGCCACAGGCGTCCGAGATCGAGTCCGCCGGGGCATGGCTGTTCCTCCGTCGACAGCTCGGGCAAACCTCGATAGGAGATAGTTTGATGGTCAAAAGCAGTTTTCGACACCTTTCCGGCTGGCTGATGGGCGCATTCCTTTTTGCGGGATGCGGGACCGCGGTCACCAACACCGGGGGTTCGGAACCCTCGATCCAGACCAGAGGCGAAGCAGTCATTTCCGTCGCACCGGATCGGGCGTTCATCACGCTGGCTATCGAAGCGCGCGACCCTCGTCCCAACGCCGCTCAGACAGCTGTTGCCAAAGCATCCAGGACCGCGATGCAGGCGCTTGAAGGCGCCCGTCTGGGGGACGATGCCTTGCAGACATTATCGTACTCGTTGCAGGAAGAATACGATTGGCAGGATCGGAAACGCACCCTGCGCGGTTATGTGGCGAGAAACACCATCGAGGTCCGGATCGATGAGGTGGCGCGGGTCGGCGAAGTCCTCGGGCTTGCCGTCAGCACGGGGGTCACCTCGGTGTCGGGCTTGCGTTTCGATACCAGCAAGCGCGCCGACCTCGAGCAGCAGGCCTTGACGCAGGCTGTGGCTCAGGCGCGTGCCTATGCCACGGCGGCCGCCGCCGGCGCCGGCATTGGCTTGGGTGAGGTTATCGAGATTCAGCAAGAAGGGGGCGGATCACCGGCGCCGCGGATTGCGTACTCGCGCTCGATGGCCGCGGAGGCCAAAACCGGCGCCCCACCGATCGAGTCGGGTGATATCGAGATTCGAGCCTCTGCACGGATCCGCGTGGCGATCAGCGCTGACTGAGCGCTCAGGCTGCAAGCTTTGGTTCAGGGTCTGTGTTTGGCGACGATCTTTGGCCCTTGCGCCGGTGACCTCGGTTTTCGGCTTGGTTCGGTAGCATTGGTCGTAAACCGAGTTTCTGCGGTGGGTTCTCAGTTGGCGTTCTCGGGTGTATCCGCGGCCTCAAACAGCGCTCGGTAGCCTGTCAGCAGCAGAAGGAGAAGGAACGCGAGGGTCAGGAACCCGCCAGCCATGACCACCATCTTGCCGACGACCCTCCAGGTCTCGAGGTATCCGTAAAATACGAAGTGCCAAAGGACGAGGGTGGTCGCGAGGCACTCGGTCATCGCAGCGATCAGGCCCCCTTTGCGACGCGCCGGATCAAAGCTCGACCAGGCTTGGGTAACCACCAGCGCGAAATACGTTGCGCCGAGAAGGCGAATGAAGAACTCGGCCGGAGGGGCGTAGGTCGGAAAGCCGATCAGCTGAAACCCGCTGAGGGGCAGGAAAAGTAGGGGAAGGCAGAGGAAAAAGAACGAAAAAAGGACCTTGGCTCCGAGAACCTGACGTAAAGTGGGCATGCAAAAGACCTAAAAGGTTCGCTCGGAAAGTGCAATGGAAATTAGACCGCGATGGGAGGGGGGGCTCCTCGGCCGGGATTGGGGCCAGAATCAGGGATTTTTCCACCTGAAGAAATTCGCTAGGCGGCACTCCGTAACCATGCTTTGTTGGCGAAATCTATGCGCAATCATACAAAGGTCGGCCGCCCCTTGTCTTCAAACTTTATCCGCTGCCTGTGTGTGGTCGGCTTTCTGACACTGGCCTTGCCGCCTGTTGCCTCGGCCCAACGTCATCCCGGAGACAATTTGCGACTGCCCTGCGCGGGTCAGCCCAACCAGAAGACGCTCGATCTCGAGGCCCGGCGGGATTATCGGAGTTGTCGGTATCAAGGGAATCTCGCGCAGCCGGAACTCTCCGCGCGGGGCTTTTTGAAGCACTATGCGGGTGCCCTCGGAATGGAGGCGAACCTGGCCGATGTCGAGACTGTCGATACGCGCCGCGGCCTTGCCTCTGCCCATACGCGTTTCCGCCAATTGCATCGTGGAATCCCGATCTTTGGCGCCCGCCTCTCGGTGCATCAGGGCAAGAATGGGTCGGTGAATGCTTTTCATACCAATTACAAAGTTCGCCCAACGGCAGGTCCGATCGCCGCACCGATCGTCAAACGCGAAGCGGTCTCCATCGCGGAAGCGGCCGTCGAGATGACCGAGAAACGGTTACCACACAAGAGTCGTCGAGTGTGGTTTCCGCAGGCGGGGCGAGGGTTGCGCATTGCTCACGAAGTATGGGTCTATGCGGCTGAGCCGCTGGGCGACTTTCTTGTCGTCGTCGATGCGCATACCGGCAAGATCCTCTTTCAGGAAAACCGACTGGTCTTCGCTTCGGGTGAGGGTTTCGTTTACCGGCCCAATCCCTATCAGACCAGCGGCACGACGACCGAGTCTGATAATGGTGACGCGACCAACGCGTTCCTCGATGGCGAGCGCGTCTCTGTCATATTGGAACGCCTCGATGACGGAACCGGACGTCTCAAGGGCGAATTTGTCGACGTGACGCACACGGGTGGCAAAGACTGGAACTTCGCCAATGAACCGAGCCGGATCTACAATTACTCGCGCGACGATAAGCGCTTTGAGGAAGTTACGGTTTACTTCACGGTCGACAAGATTCAGGAGTATATGCACAGTCTGGGTTTTGATGACGATACCCCTCCGGCCAATGGCATCCGGGACTTTCCAAGCCTGGCGAACGCGCATTGGGATGATGAAGACCAGTCGTTTTACTCCACCGCGGACGACGCGATCCATATGGGTGACGGGGGAGTCGATGACGCCGAGGACACCGACATCGTTGCTCACGAATACGGTCATGCCATCCAGCACAACCAGAACGGCTGCTGGGGCGGGGGCGATATGGGCGCTATGGGTGAAGGTTTCGGCGACTATCTGGCGGGCAGCTTCTACCACGATGTCGGGGATGCGACCTATCAGGCCGCGCACGCGGCTTGTATCGGAGAGTGGGATGGGGCGAGCTACTCCAGCACTTCCCCTCCATGCTTGCGTCGGATCGATGGCGACAAGAAATACCCCGATGACCTTGTCGGGCAGGTGCATGCTGATGGCGAAATCTGGTCGACTTTTCTCTGGGGAATGCATCCCGTTCTCGGCGCGGCCGTCCTCGATAAATTGGTTCTCGAACATCATTTCTCCCTGCCCTGTAATGCGACGATGATCGATGCCGCCAATGCACTGTTGCAGGCCGACGTCGAGATCAATGGCGGCGCAAATAACGGAGTGATCCGCAGTGCGGCCTGCGAACGCGGTTTTTTCAGCGGTTCGGATTGTGGTGGTTTGACTCTCGCCTATGGGGGCACGCCCGATCCAGCTGAGAGTGGCGAGGAGCTGGAACTATCGTTGCTCATCGGGAACGAAACTGCCGGCACGGCGGTCGATGTTCTGGCAACCGCCGAGGTCCCGGCAGGGACAGCTTACGTGGCCGGGTCTGCGTCGAATGGAGGCAGTTTGTCCGGCGGCAGCATCACCTGGCCGACCTTTGATCTCTCGGCGGCGAGCTCGGCAGGGCGCAGTTTCAGCGTCGACGTACTGGTGCCGGGGGGCGGCGGAGTTCTTTTCGATGATGATATGGAAGTTGGTCCTGCGCTATGGTCGACGGCGCATGGCGTTGGCACTGCGGATTGGGAGCTGAGCAGCGCAAAACCGTTCGGGGGAGGCGGCTCCAAATCCAAGGTGCCCACGACCACGGTCCCGGCGACGCCCTGCGTGGGCGGCAAGGCCGGCGTATTTAGTTGTAATCATATTGATCTGGAATATTTTTTCCCGATGAGTGCCATCGGCGGCGGCGATGGCAATGATGGTTGGGGTTGGACAGATCCCGTGACCATGCAGGAATATGTTCTGATGGGGCGTGCCGGTGGTACCAGCTTTATCGATATCAGCACGCCTTCTGCACCTGTATATCTCGGGGATTTACCGACGCATACGAGCAACAGCGATTGGCGCGATATCCGGGTTTATCAAGATCATGCCTTCATCGTCAGTGAGGCATCGAATCACGGATTGCAGGTTTTTGATCTGAAGCAGCTTCGTTCGGTGACAAACCCGCCCGTGCAATTCTCGGAAACCGCACATCTAAGTACCTTCGGAAACGCGCATAATATCGCGATCAATGAGGAGACCGGCTTCGCTTATGTCGTTGGTGCGAATATCTGCGCAGGTGGTTTGTATATGGTCGATCTGCAGGACCCGGCCAACCCGACCGGGGCCGGGTGTTTTGCCGATGATGGCTATACTCACGATGTACAATGCGTGGTGTATAACGGACCGGATACGGATTATACCGGACGCGAAATCTGTTTTGCCTACAACGAAGATACGCTCACGATTGTGGATGTGACCGACAAATCGGCTCCGACGCAAATCTCGAGATTTTCCTATTCGGGCGTCGCGTATTCGCATCAGGGTGGTTTGGCGAAATCGCAGCGTTTTATCTTGTTGGATGACGAACTCGATGAGCAGCAGGCCGGCCATAAGACCAAGACCTATATTCTGAACGTCGCGGATCTGGAGAACCCCGCGCTCACGGGTGAGTTTCTGGGCAACAGCAATGCGATTGATCATAACCTCTACGTCGAGGGTGATTTTGCCTATTTGGCGAACTACACCTCTGGTCTGAGGATTTTGCGGTTGGGCGATCTGGCGACAATGGATCTTTGCGAAGTAGCCTCGTTTGACGTCTATCCGGATTCGGATAGCGCGATTTTTTCAGGGGCCTGGAGTAATTATCCTTATTTCAAAAGCGGCATCGTGGCAGTGATGGCGATCGAAGGACTTGCTTTGCTGCGCCCCGACCTGGCCAATCCCGGCTGCGTGGGTACAGGGGAAGGTTCCGGACAGTCCTGGTTTGCAACGGCGCCAGATGGGCTCAGCGACCAGTACCTGCAAATCAATTCTGTCCTGTCGTTGCCGGTCGGAGCTACTTTGCGTTTCTGGCACGACTATAATTTTGAACAGACTTACGATGGCGGTGTCGTGGAAGTCTCGATTGATGGCGGACCATGGCTCGATGTTGCCGAGAAGTTCACAGCGAGCGGATATACCCACGAGATTTCGGGGGCCTATCAGAGCGCGATCGGCGGCCGGCGGGCATTTTCCGGAGCCAGTAACGGCTACGTTCTTTCGGAATTGGATTTGAGTGATTGGAACGGCCAGTCGGCGCGTATTCGATTCCGCGCGGTTACGGACACCAGCATGTCGGGTGAGGGTTGGTATATCGACGATGTCTCCGTTTCCAGCGGTGTGATCTTGCAGACGACGGCTGCCGTATCCGCGCGAGATGAGGCCACAAGAACCGCCGCACTCACGCTTTCCATTGTGGGCGAAGGTGAGGAAGCTGTCTGCGGTGATGGAGAATTGGGCTTTGGCGAGGGCTGCGATGATGGTGGTGAAAGCGCCACCTGTGATGCGGATTGCACGCTGGCTGCCTGCGGCGACGGCTTGGTCAATGCAACGGCAGGCGAGGCATGCGACGATGTTGGTCCGAGCGCGAGCTGTGATGTCGATTGCACATTGGCCGTCTGTGGCGATGGCGTGCTCAATACGCTTTCGGGCGAATCCTGTGATGACGGTAACACGGCGAGTTTCGATGGTTGTTCGACCAACTGTACAATCGAAGAACCGCTGACCAAGGCCGCCAGAAAGTGCTTGTCGCAGAGCGCCATCTGGGCGAGCAAACTCGCGATAGCTCAGTCCAAGGAGAATCAGAGTTGCACCAAGGATCTTTCGCGGGAGAAGATCGACGCTGGGGTGATCGACACCTGCCTATTGCAGGATCGACGGCTGAAGATAGCCAAACTGCAAGCTGGACTCGATGCCGTGCAGGCTGCGAAATGCACGGATATCCCGACATTTGGATACCGCGAGGCTGACGAGTTGGTGGCGGCCGGTGCGGCAGAAGTGGCGCAGGCGATGGCATCGGTGTTTGGACCGGATGCCGGTTCGCTAATTGCAAGTGCTCGTGACTCCGCGACCAAGGCACGTTCGGTATGTCAGCTGACGACTCAGAAGTTTGCCGACAAGATTTTGCAGATGAATGTGAAGGAGTTTACCAGCTGCGTAAAAAAAGAAACTGCTGATCGCGAAAATCCAATGGCCGCACAGACGCGGATTTCCGGATGTCTGGGCAACGTGCAGGAAGACGCGCGAGGTCGCGTGGCCGCATCGGTCGACAAGCTGGAATTGCAGCTGATTAAGAAGTGCAACACGGCAGGCGCCCTTGTCGAGGATTCTCTGGGGGGCAGTTGTGCAACTGCCGGAGACGAAGGCGCGGTGGCCAGTTGTCTGGCCAAGAAGATGGCCTGTCATAGTTGTCAGATGATGGAGGGGGTTTTCGATCTCGAGATGGTTTGCGACCAGTTTGATGATCAGCAGATCAATGCGAGCTGTTCGTGACGGCGCAGGGGGTTCTGAATGGCATTGTCTTCGTAGCGATTTTCGTGGGTATGTCTCTCGGCGGCGCGGATCCGGCAAGGCAACTCTCCGCTTATATGGTTTTCGCCGTCGGGACCCTGGGACTCGTGAGTGCTCTTCGTCATATCGTTTTCGCGGGATCGCTGACCGGCGAGCCCGGCGAATTGGGATTTGCCAACCGGAAGTTTTTCGAATGGGAAGCAGGGTTCGCCAACTTGTCCTTTGGTGTCATGGCTCTGGTCACGTCGCTAGGAGGCTGGGGGGTCCCGGCGATGTCGGCGGTGGCGATCGGCTACGCGATCTATTTGCTTGGTGCTTCGATCACCCATCTGATCGCCGGATGGAAGATCGGCTCGATGCGTCGATCGCTGATCTACGCAGCCATGACTGGATTGCTGATCGCGACTGGCGGTTTTCGTGTGCTTCCGGCCTGGAACTTCTAAGGGCTCGCTTGCGGTCTAATCGACCCGGTTCGGCGGCGGTAGTTCGATGACCTTGGCGTCGAGCTGCCCGAGGCGGTCGCGCAAGGTCGGGTCGAAGGTGAAGTAGAGAATTTGCCAGCCCTCCGAGGCGAGTTCGGCAAGCGATGCTGTGAGCGCTTCGCGCCTGCCCGCATCGCTGGTGAGAAACGCGTCGTCGAGAACCAGAAACCCGGGTTCACCAAGAAGGCGGCGCACCAGGGAAAGCCGAATTGCGAGGGCTAGTTGGTCGCGGGCACCGCGAGATAGAGCCTCGACGGGAAACCGGGAGCCGTCGTCTCTCTCCACGGAGAGGTCTTGCGCGCCTTCGAGGGCGATCGCGCGATAACGGCCTCCAGTGAGTTTGGCGAGATAGCGCCCTGCTGCCTCGGGACCGTCGCCGAGTGCCTCGCGCAGCGGGCGGTCGATATCCGATGAAAGCTCCCGAAGTCCCTGAAGGGCGAGGCTTGCTCCCTGCGTTTGGTTGTCGATCTGCTCGACGGCTTCGCGTAGTCGGCTTCGTTCCGCACGCAGTTTCCCGATATCGTCGAGCCCTATGGCCGCCAGGGATCGATCCCGACGCTCCGTCAGTTGGGATCGCAATATGAGCAAGCGGGCATCAAAACCCTCCAGCTCGCTTTCGAGATCAGCGAGCCTCTGGGGGTTGGGCTCGATTCCGGGGTCTTCAACTCGTAATCCGTCGAGCTGGTCTTCGATTGGCTGGGTTTCGTCAAGCGAGCCAAGAAGGCTCTCGAGCGTTCTCTGGGCCTCGATGTGCAAGGCCTTGGTTTCCCCGCGCTCGCGCGTCTTTTCCTCGAGTTGCTCGATGGAGGAGAGGTTCACGCGGTTGCGAATTTCGGCGATCTGCCGCTGGGCAGCATCGAGTGTTCGGTTGCGGCCGTCTTCGATTTTGCGAGCTGCCAGTTCCTTTTCCTCGAGGGAATCGGTAACCGACTTCGCGGCGACAAGTTCGCCCTCGAGGCGCTCTTGCAGAATCAGGGCTTTCTGAAGTTGTACCGAGCAATCCGCAAGTGATTGGACTTCGCCGAGGTGCGCTCTGGCTCGCGCGAGCAGGTCTTCGCTGACTGCGGCCGCGTGACGAATCCGACTGCTGGCGGTGATCGCGAGTCCTGCTGCGATCAGGCCAAAGGTAGCGGCTGTGCCCGCGGCAAGCCCCATGGAGGCGGCATGCGTTCCGGCCGCATTTGTCGCCTGCGTGATCAACGCAATGGAAAGAAGCAGAAGGAGGGCGCCACCGGCGCCGAGCGGAATTTTCCACAATGCCCAGGTCCCGGCACTGGCAGCCGTCGTGCGCGCTTCCTCCAGATTTTCTTCGAGCCGGGCATTCTGAATGTCTTCTGCTCTGGTGAGCCCTCGGTCACGTGCCAAGCGTCGCTTTTTCGATTCTTCGTCAGAAAGCTCGATCTCTCCACGCAATCGAGAAGACTCGTTTTCGGCAGTTTTGGCGATCGCGGCGGCTTCCCGCAGAGAACCAATAGCCTCGCGCCATTCCCGAAGATCGCCATCCCCGAAGCGTTCCAGCTCGCGCAGTCGGCGCTCGTTCTCGCGAACGGCTCCTGCGGCTCGCTCTGCTGTTCGGAAGCGCTCGAATCTTTCGGCACCGCGAAGCTTCTCGCCGTAGCTCCGGGAGGCCGTTCGCTGCAGCTCTATTTGATGGATCTCTTCCTGTAATTTGCCGACTCCGGGTAAATCTTCCAGAAAGGCCTCGATGCGAGCGACCCTCTCGGTCAACCGCTGTCGTTCATCCGCTCTCGCGTCTCGCAGGGTGCCGTTGCGCGTGAGCCCGGCTCGTTTGCGAATAAGCTCGGAGATCCAAACGAGGTCGATGCCGACGAGGCGGTCGCGGATAGAATTGAGCCACGAACGACCGGTCTGCAGGGAGGGGTCGGCATCCCTGACGATAAAGAGTCGAGCCAACGAAGGGTGCTCCCGCAGGAGTTCGAGAACGCTGCCGCCGTCTTCCGGGTCCAGCAGGAGATCGATTTCACCCTGGAATCCCGGTCCCTCGCGGGTCTGCTCGATCAGCCGTTCTTGTCCCGGTCGCACGCGGTCCCGAAGGGCTCGGACCAGAGCGTCGATGCACGAGGTTTTACCGGCCTCATTTTTTCCATAGACGACGGTGACCGGTCCCGGCATCAAGACGAGGTCCCGCAGAGGGCCAAAGTTGCGGATCGACAGGCGTTGGATGCGAACGCTCACGGCAGAGCCTCGCGGAAAGAGTGCAGACCGATCTCCAAAGCCGCACGAAGGACGTTTTCGGATGCTCCGTGCGGATTCTCCGGCGAGACGCGCATCTTTTCAATGAATTCAGCCACTACCGGTATATCGGCCAATCCGGAGAAGTCAGTGATATCCACCTCGATCCGGACGTTGGGCTCCGATAGCTCATCCCCGTCCAGATTGTTTTGGGAGTTCTGTCGGATCGCATCCTCCAAGGAGGCTCGGAGGCTCGGCGCAGAGAGCAGGGCAATCCCGCTCAGGCGTGCCCGAATACAGACGCCGGGCATGCGGGACTCATTCGTGCGCCGGACGATTCTGTTGATAGCGGCGGCTTCTTCGCCGGGAAGGCAGTTTTCCTCCACGAGGGCATAGCTCCGTGTGGGCAGAGGCACGAAGGTATGATCGACGACGCCGATCGAGCTCTCGAAATCGACAAGGAGAACGCCACGTTGGCCCAACTCTCGGGGGCTGTGTGCGATCGGCGATCCTGAATAGGCGACCAGTCGCTCTCCTTCTCGATAGATCAGGTTCTCGCCGGCATGGACATGACCGAGGGCGGCATAGGTGCATCGACGGAAAAGGTCGTCCGCAAAGGCTGGCATGAAGGCGCCTTCGGCGCCTTCTCCACAAAATGCATTGGTCAACCCGGTAGCGAGAGTGGCATGAGCGACCAGTACCGTATGGCGGGGATCCATGGCGACGCCGATCAGGCATTCGGCAAGTGTGCGACCGCGTTGCCAGGGCACACCGACAATATCCAGGCCACAGACAGTCGCCTTATGGACAGGCATTTGGTGCAGTCGGACGGCATTGGCCCCCAGGTCGGTGGTTTCATCAAAGGCGGCGTGATCGTCGTGGCCGGGTAGAATGACGACGGGCAGGGGTGCGGATCTTTCCAGAGCGCTCCGAATGATCGGGGCCATCAGGGAGGGATCTGCGTTTCGATCGATCAGATCGCCGGCAATAATCACCATATCGGCGGCGCGTTCGCGGGCCGTGGCCAGGATCAGATCGAGCGCCCGAAGGCTTTCGGGTCGATCGGGACTCATTTGAAGGTCCGAGGTTTGGAGCACGCGGATGCGGGGCATTTTTTCGGAATAACTCGCTCAGGGGTTGATGTCGATTTGATTCGGTTTCCAGAGCCCCCAGACCAGCGGATTGAAATTCTCGAGATCTCGGGACCAGGCGAAGGCTTTTCGTTGGCGAACCAAACCGATGAAAGGAAGTTCCCTATGGATTATGGTCTGGATTCGCCAATAGAAAAGCTTTCTTTTTTCCAAATCAAGCTCGGCAGCGCCTTGATCGAGCAGATCGTCGATTTCGGCCTCCCACGGTGTGGCCGGGGTCTTCTGGGCAGGATTCCAAATATGGAGATTTCCGCTCGAACGCAGGAAGTTTGCGCCGTTGTTGGGGTCCAGACTGCCGGTGAATCCGATCATGACCACATCCCAGTCGTGGGTCACATTCAGTCGCTCGACGAGCGACTGAAAAGTCTGTGGACGGTAGTGAATTTTCAGACCCAGCGATTGCCAGTCCTGCAGCAGGATTGAGCAAAGACGCTCTCGAAGGGTGTTTCCCGCATTGGTCGTCAGCCCGAAAACAATCGGATTCCCATGACGATCTTCGCGAATTCCGTCGCCATCTCGGTCAATATATCCAGAGGTTTCCAGAAGGCGCCGCGAGAGCTCAAGATCGTATTGGTAATCTTCGAGATTCGGGTTGTGAAAGATATGATTCGACGGCGAGATGTTCGCGACCGAGGGGACCCCAAATCCGTAATAGACGGTATTGACCATACCGGGTTTGTCGACTGCGTGTGCGAGCGCTCGGAGGAAGTCTCGGTCCGAGAACCACTCCAGTTTCGGGTCAGGTCGACCATCGGCGCCCAGCTCGTTCCAATGGTTCGGGTTTCGATTGAAAACAACAAATTGATTACCCGTGTCGATCCCGATCTCATTTACATGAATCTCCAATTCGTCGGCCCGATCCTCGAGATTGGGAATTTCCTCCGGTCGCGGCTCATAATAATGAGTTTGCCCGGCAAGGAAGCGCAGGGCGATGGTGTTCTGCTCGGGGACGATCAGCGTGGCTCGCTTGGCCAGGAATGGCAGCGGGGCGCCCTCGGGGGTGCGCTCCCAGTAGTTGTCATTGCGGCTGAATTCCATGACTTGCGAGGCAACATAGCGGGTCATCCGGTAAGGGCCGGTGCCTACGATTTTCTCCGGCGCGGTGTCGATGCCCCATTTGCGGGTAAACTCACCCTCGTCGAGGCTCGCTCGCAGGAGATGCGCGGGTAGAATCCATACATCCATGGCATAGAGAAAAGGAGCAAACGCCTGGCTCATCTCAAACCTGACGCGATGGGGGCCATCGCTTTTCACCCGAATGGGCTCCCCGGCGACGGTCAGCGAGTAGCGCGCGCTATTGGGAACAGCGTCATTGAAGATCGTTTCAAACGTGAAGACGACGTCCGCGGAGGTGAAGGGCCGCCCGTCATGCCAGACAACATCCTGGCGTAATTCGAAGACCCAGACCCGCCCCTCATCCATCGATCGCCACGTTCGGGCCAGAGCGGGCGCCGGGCGTGTCGTTTTGGGATCGATGCGCACCAAACCTTCGAAAATCGGCGCGAGCGCTTGCCGGGAAGTATCATCGGTCACCAGAACCGGATTGAAAGTCTTGGGGTCGCTGAAAATAGAGTGGGCGAGGATTTCGTTGGAACGCTCGCGGGCGGCCCTTTCGGTCGAGAGCCATTCGCAGCTTCCGAGAAGAACGAGGCTTGCGCAAATTGCAGCAAGGGCCTTGGGCCACCTCATCGCGGGCTCGGGCGGAGAGACTCTTCGGTGGCGCCCGGAGGGGTAGGAATCAGAAATGTCGCCCGGGGCAGTAGCTTGTTGGCTTGGACTTCCGAATACTCGATGACGGCATCTGTGGCCGCGGCATGAATACGAATACGTTGCGGTATGAGGGCTTTGTCGACCTCGGTGAAATCCTCAAATGTCGCTCTTAGAAGTTGTTGGCCATTGCGGGCAATTCGTTGAAAGGAGACCGGGACGATCTTGGGCTCCCGGCGCAGACTCATTCGAGTGAATCCGATCACGATGCTGGTGTTCGCCCCATCCGCAGCGTGGAGAAAAACCAGCGGGCTGTCCGCGCCCGGCGGTGCATCGCCGAGGGGGCGGTTGGATGTCCAGGAACTTGCCAATGTTTCCGCACGAACTGGAGGTCGTCCGAGAAGAAGGCTGGTCATGTCCCGCGGGGATAGCGCGATTCCGATGACTTCGGCGATGGTTTGCTCGTCGGGAGGACCGCGAAACAGGATATTTTCTTGCGTCGAGAGCGCTGCGAGAGTTTCTCCGTCGGTGGCGACGGCGTAGCTGATGCCGAAGGGCGCGAGGACCTCGATACGGAAGGCGTCCGGGGCTCGCGCCATAACCACCTGCGATGCACGAAGCCGGTTCTCGGGAGTCGCGATCCGGACTTTTCCCAGAGCATCGATGCTGCGTAAATCCTTCTCCGCCACGCGGAGCGCTTCGATCAGATCGCTGGTCGCGATTCCCGAAAAGGAGCCCGCCACTCCGGAGTCCGTGGTTGGCCGGATGCTCGCGGCACTGCATCCGAGGGCGCAGATCAGAGGAAAAATTAAGGCAAGTCGTCGCACGGTTGGCCACTCAGAGGTTTTGATCTTGGGATCGATTGGCACTCTCATTGGTGCGAAGCTTGTCTTGAATCCGCAGCCTCTGTTGCTCGGACGGGGCACTATCGCCGGCTGTCTGATAGATGCGCCTCGCTTCGGCCTCTCGGCCCATTCGTCGATAGGCATCGCCGAGGTGCTCCTGAATCGTGGGGTCATTCCCGGTCAGCTCCACAGCGAGTTCCAGCTTTTCTACGGCACGAGCGTACCGGCCCTGTTGGAAGTAGACCCAACCCAGGCTGTCGAGATAGAAACCATCTTCGGGCTGGACTGCGAGTGCTCGCAAGATCAGGGACTCAGCTTCTTCGAGATGGATCCCCTGCTCGGCAAAGGTATAGCCGAGATAGTTCAATGCTTCGGAATTTCGCGGGTTCAGCGCGATGGCGCGGCGCATCGTGACCACGGCCTCGTCGCGATCGCCGGAAGCGTCGAGGAGCGCGCCAAGGGTAAATTGATAGCGGTCGTTTTCGGGATGCTGGTCGCTCAGTTGTTGGGCCAGGGCGATAGCCGTCGGCAAATTGCCGCGATCCCTTTCGATGGCAATTCGGTAGGTCATCAATCCGGGGGCATCGGGCCGCGCGGCTACAGCGGCCTCGGCATGGATGGCGGCCTCCTCGATTTCGCCTTGCTGTTGGGCGAGGTAGGCAAGTTGCAACTGCGCATCCGCAAAAATAGTCGCTTCCTTCGGGATCGCTCGGAGGTTCTCCCGGGCCGTGTCGACCTCGCCTAGCTCGGAGTATGTGATGCCGAGATAATAATGCACTTCGGGCCTTCCCGGGGAGGCCCGAAGCACAAGCTCCAGCTCGGTGGCGGCCCTGTCGTAATCCCCTTGATCCAGGTAGACGAGAGCAATTTTAACTCGAGTTTCGGTGGGATCATCTTCGATACGCTCGAGAGCGCGAAAATGTTCGAGTGCTTCGTCGAACTTTTTCTGATCGATGAGAAGAGCGGCGAGCCTTTCGCGCGCGATCGCGTTTTCGGGGTCCAGAATAAGGACGCGCCGATAGATATTGGCGGCGGCCTGAGGGCGCTGTTGCATCTCTTCCACCAAGCCAAGGTCGATAAGTACGATTGTGGAACGAGGATTCTTGCGAAGAGCTTCGCGGAAATGATCCTCGGAATCTGGCAGGCGCCCCGCGGCCGCGTGGAGCCTGCCCAGATAATAATGACCCATGATCGAATCGGGGTCGGCCAGAAGCAGCGCTTCAAGCGTTTGTTGTGCGGCTTCCTCGTTCCCGGTTTTTCTGTGGAGAGCGGAGAGGATCAGATAGGGCTCGGGGATCTCGGGCGAACGCCGGATGATTTCGCGATAGTGCACGGCCGCTTCGTCGTGAGCTCCCATCCCCTCAAGAGCACCGGCGAGCAGGGTGCGGCTGAATTCATCGTCGGGATTTCCCGCTACGGCGGCCTGGGCGTGGGGGAGGGCTTTCTCGAGTTCTCCGCGGCGAATCAGCAAGTGCGCCAGACGGGCATGTAGTCGCGGTTCTGCGGGGTCGAGGGTCGACGCCTTCTCGAAAGCCCGCCGCGCTGTATCGGTATCTCCATTCCGCAGAGCCACCTCACCTTTGAGAAATTCGCCGAGAGCTTCTTCCTGTGGTGAGAGTTGGAGATCTACAGGCCCCCACGAGGGTGACGAGCCCGGCAGTCCGCGGTGAGCGCTGCAGGCAGAGAGGGCCACAATCAAAAAGAGGGCCGGTATGGATTGGACGATCTTCACCGTATTTCAACTTAGCATGAAGGTCGCTGCGGAATAAGAGATTCTTGTCGATCGCAGGGTCGAATTTGTGACAAAAGAGGGCGTTTCAGCCTTCCTGATCCAGTGCCGCCTGAAGGGCTGCTGCATAGATCCGGCTCACGGGAATCTTTTTTTCCGCCGCAATGCGCTGACAGTCCGCATACTCCGGGGTGACCCTCTGCTCACCGCCCGGCAGCGTCACGACTTTCGCTTCGATCGTGCCAAAGCTTGTTGCCACATGGATCTGCCTGCGGGGCAGGATTTTGCGGGCCGCCATCCAGCTTCGGACCCCGATGGTCGAGGTTTCGCTGAGAAGGATGGTTTCCAGCCTTTCCTGCAGTCGGGGTGGCGCCAGAACCGTGATGCAGGTACCCGGGCGCCCTCGTTTCATGGTTTGCGGCTGGAGGGTGACATCGAGGGCGCCTGCGGCAAAGAGGTTCGCCATCGCCGCCTCGAAAAATTCTGGATTCATATCGTCGATATTGGCCTCGAGAACCAGGACCTGATCGGTTTGCAGCGATCCATCGTCAGGGGGCAGTGCCAGCGGCTGAGAGGGGGGAGACGTTTCGGCAACGACCAGCCGGAGCAGGTTCGGCCGATCTTTGAAATCC
This sequence comes from Candidatus Binatia bacterium, assembly GCA_029248525.1. NCBI lineage: Bacteria > Candidatus Binatota > Binatia (SeqCode) > Binatia bacterium. The sequence goes on from JAQWJE010000049.1 coordinate 549,613, forward strand.
AGGTCGCCCGCACCGTAGCCGATTTCCAGAGGGCACAGGGGTGGGGCCGGCGTGGTTTCAGCAAGCGCCTGAATGATGGCGGCTCCCGTCGGCGTCACCATTTCATGATTTCCATCCCCGGGAACCGTCGGGTGGCCTCGCAGGAGTTCGAGTGTCGCAGGTGCGGGAACGGGCATCCGGCCATGGTCGGTCCGGACGAAGCCGCTTCCCGCTGGTACCGGGGATACGAAGATTTTCTCGAAACCAAAGTGAACCAGCCCGGCAGAGACGCCGACGATGTCCACGATCGCATCAAATGCGCCGACTTCATGAAAATGAACATCGTCGAGTTCCTTGCCATGGACGCGACTCTCGGCCACCGCGAGCGCACGAAAGATGCGGGTTGCATACTCGGTGGTCTGCTCTCCCAGATTGGCCGCGACGATGCGCTCGTGAATCTCCCGATAGGAATGGTGGTTGGTATGCGCATGCTCATGAGAATGTGAATGCGCGCCACGGTCTGTGCCAGGCTCTTCTTTTTGATCGCCAATCCAGACGTCTGCTTTCGTGGCGCGAATTCCGTTCTTATGAACCTCGCGGCACCGAACTTCCACGCCGGGCATTTCGAGCTTCTGGATCTGTTCGTCAAGGACGCTCGGCGGCAAGCCGAGATCCAGCAGGCTCCCGAGCACCATGTCGCCTGCGATTCCGGAAAAGGCATCGAAGTAAGCAATCCTCATGATGACGACCTACCAACGATCGGCCCCATGACGCTAGTCCAACTCGCTGAGGCTCTCGGCGCGTTCGACAGCTTCGAGAAAGAGGCGGTGGAAATTGGCTCGCGTACCTAGGATCTGGATGAAGGAGTCCAAGCCCACCAGCGCACGCCCGAGAAAAACGCTATGCGGCGGGGGAGACCGGAACACGCCGCTCTCGATTCTCAGCTGGGCTGACTTCATGGCTCGGGAGATGGAGCCGTATTCCTGAGGATCGTACTCTCGGTCGAGGGTCGCGGGTTCAAAGATCAAATCAACAACCTCGATCGTTGAGGTGGGGTCGTCGGAGGCCTCGAGGTAGCCCAGTGCAACGAGGGCGGCAATCTTTTCATCACGGCGATTATCCAGAATCCCGCGAGCAAGCCGGACGTAGCTTTGCCGGGTCTCTTCTTCCAGCACCCGGATTGACCCAAAGTCGAGGATGCCCATATGCGGATGATAGGTGATCAGATAATTTCCGGGATGAGGGTCGGTATGGATGACGCCGAACTCGAGAATTTGCTGCCATAGCGTCTGCTGAAACTTGATGGCCACCCAATCCTTGATGTCCTGATCAATGCCCGGCTTCATGATGTCGGCCAATTTGTAGCCGTCGATATAGCTTAGGGTGAGAACGCGGCGCGAGGAGAGTTCGTGGAAGACCTGCGGAATCAGAATCTCGTCATCGTCAGCAAACATCTCCGCAAACCAGTCGGTGTTTCGGGCCTCGTTTTCGTAGTCGAGTTCTTCGCCAAGGCGCTCTTCCATTTCCTGATGAAGAGCGTCGGCATCGATGGGTTGCCGAAAAAGGTCACGGCCGATCATGGTGAAGGTGTGCAACAAAGTCTTGAGGTTGCGCAGATCCTGCTCGACAGTCTTTTCCACTCCCGGATACTGCACTTTCACGACGATCGGGGTGCCGTCGGTGAGAGTGCCTCGATGAACTTGACCGAGCGAGGCAGCGGCGAAGGCCTCAGCTTCGAAGGATCCAAAAAGATCGTCGATCTTCCCGCCCAATTCCGCTTCGACGCGTTCGCGAATCATGTCGAATGGCATGGGAGGAACATCGGACTGTACAACTGACAAAACCTCAAGGACTTCTGTCGGGAGGATATCGTTTCTCATGCTGAGCATCTGCATCAGCTTGAGGAAGGTGCCGCGGAGTTCCTGAGAGCCTTCGACGATCAGCATCGCATTCCGCAGATGGGTGTCGAGGATTCCCTCGGCGCGTTCGTCGCCGCTCTGGAAAGGGCGTTTGAGAGCATTCACGAGGTAGTTGCCACTGACCTGTGTCGTCATCGTGCCCATTTTGAGCGCACGGCGGGCTCTTCCCGTCGTGAGTCCGGCTTTATCCTTCCGTGTGGCCATCGTTCCTCGGTGTATTAATCTGGGCGGCTGCCATTGCTGCCCCGAACCCGTTGTCGATATTGACGACACTGATCCCGGCCGCGCAAGAAGTCAGCATGCCGAACAGAGCGGTGAGCCCGTTCATGGCGGCGCCATAACCCACGCTTGTAGGCACGCCGATTACGGGACGCTCGACCAGTCCCGCAACTACGCTGGGCAGCGCTCCCTCCATGCCGGCGGCGACAATCAGGACATTGGCATCGGCAATTGTTTGGTGGGATGCGAGGAGACGGTGCAGGCCGGCGACACCGACATCGAAGAGGCGCTCGACAGGGTGCCCGAGGACTTCGAGTGTTGCGATGGCTTCCTCGGCAACCGGGAGATCTGTGGTGCCGGCGGCCATGACGAGGATCTTTCCGATGGGGGCTGGGTCCGGCCGGTAGTTCTGGATGCGCACGATTCTCGGTGTTGGCAAAAACTCCGCCTCGGGAATTTCCTCCTGAACAGCTCGCGCAGCTTCGTCGGAGATCCGGGTGACGAGGACGTTCTGCTTCGTCGCGTGCAGGCTCTTCGAGATTGCCACAATTTGTTCAGGGGTCTTGCCCTCGCCGAAGATGACTTCGGGAGCCCCTGTGCGAAGAGCACGGTGGTGGTCGACGCGAGCAAACTCGAGGTCTTCGAAGGGGAGAGATTTCAAGTTCTGGAGCGCCTCGGCGGGATCGAGTTTGCCGTCGCGCACGTCCTCGAGAAGCGCTTGTAGTTTTTGCGGGCTCACGTTTCGACTCCTTTGCTCTCGACCTCAATCTCCTCGATAGATCGATCGCGCGTTTTCAGAATACGAAGTCTTGCATAAGGGAGTTCGCAGATCTCGTCGACCGATGGCACCCGCTCGAAGTGATTCAGCAAGAGACCGCCCAGAGTTTCATAATCCCCTTCGGGTAGCCGCCATGGAAAACGTTCGTTCAATTCCTTGACTTCGGCCCTGGCTCGAACGCGGCAGGTGCCATTCGTTTGAACCTGTACGGGGTCGTTTTCGCGATCATACTCGTCAGCGATTTCGCCGACGACTTCTTCGAGGAGATCTTCCATCGCCACGATGCCGACGGCGCCGCCATATTCGTCGATCACGACCGCGAGATTCACTCCCTCGGCTTGCATGCGTCGTAGAACGTCGTTGGCCAGAATCATGTCCGGAACAAATGTCACGGGCTTCATGATCTCCTTCACCCGCTGCTGGTTCTGCGCGGTGAGAAGGTCGAATGCGTGAATCATTCCGGTGATATTTGGCATCCGCTCATGGAAGATGGGCAGCCGGGAAAGACCTTGGTGCTTCACTACACGAATCGCCTGCGCCACAGAAGAATCTTCGCGTAGCGCCGTGATATCGACCAGGGGCACCATCACATCCTTGACCTGAACATCAGCGAAGTCGAAGACCCGACGGATCATTTGTCGTTCTTCGCCAACATCTTCGGAGGCGTCCTTGGCGAGGAGGGTGGACATTTGGGAACGGCTCCATGCAGGGCCATCCGGCTCACGGGCACCTCCCGTCCAGGCACCGAGGGCGCGGAAGATTTGATCTCCCTGCAGGCCGTCGCGGGTAAATGCACGGGGGAGGCCATCGCCGATCAAGAGGGTCAGCGGTGTCATCAGGATCGTGATGATCAAACCAGTAGACCCCAGTGCCGTAAAGGCGAGGAGACCCAGTCCCAAAGCGACGGAGGCGGTCGCAACCTCGGCAATCAGGAAAGAACCCTGAAGGATGTCGTTCCACGATTCGGTTCGCGGGCCACGCAGGCAGGCGGTCTCCTTGGAGACCGCAAGAGTTCGAGCGATGAAGCCGCCGAGCACAAGCGAGGCAGAGATCCACAGCATCATGTTCATTCGACAGGCTCCACACGGACACGCCGCAGGACGGTGCCTTCGCGACGTTCCACCGTGAATCGGAGTTGCGCCATTTCGACCGTCTCGGCGACGCGCGGTATTCGACCAAGTTCTGCCATCAGCAGCCCGCCTACCGTGCTGGCCGAGCCATCGGATTCAATCGGCCTGTCGATCAATTCCGCCAACTCCTGAATCGGGAGCCGGCCAGAGACGAGGAGGTTGTGCCCGGATCGGATGTAGTCGGGGATTTCCTGATCGTCACCTTCGTCGCGAATCTCGCCGAAGAGTTCTTCGAGAAGATCCTCCATTGTAACCAGCCCGATCAGACTCCCAAGATCATCGAAGACCATTGCGAGATGAGTTTTCCGGCGCTTGAATTCGCGAAAGGCCGTATCGACTTGAGTATCCGGTGCCACGATTTCGACTGGGTGCAAAAATGATTCGAGATCGAAATCATTTTCCAGCTTTCGTCCGAGTAAATCCTTTACATAGAGGATCCCTGCGATCTCTTCGTCATTGTCGCGACGGATCGGGATCCGTGCAAAACGCGCTTCGTCGACTTTGGCGATCAAATCATCTGCCGAGATATCGATGGGCAGCGAGAAGATATCGACCCGCGGTGTCATGACTTCATGGACGGAGCGGCTACCGAAGGACCGGACATTGGCGAGAAGATCGCGCTCGTCGGGCTCAAGCTCGTGTGCCCAGGCAACGGTTTCTTCGTCCTCGGCATAGTTCCCGTCTTCACCGGTGGTTTGGCTGCGCGCAGCGTCTTGTCCCATGACGCGGAGGGTGCGGCTTAGCGGGAGGAGCAATCCGACCAGTGCCCAAATGCGCCCCTGCATCGGTGGCGGACGTTTTTGAGATCGCTTTCGGGTGATCATCGATGAGGTCCAGGCGAGAAATACCAGAATAGCGGCACCCCAGGCTGTGCCGGGGGTGAGGAGCAACCCGGCCGCGACAGCCGCTGCCAGAATCGTGTCGCGGCAAAGCCAGAGAGCCGTCAGGGCCGCGCGAGGAAAGACGCGGGCGTCGCGCACGGCGGCCGGATCTTCGCGCTCCGGGGTTCGGCGAATATTCAGAAGAAGCGCGCTCTCGGCGCGTGCGACCTGTGCGGCTGAAAATACGACCAGGCCTGCGGTTGCTACCTGCGTCAGCGGTAGAATCCAGAGGGAGAGGCTCATGAGGTTTCTCTCGCGAAGTGATCGAAGCCATGGCGGGTCGGCCGATGCGGGGCCCCCATGCCATCCATGAGGGAGATCGAACCGATTTGATCCGTGGTGCTTCCGATGACGCTCAGGCCAATCCCGCATTGGCCAGCCAGTTTGGCGAGATCGCGGTCGAGGCTTCGGGGCAAGGTGACCAGCAGTTCGTAGTCTTCGCCGCCGTTGGCCGCGAAATCGGCGCCGGACTGATCCTTTTTGTCTACGGCCGAGCTACGCGGCAACGACTCGCGTTCGACGACCGCGCCGACCCCGCTGGCTCGGCAGAGGTGCCCAAGATCAGCGAGGAGACCATCCGAGATATCGATCGCGGAAGTGGCTCCCGCGCGGGCTAGGACCTGACCGGCACGAAGCCGGGGTTTGGGGCGGGTAAATTTCTCACGCAGTGCGGGCCCGGGAATTTCACCGGATTCCCATAGGTGGACCGCAAGGGCCGCATCGCCAAGGTTGCCCGTGACGACGAGAAGTTCGTCGGGAGACGCTCCCGATCGCAGCAGGGCGGGCCCGTCCAACCTGCCCAAAGCAGTGATGGTGATCGAGAGCTCTGCGCCTCGACTCAGGTTACCCCCAGCAAGGATTGCTCCCTGATTGCGTGCCTCGTGCGCGACCGCCATGGTCAAGGCCTCGGTGGTCGTCTCTGAGATGGTCTCCGGGAGAATCAGTGAGAGCAGGATGCGCGTGGGGGTCGCGCCCATCGCGGCGAGGTCGCTGAGATTAGCGGCCACCGCCCGGCATCCCAATTCTTCAGGGGAGACCCAACCCGAGCGGAAATGCACGTTCTCCACCAACGCATCGGTGGTGGCGACCATCGAGCCGTCCTGCGGAGCGAAAACCGCGCCATCATCTCCCGGTCCGATTTCTCCCGCAGAGAGCGGGGTCTCCGCTTGAAGACGATCGCAGAGATTTTTCAGGAAGGCGTGCTCTCGGCCTTCGGCTATAGAGTCCCCGTCAGGCAAATCGTTCGCGAACCTTGTCGAAAAAGCTTTTGTGTTGCGGATGAACTTCCTCGCCGAAAGTATCAGCGAGTTCGGCCAGCAATTCGCGCTGACGTTCGTCGAGCCGGCGAGGTGTTTCGACAATCACGCGAACCAGTTGGTCGCCGCGGCCGTAACCGTGCAGGTCTGTAACCCCACGGCCACGCAGTCGGAAGACGCTTCCCGACTGCGTGCCTTCCTTGATTTTCATCGTCACCGATCCTTCGATGGTCGGGACTTCAAGCTCGGTTCCCAGCGAAGCTTGCGGGAAGGTGATTGTGACCTCGCAAAGAACGTCATTGCCTTCGCGTCGGAAAAGATCGTGTTCCTTGACCTGAACGACGACAAATAGATCACCGGCCGCGCCACCTGGGCCGGGCTCGCCTTCGCCGCGCAGCTTCAGGCGGGTTCCATGGTCAACGCCGCCCGGGATTTTGACATCCAGTGATTGCTGTTTGCGAACCTGACCTGATCCCCGGCACGGGTCGCATGGGTTCTCGACAACGCTTCCCCGGCCGTTGCAGGTCGAGCAGGTCTTGGCGACCGAGAAGAATCCCTGTTGGAAGCGAACCTGCCCGGCTCCCCGACATGTCCTGCAATTGACCGGCTTCGCGCCGTCTTTCCCGCCGGTTCCATCGCATGTCTGGCAATTGATATGCCGCGGGATGTCGATCTTTTTCTCGACACCGAAGCAGGCTTCCTCAAAGGAGATCTCGAGGGAATAGCTGAGGTCGTCGCCCCGGCGCCGGCGCCCGCCGCGACGTGAACCGCCGCCGAAGAAGTCACCGAAGATATCGCCAAAGATGTCCTCAAATCCTTCGGAATTGAATCCGAATCCGGAGCCGCCACCTTCGAACGCCGCGTGACCAAATCGATCGTATTGCGCGCGCTGATCGTCGTCCGACAGGATCTGGTAGGCTTCCGAGGCCTCGCGAAATTTGGCTTCTGCCTGCGGATTATCCGGATTTCGATCCGGGTGGTACTTCAGAGCGAGTTTCCGAAACGATTTTTTGATCGTTTCGCCGTCGGCCGTTCGTTCGATGCCGAGTACTTCGTAGTAATCAATCTTGGAGGCCACGCTCGCTCCCGATCCTCCAGCAAGAAGGGGCACGACCGAAGTCGCGCCCCTTTCCACAAGAGATTTGGTTAGTTTTTGACTTCTTCGAAGTCGGCGTCGACGACATCTTCGTCTTCAGGCGGTTGCGTCGAATCTCCTGATTCGCCCCCGGCCCCATTCATGTCGGGACCAGCCTCGCCAGCCTCCGCGGCCGTCTTGGCATATATTGCCTCGGCCAATTTATGAGCCGATTGGGTCAGTGTTGCGGCTGCGGCCTGCAGTGCGTCGGCGTCGGCGTCCGTATCTTCCTGAACCTTCTTGGCATCGGCGATGGCCGTTTCGATTGCGGCCTTGTCTTCATCCGCCAGAGACTCGCCATTGTCGGCCAGTGATTTCTCGGTCTGGTAGATCAGCGAATCGAGCTGGTTCCGTGCCTCGATCGATGCACGCCGCTTTTGATCTTCTTCGGCGTGGGTCTCGGCATCATCAACCATCTTCTGGATTTCTTCTTCCGAGAGACCCGATGAAGCGGTGATTTGAATGGATTGTTCCTTCCCGGTTCCGAGATCCTTGGCGCTGACCGCGACGATGCCGTTAGCATCAATATCGAACGAAACCTCGATCTGGGGCAATCCACGAGGAGCTGCGGGAATGCCGACGAGATCGAATTGGCCGAGCAATTTATTGTGCTCCGCCATCTCGCGTTCGCCCTGAAAGACTCGAATCGTCACGGCCGTCTGGTTATCCGAGGCGGTCGAGAAAGTTTGGCCTTTCTTGGTCGGGATGGTGGTGTTCTTCTCGATCAGTCGGGTGCAGACGCCGCCCAGAGTTTCGATCCCCAGCGACAAAGGCGTCACATCAAGAAGGAGTACATCCTTGACGTCTCCTTGCAGGACACCGCCCTGGATGGCCGCGCCGACCGCGACAACTTCATCCGGGTTCACTCCCTTATGGGGCTCCTTGCCGAAGAGCTTGCGGACGCGCTCCTGAACCGCCGGCATCCGGATCATGCCGCCCACGAGGACGACTTCGTCGATGTCGGAGGTGGACAAGCCGGCATCCTTGAGCGCGGTAATGCACGGGGCGTCGAGGCGGTCGAGGAGGTCCGAGCAGAGCGCTTCGAGTTTGGCCCGGGAGAGTTTCAGATTAAGGTGCTTCGGGCCCGAGGCATCCGCCGTAACGAAGGGAAGGTTGATATCCGTCTCGGAAGAGCTCGAGAGTTCGATCTTGGCTTTTTCGGCCGCTTCCTTCAGACGCTGCAGAGCCATGCGGTCCTGCCGCAGATCGATGCCCTGATCTTTCTGGAATTCCTCGGCCAGGTAGTCGATGATGCGTTGGTCGAAATCTTCTCCACCGAGAAAGGTGTCACCGTGGGTCGATTTAACCTCGAACACGCCATCGCCGACTTCGAGAATCGAGATATCGAAGGTGCCGCCGCCGAGATCGAAAACGGCGATCTTTTCGTCCGCCTTCTTGTCGAGACCATAGGCCAAGGCAGCGGCCGTGGGCTCGTTGATGATACGTTTGACCTCCAAACCGGCGATCTTGCCGGCATCCTTGGTCGCCTGACGCTGACTGTCATTGAAATACGCCGGCACCGTAACGACGGCCTCGGTGACTTCTTCGCCGAGATAGTCTTCAGCGGTCTGCTTCATTTTTTGGAGAATAAATGCCGAAATTTCGGCGGGGTTGTAACTCGTTCCGCGGCTTTCGACCCACGCGTCGCCGTTATCGCTTCGGACGACCTTGTAGGGGAGCAGGGCGCTGGCGGCCTGAACATCGGAGTCATCAAAGCGTCGCCCGATCAATCTCTTGATCGCGAAGACTGTATTCTCCGGGTTGGTGACGGCCTGTCGACGGGCGACCTGGCCAGTCAGTCGCTCGCCATTTTCCGCGAAAGCGACGGTGGACGGAGTGGTTCGTGCGCCTTCGGAGTTCGTGATGACCTGAGGGTCGCCGCCTTCGACGACCGCGACACAAGAGTTGGTGGTTCCCAGATCGATACCAATGACCTTGCCCATTTTGGATAATTCCCCTTATTGCGGAGTCGATAAGGTCCTCTCAAACGGCATCAGGGACGCAAAAGACGACGATCGACTCTAAATTTTGGATTTTTGGTGGTTCCCCGGAAAGATAAGCACGATTTCCCGGGCGACAAGGTCCAAGTGACCTATTTTCTCGGTGCTTCGGACTCTGCGGTGGGGGCTTGGGCGACGGTCACCTGAGAAGCTCTGAGGAGCCGGTCGTGGAGCCGGTAGCCGGGAAGATGCTCATCGATGACGTGCCCCGGCATTTCTTGCGTCGTGGGGATTTGGGCCAGAGCCTCGTGTTCCGCCGGATCAAACGGCCGTCCGACTGACTCGAGGCGTGTCACTCCGTGGCGTTCGAGCGTGCTTTTGAGCCCGGTCAGGACCATTGTGACGCCTTCCTGCAGGCCTTGCAGGGCGGACCCCTCTTCTGCTGCGCTGGCAGCCCTTTCGAGGTTGTCCACGCTGCTCAAAAGGTCCCGGAGCAGCCCTTCGGCTGCGAAGCGCAGGGATTCGGTCTTGTCCCGGAGCATGCGCTTTTTGAAATTTTCGACTTCGGCGCGGTCCCGCAAATGTTCATCTCGGGCCACGGCAACGGCGTCGGTTTTTTCGGCGAGAGACTGGCGCAGCTCACTGATCAACGCGAGCGCCTCTTCGAGAGTCTCGGGCTGTGCGATTTCGGTCGGGGCCTGGCCATCGAGGCCTTCCGGTAAATCTTGATTTTCCTCGTGTTTTTCAGATTCTTTTTCAATATCGCTCATCGAGAGGGTGCCTCGGAAAGGGGGCCCGTCAGGGGATTCCCATGTCAATTCAGGTCGCGCGCACGGCGAAAACCTAAGCACGGCATCAGCGTCTGTCAACGCGGCGGGGCGGATCAAGCCAAATGCGAAGCCTCGGTCCGAGCGGGGATGCGTGATAGACTCGGCGAGTGCGCGGTTCCACCTCACCTGCGATTGTCCTCCGGACAATTCCCTTCGGCGAATCGGATAAAATCGTGACGCTTTTGTCGCAAGATGCGGGAAAGATCACTGGTATCGCCAAGGGAGCGAAGCGCTCACGGAAACGCTTTGGTGCCGCACTCGAGCTCTTTTGCCACATTCGCCTCGATTACCGGGAGCGCCGGGGTTCCGACCTCGCATTTCTCGAACGCGCCGTGATTCTGCGTCCCTGGAGCGGATTGGTCTCTTCTCTCGAGCGCTATGTCGCGGCGACTCATATCGTCGAAGTTGCTGATAAAATGTCCGCGGAACGCGAGGTTGGTAGTGACCTCTATGATGTCGTGGTGGCGGCGCTGGAGCGTCTGGAACGGGCAGAGCCCTGCGCTGCGACGCTGCGGATTTTCGAATTGGCCGTGCTGGCCGTGTCCGGTTACGGCCCTGATTTCTCGGTTTGCGTTGGCTGTTCCAGCGAATTTCAGGCGTTTGATCGGGGGGCCCGGTTGCACGTCGCTGGTGGGGGCCTGCTGTGCAGCCAGTGTGCGGGTCCGGAGGCCTCGGGCCTTCTTCTCGGACCCGATAGCGTAGATTGCCTGCACCGCCTGACGGGCCTGGTCGCCGTGGGGTTACCGAACGAAACACGGGATACCTTCTGCGGAACCTCGCTTTTTTCGGTGGACGAACATTTGGAGATCGACTCGGCCCGGCACCGTGTCGCCAGTGAGCTCCGGCTGGCGGTCGCGGCGCTGATCGAACCCCATTTGCGCTCGCCCCTGCGCTCCCTCGATCTAATGAGCGGTATCTGACGGGCCCGAGCCAGGACCCAGTTTGTCGGCGTGGGCGTCCCGGATCGTGGTCAGGGAAAATTGCTCGCAGAGCCGCTTCAATTTGCTCGACATTTTTTGCCGGCCCAGCCGATTGAAGAATCGAATATAGCCCGGAGTTCCGGGCAGTTTGGGGGATTTCGGGTCGATTTCCCAAGGATGGGTGTAGACAATCGCCGGCCCGGATTCTCGGTTATATCGTTGCAGAAAGTGCGCGGTTACTGCGAAGGGAAGTGCCCGGAGGGTGAAACCGCCGCCGGCCAGAGGAAGAGTATGCCCTGTCGGGAGTTGAGACAGGGGCAGTGGAAACTCCCAAAGGCCCGACGCGAGGCGCCCGGGCAGACCTTCGGGGGTGATATACTCGGCTGCTGCTGGTTGGTAACGCAGCGGAAGCCAGCTGGAGTCCCATTGGAAGCCTGCCTCGGCGACACAATCCAGCGCCCATAGGTCCGCTGCTTCGCGGAGGAAAAACGGTGCCCGAAAACCGGCTACCGGACTGCCGACAAGGTTCTCGAGGGTTTCCCGCGACCGGCGAAGGTCTTCGCGGACCTCGTCGGGTTTCCGGTCGCCAAGAGGAAGATGTCGCGTGCCGTGGGAGGCAATTTCATGCCCGCGTGCGTGCGCTTCGCGCAGTAATTCCGGATGTTTTCCGGCCAGAGAGGCGAGGCAGAAGAGTGTGGCCCGCGTGTCGGTCTCCTCGAGAATCTCCAGCATTCTCCGGAGGTTTTCCTCGACTCGTGGGCCGTGCAGGGCAATTTCCGCGTCGGTCGCGGGGCCGGAGCCACGAGATTCATCATGGTACCAGTCCTCCACATCGATGGTGAGAGCGTTACGAACCGGATTCATGGGCATTTACTAGCAGACTTCGGCCGACCCGGGGGAGCGGGTCGGTCCCGGCTAAAAAATCCCCGGGATCAGGCGCCAGGAATGTGCCTGATAGTCTCGATAAGCGCTGCCGAATTTGGTTTCGAGCACGGCTTCCTCATTGGCCATGCGCAAAAGGGTCAACGGCAACCAGACACCGAGGGCAACGCCGAGTGCGAGGGGGCTTCGGACGGCCAAAGCCGTTCCGACGGCGATCAAAAGCAGACTTGCGTAGCTGGGATGGCGAATCCACGCGAACGGACCTTCCTCGACGAGCCGGTGCTCGTTGGCAACCAGAAGCTTGACCGTGAAATGTTCGCCCATAACGCGCGCGACCCACTGCCGAAGAACGAGGCCCCCGGTGATCAGAAGAGCGCCGCTGATCTCGATCAGACTCGGCCACCGGAGGTGCATGATCGGCTCACGGTTCTGGAAGGCGCCTGTTGCGAGAATGGCGAGAAACCCGAGCTGCATGCCCCAACCGGTCCAATCCCCACCATTGGCCGACTCACCGGCTTCGCGGCGACCCAGATCGAAGGAGGTGAAGCCGGCGGCCAACGCAAGGATGATGGCCTCGGGTGAAGCCATTTGTCCCGCCCAACCCACAAGGAGGGCGGCAAGCCCCCCTCGGACCCAGGGGATCATGGTCGCGAGGTTTGAAGTAGAAGAAGACACATACCCCTCATAGCCGAAAACGGCACCCGCAATCGAGTCCTCAGCCGACTCGGAGGCTGGAGGCGCTCGACCCCGGGCGTCTGCCGAATCGACCGGGGATCGTGAGATGCTGCGCGGAACCGGGACGCCAGGCGCGGCGTTGGCGCGCCACGCGCTCGCGACTGGACCGGTCGAGCCAGGGCCATAAAAGTCCCGCTCCGAGCAGATTCAGGTAACGCAGCACAAGGTAGAGGAGGTAGCCTCCACCCCCGAGGCGCTTCCAGACAAATAGGTCTTCGGAGATGGCGGCCTGTTGTTGTCGGGCCGGAGATTGTCGCCGAACGTCGCCACCATGGGTGACGGTGGCCTCCGCACAGAACAGAACGGAGCCCCCGGCCTGCTGCATGCGATGACAAAAGTCGAGCTCTTCACAGTAGAGGAAATAGTCGTCATCAAAGCCCCCGATCTCTTGCGCCTTCCGGCGTCGAGTCATGAGAAAAGAGCCTTGTACGGCATCGGTGATATGGGTCACGCTCTGCTGCTTCCGGGCCGTCTCCGGAAATTTTTCGGCCAGCACCTGCGGTGCCAGTCGCCGCAGAAAGGGGCGCGCCAGGGGTTGGTTGGCCAGCGCAGCCATCGGACCCGGCCAACTGGGTCGGGGGAAGGCACTTCTTTGGAAAGATCCATCACGATCCCGGTGCGCACAGCCGACGATATCGATCGGCGTTGGCCAATCTCGGGCAGCAGACAGGCAGGTTTCAATCGCGGCATTCTGCAGCCGGGTATCGGGGTTGAGCAGAAGCACCCAGTCGTGTCCGGCAATATCCAACCCGAAGTTTACTGCAGCAGCAAACCCCGGATTGTCGGGTGCGGTCCGCCAATGAACGTCGGGGTGCGCTTCCAGCACTCGATTTCGAGCGTCGGGGTTTCCTTCGTTGTCGATGACGATCAATTCCAATTCGAGATTGGGGCTTCTGCGCCGCACGCAGCTCAAGGCACCGAGAACTTCGTCGGTGTCTCGGTAGTGGACGAGAATGACGCTGACGGTGTTCACGGCCGACATATCGGACACCTTGCCGGTCGTGGTTGGCCGGTGGCGAACCTTAGCGAATTCCACCAGACACCGGCTCCCCAGAAGAGATGAATGGTGGGAAAGATAATCAGCAACCGTCCGAGGTGGGCTGTCGAACTCGGAAATGCAGTGATCATGGCTGCGACGACTACAAGCGAGCAATAGCTCGCAATCAGCAGATAGCAGGCCGAGGCCGCGAGGGGCAGGAATACCCCGAGGCTCGCCGTGACCATCAGTGCCGCCAAAAACAGAGGTGGCACAAGTTGGCGCCATTTCATCGAGGCCGGATGTTTCCAGAGGGTATAAGCTCGCCAGCGCCCGTAGCGAAGATATTGATGGCGCAAGGCCGCCCAGTTGGACCGGGGTGTGTAGGTGGAATGAATGCGCGGCGAGAGCAGAATCCGCCCCCCCGACTCGCTCAGACGAATATTGAGTTCGGAATCTTCGTTGGCGTGGGCTTGCTCGTCAAACCCGTCCAGGCCGCGCAAGGTCCCCGTGCGCCAGGCTCCGAGATAGACCGTATCGACGAACTTCTCCTGATCGGAATAATGAAAATGGGAATTGCCCAGACCGAAGGGCGTACTCGTCGCCAGCGAAATCGCTTCGCCCATCGGACTTGTCCCCCGGGGGTTCATCCGACCGCCGACATTTTCGGCACGCCCCTCGCCCAGGAGTTGAATGCAAGTCTCCACATAGTCGGCGGCAATCGTCGTACGCGCATCGACCCGGATGAAGAATTCCCCACGCGCTTCCTTGAGGGCGAGGTTCAACGCGGGTGCCTGGTAGCGCGCCGGATTCCGGAGCAGGCGCAGGCGAGGTTCGTTGCTCGAGATGCTCTCCACGATCAAGCAGGTCTTGTCCCGGGAGCCTCCGTCGACCACGAGAATCTCGATTTCGTGAGCCGGCATGGTTTGCGTGCATATGGCCTCGAGCGTTTGTCGGATGGAGGGTTCCTCGTCGAGAACCGGAATCGCGATCGTGACTCGAGGGGCGCTCATGCGTTGGCTCTTTTTGTTTCGACGACTTCCGCATAGGTCTGGGCGAGTTGGTCCCCGAGAGCATCCCATCCGTAGTGGCGTCGGACGAGGTCGAGTCCGGCCGCACCCATTTTTTCGCGGGCGTTGCGATCTTGCAGGAGTGCCGCGATTGCTCGCACGAGTTCATCCGGGGTGTCCGCGATCTGCAAATCTCTGCCGTCGACGGCCTCGATGCCCTCCGCTCCGACGGTCGTGGAGACCACGGGGCGCCCCAAAGCCATCGCCTCGAGAATTTTGATGCGGATTCCGGATCCTACGCGGGTGGGTGCCAGAAAGACAGCACCGCGAAGAATCTCGGGTCGCACGTCGTTTACGTAGCCGGCAATATCGATGCCCTTGTTTGCGGCATCTTCTCGAGCTTCGGCCGGAATCTCCTTACCGACGATGGTAAGCCGCGCCTCGGGCTGCACCCTCCGCATCTCCGGCCAAACCTCCCGGCACAGAAAGAGCAGTCCGTCGCGGGTAGGCCCCCAGGAGTAGTCACCTGTGGTGACGACACGTTGCTCGTCGGGCAAGCAGTCGGGGTCGGGTTGGAAAAACTCGAGATCGACGCCATCCGGCAATACTTTCACGGAGGCTTGAGGTGCAAGTTGATGGAGCTGCGCGGCATCGACTGCTGTGACCGCGAGGCATTGGTCGAATCGCGCACACGATATTGCCTCATATCGAGCAACAGCGCGGGACTGAGCGCGGATCAGGGGTCGAAGAAAGGGTCGAGCCGCTGTTTCGGCGTATCTCTCGAGAATCCTGCTTTCGACATTATGTTGGCGAAGGATCGTAGGGAGCTGAGGTGGGATAGCCTGGACGTAGGCGGCCGTATGCAGATGGTCGAAGTGGACGATATCTATGTCGCGGCTTTCGCAGAGATCGGCGGCCCGTTTTGCAACGGCGCGCGAATGAAAGCGCGACATAGCCAGGGGGCGTTCGGAGGTGGCAGCATCCAGCAGCGAGAAGATGGATCCGGTCCGGTCCTCGACAGTGACGATATGATCGCAGAGGGGTGCCAAGGCGGGAATGCCTTCGCGCGGATCTTCCTGGCAGAGACTCAGCAAGGTCAATTCATGGTGGCGGCCGATCTGGCGCACCAACTGGTAGAGCGCCATCCGACCACCGTTGTCGGGCGGCCAGGGGAGCTGAGGCGTGATTTGCAGAACATGCATGATTTGGTCGGAGGGACTCGAAGTCCCTCCTTACTTCTTGCATGTCGTGGTGGAAATTTCTGCCAGTGGCGTCGATTTCAGAGTTCGGGAAGGACCGCCTCAAGTGCGGCGATGACGGCCTCCTGTGTGAAGGGTTTGGTGAGATAACCGCTTGCCCCTGATTGTTGCGCCAATTGGCGGTGTTTTTCACTGCCGCGTGAACTGCAGATAATGACGGGAATTTCCTTGAGCTGAGGATCGTTTCGGACCGCATGAAGGAGCTCGTATCCATGCATTCGCGGCATCTCCAGATCGGTAATCAGAACACGGTATTGCCCACTGCGCAGCCGGTCGAGAGCCTCGCGGCCGTCGACAGCGGTGTCCCCGGAAACGCCGGCGCCTTCCAGAAAATGATGCGCGAGTTTACGGACACTGATCGAATCTTCCGCCCACAGGACGGCTGCTTCGGAGATTTCGGTTCGTTTCTCGAGTGGACGGTCCGCACCCGAGGGGTGTTCCCGCCAAGCGGCATGAAGTCGGCTGGCGTCGAGGGCAAAGACGACATTTCCATCCCCTCGCAGCGTCGCACTGCTGATGAACGGATGATTATGGAAAAGAGGGCCGAGCGGCCGAATTACCGCTTCCCGCTGCGACTCGATCTTCTCCACGAGCAGAGCGACCCGAGTGTCGCCACAGCGCAGGATCACGGCGGTTTGTGGGTCGGCACCGGGCGGGCATCCCAGGAGACGGTGCAGCGGCAGTGCCGGAAGCCAATCGTTTTCGAAGGCAACGAGATAGCGTTCTTCCTGCTCCTGCAGATCCTCGGGATTGATATTGATCACGGTTTCGACCGGGCCCTGTGTCAGGGCGATGGTCTCCGTCCCCGCCCGCAACAGGAGGATTTGCTCAATCATCGAGGTCAGGGGGATATGAATTCGAATTTCGGTGCCCTGCTCGCGCTCGGCTTGAATCGTGACCGAACCTCTAAGTCGGGCAACCTCGGATGCGACGACATCCATGCCAACGCCGCGACCCGATACCGTGTCGGCTGTTTCCTGCGTCGAGAATCCCGGCTCGAAGATCAGGCCGGAGAGGTAATCAGGGTCGGACGAGCGGCTCTCGTCGAGGATTTTACGCTCTCGGGCGCGGTTCCGGATCGAATTGAAATCCAGACCGGCGCCGTCATCCTGAACACGAATCTCGACATGGCCGTGGCTTTGTTTCGCATCCAGTGTGATTCGCCCTGCAGCCGATTTGCCCTGCTGGCGACGTTCCTCAGGCCGCTGAATTCCGTGGGCGACGGCGTTGCGGACGAGGTGGAGCAAGGGGCCGTATAGAGACTCGATCAGAGATCGATCGAGTTGAACGTCCCCCCCATGGCATTCAAAAAGGACTTCTTTTCCGGACTGACGTGCCGCATCTCTTGCGGCATGGGCGAGTCGGCGGTGCAAGGAGTCCAGCGAAACCAGACGCATATCGCTCACAGTGCGTTGCAGGCTGGAGGTCACTTTGGAGATCTGACGCGACTCGTCGCCAAGAGAGTCAAGAAGCAGCCCCACCTGTTCGACGACCTCCGAGGTATCCGATGCGAGTTCGACCAGAGTACGGGTCAGGACGTTGAAGTCGTCATATTTATCAAATTCGAGATCCGTAAAAGCATCGAGGTGTGTAGGCCCGCGGGCCTCGCCTGTGGGTGTTGGTGTTGCCGCGGGTTTTGGCTGATGGAATTCAAAACTTCGAAACCCCTCAATCGTTTCCCCCAGTCGCATCCGGTCGACGCTGAGCTTCTCCCGCATTTCCTGAATGGCCGACATTCCATCGTCGAGTTGTGTCCGGCTGACCACCAATTCGCTGATGCGGCTCATTAGAAGATCCAGTCGGCTGCTGTGCACCCGAATCACGCCACCATCGGTATCTTTGGCCGGGGCGATGGGGGGCGGTCGTTGCGGCTGGGAAGCCGACTCCCCGGCCGTTCGAAGCGTGTTCTCCGCAGGGGGGGGCTGCGCGGTCATCTTCGCCAGGGCCGTCTCGACAAGATCTTTCGGATTCCGCAGGATCAGACTTTGGTGCTGTTGTTGTCTGGATTCGGCAATCAACCCGGCGGCCGAGTCGAGGATCTGCAGAAGACAATCGTGCAGATCCGTGGCGGGGACGGATTTGCGCTTTTCCAGAACTTCTTCGAGCAGCGTCTCGCCGGCCTCCATCTGGGCGACAATCCCGGCTAGCTCCACGGCCGCCGCCGCACCTTTCAGCGTATGGAATTGGCGAAAAAGAGTCCGCAAAGGAGCGGGGTCACCGGGCTCCGCTTCCAGAAGAACCATTGCATTTTCCGCAGCCTCGAGCGCGGCATCTGCGTCGAGGCGGAAGGCGTCGAGCATCTCCCTGTCAAAGGCTTCCCTTTCGGGGTCGGGAGGCGCGGCAGGTGCGGTCTCGGTTGGCCCGTCGGATTCGCCTTGCCGAGCTGCCGTCGCCGCTATTTCGAGGGCTTCCTCGGGTGAGGGGAGACCGGCTTCAGCGCATAATTTGCACAGGCTGGGACTGATTTCAGAGAAAAAGGCATGGCTCAGAGGTAGTTCCGGACCCTGTTCCTCCGGGCCTTCGAATGCGGTCTGCAAATTGCGGCCGAGTTCACTCAAGTCCTCCATGCCGACAGTTGCCGCACTTCCCTTCACCGTATGGAATTGACTCCCAAGGGCAGCACAGGCTTCTTCCTGCTGGCCCGGATCGGCAAGGGCCGCGAGATATTGCTCAAGGCTCTGAAGGATTTCGGGGAGCTCTTCGCGAAATGTTTCTCGCAGGTCCTCAGCGAGAGAGCTCTCAAAGCTGTCCAGTTCCGGCGATATGGGCAGGGATTTACTATGCGTTTCGTTTTCGGAATCCATGCAAAGCCCCTTTCGAGTCCGTTCAGACAGAAGGTGCGACCGAGTTTGGTTGCTGGATCGTCAGGCATAATTCGAGAAGCGCCTCGCTCCGATGACGAGTCGTTTCCTCGGCGACTTCCAGCTTGCGGGCGACGTTTTCGATTTGTTCGAGGGCAGATTCAATCTGGTCGGCCGCGGCGCATTGTGACGTCGCCGTATGGGTGACCGCATCGACAGCGGCATGCGCGCTTTCGGCTTCCTGTCGCAGCTTCTGGATCGAGCGCTCGGCCGCCGCCGCTGCAGCCGAGTGCATTTCAATCCGCTCGCCTTGCCGGTCCATTCCACCGACGGCTTCGCCAATATCATTCTGAATTCCGCGAATCAGCCGATCGACTTCCTTGGCTGCCTGAGAGGCTTTCTCCGCAAGCTTGCGCACCTCCTCGGCGACGACGGTAAAACCGTGGCCCTGCTCTCCGGCCCTCGAGGCTTCGATGGCTGCGTTCAGCGCGAGCATATCGGTCTGTGCCGACATTTTGGAGATGGTGCCGGTGATCGCGGCTATCTGCATGGAACGCTCACCCAGCCGTTTGATCTTGACGGTCGCAGCCCGGGTTTCCCGCTGGAGTCCCTCCATGCCCGCATTGAGGTCGGAGATAGCGGACTGGCTCTGCTTGCCGGCCTGCTCGGCGAGGCTGCTGGAGTCGATGGCCTCCTGGCATAAACTCGTGAGTCGCTGGTTCTGGACCTTGAGTTGATCGGCATCCTCCGAGGTGGCGGCACAGACCTCCCTTTGGGCCAGAGCATCGCCGTGCGCAGCATGGGCCGCCAGCCGAACCTGCTCAGCCGAATGTCCGATCCCCTGTGATATATTCGCGAGGTCCTCATCGCGAGCACCGAGCTCCTCGAGGGTCTGGTTGAGCCGTAGCCCCAGCTCTGCAAAATCTCCCTTGAGATCGCATCGAGAGTCCCGTTCACCGGCCTGATGCCGAGACAGGGTGTTTGTCATGGATTTGATGGCTCTCTCGACAACGATTCGATGCTCGACGAGGTGCTGGTGCTGGAGATCCCAGCTGTCCAGAATACGATTGACCGCCCGACAGGATTCAGCTGCAGGCCCGGAGCCCTCGGCGGGTAGTCGGGTTTCATAATGTCCGCGTTGCATCTTGCGCAGAGCGGCCGGTAGATCCCGCAGGCCTCCCGCGAAGGACTGCCAGAGGTGTCGGCCGAGAACCCAGCCGAAAACGCTAGCCAGGATTGCCGAGATCCCCGTCGCCAAACTCAGGGAGAGGACGCCCGGCTCCATCAGAAACCCTTCGAGCACGAGGAAGGCCAATATCCCCTGCATGCCTGCAATGATCATGGCCAGGAGGGCGATTTTCCCCGCGCCTTCTCGACTCCAATCGTGATCCTTGCGTGAGGCAGACGCGACTCCTGGAGCCAGGGGGGTTAATTTCTCTGCAGTGGCCATGGCTCACCTCTCTCGTCTGTCGTGATTGCCGCAAAGTCGGCCCGAATAACCTCCGCCACCTCGCGGAGAAAAAGCTGTCCGTCCAAAATAATGGTCTGGCTGTCGCCTCGGCGCACCACACCCC
Organism: Candidatus Binatia bacterium; assembly: GCA_029248525.1. Taxonomy (NCBI): domain Bacteria; phylum Candidatus Binatota; class Binatia (SeqCode); species Binatia bacterium. The sequence continues at coordinate 569,837 of JAQWJE010000049.1, forward strand.
GAATCAGGTGCTGTGGCATCCCGAGTTCGTGAGGGGGTAGGGAGTGAATCTCCCAGGGCGCGAAATGTTGTACGGCAAGAACTTCGTCGACACCGGCTGCGACTCGCAGGTCGCCTTCGGCGAGAACGATCAGGCTCCGGGGACATTCGTCGCCCGAAGGTTGGCGGTGGAGGAAAGTCGCCAGTGAGATCAGTGGCAGGATTTCTCCACGCAGATTGAAGGCACCCAGAAGTCCGGCGGGCGCACGTGGAATTTCCGTATACCGCCGTCGCTCGACGACTTCGCCTGCGACCTCGGTAGAGAACGCGAATTGGGTCTGGTTGCTGCGAAAGAGGCAATGGTCGCCGTGCGCATTCATAGCTCGATGACCTCGGGCAGACCCGCTTCCGTCGGAGGAGAGGCTGTTCCTGTCAGGGCGGGAATGGTGTTCAGCGACTCATGGCAGGGCAGATCGGCATCGGCGGGATCCTCGTTCTCGTTGGATCCCAGACGACAGAGGCAACTGCGTTCCGGAAGTCTCTGCAGGGCCCGGGTCAGCGTTTCATCCGGAGGTCCGTCGAGAAGAAGGACTTCCGGTTGCAGAATCGCGGCGAGGTGGGGCAGGAGTTCGAAATGGCGGTAGAGGAAAATCCATCTGGATTTTTCGGCCTCGGAGATCTCGCTCTCGAGGGCCTCTGTCACGGATGCTGCCGAGGTCGAGACCAGAATGCGAGAGGGAACCACTGGAACTCGAAGATATTGTCCCTGCGTGCGGGCGAGGAGCAGGCTCGCCTGACAAAGCGCGGTATGCGCCGCGACGAGTTCGGCCCCGGGATCGATAATTTGCCCTTGGGGGTTCAGGTGGATGTTCCGAGGGATCCTCTCACGCCGCCGGCGAAGTGTCAGGACTTCAGAGGTCGCCTTGTCGAGCAGTTCGAGAATGGACTGGTTATCGGTTGTGACGCTTCGTTGGCTGGCCAGCGAGGCGGTCTCCTCCAGCGATTGGAGGAGGTGGCGAAACCCGACTTCGACGGACTGCAATCCGCCGCGTTGTGGCGCCGATCTTCCCGGCGCAGGGCGATCGACCCGAGGAGGTGCTGTGTGGCGATTTTCTGCCAATGCATGGGAGACAACACTCAGAACAACCTTGGGCTTGAAAGGCTTCGTGATGTAGCTGACGACATTCTGCGCATCCTCGTACGCCTGTCGAATCGAGGTTCCCTTGGCGGATACCAGCACAACAGGTGTGGATTGCGTGAGCGGAATTTCTTCCAATGCCGCGCAGACGTCGGGCCCCCTCATATCGGGCAGGACGTAGTCGAGAAGGATGAGCTGCGGATCGAAATTGGCCGCAGCCTCGAGCGCATCTTTCCCGGTAGCCGCGAGTTGAAGATCGTAGCCCTCGGGTTTGAGGATCATCTCCAACGCGCGTCGAATTGTCAGTGAATCGTCGACGATCAGAATACGAGCGCTCATGAATGGCGCTCTCGTACACGCTGCGCAAGGAGGTCGGGAGAAAAGATCATCAATGGTGTTTCCTCACGAAATTGCAGATGGATTCCGAACGAACCATCGTCCAATCGGGCGAGCGGGACGATCGGGTACGCGCCCAGGTCCTCAATGCCGACAAATGTCTCGGCTCCGACAGCGACGGTGCCGATCGTGGTCTGGACCAGCGCGGTCCAACCGTGGGTGCGTGGCCCGGGAGCCGGACGAGCACCGCTGATCTCCGTCAGTTCCAGTCGGGGAAAATCTGCAGGGGGCGGCGGTCCATCGGATCGACTCTCGGTATCCGTATGATGAAAAATCCGCGTAACGGTCCCCATCGCGAGCCCGACCGGGCAGCCTTCGCTTTCCAGGATTACCAACAGATTGTCGGTGGCCAGTTGTTCATCTGCCTCATGCACGCTCACGATTCCCCCGTGGAAGTTGCCCTGACTGCTTCTTTCCCACTCGCCCTGCGATGCTGGATCGGAAGTCCCCGGCAAGGACTTGAGCGCTTTCTCGTCTCCGCCGGGATGGTCAAGAAGCAGGTCGGGGCGTCCGATGGGAATTTTGTCGGCGTCGGGCCGATGCGGAACGGTTGGAGAATTTATGTACGGAGACCAGGTTGGAGAGGTTGTTGAGGGCGGCGGGGGCTCGGAGTCGACCAGATTTTTGGTGATCTCGCTCCTGCAGACTCTGGTGCAACTGCCATCGGGGTTTAACGATTCATCCCGCGATTCGGCTTTCGATTCGGCTCTGTCGGTCCTGCAGGATCGGTTGGGTCTTTCCGGCGTCTATCTTTTGGGGCCGCGCTGCCGCTCGGGACTGGCCGCAGGAGGGATTCCCGCAGAAGTCGAGGATATTCTTTTTGAGGGGGAAGCTACGGGGGAGTCGCTGTTGGGGCGGGTCTCCAGAGAGCAGCGTATTTTCCTGCTCGGTCGACGCAGCACCGAGCCCTGCATGAATCGAATCCGCCAGCTGGATCTGGATTGGCAGGCCGTCGCGCTGGTTCCTCTTCGACCAGCATCCGGCGCGTCGGTAATTTTGGTGCTTGCCGCATCTGACGGCACGCTCCTCTCTCCTGAAATTCTTGCGACCTTGCACCCGGTCTTTCGCTTTATCGCGGGGTCTCTGAATCTTTCCGATTCAGGCGAGCCATCGCCCGAGGGAGCGATGCCAGGGGTCGAGGACCTCGAGGTCGAACTCGAGGCGCTTCGATCACGCAACACCGAGGTGGAGGATCTCCTCCGCGTGGCGGGCGAGGCAACCGCTGCCGGCGAAGCAGGGATGCGGCTCGAGATCGAGGATGCGCGCGTCCAGATCGCGGAGCTGGAGACCTCCCTTGCCAGCGCGACAGCGAAGCCCGCGGAGGTTCCCTGCGAAGATTGTATGGTTCTGCGCCGCAAGGCCGCGGCGAACGAGTTACGCATGCAGACTCTGGAGCAGGATCTGGCCGAGCTTCGCCTGCTCGCCGATGTCGCGGAAGTCGCTTCTGTTGCGATCGATGCGCCCGCGAACAAGGTGGCGCTCTCTCCGGTGATTGCTCTCGAGGACGAGCCGGTAGAAGCGGTGGCCCTTGGCGCCATGGCCGAAGCTGCGGTCGCCGAGTTGGCGAGTGTCGCTGAACCCGAGAGGATGGATCCGCCAGACGAACTGCCGGGGCCGGTTCTGGTTCCCGAGGCGGCGAAGGTCGCTGGCGCTCCGGAGCCCTGGGTTCTCTGTTGTGCCGAGGGTTCGCGTCCGATGTTTGAAGAACTCGCCAGATTTGCCGGTGATCAAGCGATGCCGATCTTTTCATCGGAGGATCTCGAAATATCGCCGGGCCGACGCCTCCTGCTGGTGAACCTGCTCGTGGATGATCCTGCCGAGATAGTTGCGGCGATGGAGGAATCTCACCTTGATCTGCGGCTTCTCGCCTATGCCGCCCGAGGCAAGAGTGGCGCTGCATTGGGAGAAATTGGATGGTTGGCCTCATCGCTTCCCGCGGAGGAGGCGCTGGCCGAGATCCGAAACCATCATGGGCTGCCGGAACGAACACTGCTGGTCAGCGCGCGACTACGCGAAATGGCGCCCCTGCGAGAAGCTCTGACCAATGAAGGGAGTTCGGTGGCCATGGCTTGTGATGCGCGGCAGGCTCTCGACCTCCTCGAGATTGTCCAGCAACCCGATGCGGTGATCCTCGATTTGGCAGTGGAGGGAGCGGTGACGCTCGCTCTCGCCGCACGCCTCTATCGGGAAAACCCTTCGACAGGGTTGCAGATTTTCCTCCTCGCGCCGGAGAAGTCGAGGCTGCCGGAGTTTCGCGCCGATACTGCATGGGCCGAGGTTTTGCGCCCTTTCGGGATCCCCGACCTGCAGCGTTTGATCGCGCCCTGGGCCCGATTGCCCTGAAAGAGTTTACGGCTCCGGACCGGGTATCCCTTTGCGCAAGGGCCTGCCGTTGGTAACCACACCTGAGAGTCTCTGCCGATCCACGGTGGCGACCGAGCAAGTGGGGATCCAATGGCCCAGTCCAAGAAAACGTCCAAAGGCACACCATCTGAAGATCGGATGGAGCGAATCGTCAATCTCTGCAAGCGCCGGGGCCTGGTATTCCCCTCCAGCGATATTTACGGGGGGTTGTCGAGTTGCTGGGACTACGGTCCGATCGGCGTCGAGCTGAAGCGCAACGTCAAAGAGGCGTGGTGGCGTGATATGGTGTGGGGCCGTGGCGATATTCTGGGGCTCGATTGTTCGATTCTGATGCACCCCAAGGTGTGGGAGGCCTCGGGCCATATCGACGGATTTACGGACCCTTTGGTGGATTGTCGCAAATGCAAGAAGCGCTACCGCGAAGACCATCTGGAGGACACGGCGAAATGTCCTGACCCGAAATGTGGCGGGGAACTGACGCCGGCACGCAATTTCAATCTCATGTTCAAGACGTTCATGGGCCCCGTCGAAGACACCGCCAGTACGGTATTTATGCGACCGGAGACGGCGCAGGGGATGTTCGTGAACTTCTCCAACGTCCTGGACACCCAGCGCGTAAAACTACCATTCGGTGTAGCGCAGGTCGGCAAGTCCTTCCGCAACGAAATCACTCCGGGCAACTTCCTTTTCCGCACCCGTGAATTCGAGCAGATGGAGATGGAGTTCTTCATTGCCCCCGAGGAAGAGGCGCAGTGGTACGAGTATTGGAAGAATGAGAGGTACGATTGGTACCTGCGGAACGGGATCAAGAAAGACAAGCTTCGCCTTCGGGAACATGAAGCCGACGAGCTGGCGCACTACGCACGTGGGTGCGCGGACGTCGAGTATGAATTCCCTTTCGGTTGGTCCGAACTCGAAGGGATTGCCAGCCGAACCGATTATGATCTGGGCAAGCACGCTGAACATAGCGGCAAGGACCTGAGCTATTTCGACGAAGAAAAAAAGGAACGCTACCGTCCTTTCGTGATTGAGCCCGCCGCCGGAGCGGATCGCGCGACTCTGGCCTTCCTGGTCGATGCCTATGATGAGGACGAGGTCGACGGCGATATTCGCGTCGTTTTACGCCTGCATCCCCGTTTGGCGCCGGTGAAAGTGGCGATTCTCCCTCTGTTGCGCAAGCTCGGCCAGCCGGAGAAAGCACGCGAGATCCATGCCCGCCTGCGGCCGAATATGGTCACGCAATATGATCAATCCGGATCCATCGGGCGCCGCTACCGCCGTCAGGACGAGATTGGCACACCCTTTTGCGTCACCGTCGACCACCAATCGATGGAGGACGGTACGGTCACTCTGCGCGATCGAGACGCCCTGACGCAAGACCGGGTTCACGAAGACGATTTGCAGGGCGAGCTGATGAAGCGGCTCTTCGGCTAGATTTCCGCATCCGCCGATTCCAGCGGCGGGACCGGGAAGCCGAGCATGACAGGTTCGGCCTCGAGTCGGACGCCGAACTGATTTTCCACGCCGTCACGGATCGTGCGGGCAAAGGCTAGCAGCTCGTCGGTGCTGCTTCCGCCGTGGTTGATCAACGCCAGAGTATGACGTGAGGAGAGGCCGACTCTGCCCTCGGTCTGGCCACGTGAAAACCCGCTATGTTCAATCAACCAGGCGGCCGGGATTTTTCGACACCCCGGTGTGGCGGGGAAGGTCGGGATTGTGGACGTCGGGGCGAGGACCCCCTGCGTGCGAGCATCGACTTCCAGAGCCGCCACCTGCGCCTCCGGCAGGATCGGATTGAGGAAAAACGATCCCGCGCTTCGGTGGTTCGGGTCTGTGGGGTCGTAGACCATGGATTTGCTGCGACGCAATTCGAGCACGGCCTCACGGCAGGAGGCCAGCGTGATGGGTCCGCGTGCGCGTACCGCTTGCTCGAGCCCGGGGTAGCGGAGCGCGGGCGCCTGCCGGGATCGCAGGTGTAGAGTGATTCCCGTCACAATCCAACGCTCCGACTCGCGCTTGAGACGGCTGTCGCGGTAGGCGAAGGCGAGTTCGTCGGCAGCGAGAGTGGCGGCATGATGGGTGGTCCGGTCGATCACTTGCACCTGGACCAGAGTCTCGGAAATCTCCTGACCGTAGGCACCGATATTTTGCAGGGGTGCGGCGCCACAGCGTCCCGGTATGCCCGAGAGGCATTCGATTCCGGAGAGTTCCGCGGTCACGGCGGCCGCGACGATATCATCCCAGTTTTCGCCGGCAGCGATGCTCCAGACCTCGCCGTCGGCGACCGGCTCTCGTCGAATCCCCCGAGTGCCGATACGCAAGACCAGGCCTGCAAGACCGGCATCGGCGACCACGATATTCGAGCCGCCACCGACCGTTGTCAACCGTTGCTTGTTCTGGTCAGCCCAGGCGAGAGCCGCCGGAATTTCTTCGTCGCGCATCGCCTCGAAAAAATAAGTGGCGGGTCCGCCCAGTTCCAAAGTGGTGCAGTCGCGCAAGGGGATCCCCCGGCGCACGGAAATCGGTTGCGGGTGCAAGCTCATGACTCCTGCCGACGTCGAGCCCAGGCGATCGCGGGGAGCTCGACGTATCGCCGCGACAGCGCCCCTAGTAAAGCCGATCCGGGTATCACGAGAAGGACCATCTTCAGAAACGAAGCATCTCCCTGGCCACCCGCCCAGCCAAGCGTCTCTCCAAAGAGCAGGATCAGCGGGAAATGCCAGAGAAAGATTCCGTAGCTCACGTCGCCGAGCCATCGCGCGAGCGGGTTGGCCATCAACCATTGCCCGCGCGGGCTGGCCACGGCACTGAGGGTCATCAGGGTCGCAAATGCGGCTGCGGGGATAATATCGTCGAGGTATCTTGCGTAGAAAGTCTCGGGGTTTCCGTTCTCCGAGCTTCCGTAGGCCACGATCGACAAGATCAGAGCGGTGACACTGACGATCTGTGCCAAGCCGACAGGCGGCAGGCTCTCCGCGCTGCGGCGGCGCCATAGATAGGCAAAGACCAGTGCGCCGGTCATGCCGAAGGCGAAGTGTGCGGCATACCCGGGGAACTGAGCAGCGAGGCGAGCGCCGCCGCCCGAGCCGATCTGAAATCCCAGCAGCGCTCCGAGGGACGGGAGGAGATGGCCGCTCATGCGTGTGGCGAGGGCTATCGCGATGCCGAGGACGAGCCCGAGCCGCGGTCGGCGATAATAGAAGCCCGCGATAAGAGGGAGTGCGGCGTAGAACAGAACCTCGATGGAAAGCGACCACAGGGCCCCATTGACCCCAAAGCCCATGATGGCGTGGCGAAAGCCCAGCTGGCGGATCAGCCAGCTCGGGGTTTCGTGCTGGAGAAACAAGAAGTGAGATAGCAGAACGGCGAGGCCACCGGTCGCCGTCCAGGGCGAAGGGAAGCGCGTCAGAACCGGCGTGAGGAAGGATTGGAAGAGCAGGGCGACGTAGTAGGCGGGCGCGATCCGCGCGAAACGTCGCCGGGCATAGTCACCAAGGCGCCCCATCTGTCCGCTGCGGCGGACTGCGGGTAGAAAAAGGACGAATCCACTGAGAACGAAGAAGAAATCGACGCCGAGCCCCGTTCCGATCAGGAAATCCCGGAAAGCACCGGCGTCGAGTTTTGGGTCGGTCATCAGCCAACAATGGAAAATCGTGACCATCAGGGCTGCCAGCCCGCGAAATCCGTCCAGAACAGGAATATGCCCGGGGATTTCCTCATCCGAGAGCGTATGGGGGTTTTTCGAGGTCATGGACTTTGCCGCCAATTCGCAGGAACCAGAGCTGAAGTCCAGCCAGAAAGATTCCTCTCTGCGCCCGCGACCCCTGCAGGTGGGGACTTCGGGAGCCCGTCTAAATCCGCTCGAGGCCCGGTTTTCCTGCCAGATACCGTGGCGGGTTCGCGGGCGGCTTGGTAGGGAAATGCGCTTACGGTCTGCGCGAAGCGCGCGATCAGGACCGCATCCGAGAAGGGAATCCAGCGAAAATGGCACGTGGCAAAAAAAGCGCTCCGACAGCGGGGCGGGCAAAGCAGAAGAAAGTTACCCGGAAAACGGCACCCAAGCGTGTGGCCAAGAAGGCCTCGGCAAAGAAAGCCTCTGCGAAATCAAGCGCGGCCAAGCCCGTAAAATACGCATATTCCTTCGGCGGTGGGCGAGCCGACGGGAATGCAAAACAAAAGAATCTGCTCGGCGGCAAAGGTGCCAACCTCGCCGAGATGGCTTCCCTCGGGCTGCCGGTGCCTCCCGGCTTTTCGATTTCGACAGAACTCTGCACTTACTATTATGACCACGGCCGGCAGTATCCCGATACTCTAGACGGACAGGTTCGGCGTGCCGTAGCAAAGGTCGAGAAAATCATGGACCAGAAATTCGGGGATGCCTCGAATCCTCTGCTGGTCTCGGTGCGCTCGGGCGCACGCGTCTCGATGCCGGGCATGATGGATACGGTCCTGAACCTCGGGATGAATGATGCCACGGTAGCTGGTCTGGCCGCCGCTTCGGGCAACGAGCGCTTCGCCTGGGACTCCTACCGTCGTTTTGTGCAGATGTATGGCGATGTCGTCCTGGGCATGAAGCCGGAGAATAAATCCGAAACGGATCCGTTCGAGGATCTCATCGAGGCAAAAAAAGAAGCTCGTGGGGTCGAGGGCGATCTCGATCTGACGACCGACGACCTGCGCCAACTCGTGGACGAGTTCAAGGCCATGGTAAAGAGAAGTACCGGCAAGACCTTCCCCGAAGATCCCTGGGAGCAGTTGTGGGGTGCCGTCGGCGCTGTTTTTGGCAGCTGGATGAACGATCGCGCGATTACCTATCGTCGCCTCTATAATATTCCCGCCGATTGGGGAACTGCTGTGAACGTGCAGGCGATGGTTTATGGAAACCTAGGCGACGATTGCGCAACTGGCGTCGCCTTCACCCGCGATCCAGGCAACGGCGAGAAGGCGTTTTACGGAGAATTCCTCGTGAACGCGCAGGGCGAAGATGTCGTCGCGGGAACGCGGACGCCGCAAAAGGCGACCATCGTGGCCTCGCGTATTGTGGCCAAGGCCAGCGGCATGACCGAAGCGAAGCGAAAAAAGACCATGCCTTCGCTCGAAGAAGTGATGCCGAAGGCCTACCGCGAACTGCGCAAGATCTCGACGACCCTGGAGAAGCATTACCGGGATATGCAGGACATCGAGTTCACGATCGAGCGCAATCGCCTCTTCATGCTGCAGACGCGTAACGGAAAGCGGACGGCTGCGGCTGCTCTCAAGATCGCCTGCGATATGGTCAAGGAGAAGCTGATCGACACCAACACCGCCGTGATGCGAGTCGATCCTTCGGCACTGGACTCCCTGCTCCATCCTCAGGTCGACCCCAAGGCGGCCAAGGATGTGCTCGCCAAGGGACTTCCGGCGTCGCCCGGTGCGGCCGCCGGAGAAATCGTCTTCAATGCGGACGATGCGGCCAATGCTGGCAAGGACGGTCGAAAGACCATTCTGGTTCGGGTCGAGACATCCCCCGAAGATATTCATGGCATGCACGCGGCCGAAGGCATTCTCACGGCTCGTGGTGGCGCGACTTCGCACGCTGCTGTCGTGGGCCGGGGCATGGGCAAGCCGTGCGTGGTCGGATGTGCTGCTCTGCGGATCGACTATAATGCGCAGACGGTCACCGTCGGTGACCGGGTGCTGCGCGCAGGCGATGCGATGAGTCTCGATGGCGCGACCGGGGAAATTTTCGTTGGCTTGGTGCCGACGGTGGAGCCGGAACTGTCCGGAGATTTCGGCAAGTTGATGAAGTGGGCGGACAAGGCTCGCACCATGAAGGTGCGCGCGAACGCAGACTCGCCACATGACGCCACGGTGGCTCGCGAATTCGGAGCCGAAGGAATCGGCCTCTGCCGCACCGAGCATATGTTCTTTGATGGTGACCGTATTGATGCGGTCCGCGAGATGATTCTTGCCGAAGATGAGTCCGGTCGCCGCAAGGCTCTGGCGAAAATCCTGCCGATGCAGAAGCAGGACTTTGTCGGCATCTTCAAGGCGATGGCTGGGTTGCCGGTTACCGTGCGTCTCCTCGATCCTCCCCTCCACGAGTTCCTGCCCCATACGGACAAGGAGATCACGGATCTGGCGCATAAAATTGGCGTCAAGCCCAAGCTTCTCAAGGAGAAGCGCGACAGCTTGCACGAGCTCAACCCGATGCTCGGTCATCGTGGCTGTCGACTCGGGGTCACGTTCCCCGAAATCTACGAGATTCAGGTTCGGGCCATTATGGAAGCCGCCTGTGAGCTTTCTCGAAAGAAGGTCAAAGTCATTCCGGAGATCATGATTCCTCTGGTGGGCGTGGACAAGGAGTTGGAGCGCCTGCGCGAACTGGCTGTTCAGGTCGCCGAAGCGGTGAAGAAAGAATACCGCGCACGGGTCTCCTATAGTATCGGTACAATGATCGAGGTGCCTCGCGCTGCAATTACCGCAGACGAGGTGGCCGAGCATGCGGACTTCTATTCGTTCGGCACCAACGATTTGACCCAGATGACGATGGGGCTGTCTCGCGATGATGCGGGTAAATTCCTTCCCTATTATGTCGAGCATGGTGTTCTGGAAACCGATCCCTTTGTGTCACTCGACCAGACGGGCGTTGGATTCCTCGTGGATCATGCCGTCCGCGCAGCGCGAAAGGTCAAGAAGGATCTGAAGTGCGGCATCTGTGGTGAACATGGTGGCGATCCCTCCTCGGTGATCTTCTGCCACAAGGTTGGCCTGGATTACGTTTCCTGCTCTCCGTTCCGAGTGCCGGTCGCTCGGCTTGCGGCCGCGCACGCGGCTCTGGGCGCCTGAGCGATTCAGCTCCGCCGGATCAAAGGTACAAGAAATCCCGATCGGCTCCGTGCCGGTCGGGATTTCTTGTTTGGGCCTCCGAGCGAAAATAACATTGAATATCTGGCCCCGGGGAGACGCTTCGGTGGAAACAATTCTCAACCCGGGTAGACTCGGGGGATGGCAGCCATCCAAGTTCCGATCGACGGTGCGACACGAATCGTGGGCATCATCGGAGATCCTGTCGAACATTCACGATCGCCCGCCATGCATAACGCGGCGTTTCGCGCGCTGGGAATTCCATGGGCCTATATTCCCTTCCCGGTGTACGGACGGAATGTCGGTGCGGCGGTGCGTGGTGTGCGGGCTCTCGGGATTACCGGGATCAACGTCACCATTCCTCACAAGGAAGCGGTTCTCCGTCATCTCGATGAGTTGACCGAGACCGCGCGGGCTTGTCGAGCGGTAAATACGATCATCAATCGGCGCGGCACGCTGGTGGGCGACAATACGGATGCACCCGGTCTGACACGTGATTGGTCCGAAATTGGTTTGTCCGAAAAAGTCGACCTTGGGGTGGTCCTGGGTGCAGGAGGCGCTGCTCGTGCGGCTGCTGTGGCCCTGAGCAAACGGGCAAGGCGGATTGTCATCGCGGCGCGGCGTTCTCCTCGCGCTCGCGCTCTGGCGCGAGACATGAATCGGATTTCTCACGTTCCCGTCACAGGCGTGCAGCTCAGCGAACTGGCGCCGGAGCACCCCGCGTCAGCCGACCATCTGGGCGGCGCGGCGATTGTGGTCAACGCGACTTCCGTCGGGATGAACGGCGAAGATTTCTTCCCGCTGGATATTGCCGCGACGCCGCGAGATTGTCGTTTCTACGATCTGATCTACACCGCGAACCGGACGCCCTTTCTGGCGATGGCAGCGTCAAGCCGTCGGCCCGTCTTCAACGGTTTGGGGATGCTCCTCCATCAGGGTGCGCTTGCTTTCGAGGAATGGACAGGTCAGCCCGCACCTCTGGATGTGATGCGCCGGGCTCTTCGCGCTCGTAAATGAAAAAATTTCAACGCGGCGGAAGACGTCGCGAGCCCCCCCCGCGGCCATCTGACGATCTCGAGCCTTGTTTGCGGGCGCTCGATGGTCGATCCTACGGCGATTACCGTTGTCTCGAGGGCGATCCTTTCTCGCTGGGCTCGTTCACTCTGACATTCGATCGTGTGCAAGCAGACCCCTTTGCGCCACCAAGTCGTCTGAGCGTGGAAATCCCGACGCTCTGGCTGGATTTGCCGGCGGAAACCCGCAGCACCCTCGATCAATGTCGCGCGTCCGGAGATTTCCTGCACCGAGCCTTGCGGGTAAGCATGTGCGCCGGCGCAGGCGCCGGTGGGTCGCGCGCATCAGGTGTCCTCGGGATGGTGGCCGTCGGTCAGGAAGTCCTCGACCGCAGCGCGGTATTGGTCCGCGCCGACGGCAGCTGCCGAATACGACTCACAGCCGGACTCCCGGCCACGGGTCGCCGGATTCGTGGTCGCGCCGCTGTGTCGATGTTTCTCGACAGCTTGCCCCGGATCCTGAACGAAGCCATCAGCACCGAGGCACTGGACCATGCAGCTTTGAGGCATCAGGTTGCGGTTGTCGAAGATCAGGTTTTCCTGCGGCAGGAGTTGCGGAAGCGCGGGTTGGTCGCCTTCCTCGGAGACGGCGCAATTCTGCCGCGAGCGAGCGGTATCGACGATCGTCCACTCGTATCCGGGTTGCCGATTCTGGCGCCGCCGTCTCTAGCCATTGAAATCGAGTTGCCCCACGCCGGTCGAATCCGTGGGATGGGGATTCCGGAGGGCGTCACGCTGATTGTCGGCGGGAGCTATCACGGCAAGTCGACTCTCCTGCAGGCGATGGCGCGCTCGGTTTGGGATCAGATCCCCGGAGACGGCCGCGAAAGGTGCGTGTCACGGAGCGAGACCGTCTGCGTCCGTGCCGAAAATGGTCGATCGATCGCTGGTGTCGATTTACGACCGTTTCTGAGAAATCTTCCGCTTGATCGGCCGACCGAAAACTTCTGTACCGCGGACGCTTCGGGAGCGACTTCGCAGGCGGCAGCGGTTCTTGAGTCTATCGAAGCCGGTGCCACGGCCTTGCTGGTGGATGAGGATACCGCAGCCACCAATTTCATGATCCGAGACGCGCGAATGCGCCGCCTGGTGCCGTCGAGCGAGGAGCCGATTACCCCCTACCTCGACCGTGTGCGCCAGTTGGCTGAAGAGAAAAAAGTTTCTTCGGTTCTCGTCGTGGGCGGGGCGGGGGATTATCTGGATGTGGCCGATACGGTGATTCGCATGGCGAGCTATGCGCCCTGCGAGGTGACGGAGGAGGCCCACCGCATTGCCGGTGAGCTGCCCGCGAGCATATCCGAGGGACCGCAAGCGCCGGGCGAGTGGCCCCTTGCGGCGCTTCGCTATCCGCAGCCGCGCTCGTTTGTCGCATCGGGTCGGGGTCGATCGGCGCGCGTCCGGCGAGGGGATGGCTACCGGCTTGCCTTCGGGGATCAGACGCTTGATCTTTCGGCAGCCGAACAATTGGTCGACCCGGGACAGGTGGCGCTGATCGGCGATCTGCTTCTGTATCTGGGTCGCGAGCTCTGTGACGGCACGGTCACGCTTACCGATCTTCTCGCTTCGGTCGGAGAGGATCTTCGGTGCCGTGGCGTCGGTGCTCTGGCCGCGCCCGGGTTTGGCGACCGGGCCGCTGTCCGTCCGCTCGATCTGGCCTTTGCCATCAATCGGCTGCGTTCTCTCGTGTGCAGCAGGGCCTGAAAATACTGGTTCCGCAGGACTTTCAGACGAATTGCGTCATCGGCCATGGAAGCATGACTATGCGGGGCAGTAGAGCAAAGCCTATAAATATCGCGTTTGCGCTAAGGGTCGTGCGCAAAGCGCCGATAGGTCTATCGAGGTCAATTTGTGGGCAGCGTAGAATCATTGGTCAAGCGGGGTGGCGGTACCGAGCGTAATGCGCAGGTTCCGACCAGCCGTGTCGGGGAGCTTCTCCTGCGACAGGGTCTGATTGCCGAGGGCGACCTTCGCCTGGCGCAATCTCGTTTGCGTGAAGCTGGTGGTGCACTGACGACTCATATTGTGCGCCAATGTGAGATCACGGAGGCGGATCTCCTGACGGCCTTGCAGGAAGAATATCATCTTCCGGTCGTCGATCCCGGATCGCTGGAACTTGCGGATGAGTTGGTGGATGTTTTGCCCGCAGTAATCGCGATCAAATTTCAGGTTGTCCCGGTTAATTTGAGCCGAACGACGCTGACGCTGGCGATGGCCGACCCCTCCAACCTGGCTGCCATCAATGAAGTCAAATTTCTCACCGGATTCGATGTCCGTGCAGCCATTGCGAGTCCGACATCGGTCGAGAAATGTATCGAGCGCCACTACGAGCAGAACGTCAATTATGGCGACGTTCTCTCCGAACTTGGTGATGAGGATATGGAAGTCGTTCGAGCGGACGAAGACTTCGACCTCAAACAGTTGGAAAAAGCCACGGAAGAGGCGCCGGTCGTCAAGCTGGTCAACGCGCTTTTAGCCGATGCGATCAAGAAAAGAGCTTCGGATATTCACATCGAGCCGTACGAGAAATCTCTGCGCGTTCGCTTTCGTGTGGATGGCGTTCTGCAAGAGATCATGCAGCCGCCGCTGAAATTGAAGAACGCGATTACCTCTCGGATCAAGGTGATGGCCTCTCTCGATATTGCGGAGCGCCGGTTGCCGCAGGACGGACGTATCAAGGTGAAATTGGCGCAGGGGCGTGAGATCGATCTACGTGTCTCGACCTTGCCGACCCTTTTCGGTGAAAAAGTGGTTCTGCGAATCCTCGACAAGAATGGCGTGCAACTCGACCTGGAAAAGCTCGGATTCACAGGCCAATCGTTGGCGCATTTTCAGGAGGCGATCGCCCAGCCCTACGGGATGATTCTCGTTACGGGCCCGACAGGGTCGGGCAAGACCACGACTCTGTACTCGGCGCTTGCGCAATTGAATGATGCGGGCACCAATATCTCGACAGCCGAGGATCCCGTCGAATATAATCTGCCCGGCATCAATCAGATGCAGACCCACGAGGATATCGGTCTGAATTTTGCGGCCGCGCTGCGATCGTTTCTTCGTCAGGATCCCGATGTGATCATGGTGGGTGAGATCCGCGATTTTGAAACCGCCGAAATTTCGGTGAAAGCTGCACTGACCGGGCATCTTGTCTTTTCGACAGTGCATACCAACGATGCGCCTTCGACGGTCAATCGTCTGCTGAATATGGGCATCGAACCGTTCCTGATCGCTTCTTCGGTGAATTTGATCATGGCGCAACGTCTGGCTCGAAGTGTTTGTCCAAAATGCCGCGAGCCCTATGAATTACCGATGCAGGCGTTGATTGACCTTGGCGTCCCTGCCGAGGAAGCCGCCCCTGTCCAGACATGGAAAGGGAAAGGCTGCTCGCATTGCGGGGATACAGGTTATCGCGGGCGCACCGCGCTCTACGAAGTGATGCGGGTCACCGATGAGCTCCGGGAGTTGGTGCTTGCCGGAGCGACAGCCACCGAACTCAAGCAACAGGCCGTTCAGGATGGAATGGTCACCCTGCGGCAGGCGGGGATCACGAAAATCTCCGCCGGGGAGACCACGGTGGAAGAGGTCATGCGCGTCACTATGGCCGACTGATCGAGGTTGCTCCATTCAAGAAACCATCAGCGGCTACCGAAGGATCAGACAGAAATTGGGTCGAGTTGAGGGATGCATGAGTGCTGCTCAATGCAGGGTTGGCACGAACAAGCGGACGATTCGGGGAGGGATTTCAAAATGCAGATGCAGGATTTTTTCGAAGCGATGGCCGATCAGGGAGCTTCCGATTTGCACCTCACGGAGGGGGCCGCGCCCACCATCCGCATTCACGGAGAGATGACACCCCTGGAACATCCGCGACTCAATTCCACCGAGACCCGGCAGCTCTGTTACAGCGTCCTCTCGGAGGAGCAGAAAAAGCAATTCGAGGAAGAATCCGAGTTGGATTTCTCGTTCGGCGTGCAGGGAATCTCGCGTTTTCGCGGCAACCTCTTTGTGCAGAAGGGCGCGGTCGGTGCTGTCTTCCGCGCCATCCCCCACGAGGTGCCGCCGATCGCAGATCTAGGTCTACCTCGAACTGTCGAAGATTTGATCAAGCTCCCCCGGGGCCTGGTTCTGGTGACCGGCCCTACAGGGAGCGGCAAGTCCACGACGATGGCCTCGATGGTTGATCAAATCAACGAAACCCGCGCCGAACATATCATGACCGTCGAAGATCCAATCGAGTTCATTCATCCTCATAAGCGCTGCGTGGTTAACCAGCGAGAAGTTTTTGCAGATACGCAAAGTTTTGGTCAGGCCTTGAAGCATATTCTGCGTCAGGATCCGGATGTGGTTCTGGTTGGTGAGTTGCGGGATCTGGAAACAATCGAAGCCGCTTTGACGATTGCGGAGACCGGACATCTGGTCTTTGCGACCCTCCATACGAATTCGGCAGTGCAGACAATCAACCGTGTGATCGATGTCTTTCCGGCGCACCAGCAATCGCAGGTCCGAGCCCAGCTTTCCCTGGTTCTCGAAGCGGTCATTTCACAGACATTATTGCCCCGTGCGGACAAGGATGGCCGCGTCATGGCCTGCGAATTGATGATCCCGAATGCAGCAATACGGAATTTGATCCGCGAAGAGAAAGTCCACCAACTCTACTCGCAGATGCAGGTGGGCCAGGACAAAAACGGTATGGTGACGTTGTCCCAGTCCCTCCTGGACCTGCACAGTCGCGGAATGATCTCACGTGAAGCTGCTTTGCTCGCAGCGACCGAATCCGAGGAACTGGAACGCATGATGGGCGCGTCGCCCACCGACCGTCAGAAGGGTGGCGGGGTTTCCCCGCGCATCACTTTGGCACGCTGAGGTTTCTGATGCCTGTTTTTGCATACGAAGGCCGGACGGCCAGTGGCAAGATTCTGCGCGGCGATATGGAAGCCGACTCCCGGGAGGCGGTGATTTCCCGACTGCGCTCCCAACGCATTCAACCGATTACCAAGAAGATCAAGGAAAAGGGCAAAGGCCTTTCTCGCGAAATTAATCTTCCAACGATTGGAAACCCGGTCTCGCAGCAGGAAGTGGTGGTTTTCACCCGTCAGCTGACCACAATGGTCGAGTCGGGGATGCCGCTTGTCCAGACGCTCGACATTCTCGGGTTGCAGAGCGAGAACAAGCATTTCAAGAAAGAAATTCTCGCGGTCAAGGAATCTGTCGAATCCGGAGCGACATTCTCCGAAGCATTGCACCGCTTTCCCGGCACCTGGGACGAGCTCTATACGAATATGGTTCAGGCGGGCGAGATTGGCGGGATCCTCGATACGATTCTGTCCCGGCTCTCTGTCTATATGGAGAAATCGCTCTCTCTCAAGCGTAAAATCAAAGGAGCGATGATCTATCCGGTCACCATTCTATCGGTCGCCGTTGCTGTGACCATGGTGCTTCTGGTGTTCGTGATCCCGGTTTTCGGGGAACTCTTCGGTAGTTTCGGGCAGGCGCTTCCCTTGCCGACGCAGTTGGTCATCAACCTCTCGGATTTTGTGATTCAGTACGTGCATTGGATGCTTCTGAGTTTCGCGTTGGTGGTCTTCGGTATACGGCAGGCGGCCCGGACGGAACAGGGACGAACGATTCTGGATCGTCTGCTGTTGAAAATGCCGGTGCTCGGTTCGTTGTTGCTCAAGGCCTCGGTAGCCCGATTTTCGAGAACTCTCGGAACGCTGGTCTCCTCGGGCGTCCCGATTCTGGATGCGCTGACGATCACGGCGAAAACCGCTGGCAACAAGGTGGTTGAAAAAGCCGGCTTTTCCGTTCGGGAAAGTATTAGCCAGGGGCATACCATGCTCGAGCCCTTGCTGGCCTCGGGCGTTTTTCCCCCGATGGTCTGTCAGATGATCGGTGCCGGTGAGATGACCGGGTCGATCGATCAGATGCTGCAGAAAGTCGCTGATTTCTACGAAGAGGAAGTCGATAACGCGGTGGCCAACCTGACGGCATTGATGGAGCCTCTGGTGATCGTGGTACTGGGTGTGATCATCGGCGGATTGGTGGTCTCGATGTATCTTCCGATCTTTCAGATGGGCTCGGTCCTCGGCGCCTGATGGACCGAGAGGGGATGACGGCGGCATCGCCCGCTCGCGGGATGCGTATCCTGCTCCTCGCTCGACTCCTGATTGTCGCTACCTTTGTCGTCGCTATTCTGAGCTGGCTCTTTGCCACTAGTGCGGTGTTCTTCGCCGGTGAGTTCCGCCCGGGAATGATCCGCGCGATCGCGGTGGACGGGTTGGCGCTGGCGGCCCTGGCAGTTGCTTCCGGGTGGTTGGCCCAAAAGCTCGAAGGTGCCCAGCAGGAACTTTTCCGCACGAATGCGGCCATGGATCGTTTGAGTGCGGTGCATGCCGCCTTGGCGACTGGTCTCGAGTGCGGCGTAGTTGTTCTGGATGGAGTTGGTCAGATCCGGTCGGCCAATCCGGCCGCACAAAGGATTCTCGGTTGTCCGACACAGGAACTGCTGGGTCGCCGACTGACTTCGTTGGTCCCGCTCCTGCTGCGAGGGCAGCCGGATGCCGGCGGGTTTCAGGACTGCGAGCAGCGATTGCCTTCGGGGCAATCGCGCAAGCTGCACATCCGCCGTGTGCCGCTCGACAATTCGGCAATTCGCTCTGGCGGCGAGGTTGTCGTTCTGCAGGAACTTTCAGCCGAGCCGATTGTTGCAGGGGCAGCCGCGCTGTCGCTACCTTTGTCCGAAAATAACCTGCAGGCCCAAAAGGATTTTCTGGTCGGCGACGGGAGCGGGATGCAGGAGGTGCGACGGTTGATCGGTAAAGTCGCGGCGGCACCGGCTACCGTGTTGATCACTGGGGAGAGCGGCACGGGCAAGGAGCTGGTGGCTCAGGCGATTCATGCCGCGAGTGAACGAGCCTCCGGCCCCTTTGTCGTGGTGAATTGTGGAGCGATTCCCGAAGGCTTGATGGAGAGCGAATTGTTTGGCCATATCCGGGGTGCCTTCACGGGAGCGGAGAGCCACCGGACGGGCCTGTTTCGGCAGGCGCAGGGCGGGACCCTGTTTCTCGACGAGGTTGGGGAATTGACACAAGCGCTTCAGGTGCGACTGCTGCGTGTCCTGCAGGAAAAGGTGGTGACACCGGTCGGCGGCAAAAATCCTGTATCGCTGGATGTGCGCGTGTTGGCGGCAACGAATCGATCGCTCGAGGCTGAAGTTCGCGCAGAGAGATTTCGGCAGGACCTCTTTTACAGACTCGCTGTGATCACGATTGAAATTCCGCCGCTGCGCGAAAGGATGGAGGATCTGCCGGCGCTTCTCGAACATTTCCTGCAGCAAGCAGTGCTACGTCACCGCCGAGCCATTCGTGGAATCGATCGGGAGGCGATGCAATGCCTGCAGGGGGGCCGCTACCCGGGGAACGTGCGGGAACTGAAAAATATCGTCGAATACGCGGTGACTCTCGCCGAGTCGGAGGAGTTGACGCGAGAGGACCTTCCCGAGGCGTTGCGCAAAATAGCAGGAACCCCGGACCCCGAAGAAATTGCCCCGCACGCAACCCTGGTAGCCGAGGTTCCGGTCGGAGGCGGAGATCAGACGCGACAGGATTTGCTCGATTTTGCGTCCCGGATCTCCGAGAGTTTGGATGAACGACTGGCACGGACCGAACGAGATCTGATTCTCGAGGCGCTGGATCGCGCGTCTGGAGTCAAAAAGCACGCGGCCGCGCTGCTTGGCGTGAATTATCGGTCCTTGCGTCACCGCCTCCAGAAGCACGGAATTGCGGGCCGCTCGGGCCGGGCGCGCTTTTGAGAATGGCGCGGCTCTCCCGCCGCGATTGTTGCCGCCCCAGCATGCGCACGTTTTGTCAGCGGTGTTCGGATTTTGCCACCGCGTGTACGAAAACGTCGAAATCCTGCCGCTCGGGCAGCGTCAGAAACATGACGTTTCGGACAAATCCCGTCCATGGAAGTAAATAAGTCAATAATAACAAGGACTTACCTGAATTACTCCACGGGCGCTCCACGTGGCACCGACCTTGCAACGGGAGGGATTGGAAGCCGCGCGCCGATTCGCGTCGGCAAAATAGACCGCGGTGGTAGCGCAACGGCGCTCGGTACCGACACTGGAGGATGGCAAATGGAAATGATCAAGAATCTGAAGGAGCGAGACGAAAAGGGCTTTACCCTGATTGAATTGCTCGTCGTTGTAGCAATCATCGGAATTTTGGCGGCGATCGCGATTCCGCAGTTCTCGGCCTACCGGGAGCAGGGTTTCGACGCTCAGGCCTCTTCGCATCTGCGTAATATTGCGCTGGCACAGGAAGCCTATTTCGCGCAGGAAGCCACCTATGCAGCGGATGTCGCGTCACTGGCCCCGGCCGTGCAGACGGATTCGGATATTCCGGTCACCGTGGCTCTCAAGACCGGTGGTTTCACGTTGCAGGCGGCCCACGCCAGCGGCGGTAAAACTTTCAACTGGGACTCCACGCTGGGTGGTTTGCAAGCCGATAGCGGCGGCGAATAGATTTCATCTCAGCGAGCTTTCGAGAAATGGCGCCACTCCTCCGGGGGTGGCGCCATTCTTGTTTCAGGCTCTTTTTCAGAGGCCGCTCCGAGGGATCGCTGGCCAGTAGGGGCGGGGAATGCGACCATGACATCCGTGGATTTGGAAACTTTCATGCTTCTTCTGGTCTTGGTGACGGGGGCGATGGTTGGCAGTTTTTTGAATGTCGTCATCCATCGTGTCCCCCGTGGGGAAAGCGTTGTTACCCCGCGATCACGTTGCCCGAGCTGTCAGCACGAAATTTCCTGGTGGGAAAATATTCCTGTGGTCTCGTGGCTTCTGCTCCGAGGGCGTTGCCGGGGCTGTGGGGAAGCAATTTCTTTCCGCTACGTTCTGGTGGAGATCCTGGCTGCCCTTCTCGCGGGCCTGTTGTTTTTCAGATTTGGCCCGACGGTAATTTTTCTATTCTTTACGTATTTTGCCCTCAATCTGCTCGCGCTGACCTATATTGACCTCGACCATCAATTATTGCCTGACCGCTTGACCTTGAGTGGCTTGGGGGTCGGGTTGCTGGGAGCGCCGTTCGTTTTACCCGGGGAGCCCGGCCCGGCATTTCTTTTCGCCCTGCAGGGGGCGCTGGTGGGCGGAGGACTGCTTTACGGGGTTGCCTGGGCCTACGAGAAAATGACCGGGCGACAGGGCATGGGCGGCGGCGATATCAAATTTCTCGCCATGATCGGGGCTTTTCTCGGCTGGGAGGGCGCGCTGCTTTCGCTCTTTCTCGGGTCGCTGGCGGGGTCGCTGATCGGCTTGGCGCTCATGCTCGGCCGCGGCGCGAATCGTCGATTGGCATTGCCGTTTGGTCCTTTTCTGGCGATTGGTGCTCTGGTCACCCTCCTGTGGGGGCCGCAGATCCTGCACTGGTATT
Source organism: Candidatus Binatia bacterium (assembly GCA_029248525.1). NCBI lineage: Bacteria > Candidatus Binatota > Binatia (SeqCode) > Binatia bacterium. Next base: position 591,057 of record JAQWJE010000049.1, read on the forward strand.
TCGGCTCGCTGCGGCTCTGATTTTTGTTGGCGAACGTTTTTTTCGCCGGCATACTGGGAAGAGCACCGGCAGCCAGGCGCGCAAAAGGGAGAACAACGCCATGACTCATGAAAATTGGACCACGCAAGCGAAAAGCAGCATGCGAATTGCGTGCGCGACCCTCGGAGTACTCGGATTGATTTCGACGGGATGGTTGACGGCAGCGAACGCGGCCATGTCGGTTGTGGGCTCGAGTTATGGCCGTGATTGCTATCTCAGCGCCTCGATGGGAGGCGATAGTCAGCAAGAGATTCATAAATGTCGGATGGCCCTGACCTTGGAACGTTTGGGGGATCGCGACCGCGCGGCGACTCTGGTCAACCTGGGAATCATTCTGACCCATGCGGCGCGCCACGATGAAGCGATCAGTTCATTTGATTCTGCGGAGAAGATCAATCCGGGCCTCACCGAGGCGATGATCAATCGGGGGAACAGCTATATCCACCAGCGAGAATTCATGCTTGCGATTGCGGAGTATGATCGCAGCCTGAAGCTGGGCACACGTCGGCGCGCGGAGGCTTTTGCGAACCGCGGTCTCGCCCACGAATACGTGGCGGACTATCCGCGAGCAGCAAGCGATTATGCGTGTGCGCTCGCTCATCGCGAGGGCTTTCCCAAAGTCGACCGTGGTCTGACTCGCGTGCGTACCAAAGGGGTCGAGATTCCGGAATGTCCCGTCGAGTTAATCGTGAGCTACGATACAGACTGAGGGCTCCGGACGGGCGTCTTGCGCTCCGGCACACGATGATCGCCTCCGGGATTGTTACTCGATTCCGCCAGGTTTAATTCTGCCGAATGCCTCTTTGCAGAAACGTTCGTCGGTGGCCCGGAGATCGTGGTTTCACGGTTCCCGAATTATGTCTGGTTTTGACTTTGATGGGGATCCTCGGAGGCATCGGGTTGTTTTCCCTCCGATCGCAGTTGGATGGTGCGCGTTTGACCGAGGGGGCGGCGCGCATTGCGGCGACGCTTTTTGAGTCGCGGGCGGGCGCCATCCATGAGGGACGCATCTGGCGGGTCGAGGTGTATCGGAATGCTCTTCGGCTGCATGCGGGCGGGCGAAATTTTGGCGGAGTTCCGATGCCCGAGGGGGTGCGGCTTACGTTGAACTCGAATGGGGATGTTCGTTTCTACCCGGATGGGCATGCCGAAAACGGAACCTTTCGTCTGGCCAATCCGTTCGGGGAAAAAACGGTAGTCCTCAACCAGCGCGGTCGTGTGCGGTTGCCATGATGCCGGGGAAGGAGAATCGACAGTTTCGTCGCGGCATTGCTGATTCCGGGTTCGGCCTGATCGAAGTGCTGGCCGCCCTTTGCCTGATCCTTGCGGCGAGCATGGTCAGCTTGTCCGCGGGTTCGGCGAGTTGGCGCGCTTTTCGTACCGCTCGTCTCGAGGCGGAGGGGCTGGCGGCCGGTCGCGACAAAATAGAGGAATTGATCGCTCTGCTCCCTGCGCGCAGGGTGGGCGGACACGATCAATGGGGCCATGGAACGGCCCAGTTTACCCGGACCTGGCAAGTCCGGCCCTGGGTTGGATACCCGGGTTTGCAGAGACTGGAGGTACGAACGAGCTGGTTGGATGAGGATCTTGTGATCCTCGATCTTGCAGCGGTGGCACGATGAATCCTGCACCTGTCTCTGGTCCGGGTTCTGGCGCCGGTTTTTCTTTGGTCGAACTTCTGGTTTCGATGGGATTGGGGACCATGGTTCTGGCGACCGGGGTGGCTCTGGTTTTGGGACATGCCCGGTGGACCTTCCAGTTGCGTCAGGAGGCACACGCGCTCGCCGGTTTGCACTGGGCGATCGAGCAGACGGCCGCAGATCTTTACAGTACAGGGGTCGACCCACAGGGCATCCACCCGCTTGATCCCCTCGAAATCAGTCGGCATGCATTCTCGCGGGCCGCCGACCTTGACGGTGACGGGCGTGTGGACACTCGCTCGGCCGAGTCTGTGTCCGTCCTTCTTTCTCCGCAGGGTGATCTGATCCGGCAGGTTGGTCGGCAGCGGATGGCTCTTCTGTCGGGCGTGGCGCCCGGGGGATTCTCCCTGCAAACTTTCGATCGCTTCGGTGAACGCACGGAGCCAGCGGCATCCGCCGGGCCAAGGGGTTCCCTGATGCCTCCATCGAATGCTGATGCGGAGGTTGCTCGAGTGCTCTTTCAGATGGATACCTTGCGTGGAGGCCGTTTGACCTCGAGCGTGGCACTGCGTTGGGTGGCCCGACGCGAGAACGCAACCCTTCCATGAACAACGAAAGGGGATCCATTTTGCTCGCGGCCCTGAGCTTGGTGCTGTTGGTCGGCGTGAGCGCCGGGAGCGTTTGGTTCTGGCTCCGCGCAGACTTGCGCTCGATCGGTCAGGGACGTGCGACTCTTCAGGCCCTCTACACCGCGGAGGCCGGACTTCTCGGTGCAGCGAACAGTCTGTCGCCGCGCCTGGAACCCTTACCCTCCGACGCGGAGCTGATGCTTTTAGCGGAAGCGAGATTGGTGGAATTCCCCGGCCCACCGCATGGCTTTCGCCTATCCTCGTGGCGATCCGACCGCTCGGCCGACGGATCGAGAGAAGTATCCGTCGTGGCCGAGTCCGAGGCTGCGGGGGGCGCGGGGCGAGCTCTCGAAGGTGTTCTGGTTCGTGCTCGCGAGCCCTATGCGCCGGCGAGTCTGCTGATCGTTACGGGTGAGCTCCGTGTGTTCCCGGGCGAGGCCCCTGAATTCTCCGCGACCGGCGATCCGGTGATCGAAGTCCTCGGGGACAGCGATGTGGCGCCGCTCGCCGCCGGGGACCATGAAGCGGCGCGTGCACTGGAACTCCTGGAGCGGCGCGGTTCGTTTGCCCTTCGAGGGGAGGGCGGGGTCATAACGGCTCGACCGATACCGGTAGATCTTTTTCTCGCGGAAGGGCAACGAGAGGCCGTCTCGGCGGGCAGCCGTGGGTTCCGATCCTCACCGAGCGAGGTGCTCTACCTGCAGGAAGGGATCGTGAAAGATTTTCAGGGTGATGGTCTTCTCGTCGTGGTCGGTGATCTTCGGCTGGAAGGGGTGGTCGATTTTGCCGGTGTCATTCTTGTTGGGGGTACGCTCGAGCTGTCGACCTCGGAATGCAGCATCAGAGGATTTGTTCAGGTGCATGCGCTGCATGCCTCCTCCCCCTGCACGTTTCGTCGAGACTCCGCTGCGGTAGCCGGGGCTGATGCGCTTCAGGCATTGCCGCGAGAGGCACGCTTGCGTGCCGCTATCGCCGCCGTCCGGCGCTGAGTTCAGCCTGCGTTATGAGAATTGCGACCCAGGTCGAACGGTTTCTCAACGAGGAGCGTTTCCAGGACTTTCCCGTCCCTGGCGACCCACGGTCGGTCTTCATAAGTGGTTCCATCTTCGGCATTCGTGGCGTCAGCCTTCGCATACTGGATCACCCATGCGCGCCTTTCACGATCCGTCGAATGGTTGCCGACGGTTTTGTGTACAAGCAGGGATGAGAAAATCAGAAGATCACCGGCTTGAGCATTCAAGGCGATTGCACCGGAGGCTTCCACCTCCGGGATCACCCAGTGGACATCGCGTAGTTCATGCGATTGCTGACCGTGGCGATGGGAGCCGGGGATGACCAGGAGACCGCCGTTGTTCAAATCGGAGTCGTCCAGGGCCAGCCAGAACGTGAGATATTCCGGTACTTGGCCGCGTTGGTAGCCGTTGTCCTGGTGCCAATCGATATGGCTCCCGGAGCCCGGCGATTTATTGATCCCCTGATCCCACCAAAAGCGGATATCGGGCCCCAGACGATCAATGGCGAGCCCCACCAAATCGGGATGAGTGAGGATTTTTCGAAGCGGATCGCTGCGGAAATTGAGCATCGCGCGATAGGGAAATTTTCCATCGACCTCATTGCCCAAAGTCTGTTTTTCCGGGCGCACGAGAATATCGTACTCGTGGCGGATGATTTCGAGATGCTCGTCGTCGAGAACCTGTCCCAGGTTCACGAAGCCGACTTCGTCCAGGGCGTGTTGTTGCTTCGGGGAGAGGCTCATATAGCGGCAACATCCTGCGGCTCCGGCCCGGCGTCAAGGGGGCGGCACGGTACGCCAAGGCGTTTGGGCAGGGATTTGCGCTGACGGAAATGTACGGACCGTTCAAATATCGTCAAAATATCGACGCTTGGCGTGCTTGGGCAAACTCGAGGATTGACATCAAGCTACTGAAATTACTGAATAATATAAAATTCCGCCCACGACCGCCTCCGAGGAACGAAGATTGCAATGACAAGGGCTGGAGGATTGTGATTGTGGCAGCGAAAAACCAGAAAAAGCAGCAAGCCCGCGGCGGCCTTCTCCGCAATGAGGGGGGATTGAGCTTGATGGAGGTGATGGTCGCGACCGGAATGATCATGATCCTCGCGGGAATCGCTGCTCCCCAATACTCGCAAATTGCTCGCCAGATGCGAGCCAGCGCGGCGGCCTCTCAGCTCCTTGGTAATCTTGCTTACGCTCGCGCGCAGAGTATTCGCACCGGCGTCCGTCACTATGTTTCGACAACGGGAGAGGCGGGAGTTTCCTATCGGGTCCAACGTGTGGGTACGAATAATATGATCGTGCCGGAAGAGGATCCCGTCCTCCGTGCGATCGATCTGCGCGAATCGATGCCCGGTGTGGAATTCGATCTGAACGGAGCGGAGACCGGTCCTTACGGAAATGCAGTCGAGGTTGCAGCTCCAGCGGCGCCGATCGTATTCACGGCGCGCGGAATGCCGTTGGATACCGGAGCTTATTATGTCCGGACATCCGAAGGCTCTGTTGCCTACGCGGTGTCGGTAACAGGAGCGGGTCGAGCACGTCTTTGGCGGCAGACCGAGGCTGGCTGGCAATGAAGCGGCTCGGATCGGAAGATGGATTCACTATCATCGAAACGCTCGTTGCGATGGTTCTGATTGCGATTGCCTTTCTCGGGCTCGCAGGTGTTCATACGGTTTCGGCGAAGGCACAGTCTCTCGGGAACAATTTGGGCTTGGCGACTCATCTGGCTGACCAGCACATCGAGGAATCCTTGCGCACATCTTTTGATTCCATTGTGACCACCTGGGAACTCGAGGAACGCGAGGGTGTTTCCTTCACGGTGGTGCGGATTGTTTCGGAGATTGGCGTCGCCAAAAAAGTGGAGGTGCTGGTTCTCTGGAACGAGCGGCTTGGCCTGCGTTCGATTACTCTTTCCTCGCTGGTAAGTCAGGTGACCAACGCATGAAGTCTTCAGCGCAGCTGCGATCGCAAAAAGGCTTTTCATTGATCGAGATGCTTGTCGCGATCACGATCGGAGGTTCGATTCTCGGCAGTATGGTTGGGGCCATGACGGCGCAGAGCCGCAGTGCCTCCTACCAGCAGGGCCTTGCCGATGCGCAATTGACCAGCCGCGCGATTGGATACCTCTTTCAGCAAGATTTGCGGATGGCGGGATATGGAATGCTGGGCGTTGGTGCCGAAACCGGCCTTTCGCCGGTTTCCTACGCCACACAGACCGGGCGACAGGAGCTGACGCTGCGGGGAGCCTTTGGCGATGTGCGCAGCGTACTTGTGGAAACGGCCGGAGCCGGCAGCGCATCAATTCAGGTTGCTGCGGGTTCCAATTTTGTGGTGGGCGAAGTGGTTCTGATCGATAGCGGACTGAGTTCGGAGACCGGAACGATCGCCGGGCTGCAGACCATCGACGGTGCTCTGCAGATTCAGCTCGAAGGTTCTCTGGCACACCAATATCCGATGGGGACCAAGGTCACTGAAATCGAGGAGATCATCTGGCTTCTCGAAGATGGCATTTTTCGTCGAAACGGCTCCGTGATGGGCGACAATATGCGAGAATTGCAGCTCGAGTTCATTGACCAGGACGGGGATATTTCGTCCTCGCCGTCGGATGATCTGCGTGCCGTGAAGATTGTTCTGCGGACAGCACAGGCGACCGGACTCCCGGATGACCCGGAAGCCTCTTCCACAATGCAGACTGAAGTTAATGTTCGTAATTTGGCGTTTCGTTTCCAAATGGGGTGATGGAAATGGTGAGACTTCGCGATGAACAGGGGATAGTGATGCTGGCCGCATTGGGGATGGTTGCCATTCTGGCGGGCATTTCGCTGGCGGTGGCCAGTAGTGGGCAAATGTCGACCATCGGGGGATCGCTCAGCGTGGAGTCGGTGCGCGCCTTCTACGCCGCTGACGGCGGGGTCTTTTATGCCTTGGGCGAGGCCGAGAATTTCGATCCAGACATTGCTCGAACGACCGATCTCAGTCAGATACCGGTGGCTCTGGATGCCGAAGTTGCGTCGGCTTTTGTTGGCTATGAATCACTGCCGGGGAATTTGATGATCCGGACAACGGATGGTCGACTGCGCCCCGCTCAATTCGGTCAGGGTGCAGGGCTGGGGAAAATGTTCATGTTTCAGATCGATTCACGGAAAGTCTCGGGCCAATCAGGTCTGGCGTCGCGGAGTCATGTGCGAATGACCGCTGCGCGTCCCGGACCATGTATGGAATGTGGAGGCTGATCCGGTGGTGCCCGAGCTTGAATTTGGGGGACGGCCGCGGCTCTCGGTGAGTTTGCATCAATGGCGACGAATCTTGCTCGCAGGTTTTCTGCTGACATTTCTCTCGACTGGTTCGGCCCTCGCCTTGGACACGGATATATTCACAGGCGCGAAAGTGGACCCGAATGTCCTGATCGTTTTCGATAATTCGGGAAGCATGGGGAATGTCGCCTACAATGTCTATCCCGGTGGTGAATATACGGGCGACTATGAACCTGGTCTCGTCTACTCTCGATGCCGCTCCAAAAATGGTGTGGCGGGAGGCAATGTGCGCTCGGACTGCAGTTGCCGTCGAACACAATCTACCTACGAGGTTGATGAAAGTAGTTGTGCGGGTTCCATGGTCGACTTGATTCCGGGACCCGGGGGCGACGATATTGATGATCGCGAGTCGCGACGTCGGCTTGGAAGCCGGTTGAATTTTGAAACCAACCCGCCGCGGAATTGCAGTTTGCCCCCTCTCGAAGCCTGCTCGAGTGACACCGATTGTCCAGGCGAAGACAATACTTGCGTCGAGCAGAATAAAATGGCGATCGCCAAGGGGGTGATGGTCGCTGCTTTGAATAATAGCGCCCATGAAGATGTCCGGTTTGGGATGACCGTGTTCAACCCGGCTTCACTGAACTACAGTACGCTCGATTATTTCAATGAGGGATCGGTTACCTCATGGCACAATAATAACGACGCGTTTGTATTTCCCGTGCAGGACATGGATGCCGCCGCGCGTGGCGAGCTGACCGCAATTATTCAGGGGCTGCAGGCCGAAGGTGGTACACCGACGACGCACCGATTGATCGATGCCTGGGAGTACTTCAACGGCCAGATCGCGGCGAGCGGTTTTTCGACATCGCCGGTCGAAGAGACTTGCCAGCGGAACTATGTGCTGATGGTCACCGATGGCGTGCCCGAGGTTGAGGGCGACGAACTGGAATGGACACAGTCAGAGTGTCGCTTTGATCGGTTGGAAAATTTTGTCGGAAGTCCGGGCGATTTGAATGGTGATGGCAAGGAGGATCCGGCGAGCCCGGCATACCTCGCCAATACGGGCGAAATGTTCAACTGCGGCTCGGATTATCTCGACGACGCGATGCTGAAGATTCGAGGGGAATATCCGTTGGGGAACACGGAAAACCAGCCCCTCTCCCTTTTCGCAATTTCGTTCGGGTTTGATTATTGCGAGGAGCCTGCCGAAGGCGATCTGTCACCGGGTGCGGGGTCTTTGCTCTGGCGCGCCTCGGAGAAGTACGGTGGTGGAGAATGCCTCTCGGCAGCGGATCCCGAGGATCTCGATGATGCTTTGCGGGAAGCCATCAATCTGATCAAGAATGATGCGCAGGCTTTTGTCGCGCCGGTGGTTCCCGTGAGCCAGACCAACCGAACAGAGTCGGGTGATCGTCTCTATGTGGCGCTCTTCAGCCCGCGCGAGGGCGGGACTGAATGGCCGGGCAACCTGAAGAAGTACGGGTTGAACAAGGATGAGGGCGCTATCTGTAACGCATCCACGCCTGAGTGTACGCTCGGCGGCAGCGGTGCCGCCACGCTTGAGGATGGCACGCTTCTCGCAACGGCTGAGTCGTTCTGGGATGCCGCGAGCGGGGGGCCATCGGGTAACTCGGTGACCTCCGGCGGCGTGGGCGGGCTTCTTCTCCAGAGAGATGTTCTCTCGCGAGAGATTTACACCTATACCGAAACGGCGACAGGCAACCTGGGCGGCGTGGACCTGACCGCGGACGCGCAGGCCTTCTCGCGTGAAAACGAAGCTCTGACGCCCGGGCTTTTGGGACTCTCCTCGACAGATACGGATACGCGCAATCAGCTGATTGATTATGTTTACGGTCTGGATTCGTTCGATACCAACGATGATGGGGTCGTCACGGAGAAACGTGGCTGGATTCTAGGGGATATTATCCACTCCATTCCCCTGATCATTCGCTACGAAGAAACCGACGAGGATGCGCTGATTCTCGTCGGGGCCAACGACGGACTTCTGCATGCTTTTGATGATGAGACAGGGGAGGAGCTATGGGCATTCCTCCCCCCCGACGTTCTTTCCAATTTGCCAGAGCTTCAACCAGACGAAGGGGGTGAGCATCCCTACTTCGCCGATGCTTCGCCCAAGATCTGGGAAGATGACGGAAAAAAAATCGTCGTTTTTGGTCTGGGCCGAGGGGGGCGAGCGTACTACGGCCTGGATGTGACCAGCCGAGTTGCTCCGAAGCTGCTGTGGCGGATCAATTCGACAACTTCCGCCTATACGGAATTGGGCTATTCTCACTCGACGCCGGTGTTGACTCGCTTCGGTCCGGCCGGAGGCGCTCCTGTTGCCGTGGTGGGTGGAGGATATGA